>JBCBTD010000079.1:0-17014 GCA_039818825.1 Pseudomonadota bacterium
GGTTCGGTGCGGAGCCGGTGGCCGAAGGGGTGGAAACCGAGGCCCAGCGCGCACACGTCGCGGGCCACGGCGTCCGTCTGGCCCAGGGCTGGCTGTTCGCCGCGTCCATGCCGCCCATCGATTTCGTGGCGTTCGCCGAGCGCGTCGCCGCACGTCGTAGCACGACGGCCGAATCCTGAACGCCGTTCGCAGATGATCCGGTCGACCTCGACCCGCCGTGCGGGTACGCAGGCGCCGATGCTCCAAATCCCCACGAGCGACCCGCCGCCGACCCACCGGATGCTGCGCGACGTCTTCGGTTTCGACAGCTTCCGGCCCGGCCAGGAGGCGGTGGTCGACGCCATTCTCGCCGGCCGCGACGTGCTCGCCGTGATGCCGACCGGCGCCGGCAAGAGCTTGTGCTACCAGGTGCCGGCCCTGGTGAAGCCGGGCCTCACGCTCGTTTGCTCGCCGCTCATCGCGCTGATGGACAACCAGGTCGGCCAGCTCCGCGCCCTCGGTGTGGCCGCTGGCGCCATCCACTCCGGCCAGCCGCGCGAGGCGAGCGTCGCCGTCTGGCGCGAGGTTCAGGCGCGCCGGCTCAAGCTGCTCTACGTCTCGCCCGAGCGGCTGATGACCGAGCGGATGCTCACCGCCCTTCAGGCCTTCACCATCGACCATCTGATCGTCGACGAGGCCCATTGCGTCAGCCAGTGGGGCCACGATTTCAGGCCCGAATACCGAACGCTCGCCGGCTTCAAGGAGCGCTTTCCGGGTGTCACGGTCGGCGCCTTCACCGCCACCGCCGACCGGCTGACCCGCGAGGACATCGAGAGCCAACTGATCGGCGCGGGCGGCGAGGTGTTCGTCGCCGGCTTCGACCGCCCCAACATCGCCATCGCCGTCGCCGAGAAGGACGACCCGCACCGACAGCTCAAAGTCCTACTCGAGCGTCACAGCCAGGGCGCCGGCATCGTCTATCGCCTTTCCAGGCGCGCGGTGGAGGAAACCTGCGCCAAGCTCGAAGCCGAGGGGCGCCGCGCCGTCGCCTACCACGCCGGGCTCGATGCCGGCATCAGGTCCGAGGCCCTCGACCGGTTCCTGACCGAGCCCGGCCTCATCGTCGTCGCCACCATCGCCTTCGGCATGGGCATCGACAAGCCGGACGTGCGCTTCGTCGCCCATCTCGACCTGCCGTCGAACCTGGAGGCGTACTATCAGGAAATCGGCCGCGCCGGGCGCGACGGTCTGCCGGCCGAGGCGCTGTTGCTCCACGGCTTCGACGACATCCGCACCCGGCGCTTCATGATCGACGAGGGCGGCGGTGACGACGGCCGCAAGCAGGTCGAGCACCGCCGGCTCGACGCGCTCTTGGCCTTCACCGAGGCCACCGATTGCCGCAAGCGCGCCCTCTTGCGCTACTTCGGCGAGGAGGCGCCGGCCTGCGGCGCCTGCGATCTCTGCCTCGACCCGCCCAAGCTCACACCAGCCACCGACATCGCCAAGCTGGTCACCGAGGCGATCCACGCCACCGGGGGCCGCTTCGGCGCGGCGCATCTGGTCGATCTGCTCTGCGGCGCCGACACCGAAAAAATCCGCCGCTTCGACCACCACCAGCTCGCCGTCCACGGTGCCGGCAAGGGTCGCGACCGCCGCCAGTGGCGCTCGATCCTCCGCCAGCTCTACGCCGCCGACGTGCTGAGCCTCGACATCGCCGGCCACGGCGCCCTCGGCGTCACCGACCACGGCCGCCAGGTCGTCGCCGGCACAGCACCCATCGCCCTTCGTCTCGACGTCCGCCGCACCGCCCGCACCAAAGCCGAGCCCGTCAGCACGGCCGACGTCGACGGCGACTTGCTGGCGCGCCTCAAGGCCCTGCGCCTGGAGCTGGCCCGGTCTCAGGGCGTGCCGGCCTACGTCGTCTTCACGGATGCCAGCCTGATCGACATGGCCCGCAAGCACCCGCAGGACCGGGCGCGTTTCGCCGGTGTCCAGGGTGTCGGCCAGGCGAAGCTGGACCGCTATGCCGATGCGTTCTTGGCGGTGCTGCGCGAGGGTTGAGGGTCAGGCGGCGTCTTCGTCCAGCGCCTGTAGCGCTGCTTCGGCGTGCTTCAGGGCGGCGGCGGTCTTCGGCTCGTTGCTTGGTGCGTCGCGCAACGCGTCGATCACCTCGCGAAGCCGCGCCTTTGCGTCTTCGCGCACCCACAACCAGGGCGCACCGCGGCGGGCGGCGGCGGTGTCGGCCGCCGTCCACTCCGGGTTGTCGTCGAACCCGGCCGGCGGCGTCGGTCGGTCAGAAGCGCTCATACTCACTCGTCTCCCGGGCGTTCGCCCGACGTAGCGAGATCAATCTGACATGGGTGTTCCGCACCGTGAACACCACGACGTGCACACGTCCGTCGATCTCGCCAAGCGCGCGCCATCGTGTTTCGCCGTAGTCGAACCGATCGTCTTCACGAGTGAGCGCCGTTGTCCAGTCGAACTCTTGGATCGCCCTCTTGGATCGCCGCAAACGCAACGCCATGCTTCGCTTCGTTGCTGGCGGACTTGGCAGCATCCCACTCGTAACGCATGGACGAGCGCCAACGGCCGTCGCGCGATCGATCCAGCCGAGATCAGCGGAACAGGATGTTCGCGGTTTGCACCAGCGCGGCGGTGACACCGGCGATCAGGATGCCAACCTTCCAGAATTCGGTGCGCGCCTGCTTCAAAGCGAGCGCGGTTTGCGCCTTCACCAGCTCCAGCTCGTAGTCGTCTTTCGTCGCCATGATCCGGTCTCGTCTGCGCTACTGGCGTAAGAGGTAAGCGCGGCAGCGGGCGAATGCAATTCGACGCCGATCCGACCCGAAGAACGCCCATGACAAACCCGTCACCTTCGCGCTAGGGTGCATGCCGAGGAGGACGGCATCTATTGCGCCGCTACGTACCCCCGGACCGATTGACCAAGACCGTCGAAGCTATCGCGCGCAGCCAGAAGGCGGACTCCGACCTCGCCGACACCCGCGACGCCGTCAACGACGCGGCGCGGATGGTGCGGACCCTCTCGTTCACGTTCCTTCTCGTCGGCCTCTACATCCTGATCCTCGGCTCGCAGACCACCCACGAGCAACTGCTGCGCGCGGCGCCGATCGCGCTGCCGCTCTTGGGCGTCGAGGTCGACATCGTCGCCGCCTACATCCTGACGCCGCTGCTGTTCGTCATCCTGCACGTCAACCTGCTGGTGCAGTACGGGCTGTTGAACGATCGCATCGACACCTTCAACGCCGCGATCGAAGATTTGAGGCCGGAAGACCAAGAGACCGAGTGCCGGCGCCTGTTCCCGCTGCCCTATGTGGCACTCCGCGCCCGCCGCGGGCCGCAGGCGATCATGGCGGTGCTGCTCGGCGTGGTCGTCTGGGTCAGCCTCGTCGGCATGCCGGCGGTCGTGCTGCTGTGGAGCCAGATCCGGTTCCTGCCCTACCAGCACGATTTCGCCACGCTCTGGCAGCAAGGTCTGTTGGTCCTGGACGTGGTGCTCGTCTGGCGGCTGCGCCGGCGGCTGCGGCTGACCGCCGAACCAGACGCCCCTGCGTCCGGCATCGTCGGCGACCGCTACGTTCGGTTCTGGTATGTCGCGGTGCTCGTCTTCGGCCTCGTCGTCGCGGTGCCGAGACCCCTGGGCTGGGTGTTGGTCGGTTGGTCTCCCATGCCCTTCATAGTCAGAATTCCGGCACCAGCGGGTTCGGTGTTGGACGCGTGGTCCGATCGGGGCTTCCGTCCTCTGGGTCAGGTCCTGAGCGGCGAGGGCGAGCCCTTCGCGCGTGACGATTTCGCCTGGTGGCCGAGCTGGCTGCCTGGGATCGAGCGGCGCCTCGTCGTCCGGAACCGCATCCTGATGGCCCGCGAACCGTCCGGCGACGTCTACACGCGTTTTCGCGACGAGGCGTGCGCGGCTGCCGCGAGCGACGAAGCCGGGCCGGCCGGACATGACGTGGTCTGTGACAGTACGGTCAGCGACGCCGGCGACCGTGCGGCACAACGTGATCCGGACCACGCTGAGCCGTTGAACCTGACCGACCGCAACTTCCGCTTCGCCAATCTCGAAGGCTCGGTGCTGCCGCGCGCGCTGCTCGACGGTGCGGACGTTCGGAACGCTCGGCTCTTTCACACCGAGTTGCCCGACGCGACCATGGTCGAAACGCAGCTCCAGGGCGCCGACCTCCGGCGGGCGCAGCTCCAGGGCGCCGACCTCCGGGACACCGGCTGGTGGCAGGCGACACGTAGCGCGGACACGGACCTCGCCTGGGCCGATCTGACCGGCGCCGATGACGATGTCATACCCGACCTCGACGCGTGGATCGCCGAGCAGATCGCCCGGATCGACGATGCCGAAACCAAGGACGAGGTCCGACAGCGATTGCGGACGACCCTTGGCCGTGACGACGACCCACGACCGTCGCCACCCGCCGGCTTGCTCGACGCCGCCGGTAACCTCGTCCGCGGCGACGACGCGCCCGCCTACTGGCGCTCACGCGCCGACGTTCTCGCACGGTTTGCCTGCGCCGCTGACCTCCCGGTCGAGGGGACGATCGGCGTCGCGCGAACGCTGTTCCGCTACGGCGACGACGCGCCGCCCACGGCCCGCCTGCTGCTGGCCAAACGCCTGCTCGATCCTGCCTGCGGCCCGGCCAAGGGTGTCTCGGCTGCCGTGCTCGGCCAATGGGAAGACGAGCGCGACTGGCTGCGCACCGAACTGGCCGAGGCCGTGGTGGCACATCCGTAGGCATTTGCTCCCAAGCATGCTAAGCTGACGGTCAGCCGTTGGGCCTTTCGGGACTGCGGCGCGTCGCAACGGTCCCGGAATGCCGAACGAACCCTGATCAGGACACTTTTCTTTCGTTGCAGGGCTTTGCCGGTGAATGTGGCGATTCACGCCGGGCCTATTGGTCGCGCCGGCCGCCGCTCACGCCGCCCGTGATCCCGCGTGTGCGCCGGGTGCGGCGAAGGGCGGTTTTCTGCCGCTGGCGACCGTCACGGCCGCCTCACACCGTCGTGTCGTGGCCCTGTAGCGGCCATCACAGGGTTTCGTGGCACCTTCCACCATCGTCCGCCTCGTCGAGCACGGCATGGCCAATGCTCGAAAGGGATCAACCTCCGAGAGCGGAGCCACCACGATGACGACCTCGACGACCCTGACGACGGAAGGAGCCCCCACCATGAACGCCACCGCCACCCACAGCCTCGACCTCCTGGGCGGCCGCACGCTCGGCCGCTTCATCATGACCATGCTGTTCGCCGGTGCCCTCTCCACCGTCGCCTTCGACTATTTCGGCCAGAGCCTGGCGCCGATGCTCGGCTGGCCCAACCTGGCGCCGGTGCCGCTCGCCAACCAGGTGCTGCAGGTCGTGTTCGGCTGGCCGGGCGGCTACGCGCCGGGCGCCCATTTCCTCCACTACGCCGCCGGCTTGCTCGCCTATCCCCTGGGCTGGATGCTGATCGTCGAGCCCCTGCGCCGCGCCTACGCCCCGCAGATCCACTGGCTCCTGGCCGCCGCCCTTTACGGCGTGGCGCTGTGGGTCTTCGCCCTCTTCGTCATGGCCAGCCTGATCGCCGGCAACCCGCCGTTCCTCGGCTTCATCCCGCTCACCTGGGTGGCGCTGGCCGGCCACGTCCTCTTCGCTCTGGTCACCGCCATCGTCGACCGCCGCGACGCGCCGGCGGGCGTGTGAGCCCCCGACTGCCGCACCTGGAGGTGCGGCAGTCGCTGCGTCGCCCACCCTCGCCGCGGCGCCTGGCCGCGCTTGGGGGCCTGACGGTGCGGCCCTTTCGTACTAGGTACGTGGCGGAAGCACCGAAGCGGGAGGGTCAGCGGTGAGCAAGTTCGGGTCGGGCCAGCCGGTCAAGCGGGTCGAGGACGTCAAGTTCATCACCGGCAAGGGCCGCTACACCGACGACATCAACCTCGACGGCCAGGTCTACGGCTACGTGCTGCGTTCACCGGTCGCCCACGCCGTCATCAAGTCCATCGACGTCAGCGCCGCCAAAGGTGCGCCCGGCGTGCACGCCGTCATCATCGGTGCCGACCTGGTCGCCGCCGACGCCAACCGCCTGCCCAGCGTCGTTCCGATCAAGAACCGCGACGGCAGCGACCGCGCCGATCCGGGCCGACCGATCCTGGCCGCCGACAAGGTCCGCTTCGCCGGCGAGGGTATCGCCTTCGTCGTCGCCGACAGCGTCGCCGCCGCCAAGGACGCGGCCGAGCTGATCGACTTCGACTACGACGACCTGGACGCCGTGGCGACGACCACCGCGGCGCTCGGCGCGTCCGTGACGGTCCACGATGAGGCCCCCGGCAACCGCGTGTTCGATTGGCAGTACGGCGACGACGCACCGGTCGACGCCGCCTTCGCCAAGGCCGCGCACGTTACCTCGCTGGAGCTCGTCAACAACCGCCTGATCGCCAACCCGATGGAGACCCGAGCGATCGTTGCGGCGTGGGACGCAGGCGAGGGCAAGCTCACCGCCCACGTCTGCTCGCAAGGCGTTTGGGACATCCGTAACCTGCTGGCGAACAAGGTCCTGCACGTGCCCACGGAGAAGGTGCGCGTGCTGACCAGCGACGTCGGCGGCGGTTTCGGCATGAAGATCTTCTTCTATCCGGAATATGCCTTGGCCGCGTTTGCCGCCCGGGCTGTCGGCCGGCCGGTCAAGTGGACGGCGGAGCGCGGCGAGGGCTTCCTCGCCGATGCCGGCGGCCGCGATCACGTGACCAAGGCCGAGATGGCGTTCGATGCCGACCACCGCATCCTCGGCATGCGGGTGCACTGCGTCGCCAACATGGGCGCGCATCTCTCGCACTTCGCGCCCTTCATCCCGACCGGTGCCGCGCTCAAGGTGCTGGTCGGCGTCTACGACGTGAAGACCATCGTCTATCGGGTCGAAGGCGTGTTCACCAACTCGGCGCCGGTCGACGCCTACCGTGGCGCCGGCCGCCCGGAGTCGATCTATTGCATCGAGCGGGTGATGGAGAAGGCCGCGCGCGAGATGGGCGTCGACCGCACGAAGCTCCGCGCGCAGAACTTCGTACCGACCAACGCGATGCCGTTCACCACCGCCGTCGGCGAGGTCTACGACAGCGGCGCCTTCGCCGAGGTCATGGAACGCTCGATGGAACGCGCCGACTGGGCGGGCTTCGAGAGCCGCCGTCATGCGGTGCCGGGCAAGCGGCGCGGCATCGGCATGTGCTACTACATCGAATCGACCATGGGCGACCCGAACGAGAGCGCCGACGTTCGCTTCGAGGACGACGGCACGGTCTCGGTCGCGGTCGGCACCCAGTCGAACGGCCAGGGCCACGAGACCGCCTACGCCCAGGTGCTCAACGACAAGCTCGGCATTCCCCTGGAGAACGTTCGGTTGGTCCAGGGCGACAGCGACCGGATCGCCAGCGGTGGCGGCACCGGGGGCTCACGCTCCTTGACGGCCCAAGGCGTTGCCATCCGCCACGCGGGCGACGCGGTGATCAAGAAGGGCAAGCTCTACGCGGCGCAGGAGCTGGAGGTCGCGGCCAGCGACATCAGCTTCGGTGACGGCGTGTTCAAGGTGGTCGGCACCGACCGCCAGGTCGGCATCCTGGAATTGGCGGCAAAGGCCAAGACGATGGCGCCACCGGCCGGGGCCGAAGGGCAGGGCTTGGATGCCGCGGCCAGCATCACGCTGGATGCCTGGACCTTTCCCAATGGCTGCCACATCGCCGAGGTCGAGATCGACGAGGCCACCGGCATCACCGAGGTCGTGCGCTACACCATCGTCGACGACTTCGGCGTGGTCGTGAACCCGCTGCTGGTGGCCGGGCAGGTCCACGGCGGCACGGTGCAGGGCATCGGCCAGGCGCTTTACGAGCACACGGTGTTCGACGAGACCGGTCAGCTCGTCTCCGGCTCGTTCATGGACTACACCATGCCGCGCGCCGACAACGTGCCGTTGTTCGACTTTTCGACCTTCGATGGCGCGCCCTGCAAGAACAACGAGATGGGCGTGAAGGGCTGCGGCGAGGCTGGGTCGGTCGGCTCCTGCGCTGCGGTCATCAACGCCATGATCGACGCGCTTGCAGATCTCGGTGTGACGGCCGTCGACATGCCTGCGACGCCGGAGAAGGTCTGGGCGCTGATCCACGACGGCAGTGCCAAGATCGCCGCCGAGTGATCCGAAGGCCCGTGCCCGTCCGCCGATACAGGCGTCGGTAACCGCCGCCATCCGACGGATTCGGCCCAGAGAACCGGAAAATGGCGAGCCGAGGCTGACGCAACGGTGAACACAGCGTCATCCGCAGGACCGTCGAGGCACCGATTGGTGACCGGGTCGCGACACGAAAGCTCTTGCCGCGCGCCGTGGTTGCGTGAAACGTCCTGCCGCTGGCCCTGCGAGGCTGACGAACGTGGCGAACGGAGGATGGGCGATGACGCGACGGTGGGCGAGGATGTGGTTGCTCGGCGCAGCATTGCTGGCGTGGGGCCCGGTGCAGGCGGAGGTGGTCTATCACCGTGGCAACACGGCCGAGCCGGAAACCCTGGATCAGCACCTGACCTCGACGATCTACGAGTCCAACATCCTGCGGGATCTCTACGAAAGCTTGGTGGTGCACGGCCCGGATGCTTCCGTGCAGCCAGGCGTGGCGGAGAGCTGGACCATCTCGGATGACGGCCTCGTCTATACGTTCACGCTGCGCGATGACGCCAAGTGGTCGAACGGCGATCCAGTGGTCGCCGACGACTTCGTGTTCTCTTACCAGCGGATCCTCGATCCGGCGACCGGTGCCAAGTACGCCGACATTCTCTACCCCATTGCCGGTGCCGAAACCGTCAACAACGGAGAGGCCGACGCCGACAGCCTGGGCGTGCGCGCGGTGGACGAGCGCACGGTCGAGATCACGTTGGTCAACCCGACGCCGTACTTTTTGGAGCTGTTGACCCACCAGACGAGCCTGCCGGTGCATCCTGCCAGCGTCGAGGCTCACGGCAGCGCCTTCACCCGGCCGGGCAACATGGTTTCCAACGGCGCTTACCAACTCGTCGAATGGGTGCCCAACGCGCACATCAAGGCAGAGAAGAACCCGAACTTCCACGGCGCCGACGACGTCGCCATCGACACGGTGTTCTACTATCCGACCGAAGATCGCTCGGCCGCGCTCCGACGCTTCATGGCGGGCGAGCTACACTCCAACAACGACGCGCCGGTCGAGCAGATGGCCTTCATGAAGGAGGAACTGGGCGACCAGCTTCGGATCGCGCCTTATCTCGGCACCTACTACTACGCGGTGAACACGACGAAGCCGCCCTTCGACGACGTCCGGGTGCGTCAGGCGCTCTCGATGGTCGTCGACCGGGAGTTCGTAGCGGAGGAGATTTGGGGCGACTCGATGGTTGCGGGCTACAGCTTCATCCCGCCCGGCATCGGCAATTACGGCGAGCCGGCGATTGCTGACTATGCCGACCAGTCGATGTTCGACCGGGAGGAGCAGGCGCTGGCGCTCATGGAGGAAGCCGGCTACGGCCCGGACAACCCCATCGACGTCGAGATTCGCTTCAACAGCTCAGAGAACCACCAGAAGACGGCGACCGCCATCGCCGACATGTGGAAGCCGCTCGGGGTCAACACCACGCTCTTCAATACCGACACGAAGACCCACTACGCGCATCTCCGTGACCGCGGCGACTACGACGTGGCGCGGGCCGGCTGGATCGGCGACTACTCCGACCCGCAGAACTTCCTGTTCATGGTCGAGAGCGACAATCAGGGTTTCAACTACGCTCAGTACGCCAATCCCGAGTACGACGCGCTGATGGATCAGGCCGCGGCGACGACCGACCTCGACGAACGGGCGCAGGTTCTGCTCCAGGCCGAGGAGCTGTTCATGCGTGATCTGCCGTTCATCCCGCTGATGTACTATGGCTCGTTGAGCATGGTCAGCCCCAACCTCGAGGGCTGGGTCGACAACATTCAGAACGTGCACCCGACCCGTTACATGGCGTTGGTCGATTGAGAATGATGGCTCCTGACCTGCAAAAGGTCGGGGGCCGCCTCGTCGATCAGCCGAGTTAGGCCATGCTTCGGTACGTGCTGCGCCGACTGCTCGGTGCGATCCCCACGCTGCTGGTGATCGTCACCGTCGCGTTCTTCTTGATGCGTGTGGCGCCGGGCGGTCCGTTCAACCTCGAGCGGCCGTTGCCACCGCAGATCATGGAGAATCTGCAAGCTTACTACAAACTCGACCAGCCGCTGATCATACAGTACCTCGACTATCTGAAGGGCTTGCTGACGGGCGATCTCGGGCCGTCCTACGTCTACCGCGACTTCACGGTCGACGAGTTGCTGCTCCAGGGTCTGCCGGTGTCGATCCAGCTCGGTGCTTCAGCTCTTTTGTTCGCGCTTCTGGTCGGCATCACGCTCGGCACCTTCGCAGCACTGCGGCAGAACCGCGCCGGCGACGTCGGCGTGATGACCGTGGCCATGGTCGGCATCACGATCCCCAACTTCGTCATGGCGCCGGTGCTGACGTTGATCTTCGCCATCTGGCTCGGCTGGCTGCCGGCCGGCGGCTGGGGCGAGGGGGCCCTGATCAATAAACTCTTGCCCGTATTCTGTCTGGCGCTGCCACAAATCGCGGTGATCGCACGGCTCACGCGCGGCTCGATGATCGAGGTGTTGCGGGCGCACCATGTGCGAACCATGCGCGCCAATGGTCTGCCGGCATTGGTGGTCACCTTCCGGGCTCTGCGTGGCGCACTGTTGCCCGTGGTCTCGTATCTCGGGCCGGCAGCGGCAGCCCTGCTCACGGGCTCCGTCGTCATCGAATCGATCTTCGGCATTCCCGGCGTCGGTCGGTACTTCGTGCTTGGCGCACTCAACCGCGACTACACCCTGGTGATGGGCACCGTGGTAACGATCGCGCTGTTCATCGTGCTGTTCAATCTCGTCGTCGACTTGCTCTACGCCGTTCTCGATCCGCGGGTGCGCTATGACTGATGCGGTAGCCGTTGATCGGAGCGAGGTCGTCGCCGGCAAGAGCCTTTGGCGCGACGCCTGGCTGCGTCTGCGGGCCAACCGCGCCGCGATGGTCAGTCTGATCGTCCTGGCGGTCATGACCCTCGCCTGCATCGTCGGCCCATGGTTCAGCCCGCATCGCTACGACCAGGTCTACCAAGCTTACGTCAAGGTACCGCCCTCGCTCGAGGCCTATCCACGCGCCGACGCCATCGAAGGTGAGTTGGAGCGGTCGCTGCGGCGCAGCCGGATCGACCTCGTGGCTTTCGACGTCGTCGATGGGACGTTGACGGCAACGTTGATCAGCGAGAGCGAGATCGACCCGCGAATCACCCGCTTGCTCGACCGTAGCAATCTGTTCGTCGATGCGCGGATCCTCAGCACCGAGGACGATGGGCGGCAGGTCATCGTCGAGGCGCTCATCGACCAGAACCTGTTCCTCGTTGGTACTGACCAGAACGGCCGCGATCTTCTGACCCGCATCCTCGTTGGCGGCCGCGTGTCCTTGACGATCGGCCTGTTGGCGACGTTCGTGGCACTGATGATCGGCGTCACCTACGGGGCGGTGGCCGGCTATGCGGGCGGCCGTGTCGACGAGGTGATGATGCGCATCGTCGACGTCTTGTATTCGTTGCCGTTCATGTTTTTCGTCATCATGCTGGTGGTGTTCTTCGGCCGTAACTTCGTGCTGATGTTCATCGCCGTCGGCGCCATCGAGTGGCTGGACATGGCGCGGATCGTCCGCGGCCAGACCTTGTCGATCAAACGCCAGGAGTACGTCGAGGCGGCCCAGGCGATGGGGGTACGGACGGGCGCCATCATCCGCCGTCACGTTATTCCGAACGCACTCGGGCCGGTGGTCGTCTACATGACCTTGATGGTGCCGAAGGTCATTTTGCTGGAGAGCTTTCTCTCGTTCTTGGGTCTGGGCGTGCAGGAGCCGTTGACCAGTTGGGGCGTGCTGATCTCCGAGGGTGCCAAGAACATTCAGGGCGCCTCGTGGCTCCTGATCTGGCCGTCCTTGTTCCTCGCGGTGACGCTCTTTTGCCTGAACTTCATCGGTGACGGCTTGCGCGACGCGCTCGACCCCAAGGACCGCTGATGACCTCGCCGCTACTCGCCATCGAAGGGTTGCACGTCCACTTCCGGACGCCCGACGGCGACGTCCACGCAGTGCGCGGTGTCGACCTGGAGGTGGCCAGGGGCGAAACGGTGGCCGTCGTCGGTGAGAGTGGCTCCGGCAAGAGCCAGATCATGATGGCGGTGATGGGTCTGCTCGCCAGCAACGGCCGCGCCGAGGGCCGTGTCCGGTTTGACGGCACCGATTTGCTGGGCCTCCGGGCGGCGGCGTTGAACCGCTATCGCGGCTCTCGGTTGTCGATGATTTTTCAGGAGCCGATGACCTCGCTCGACCCACTGCAGACCATCGAGACACAGATCGGCGACCCGCTGGTGTTCCACCGCGGCCTCGGCCGGCGCGCGGCGCGAGACCGAGTGGTCGAGCTGTTGGAGCTGGTCGGCATCCCGCGCCCCGCCGAGCGGCTGGAGTCGTTTCCGCACGAGCTCTCGGGTGGCCAGCGGCAGCGGGTGATGATCGCCACGGCGCTGGCCAACGAGCCGGACATCCTGATCGCCGACGAGCCGACCACCGCCCTCGACGTCACCATCCAGGCGCAGATTCTGACCCTGCTCCAGGACCTCCAACGCCGCTTCGGCATGGCGATCTTGTTCATCACCCACGACCTCGGCGTCGTCCGGCACGTCGCCGATCGGGTCTACGTGATGCAGGCGGGCGTGGTGCGTGAGCAGGGCCCGGTCGCGCGGATCTTCGCCGACCCGCAGCATCCCTACACCCGGAAGCTCCTGGACGCTGAGCCGGAAGGAACCAAGGCGCCGCCGCCCGCGACCGCACCGGTGCTGTTCGACGCCAGGGACCTTTCGGTGACCTTCCGCCTTCGTCGCGGCTGGCTCGGGCGCGAGGACGAGCCCTTGCGCGCCGTCGACGGGGTCAGCCTGGCGATCCGCGAGGGGCAGACCATCGGCGTCGTCGGCGAGAGCGGCTCGGGCAAGTCGACGCTGGGGCGAGCGCTGTTGCGGCTGCTGCCGGCCGAGGGTGCGATCGTCTATCTGGGCAAGCCGTTGACCGGGCTGGACGGCGAGGCGATGCGCCCGCTCCGCCGCGAACTGCAGGTCGTTTTCCAGGACCCGTTCGGCTCGTTGAGCCCGCGGCTGACGGTGGGCGAGATCGTCGGCGAGGGGCTCAGGGTCCACGCGCCCGATCTCGACGCTCGCGAACGCGGTCGGCGGGTGGCCGCGGCGCTCGAGGAAGTGCAGCTCGACCCAAGGCTGCTCCGCCGCTTCCCCCACGAGTTCTCGGGCGGCCAACGCCAGCGGATCGCCATCGCCCGGGCGCTGGTGCTGCGACCGCGCTTCGTTCTGCTCGACGAGCCGACGTCGGCGTTGGACCGTACGATCCAAAAGCAGATCGTCGAGCTCTTGCGGGACCTGCAGCAGCGCCACGGGCTGACCTATCTGTTCATCAGCCACGACCTCGCCGTGGTTAGGGCAATGGCCGACACGGTCCTGGTCATGCAGCACGGCAGGATCGTCGAGGCGGGGCCGGCGGAGCGGATCTTTTCGGCGCCGGCAGAGCCCTACACCAGGGCGCTGCTCGCGGCCGCGTTCGATCTCGACGCCCGACCAGCGGTCTTGCCGAAAGCGGCTTCATGAAGCATCCAGTGGCCGGACCGACGACCGCCTGACGGTCGGGTGCGGAGACTTGGAGCATGGATCGTGCAGTCGTG
Organism: Pseudomonadota bacterium; assembly: GCA_039818825.1. Lineage (GTDB taxonomy): Bacteria > Pseudomonadota > Alphaproteobacteria > Geminicoccales > Geminicoccaceae > JBCBTD01. Next base: position 13,806 of record JBCBTD010000079.1, read on the forward strand.
AGCGCCGGCCAACCGCGGCCGCTCGATCTCCATCGCTCGTCGGCGCCTCCTGGTCCGGTCGACCATGTCGGGGTCGTCGACATCGGCTCCAACTCGGTGCGGCTGGTCGTCTACGACCGCCTGGCGCGTGCGCCATTGCCGCGGTTCAACGAGAAATCGATGAGCCGGCTGGGCGAGGGCATCGACGGCAATGGCGGGACGATCCCGGCACCCGCCTTCGCCCGGCTGATCGACACCATGGGGCGGTTCCGCGCCATCGCCGACTCGATGGGGGTCGCCCGGGTCGACGTGCTGGGCACCGAGGCCATCCGTAGCGCCAACAACGGTCCGGCACTGATCGAGGCCATCCGTGCGGCGACCGGCTTCGAGGTGCGGGTCCTGAGCGGCGAGGAGGAAGCCCGCTTCGCCGGCCTCGGCGTCGTTGCCGGCTTCTATCGCCCGACCGGCATGGTCGGTGACATGGGTGGCGGCAGCGTCGAGATCATCGAGGTGGTCGACGACAGCGTCGGCGACCGCCACGTCAGCCTGCCGCTCGGGGCGTTGCCGGTGACGGCGATGCTGCTCGACGATGCCAAGCTGGCGAAGGCCCATGTCGACGAGCTGTTGCGCGACCGGCTGCCGCCGATGCTGGCGTCGGACGCCGTGTTCTATGCCGTCGGTGGCGGTTGGCGGGCGCTTGCCAACGCCCACATGGCGGCCGTCGCGGCGCCGGTTCACGTGGTCCACGGCTACGCCATCGACGGTGACGACGCGCGCGCCTTCGCCAAGGAGCTGCGGCGGATGCCGGCCGACGAGGTCCAGGCGCTGCCGGGCATCCCCTCCAGGCGGGCGTCGACCTTGCAGGCCGCGGCGCTGGTGCTGGAGCGGCTGTTGAAGCGGCTGCGGCCCGACCGCGTGGTCTTCAGTGCGCTCGGCTTGCGCGAGGGCTGGCTCTACAGCCAGCTCGACGAGGCGGAGCGCTACCGCGACGCCCTGGTCGAAGGCGCCCGCGAGTTGGGCCAGGCCGTCGCGCGGGTACCGGATTTCGGCGCGGCACTGGTGCGCTGGACCGACGAGCTGTTCCCCGGCGAGACCGACGCCGACCGGCGCTTGCGGGTCGCGGCCTGCGCCCTCTCCGACGTCGCCTGGCGCGACCACCCGGACCTGCGCGCCCTCGAATCGTTCCGCCGCGTGCTGCAGTTTCCCTTCGTCGGCATCGAGCACCGCGAGCGGGTGTTCCTGGCCGCTGCCGTCCATGCCCGCTACCGCGGCAATGGCGACGGGCCGGAGCTGGAGCCGGTCCTGGCGCTGCTCACCCCGAGCGAGCGCCGCCGCGCCCAGATCCTCGGCCGGATGATGCTGCTCGGTCATCGCCTCTCGGCCAGCGTGCCGGCGATCCTCGATTCGGCCGAACTGGTGATCGAGGCCGAGCAGCTGCGCCTGGTCGTCCGCGAAGCCGCCCGCATCCCCGACGGCGAGGCCGTCCAGGGCCGGCTCGACCTGCTGGCCAAGGCCATTGGCGTGCGCAAGACGGTGATCGAGACGGCGGGCTGAGGCCATTCATCGTCCTGGAAGCCACTGAAAAAGAAAGAAAAAACGCTAATCTGGGTTCGTTCGGCATTCCGGGACTTACACGCCGTCTCCGCAGCAGCCAGATGACTTCATTCCTAGCATGTTCGCAGCGCGCTGTCGCCCTCTTCACGGGGTTATCGAGCCGAAGGTGCGCCAGCGGGCCGCCTCCAGCTGGGTTTCGATCGTCTGCCGCGTGCTTTCGACCTCGTCGCGGTAGAGACCGAGGAGATCGACGAACGCCTGGAGCACGTCACCGACGAAGCCCAGCGTGTCGCCCAGGTTCTTGGCGGGATCGTCGGGCGCGTCCGGGTCCTCGATCTCTTCGTCGACCCCGATGCAGAACGCCTCGCGCGCCTCGACGCCGGCTCGAAGCGTCGGTTCCAAGGTTGCGAGCGCCGGGTCCGAGCCTTCGTCACGCATCGCTACGATCAGCCGGCTGATGACGGCGTCGACGTCGGCACGCGCCTCGGTGTAGCGACGATCGGCGTCGTCGACCACCTCGGCGTCGGCGGCGCGAAAGCGCTTCAGGGTGCGGACGCAGCGCTCGGCGCGTTCCTTCTCGCCGCGGAAGGTGGCGACCGCGTCGCCCCAGGTCATGGTCGGTGCCGTCGCCGCCGCGGCGCCGAGCGTAGCCAAGAGCATCATCGTGGCTGTCGTCGGAGCCCAAACCACTTGGCGCGTCAGAGCTTGGTGACGAACAGTTCGCCGCCGAAGCGGACGTCGACTTGCGGCACCTGACGGCCACTGGTCAGGAGCGGCACGTGGGTCTGCAGGTAGCGCATCAACTCGTCCATCGAGATCAAGCCGTTGCGATTGCTGTCGCCGTGACGCAACGCATCGAGAAAGACGGCGGTGAACGCGCCGGCGCCGCCGTCCCCCCAACTCTCGCTTTCGTAGCTGGCCTGTTTGGCGGTGGAGGACGTCAAGACGGCGACGTTGGGCGCGCGCAGCGCTTCCCGCAGGCGGTCGGCGTCGTGCTGGATGTCGCCGGCACCGGTCGCGGCGTCGGCGCGGCACGCATCGATCAACAGCAGCACGCGGCCCGGCAGGTTCGACAGTGCGTTGCGCAAGGTCGACGCCGGTAGAGCGGCGGCCGCCAGATGCGCTTCGCTGCGATCGCTGACGCCGTGGAGGATCAGATGATACTCACCATCGAGCACGGCGCCATGACCGGAGAACAGCACCACCGCCAAGTCGCCCCTGGCCGCGTCGCCGGCCGCGGCCATGAGTTCGGCCATATCGGCAAGGGCACCTCGGACGTTGCTCTCGGTCGCGTCGTCATCGGTCAGGTGTTGGGGCACCACGCGCTCGTAGAGACTGCGCTGATCGTTGAGCAGCGCGTTCTTGACGGCCAACGCGTCGTCGTCGGCGAAATCGAGGCGCAGCCGATCGGCACCCGACCCGTAGTCGCTGACACCGATGGTGAGGAGATGCAGTTGGCGGCCGGTCTCGACACCGGTGCGCAGCTCGACGGCCAGCCTGATCTTCTCCAGCTCGGCGGCGGCGATGGCCTCGCCGGTGCCGCCTTCCTGGACGACGCGGCTGATGACCGCCGGGCGGTTGGTCTCGGCGATCTCGTGCACCGGGATGGCTTCGGGCGCCTCGTCCCAGCCGCGGTTGACGTGCCAGCGCAGCACGCCGTGGGCACCGGGAGTCGC
>JBCBTD010000080.1:0-16842 GCA_039818825.1 Pseudomonadota bacterium
CGTCATAGGCCACGTCCACGCCGGCCGGCGTGCCGCTGCCCGCCAGCTCGCTCACGCCGGCGGCGGGCGCGCCGAGCGACCAGTCGATGACGGTGGCGCCCCCCGGCGCCGCCGCCGCGGCCCCGGCGTACTGCCACTGCGCGCCGTCGCTCTCGTACGTGTGGCCTTTGCCGTCTCGCGTCTCGTCAGCTTCGACCAGGCGCCGCGAGCCGAGCCCGTCGGCGGCCGGGTCGGGTAGGTCGCCGTGGGTCGGCACCGCCGGCTTGGGCACGATCGACGTGCCGTCGACGCCGTCGCCGCCACCGGCCGGGCCGGCGTGCTGCCACTGCGCGCCGTCGCTCTCGTACGTGTGCCCCTTGCCGTCGCGCGTCTCGTCGGCCTCCACCAGGCGCCGCGAGCCGATCCCGTCGACGGCCGGGTTGGGCAGATCGGCATGGGTCGGCACAGCCAGCTTGGGAATGATCGACGTGCCGGGCTCGCCACCACCACCCGTCACCGGCGCCGGGTCGCCGCCGTCGTGCGCACGCACCGATCCAGCGCCGGTGATCACGGCGCCGTCGGCGAGCCCGTGGAGATGCGCGCCCGGCGCCAGCCGCACCTCGCCGTCCACGCGATAGGTGCGGCCCGGCTGCAGGAGGATCGGCAAACCGCGCGCCGCGGCGCGCTGCAGCGCCGCGGTGTCGTCCGTGACGCCATCGCCCACCGCCCCGTCCAGCTCTACGGGTGCCCATGGGAGCAGCGCTAGCCGCTCTTCGAGCGACATCGGCCGCTCGGTAGCGCCACCCGGCGCCCGCGAGTTGACAAAGGGCTCGTCGATCCGTCGCGCCGGCATGGCCGTCTCCGCACCTGTTCAGGTTCGGATGATCTAAACCCAAACGCTCTCAGGTGCAAATGTCAGCCATTCAGCCAGATGCGCGGCCGACACCCCGCCGCGATGTTCTTGTTGCGTTCAGGGCATGGTATCGTCGCACGATGCAACGCCCTATCGTCCTCGACGGCCTCGTCGCGTGCTGGGAACATGGGCACGACGTCTGCGCCGACTGCCTGTCCTGCGGCCGGCGGGTGCGCCTCGACATTCCCGCGATCGTGCGGCGCCACGGCCGCGACGTCGACCTCAAGCGGCGCCTCCGTTGCTCGGATTGCGGCGCCCGAAGCCCTGCCGTGTACATGCCGAGCCCCGGCCCGGCTGGCGAAATGGAGCGCCGCCGCATCGCCCGAGCAGGCGCGCTCGACATGGATGAATAGCCCGCCCTCAATTGCTCTCGGGCTGGTCGTCGAGCCACGTTCTCACGTTGGCCCAATCATCACCGTCAAACTGAGCGGCAGCGCGCAGCGTCTCAATGACGAGGGCTCGCTTGCGCCTGTCGTTGCCAGCGAGCTTCGCGACGCCAGCGGCCGGGGTTGAAACGAACGCCTCGTAAGCGTCGCGCCGATCGCCGAGGCGGGCGTCTTGGGAGGGGATGCTCATCCCTAGGGTCCTCTACGTCGTAGGTCCGTGCGTAGCAAAAAACGCTTTGCGGGCGGGTGCGTGTAGGCTTGCGCCATGTGCCTCCGTTCGCGGAGTGGATCGAAATCATCTTGATCTACTTGATGGTAACAGACCCGATCCGACCAGGGGTCGGGTTAATTTTCGTTCATCGGCCTAGACCAAGTACAAATCCACGCCCACGAGTTCGCGGAAGCGCTCGCGTGCGGCGGCCTCGGACCTCACCAGGTTTGGTCTACGCATCGAAACCCGCGATCGATGTCTCCCGGAAATACCCAACGCCAACTGACGCCCAAGGCGCCGTCACGCTTGTACAGACGGACCTTGTAGACGGCGATCCAGTCACCCGTACGTACCGAGTAGGAGCGGGCGGCCCGCAGAACGAGCGCGCGCACCGGAGCGCCGCGGTGGACAACCGCGACGACATCGCCAGCGCCGAAATCGGGGTCGCGCGCGTTCTGCAAGCTCCCCCACCCGTCGTTTCCGTTCTTGGGATACCTGTCGAGCACCTGTCCCGGCTCGATGGCCAGTTCCTTCACGCTCAATCGCCGAACCATCGCCGCCGCCTCAGTTCACGGCCGCGGAAGCGGGAACCATGTCCGCCACGGCGGCGACGTATTTCGGATTGCCGCAGCCGTCCCGGCCGCCGTCAGCAAGAAGCCCCCGCTTCCTCGCCGCGCGAACGGCCGCGGCGCAGGCGCTCCGGCCAAACTGCCAGGTGAAGAATGCCGGAATGACGTCATTCCCCTCATTGGCCCAGGCGACCATTTCGTTCATGGCGGCTTCGGTTTTCGGGCTCATCGATCGCTCTCCAGTCCCAATCAACGAAGCCACCCTACACCGGCCACCTTAACCTGTACAGGTGCAATTGCACCTATCTCGGTTCGAGCGGCGCATACCAGCCGTCGCTGTAGCGCCGCACGTCGACCACATGGCCCGCCGTGACGAGAGGTACGGCGACGTCCCGGCCGTCGAGGCCGAAACAGCGGGCGACCAGCCGTCGCCGCGCCGTGCGGTCCCGATGACGGCCGACGCAGATCACCCCGCCTGCCACCAGCTCACGCAGCGCCTTCGTCGCCTCGAGGTACCCGGCCTCGCCGCGCTCCGACGCATCGACGCCCCACAGCCGTACCCGCTCGCCATCGACGTCGAGCGTGTCGCCATCGACCACCGACAGGCACAGCGCCGCCACTAGACAGACCGCGAACATTGCAACAAAACCCCTCCACGGGCCTCAACCCAACGCGGGCCACCTTACCAAAGCGCGCTTCGGTTGAGGCAGGAGTACAACGACGGAGTACAACGAAGCGCCCAACCACCATGGTCGATGCCGAATTAGCCCACGAAAACAATACGTTGCCGCAGTAGCTCAGCCGGTAGAGCACCTGATTTGTAATCAGGGGGTCGGGGGTTCGAACCCCTCCTGCGGCACCAATCTTCTTCAATGGGTTGAATGAGACTGCTTCCACACGACGAACAATTGAGCCAGTGTGGAAGTACATGGGAGGTAACGCTGCACGCTCGCGAACTGTGCCAGCGACCCTGACCGCGAACAGCTGAACACGGTCTCCCGGCATTCGACCGCCGACACGGCTGCCCCAAGCCGATCGGCCCACCCGTCGGACGTTGGCCTACTTCCGCTGTAAGCCGGCGGTGCATCCGTGCTTCACCAAACCTCCGCCTGGACCGACTGCTGGCGGTAGGTCACGGTCTCGACACGGTGAATCGGGCGCTCCACGATCGCGATATCGATGTCCATGACGTCATCGGCATCGACCTCATCCCGGCGACCATGATGGCCGCCTCGCAAGCACACCGGCTGCGTCTCTTCTACGTCGCCTGATCGTTCGGCTCGGGCCCGCTCCAGGCACGTTCCGGAGCGGACAGAGCTTTGCCCCTGGCGGTCAGCCGAACCCCGCGACGTTCGTACGCGGATCCGCCGACACGATCATCGGCACCGACTTGCCGATCGACGCTCGCCTTGGCGCGAAAATTGCTCCAACGTTCTGGGCAACGAACGAGGGAGCGAGGCGACGTGATCGTGCTGCTGGCGAGACGACCGGCGCTGATCGGTTCGACGGCAACTGCCGCAGGGCCGAACACGGACGCGGTCAGCCGCGACGGGCGCGGCTGACCAAGCGATGTGGCAGCAACTCCTCAAGCGTTTGCTGCTGTCCGTCCCCGTTCTCTTCGGCGTGCTGCTCTTGGGCTTCATGCTTCTGCAGCTCGTTCCCGGCGATCCGGCCGTGGTGCTCGCCGGACCGATGGCGCCGCCGGCGGTCATCGAGCAGATCCGCGTCGACATGGGTCTCGACCAACCGCTGTTGGTGCAGTTCTTCCTCTATCTCGGCCGGGTGCTCCAAGGCGACCTCGGGCGCTCGTTGATCTCCAACGTCCCGGTGGTCGAGGAACTCGCGCGGACCATCGGTCCGACGGCGGAATTGATGCTCGCCTCACTGCTGTGGTCGACGCCGCTCGGCATCGCCCTCGGCACCATCGCCGCCGTCAATCAAGGCCGCTTCCTCGATCAGGCGGTGATGGCGTTCTCGGTCGCCGGCGTGTCGATGCCGATCTTCTTCATAGCACTGCTGTTGATGCAGTATCTCGGTTACTATTGGCAGCTCCTGCCTTTCGTCGGGCGCGGCGGGCCGCTCTGGACCATCGACGGGCTCCGCCACATCGCCCTGCCGGCGCTCTCCTTGGGCCTGATCTTCATCGGCCCGGTCGCACGAATGACCCGTACGGCGGTGCTCGACACGCTCCGTGCCGACTTCGTGCGGACGGCCCGCGCCAAGGGGCTGCGGGAGCGCGTCGTCGTGCTGCACCATGCGCTCCGCAACGCCTTGATCCCGGTCATTACCCTGATCGGCCTGCAGGCCGGATACCTGTTGGGTGGCGCCGTCGTGACCGAGACGATCTTCTCCTGGCCGGGAGTCGGGAGGCTCGCCGTGGGCGCGATCCTCGCGTCCGATTTTCCTCTCGCCCAGGGGACGATCCTGGTCCTCGCCCTCTCCTTCATCGCCATCAACCTGATCGTCGATCTGCTCTACGCGGCGCTCGATCCTCGCGTGGAGACGGCCTGATGGCCAGCACTGCGCCGCTCGAGGTCACGACCGCCCCGCGGCGGCGCGGTCCGATGTTGCGCTTGTTTCGGCGAAAGGGTGCGCTGGTCGCGGCGATTTTGCTCGCTGCCTCGGCCCTCGGCGCCGTGTTCGCACCGCTGGTGGCACCGTTCGATCCGTTTGCCACCGCCGGCCGGCCGCTCCTGCCGCCGTTCTGGGCCGAAGGCGCCGACGCCCAGTTCGTGCTCGGCACCGACGGCCAGGGTCGCGACATCCTCAGCCGGCTGCTCTACGGCGCGCGGCTCACGCTTTCGATCGGGCTGCTTTCGGTCGGCATCGGCGGAGCCTTCGGCATGGCGATCGGCTTGCTGTCGGCGTTCTTCCAGAAGGCCGATCCCTACCTCATGCGTCTGGTCGACGTGTTGTTGTCGTTCCCGGCGATCCTGCTGGGCCTGGCGGTGGCGGCGATCTTCGGCCCAGGTGCACTGGCCATCGTCGTCGCCCTCTCGGTCGCCACCATCCCCGACGTCGCCCGGGTCACCCGCAGCGCCGCGGTGGTGGTGATGGGCCAGGACTACATCGAGTCCGGCCGTGCGATCGGGTTGTCCAACGGCACGTTGATCGTCCGCTACCTGGCGCTGAACTGCATCTCGACCGTGTTCGTCTTCCTCACCTTGCGCTTCGGCCAGGTGATCCTGATCGGCGCGGCGCTGAGCTTCCTCGGCCTCGGCGCCCGGCCGCCGACCGCCGAGTTGGGCATGATGGCGGCGCAGGGACGCGACTTCTTGTTCTTCGCGCCCCATGTCGCGACCGTGCCGAGCTTGGCGATCTTCGTGATCGTGCTGTCGGCCAACGTGCTGGGCGATGCGCTCCGCGACGTGCTCGACCCGCGGCTTCGCACATGACGACACCAAAAGGGGACATCCGATGAAAAGGCTGCTCGCCGCCACCGCGGCCCTCGGCTTGACGGCCATGGCCGCCCAAGCGGAGACGATCACCATCGTCCGCGAGGTCGACAGCGATCGCTACGATCCACACCGCACGACGGCACGCGCCGCGTCCGAAGTGTTGTTCATGCTCGGCGATACACTGGTCGCCCTCGACGAGGACATGCAGACGATCCATCCGGGCCTGGCGTCGAGCTGGACCGTCTCCGACGACGGCACGCTCTACACGTTCACCCTGCGCGACGACGTCACCTTCTGCGACGGCAAGCCGATGACGGCAACCGACGTCGTCTACTCGCTCGAGCGCTGGATCGACCCGGAGACCAAGTCGCCGGTGAGCTGGCGTGCCGGCGACGTCAAGGAAATCCGCGCCGTCGACGACCATACCGTCGAGTACGAGCTGGATGCGCCGTTCAGCGAGCTGCTCTACCAGCTCACACAGAGCTTCGCGATCGTCATCGACCCTGACGACGTCGCAGCGCTCGGCGAGGATTTCGGCGTGAAAGGCCTGAATGGAACCGGCCCGTTCTGCTGGGACGAGTGGACGCCCAGGACCGAGTTTCGGTTGACCCGAAACGACGCCTACAGTTGGGGCCCCGCACTCTACGAGAATCGAGGGCCAGCCCACGTCGACGAGATCATCTGGCGGATCGTGCCGGAAGAAAACACGCGGATGGCCGCGGTGGTCACCGGCCAATCCGACGTCACGCAATACGTCCCCTACAACTCCCTGGCGATGCTGCGTGAGAGCCCAGCGGTCGACGTCCACATCTCGGACGCGGCCCACTGGACCTACTTCATGGGCTTCAAGATCACCCGCGACCTCGTCGATGACCCGGCGGTCCGCAAGGCGATCGTGCTCGCGGTCGATCAGGAGGCGATCGCCCAGGACATCTACTTCGGCGAAGTGACGCCGGCCTTCTCCTACATCAGCCAAGGGGCGTTGGACTGGAACGCCGCGCTCGACGAGGAGCTGTTGCGCACCAACCTCGACGAAGCCAACCGGCTGCTCGACGAGGCTGGCTGGGTCGTCGGCGACGACGGCATCCGCACCAAGGACGGCCAACGACTGGAGATCACGGCCTACGGCTTCACCGGCTCGACCTGGCAGAAGCTGTTCGAGGCCGTGCAAGCCGACGTTCGCGCGGTCGGTGTCGACCTGCAGCTGCAACTGTTCGACGCGACCATCGCTTGGGGCAAGCTGGCGACCCAGGAGTTCGACGTGTTCGGGATGAGCTTCCCCTACATCTCCGCTGGTGACGCGTTGAATCTCTACTTCCGCTCGGAAAACATGCCGACACCCAACCGGATGAACTGGGACGATCCCGAGACCGACCAGCTCCTCGACCGCGGCAAGACCGCCGTCGATCCGGCCGTCCGAGCCGACGCCTACGGCGAGGTCTTGCGCAAGGTGCACGAGGCGGCCGTGTGGATCCCGCTCTACCACGAGCCGATGAAAATCGCGCAGAGCACGGCGCTCGCACCGGTGGTGCCACACAACATCTATGGCGCCGGTCTCTACAAGGGCCTCGATCTTCGATTCCTCGACTGATGACGGAACGGGCGGGGCGCGCTCCGCCCGTCCTCCGACGGAGAACGCCTTGAGCGACACCGAGCCGCTGCTGGTCGTCGATGATCTGAAAACGTGGTTCGCGACCGAGAGCGGCATCTACAAAGCCGTCGACGGCGTGAGCTTCGACGTCGATCGCGGCCACACGCTCGGCATCGTCGGCGAGAGCGGCTGCGGCAAGAGCGTGACGTCTTTGTCGATCATGGGCTTGGTGCCCAAGCCGCCCGGCATCGCCGCCGGCGGGCGCGTCCGGGTCGACGGCGAGGAACTGACGGCGCTGCCGGCGGAAGCGCTACGCCGCGTGCGCGGCGCCAAGCTGGCGATGATCTTCCAGGAGCCGATGAGCTCGCTCAACCCGGTGCAGAGGGTTGGCGAGCAGATCGTCGAGGGGCTGGTGCGCAACCGCGCGATGGCGCGCGACGTCGCCCGCGCCCGCGCCATCGAGCTGCTGGGCCTGGTCCGCATCCCGGCGCCGGAGACCCGCGTCGACGCCTATCCGCATCAACTCTCTGGCGGGATGCGCCAGCGGGTGATGATCGCCATGGCGCTCGCCGGCGATCCGGCGCTGTTGATCGCCGACGAGCCGACGACCGCACTGGACGTCACCATCCAGGCGCAGATCCTGGATCTGCTGCGGGACCTGCAGAAGCGGCTGGGCATGGCCATCGTGCTGATCACCCACGACCTCGGCGTGATCGCCGAAATGGCTGACGACGTCGTCGTCATGTACGCTGGAAAGGTCGTCGAGCGGGCGCCCGTCGGGCGGCTGTTCGACGACGCTCAGCACCCGTACACGCTCGGCTTGCTCGACTCGGTGCCGAAGCTCGACGACGCCCGGGCGCGGCTCGCGACGATCGAGGGGCAGGTGCCACATCCGGGTGCCGAGCTGCCGGGTTGCCGCTTCGCCGAGCGCTGCGTGTTCGCCGAGGCACGCTGCCGAGAGACCGAACCGCCGCTGCGCAGCTTGGCGGCCGGCCATGCGGTCGCTTGCTGGCTGGCGCCGCTGGACCATGCCAAAGGCGAGGCGGCCTAGTGGAAGCGCCGCTCCTCCGAGTCGACAACCTGGTCAAGCACTTCCCGGTCAGACGGGGCTTCTTCAACCGCGAGGTCGGCCGCATCCGCGCCGTCGACGGCGTCTCGTTCAACGTGCGCGCCGGCGAAACGCTGGCGCTGGTCGGTGAGAGCGGCTGCGGCAAGTCGACCACCGGGCGCTTGGTGCTGCGACTGGTGGAACCGACCGACGGCAGCATCGAACTCGCCGGCGAAGCCGTCCACAAGCTGCCCCCGGAACGGCTGCGCGCCCTGCGCCGCAAGCTGCAGATCATTTTCCAGGACCCGTTCGGCTCGCTCAACCCGCGAATGACGGTCCGCGACCTGCTGGGCGAGCCGCTGCGCCTCCACGACCTCGCTCGAGGCGCAGCGATGGATGCACGGGTCGCCAACCTGCTCGATCTGGTGGGCCTTGCCAGCTACCACGCCGACCGCTACCCGCACGAGTTCTCGGGCGGCCAACGCCAGCGCATCGGCATCGCCAGGGCGCTGGCGACCGAGCCGCAACTCATCGTCTGTGACGAGCCGGTCTCCGCCCTCGACGTCTCGATCCAGGCCCAGGTCGTCAATCTCCTGATCGACCTCCAGGAGCGGCTCGGCCTCGCCTACGTCTTCATCGCCCACGACCTGGCGGTCGTCCGCCACATCAGCCACGCCGTCGCCGTGATGTATCTCGGGCGCGTGGTCGAGCGGGCGCCCACCAAGACGCTCTTCGCGCGGCCCAGGCACCCCTACACCCAGGCGCTGCTCGATGCCGTGCCACGACCCGACCCGACTTGGCCTGGCCGCAAACGGTTGCTCGAAGGCGACGTTGCGAGCCCATTGACGCCGCCAGCCGGATGCGCGTTCCACCCCCGCTGCGCCTTCGCCAACGATCGCTGCCGAACCGAACGCCCGGAGCTGCGGCCGCTCGGCGAAGGCGCAGAGGTCGCCTGTCACCACGCCGAGGCGGTCCCGGCCTATCAGGCCGAACCGACCACCGCCGAACGGACGACGGGCACGGCGCGGCGCCTGGCCTTGCTCCGTGCCCGTCGATCCGAACGCGCGAAACCAACCGACTAGCGTGACAACGCCTTCAGATGGGCCCGCCATGCAGCCAACGCGGCTCGCCCGCAGCCACGCTCGTTTGGGCCTGAGCGCTCTGGCTCACGAGCAGCAGCACACGGGCGAACCTCCGTTCACGTGACCTATCTACGGGATGGCACGGTGATCGAGCGTCCCCGCCGGGTCACGAGTCGCGACGCTGGGCGCGGCGGTAGCGCATGTAGCCCATGAACGCCAAGCCGCTCAGGAGCAGCGGCGCTGCTGCCGGGATCGGCACGGTCGCGACGTCCACCGGCACCTCGAGAACGTCAGAGCCGGTGAAACCGACGCCAGCCAGAACGAAGATCTCCTGGTCGGGGTCCGACGGATTGATCGTCCGGATCGGGATCCGATTGGTCATGATGGCCGCGATCGATGTAACCGTTCTGTATTCATCTTCGAAATTGATGTAGAATTCATACCGCCGATCACCCGTCAATCCGTCGGGAAGCTGAATGGTGGTATCCAACCAGCCAACTCGGACATGCTCCTGGCTGATGTTCGGCTGCGGGTCGAAAATCCGGTTGTCGCGATCGAAGTACTCCACCTCGATACCACGCGCGTCGAAGACCTGCATGAAGCCGGGGTCGCCGATGTTGCTGAACTGGCCGCTGTCCCTGATGTCGTTCGTGTTCGGCGCGTCGACCCAGGCGCCCGATGTGTTCACGAAGTTCGAACTCTCGGGGAACGACTCCGGCGGCGGCGTGAAGTTGGGATCGAACGGCGAGCCCGCAAACGGCAGGCGGAACTCGTAGTCCGTCTGCGGCCGAGTGACGTCGAGGTCGTCCGGGTCGCCCTTCGTCCAGTCGAACGTGCCCCGGACGACGACTTCGGAACCGTCCTTGGTCAACACCGCGGCCGTCGCCGGTTCGACAATGGCGACGATCGCGACGAACGCCGCCGTCATCGTCGCACCCATGCGTGCTCTCGACATGCTTCACTCCCAATAAAATGCAATGTCTATTCTGATCGTAATAGTACGTGCATGCATAAGCAAGTGTAAGCGGAGGCCATTTGCCGTCACTAGGCAGTCAAAATGATTCTTTTCATTGCAATGCTCAAAACGATTCACGCATCCCTGCTGCACCACCATCATCCGCTCGACACTCCGGTGGGCTGGTCGGGTCGGGCCGGACTGGAGGGGTGTGTAGCGGCCCTCCGTGTCGCTGGTGTGAGCCCGTTTTTTCGGACAGCCAACGTGTTGGCGTTGGGCACGACGCGCTCGGACCACCTGAGGCGAGAGCACGCCGCAGCCCGAGTGCGGTTGGTTGGTCACGCAGTCGTCGATCCGCGCTGAACGTCGACACCTGTCGAGCGGAACGTCCGGCGCGAGCACGTTCGCCAACGTACTCGTCGCGGGCATTGCCGGCACTCCGGGCGCCGGGAGCTTCATGTTCACCTAGACCGCGCGAGCTTGGCCGCTCCCGTCGCCGGCCCACCTTCCCCGCCGACCGGCTGGACAGGGCCTGCGGAAAGGTCCGATAGTAGGGACAAACAGGGAGGCAACCATGGCCAAGGCGTCACTCAAGACGCAGGCGACCACGCGCGAGCTGAAGGTCGGGCACTTCATCGTCGAGTTCGCCACACCAGGCATCGGCTACATGCTGCGCAACGCCGGCTGCGATTTCGTCCTGTTCGACACCGAGCATTCGGGCTTCCATCACGAGACGATCAAGAACGTGCTCCGCTACTTCGAAGCGGCGGGCGTGCCTGCGATCGTCCGGGTGCCGAGCAAGGAGTATCATCACGTGGCCCGGGCTGCGGACATGGGCGCCGAGGGCGTCATGGTGCCGATGGTGAACGACACCACCGAAGCCCGCGCACTGCTCGACTGCTGCAAGTACGTGCCGGACGGCAAGCGCGGCGTCGCCCTCGGCGTCGCCCACGACCAGTACGTGACCGGCCCGGTTATGGAAAAGCTGGCGGCTGCCAACCGCCGCATGACGCTCTTCTGCCAGATCGAAACCAAGGAAGGCGTCGACAATGCGGATGCCTTGGCGGCCACCGACGGCGTCGACTGCCTCTGGGTCGGCCATTTCGACTTGTCATGCTCGCTCGGCATACCCGGCGAGTTCGACAGCCCGATCTTCAAGGACGCCATCGCCACCGTGGTCGCGGCCGGGAAACGGCACGGCAAGGCACTGGGCCGGCTGGTCCCGGACGCGGCCGCCGGCATCGCGCTCAATGCCGAAGGGTTCGACTTCATCTGCTATGCCGGTGACGTCTGGGTGTTCCAGGCGGCCTTGAAGGACGGCGTCGACGCGATCCGCGCCGGCTGCGGCGGCTGAGGGCTGGCGGCATGGACAAGTTCCGCGTCGCCCTCAGCAGCGATTTCAACAAGCCCGACGGCACGCCGGCCTTTCCGATGTTCGACGTCGGCCCGTTACGCGACGATCCGGGTATCGATCTTCGCTACGTCGCCGCCGAGGACGGCGTCATCCCCGCAGCGGGGCTCGCCGACACCGACGCGCTGATTCTGCTGGTGCCCAAGTTCGGGCGTTCGAGCGTGCCTCCCGACGGCCGACTGGCGATGGTCGCCCGGTTCGGCGTCGGCTACGACAACGTCGATCTCGACGCCTGCAACGAGGCCGAGATCGCCGCGGTGATCACGCCCGACGGCGTCCGCCGACCGGTGGCGGTATCGATCCTCACCTTCGTGCTGGCGCTCTCGCAGCGGATGCTGATCAAGGACCGGCTCTGTCGGCAAGGACCGGAAGGCTGGAACCAACGCGCGGAGCATATGGGCGACGGCCTCATCGGCAAGACGATCGGCCAACTCGGCATGGGCAACATCGGCGCCGAGGTGTTTCGCCTGGCAGCACCCTTCGGCCTTCGGTTCATGGCCCACGACCCTTATGCGGACCCCGAGGTGGCCGGTAGCTTGGGTGTGGAACTGGTGTCCATGGAACGGCTGTTCCGCGATGCCGACTTCCTGTCCGTCAGCGTGCCGCTGAGCGAGTCGACCCACCACGTCGTCAACGCCGAGCGCTTGGCACTGATGAAGCCGACGGCGTTCGTCATCAACACCGCTCGCGGACCGGTAGTCGATCAGCGCGCGCTGTACGACGCGTTGGCGAGCGGCCGTTTGGCTGGGGCAGGCCTGGACGTGTTCGAGGTCGAACCCGCGCCCGCCGACGAGCCGATCCTCGCACTGGAGAACGTCATCGTCGCCCCCCACGCGCTCTGCTGGACGGACGAGTGTTTCGCTGGCAACGGCGCCGCAGACGTGGCGGCCGTGCAGGCGCTCCGGCGGGGCGAGGTTCCGCGCGGGATCATCAACCGAGGCATCATCGACCACGCCGCGTTCAAGGCCAAACTCCAGGCCTGCGCCCGACGGTTCGGTGCGGCACGATCGTAAAAACAACCGCAAACACGAATCAGGGAAGAGTGAGAAACCGATGCAGAAGAGGGGGTATCTGGGCGCGGCCATGGCCGCCGCGCTCCTCGTTTCGACGAGCACGATCGCCATGGCCCAGAGCGCCGCGGAGCGGGCCGTCGAGGCCGCCAAAGCCTATGAAGGCAGCGAGATCACCATCGTCTGGGAGGCCGGGCTGCAATCCTTGGACCCGCTGAACTTCAGCGGGCCCAAGTGGAAGGAGCTGACCGGGATCGACGTCAAGGTCATCGAGGTTCCGACGGCCGAGATGTTCACCAAGATCCTGCAGGAGCACCGTGCCGGAACCGGAGCCTACGACGCGCTCAACGTGATCCCGTCGTGGATGGCCGACCTCGCTCGCGCCGGCGCCCTGGAACCCCTGGACGACTACGTCGAGAAGTACGGCTACGCTGAGGAGTTGCAGGAGATCGCGCCGGTCTATCGCGACAACCAGATGAAAGTCGGCGACACGATCTACGGCTTCCCGGACGACGGCGACGTGTTCCTGTTCTACTACCGCACCGACGTGCTGGGCGATCCGGAGCTGCAGGCGGGCTTCAAGGAGCAGCACGGCTACGATCTGCCGGTGCCGCCGACGACCTGGGCCGAGTTCGAGGACGTCGCCTGCTACATCACCGAGACCACCGGTGGCGAACCCTACGGCGCCGCGTTCTTCCGCGACGCGCCCTATGCCCAGTTCATGTTCCAGGAGCGCTTCCGCACCGAGGGCGGACGGTTCTTCGATCCCGAAACCATGGCGGCAACGGTCAACAGCGACGTCGGCGTCCGGGTGCTGACCGAGATGCGCGAGGAAAACGACTGCATGCCGGCGGGTGTCGAAACCTGGGGCTTCGTCGAAAACCTGGCGGCGTTCCTCGCCGGCGACACGGCGATGACCATCTCCTGGCCGCCCTACGGCCGCTGGGCCGCCGGCTACGGCACCGACACCGAAGCGCTCTCCTGGGTGCCGGAATCGACGATCGCCGGAAAGGTCGGCTACGCCCTGCCGCCCGGCGGCCATCCGCAACTTGCGGCCGGCTTCTCGCTCGGCATCTCGGCCTCGTCGGCGAACAAGGAGGCGGCCTATCTGTTCATCCAGTGGCTGAACTCGCAAGAGACCAGCTTGGAGCGGGTGCAGTTGCCCTACGCGCTGCGCGACCCGTTCCGCGACAGCCATTTCTCCAGCGCCGAGTACCAGGGCCGTTGGCCCGAGGCGCCTCAGTATCTGGCAGCCCTGCAGGCCGGCGCCGTGGACGGGCTGCTCGATCTGTCGCTGCTACAGACCGACCGCTACGAAGAGGCGTTGCGCCAGGGCATTTCGAGGCTTTGGGCGGGCGAGGACCCCAAGCAGATCCTCGATGACGTCGCCGCGCAATGGGACGAGGTGACCGAACGGATCGGTACGGACGCCCAACGCGAGGCCTATGCCGACTGGTCGTCGAAGCCGAACGCGTACCCGAACTGACGTCTGCGACCGGGGGCGCCCGCGCCCCCGGGACCCACTCGTTCCGCAACCGGTGCTTTCTCCCATGTCGCTCGGCACCCAGACGTCGCTGTTCGTCGACCGTCGCTTCAAGACATTGATGATCTGGCCGGCGGTCTTCGTCATCTTGTTGGTTGGGCTCTTCCCCATCCTCTACACGCTGTTCGTCAGCTTCCAGGGCATCGACATGTTCATGGAAGACACGAGCTTCCGTGGGTTGATGAACTACGCGCGCTTGCTCGGCGACGAGCGCTTCTTCGAGGCGCTGTTGCACACGTTGTTGTTTCTGGTGATCGCCCTGCCGGCCGAACTCCTGCTCGGTCTGGCGCTCGCGTTGTTGCTCTTGGAGCGGCTGCCTGGGCGCCAGATCTTCGTCGCACTCTTGGTGCTGCCGGTGGTCGTGTCGCCGATCGTTGCTGGTGCGGCGTGGCGGTTGTTGTTCGACAACCGGTTCGGCCCGATCAACCAGATCCTGTCGTGGTTCACGAGCGAGCCCGTGACGATCCTTTGGACCGTCAACCCGAGCTTCGTCTATCCGGCGATCCTGCTGGCCGAGGTCTGGCAGTGGACGCCCTTCATGTTCCTGCTGCTGTTGGCGGCGCTCTCGGATGTCGACCGGTCGTTGATGGAGGCGGCCGAATTGGACGGCGCCAGCTTCTGGCGCACCTTCCGGCTCGTCGTCCTGCCGGCGATCTGGCCAGTGATGGCAATCGCCATCCTGATCCGCGCACTCGACCTGTTCCGCCTGTTCGACGTCGTCTACGCGCTCACCCGCGGCGGTCCTGGGACGATGACCGAGACAATCTCGCTCTACGCCTACGTGCTGGCGTTTCAGCAGTTCGAGACCAGCTATGCCGCTGCCATGGCGTTCGTCACGATTCTGCTGCTCTCACTTCTGGTCATGCTGGCGCTCCGCCGTATCCGGATCGCCCGATGAGCCGGTCCGCGCGCACGCTGGCCATCCGCTACCTGCTCGTCGCGGCCGCCCTCGCCTTCTTTCTGTTCCCGATCTACTGGCTGGTGATGATCTCCTTCAAGACGCCAGAGGAGATCTTCGCCTCGCCTCCGATCTGGTTGCCGGCGCAGATCCAGTTCTCGAACTACCTGGTCTTGTTCAAAGACGGTGACGTCTGGACGATTTGGAACAGCATCGTCGTCGCCACCCTCAGTACCATGCTCGCCATGCTGCTCGGCACGATGTGTGCCTACAGCATCGCCCGATTTCGCACGGGCGGTGACAACTTTGCGATGTGGGTGCTCTCCAATCGGATGATTCCACCGATCGTCATCGTCTTTCCGGTCTTCTTGCTCTACGTGAAACTCGGCTGGGTCGATACGTATATCGGCCTCGTCCTGCTCTACACTGCGTTCAATCTGCCTTACGTGATTTGGATGATGCGCGGCTACATCCAAGACATCCCGCTCGAGCTCGAAGAATCGGCACTCGTCGACGGCTGCACCCGGTTGGAAGTCTTGCGCAAGGTGGTCTTCCCGATGGCGCGCTCTGGCCTGTTCGCCACGGCCGTCTTCACGTTCGTCTTCGCCTGGAACGACTTCATCTTCGCGCTGGTGCTGACCCGCAGCGAGGTGACCACGTTTCCCGTCCAGGTCACCCACTACTTCGGCGGTCAATCGAATTTCTGGGCGAAAATCGCGGCGATGAGCACGCTCGGTACCATCCCGATCTTCATCGTCGTCGCCCTCCTGCAGCGCTACCTGGTCCGCGGGATCTCGATGGGTGCGGTGAAGGGATGACCGGCTGATGGCACGACTGCGGACGTCGGGCGTCCACAAGCACTACGGTCAGGTCCACGCGCTGCGCGGCATCGACCTCGAGGTCGCCGAGGGCGAGTTCTGTGTCTTCGTCGGCCCCTCGGGCTGCGGCAAGAGCACCTTGCTGCGCGCGATCGCCGGGCTCGAAGCCATCGACGGCGGCACGATCCAGATCGACGACGACGTCGTGAACGACATGCGCCCGCGCGACCGCAACATCGCCATGGTGTTCCAGAACTACGCGCTCTACCCGTACCTTTCGGTGTTCGAGAACATAGCCTTCGGCCTCAGGGCGCGACGCTTCCCCGATCGCGAGGTCAACGAACGGGTCCATCGCGCCGCGACCATGCTCGGCATCGAGACGCTCTTGGAGCGCCAGCCGCGGCAGCTCTCGGGCGGGCAACGCCAACGGGTGGCGATCGGCCGTGCGGTCGTCCGCGATGCGCGGCTGTTCCTGTTCGACGAGCCTTTGTCGAACCTCGATGCGCAGTTGCGCGAGGGGATGCGTGCCGAGATCAAGCGTCTGCATCAGGAGATCGGCAAGACGACGATCTACGTCACCCACGACCAGGTCGAGGCGATGACCTTGGCGGATCGGATCGTCCTCTTGCGCGACGGCGTGATCGAGCAGCAGGGCTCGCCGCTGGATCTGTTCGAACGCCCCGCCACGCGCTTCGTCGCCGGGTTTCTCGGCTCGCCGCAGATGAACTTCGTGCCGTGCATGCTACACCAGGCCAAAGATCGCGTGGTCGCGCGCTTCGAGCCCGGGCGCGAGCTGTCGCTGCCGGCGACGGCCGGTGACCGCTACCACCCGTGGCTGGAGCGCGACGTGGTGATGGGCGTGCGGCCCGAGCATCTGGCCTACGAGACCAACGGACGCCCCGGCCAGGAGCCGCTCGGCGTGATGATCGACCTGGTGCAGCCGACGGGTGCCAGGACCTACGCCTCGTTCGAACTTGCCGGGGTCGAGGTCAACGCCGAACTGCCAGCCCACGCGGTCGAGAAACCGGGC
>JBCBTD010000081.1:0-16735 GCA_039818825.1 Pseudomonadota bacterium
ATGAAAATATACCTAGATTGGCGGAACCACAAGGCGCGTATCAGGCGCGGCCGGCAGCCAGCACGGCGATGAGGTCGTGTGCAACGGTGGCGGCGGCGAGTGCGGTGATCTCGGCGACGTCGTACGCTGGGGCGACCTCGACGACGTCGGCGCCAACGAGGTTCAATCCCTCGAGGCCACGCACCAACTCCAGCGCCTGGGCGCTGCTGAAGCCGCCTGGCACCGGGGTGCCCGTGCCGGGCGCGAAGGCCGGATCCATACAGTCGACGTCGAAGGTGACGTAGGCCGGGCCGGTGCCGGCCACGCGGCGGATGCGCTCCAGCGTCGCATCGAGTCCGTGGCGATGCACCCAGGGTGCCGTGAGCCGCGTGAAGCCATGGGACTCGGCATTGTGTGTGCGCAGACCCACCTGCACCGAGCGGGCCGGATCGATCAGGCCGTCGCGGGCCGCCCGCAGGAACATGGTGCCGTGGTCGAGGCGCGCGCCATCGTCGGGCCAAGTATCCGAATGCGCATCGAACTGGATCAGCCCAAGGGCGCCGTGGCGCGCGGCATGAGCTTGGAGGCACGGGTAGGTGACGAAGTGGTCGCCGCCGAGGGCGAGGCACCATGCTCCGGAATCGACGATCGTCGCTACGTGATCAGCCAAGCTTGCGGCCACCGTCAACGGAGCGCCGGGATCGACGAACGCGTCGCCGTAGTCGATCACGGCTAGTCGCTCGAACGGATCGAACCCGAACGGAAAGGCCAACAGCTCGGCCAGTTGGACCGATGCTGCCCGGATCGCCCGCGGACCGAGCCGGGCGCCTGGCCGGTAGGTGACCGCGCCATCGAAGGGCAGGCCGGTCACGGCGACGTCGACGCCCGTGAGGTCTCGGCTGTAGCGACGGCGGCAGAAGCTGAGCGCGCCAGCATAGGTCAGTTCGAGCTCACGACCTTTGTTGCTGTTCGCGAGGAACGCCTGATCGCCGGTCGCCTTGGTCATGCGTTCGCTGCCTGCAGCTCGGCCCCGTTCGTCGCCATCGCCGTCGGGCGATGGCGACCGCGCGGTCAGTTGACCGCGTTGTCCGCGATCGTTTCGAGAATGGCGTCGAGTTCGGCGGCCATCGTCGCCAATGCCTCGCCGCCATCTGTGTACGGTGCGAAGACCTGGGTGGCGCGGACGTAGCTCAAGACAGCGGTGCCGTCCCCGCTCTCGGTGACGTAGAGGCGAAGCGGCGCTTCGATCCCTGCCTGCACACTGGCTTCGAGCATCCTGATCGCGAAATCAGGAGCGTAGACCCCGAGCACCGCATTGCCGGGGATCGTCACGCCCAGGGACTTGGCGCCAACGGTCGCACTCGCTTTGGTGACGACGTTGAGCGGGCTGGCCTTCACCGCGTCCTCGGTCCGCTGCATCAGCGTGGCGTAGTCGTGCTCGCTCTGGCGGATTTCCCAACCGGGCAGCTCGGCGAAGCCATCGGCGGCGAAAGCAGCCGACGTCGACAGCGCCAGCAGCGCCAAACCCAAGAAAAGCCGTCGCATCATGTCCTCCTCAGAACGCGTTCGGGCCTGCCATGCCGCCCCACTTGGCGCTGCGCAACCGTGAGCGCGGGATCGTGAACGCAGGCGGGACCTCAGCTTTCGCGCAGGCCCTTGAACCAGAAGCCGGACAGCGGCTCGATGATGTACGACGCAAGGCTGCGTTCACCGGTGTTGATCCGGACCTCGACGGGTGCGCCGGAGATGATGCCACCGTTCTCGCGGGCGAACTCCAACGACTCGTCGCTGAGGGTCAGCCAAGCGCGGTAGAACGACCCCGTCTCGTCGTCCGTCCGTCCGGCGTCGATCTGCTCCAAGGTTGCGTGCAGTCGCGTGGCGTAGCGGCTCGGCAGGTGTGAGAACGCAATGTCTGCCGTCTGACCGATCTGCACCCGGTCGACGTCCATCGGCGAGAGCATCGCCTGGATGATGAAGACCTCGCCCTCCGGAACCAGCGCAACGGCTTCCGCATTGGGTTCGAGGATGGCGCCGGGTCCACGGAAGCGCAGGTCGATCACGTGTCCGGCCTGCGGCGCGCGAAGCACCAGCCGCTCGAGGCTGTCTTCTAGTGCCACCAACGACGTCTGATGCTCGTCCAGTTCGGCGACGCTCGCCGAGCGTTCGGACTCGTAGCGGCGGAACGCGTCGGCGCGCTCGTTCGCGTACTGCACGCGCGCGTCGTTCAACTCCAAGCGCGCCCGCTGCAGTTGGAGGGTGATCTCCGAGAGGTCGGTGTCGATGTCGTAGCGTTGGCGGCGCATCTCCAGAACGCGCATTCTTGGCGCTGCGCCGCGGCGCTCCAGCTCCTCCAACAGCTCGACCTGGTCCGAGACCTCCTTGACCTCACGCTCTTTGGATTGCTTCACGTCGGCGAGACCTTCGATCTCGGCCTGCTTCAACGCGATGCGTTCCTCCAGCAGCAACAACCTTTGGGTGTGTGCCTCGCGCTCGCGCGCAAGCAGGCTTTGATGGCGGCGTAGCACGTCTTCCGGCGCGCTGCCGTCGACCACCAGCTCGTCGCGTTCTTCGATCAATGCGTCGTACCGCGCCACCGTCACCGAGGCCTCGTGGGCGCGCTGGCGGAGTACGGTGACCTGCCGCTCCAGCTCGGGATCTTCGAGGAGCATCAGCGCGGCACCGGCTTCGACGCGATCGCCGTCGCGGACCAGCACCTCGGCGATCCGTCCGCCTTGCTGGTGGCCGATGGGCAGGCGCTGTGACAGGTGAACCAACTCACCGGTCGCGACGGCGCCGGTCGCCATCGGTGCATAGGAGGAGAACACCAGCAGTCCGCCGAAGAACGCGATGCCGGCGACGAGCGCCATCATGAACGGCAAGCGGAGCATTGACCAGAACGTGTTCATGCGTTGGCTACCAGACGCGTGGGTTGTTGGAGACGGGCGATGATTTCGCGGGCCGGTCCGTCGGCGGCGATCTGCCCGTTGCGGATGACCACGATCCGGTCGGCAAGTGACGCCAGACGCAGATCGTGCACCGCCATGATCGTCAGTTTCGAGTCCTCGCGACGCTGCTTCAACAGCGTCTCCAGCGCCCGCGTCGCCGTGCCGTCGAGATGGGCGTAGGGCTCGTCGAGAATCAACACCGGCGGATCGCCGTAGACGGCGCGGGCGAGCGCTACCTGTTGGCGCTGGCCGCCCGAGAGCGGCATACCGTCGGCCTCCAATATGGTCTCGAAACCTTCCTTCAGCGCCTTGATCATCGGCGTCGCGCCGGCGCCGTCGGCGGCGACGAACACCGCGTCCCGGTCGACCTCCGGCGCTAGCCGGGCGATGTTGTCGGCGATGGTTGCCGGGAAAAGCGCCAGGTGCTGGGGAAGATAACCCACGAGCTGGCCGAACTGCGTCGCCGGGTAGAGTTCGACCGAGGCTCCACCGAGCGTCACTTCGCCGACCTGTGGCCGCCGGACGCCGGCGAGCAAGTCTAGAAGCGTGGTCTTGCCGGCGCCGGACGGACCGATCACGGCGACGAGCTCACCGCCTTTGAACTCCAACCCGACGTCGCGGAGGATTACTTGGGTCGGCGAAAGGGCGACCGAGGCCTTGCGGACGGTCAGGACGTTTTCGGGATCAGGCAGCCGATCACGCGGGATCACGTCCTCCGTCTTGTCGAGCAAGGACTGGACGCGGCGCCACGCCCGGCGGCCGTTGACCAGCACGTGCATTCCCGAGATCGCTTGGTCGGCTGGCGCGAGGCAGCGACCGAGCAGGATCGACGCCGCGATCATCGCGCCGGCGCCGAGTTCGCCCTGGAGAACGAGATACGCACCCAGGCCGAGGACGCCAGATTGCAGCGCGTAGCGAAGGAAACGAGCGAGACCGGTGAGTTGTGCAGACTCGTCCATCGTCTCGACGATCGTCGGCGTCGCCTCGGTCCGGTCGGCCGAAAGCCGGGCCAAAAGGCCGGTTTCGAGCCCCATCGCCCGGAGCATCCGGCGCCCGCTGAGAAACGCGTCGGCGCGGCGGCTGATCATCTGTCCGGCGCGCGCCGTGATGGTCTGCCCGCGCATGGTGCGCCAGGCATTGATGCCAGTCACGATCGCCAGGATCAGCATCGCCGCCACACCGTAGATGCCCAGCCAGGGGTGCAGGATCGCCATGGCGGCGAGGAACAGGATCGAGAACGGCAGGTCCATGACCCCGAACAGCGCGGGCGTCTGGTAGCTTTCGCGCACCCGCGAGAGGTCCTCGTGGGGCTTGGTCCCCTCGGCCATCCGTGCCGCGGCCTGGAGCGACGGCTCGAACAGATAGCTTTCCAACCACAGGCCGAACCGTCGCCCGGCTTGGAGCCGCATCGCCTCCAGAACGCCGTACGTAAGGAATGCCGCCGCCGCCAACGCGGTGATCAGCAGCAAGGTTTCGACGCTGCCCGAGACCAGTACCCGGTCGTAGATCTGTAGCATGTACAGGGGGCCGGCGAGCATCAGCAGCGCGATCGCGCAACTTATCAGCGCCAAAAGCCCCATGAGCAGTCGATTGCGCCGCACTGCAACGCGGAGCATGGCCCGCGGACTTTCGGTTGCCGCCAACTGTGTTCGCTCCGTCATCGTCGCCGGTCGGGCGTGGGTTGCGTCCAGTGCGGACCAGGATCATCCAATCTACCGCGGGTTCGAACCGGTGTCTTCTCACCGGAGGCGCCCTTAGGTACGGAGAGCCGCGCGTGCAGTGCACCGCGGTCCAACCTGCCGATTATGCCCAAGCCACGACCCAGGA
This sequence comes from Pseudomonadota bacterium, assembly GCA_039818825.1. Taxonomy (GTDB): domain Bacteria; phylum Pseudomonadota; class Alphaproteobacteria; order Geminicoccales; family Geminicoccaceae; genus JBCBTD01. The sequence goes on from JBCBTD010000081.1 coordinate 4,752, forward strand.
GACAAGGACATGGCGCGCCAATTGCTGATCTACGAACGTGCGGTTCCTCTTTCCAGCCAACGTCACGCCGGTTGGAGCATCCGCGCGACGCAGCGATACGGCGTGGCGCGCGACGTCAACTCACTGCCGGTGATGGCCACCGAGATCCCGGCGGCGGCGCGCGATCATGCGATCGTGTTCGCTGGCCAGGACTTGCCGATGCCGGCGGTGATCCTCGGCGCGCGCGATGGGCAAAATCTGTATCTGGACGACAATGACGGCTGGCGGGTGTCTTATGTTCCCGCATTTCTCCGCCGCTACCCGTTCGTGTTCGCCAACACTGCCGAGGGCAAGGCCTTCACCCTGTGCATCGACGAGACCTACGACGGCTGCAATCAGAACGGCGAGGGCGAGCGGCTGTTCGATTCCACCGGCGAGCGGACGCAGTACCTGCAGAACGTCATCAATTTCGTGCAGAAGTACCAGGTCGAGTTCGAGCGGACGAAGCAGTTCTGCGAACGGTTGAAGAGCCTGGACCTGCTGGCGCCGGTGCAAATCAGCCTGAAGGTCGGTAGTGGGCAGCAAATCGGTTTGGCGGGCGTCCAGGCCGTCAATCGTGAAAAGCTCAAAGCGCTGCAGCCGGACGTCGTCCACGATCTACTGAAAAGCGACGCGTTGGAGTTGATCTACGTCCACTTGAACTCACTGGCCAACCTCCAGCGCCTCGCGCAATGGGCGGGCGGCCAGGCCAGTGGCGGTGGCAACGGCATCGACCTGTCGCGGCCTAGCGACGAGCCCAGCTTCGATTCGATCTGATCCCTCGGAGCATCGCCGCGGCAGACTGCTGAATTTGACGGCAGTTCTGTTGCGCGAGGCTGGCGCGTGGGAGCATGTTGCCTGCTTGGCATGCAGCTTGCTGCCTCAAGAGCACCAGTTCTCGTTCGCGAAGGTTCACCATGCGTCAGGTCGTTTCAGCCATCGTCATCGCCGCCACGCTGTGCCTGCCGGCCGTCGCCCAGGCCCGCGACAGCTTCCGCATCGCTTGGTCGATCTACGTCGGCTGGATGCCGTGGGGCTATGCCGCAGACGCCGGGATCGTCACCAAATGGGCCGACCGCTACGGCATCGAGATCGAGGTGGTCCAGGTCAACGACTACATCGAGAGCATCAACCAGTACACGGCGGGTGGCTTCGACGGCTGCGTCATGACCAACATGGATGCCCTGACCATTCCGGCGGTGGGCGGCGTCGATTCGACCGCATTGATCATCGGCGACTTCTCGAACGGTAACGACGGCATCGTGGCGAAGACGGCGACGTCCGTCGCGGAATTGAAGGGCGAGCGCGTCAACTTGGTCGAATTGTCGGTCTCGCATTATCTGCTCGCGCGGGCATTGGAGGCGAACGGCTTGGCCGAACGCGATCTGACCGTCGTCAACACGTCCGATGCGGACCTCGTGGCGGTGTTCGGCTCCAGTGACGACGTGAGCAACGTCGTCACTTGGAACCCGCTGCTCGCCGAGGTCCAAGCCTTTCCCGGTGCCACCAAACTGTTCGATTCGAGCCAGATCCCTGGCGAGATCATCGACATGATGGTCGTCGACAGCGACGTCCTTGCCGCCAACCCTGACTTCGGCAAGGCGCTGGTCGGCGCCTGGTACGAGACGATGGCCTTGATGTCGGGTGTGGGCACCGAGGGGATCGACGCGCGCACCGCCATGGCCGCGGCCTCCGGCACGGACCTCGCCGGCTTCGAGGCCCAGCTCGCATCGACGCGGATGTTCTACGATCCGGCCGAAGCCGTGACGTTTGCGACCTCGCCCGACCTCCTCGCGACGATGGACAAGGTTCGCCGCTTCTCCGACGTCCACGGGTTGCTCGAGGGCGGGCTCGATACCGTCGGTATCGCCTTTCCGGACGGCTCCACCTTGGGTAGCTCCGACAACGTCAAGCTCCGGTTCACCGCCGACTTCATGCAGATGGCGGCGGACGACGCGCTTTGAGCCGTGCGGTCCGGCTACTGAATTGGAAGCCGGGCCGGGAACTGTCGTTGGTGCTGGCGGCCCTGCCGTTCGTGCTCCTGATCGTCGTCTACTTGATCGCATCCGATGCGCGCCGCGCCGCCAACCCGGACGACAAGCTTCTGCCATCTGCCGGCGCCATGGCCGAAGCGATGGGGCGGATGGCCTTCGAAGAGGATCGCCGAACCGGCCAACGCCTCCTTTGGGTCGACACTGGCGCAAGTTTGAAGCGGCTCGCCCAAGGGCTGGCGATCGCGGCCGTGGTAGGCTTGACGTTGGGCGTCGTCATCGGCCTGTTGCCAGTGATCGGCACCACGCTCGGGCCTTTCGTCGCCGCGGTTTCGATGGTGCCGCCCCTGGCCATCTTGCCCATCTTGTTCATCCTCCTGGGCCTCGGCGAGTTGTCCAAGGTGGCGCTCATTGCCATCGGTGTGGCGCCGTTTCTGGTCCGCGACGTCGCGTTCCGGGTCCGCGAGCTGCCACGGGAACTGCTGGTCAAAGCCCAGACCCTGGGCGCGACGACCTTGCAGATCGCGGTGCGGGTCGTGGTGCCACAAGTCCTGCCGCGGCTGCTCGCGGCGCTCCGCCTCGCGATCGGGCCGGCGTGGTTGTTCCTGATCGCGGCCGAGGCGATCGCCTCAACCGAAGGCCTTGGCTACCGCGTCTTTCTGGTGCGCCGGTTCCTGGCGATGGACGTCATCCTGCCCTACGTGCTCTGGATCACGTTCCTCGCCTACCTCATGGACGCCGGCTTGCACTGGCTCCAGCAGCGACTGTTCCCCTGGTCCGAGGGACGATGAGCGAGATCGTCGTCGAGCGCTTGTGGAAGAGCTTCGACGACCGACCGATTCTGGAGCGGGTCAGCCTGTCGGTCGCCAGCGGCAGCCTGGTCACCCTGGTCGGTGCGTCTGGATGCGGCAAGACCACGTTCCTTAGGATCCTGCTCGGTGATGAACGACCGTCGCGGGGCGCCGTCACGGTGAACGGCGAGCCGCTCCGTCTCGAACCGGGCCCCGATCGCGGCGTCGTCTTCCAGCGCTATTCGGTGTTTCCGCATCTGAGCGTCCTCGACAACGCCGTGCTCGGCCTCGAGTTTCGCGACGGCGGGGCCCTTGGTCGTCTACGCGGCAAAGCGCGGCGCGCAGCGCTGGAGCAGGCTGCAGCCCTGCTCGAAGAGGTCGGTTTGGGTCACGTCAAGGACGCCTGGCCCGGCGCGCTCTCGGGCGGCATGCAGCAGCGGCTGGCGATCGCCCAGGCGCTGGTGCGCGAGCCTCGGGTGTTGCTGCTCGACGAACCGTTCGGCGCGCTCGATCCGGGCATCCGGCTCGACATGCAGCAATTGCTGCTGCGGCTGTGGGGGCGCACCGGCATGACCGTGTTCATGGTCACCCATGACCTCGGCGAGGCGTTCAAGCTCGGGACGCGCGTCTTGACCTTCGACAAGGTGCGCCATGACCCCCAGGCACCCGAGCGCTATGGTGCGACGATCACCTACGACCTGCCCGGCCGCAATCGCGGCGCCGGACCACGAGGAGACCTGCCCGATGCGTTCGCCACGCCCGCTGGCCCCCTTGGCGATCCGGCCGCAGGAGCGCCGGGCGCACCATCCTAGCTACGCCCGGCTGAACAGCCTCGGTTGGCAGGCGGTGGAGGCTGAGGGCCGGCTGTCGAGCGAGGGCTGGAACCGCGAGGCGCGCTGGGCGAAGGAGATGGGCCTGCCCGGCGCCGAGTGCCTCACCGACGATACGATCCCCACCTTCGCGCGGGGCGAGCTCCCACACTTCGCCGGCATCAACACCTTCCTCAAAGCACCTTACGTCGAGAACGTTCGCGACGTCGGCAAGTACGATGCGGCGATCGTCGGCATCCCCTTCGACAGCGGCACTACCTACCGGCCCGGCACCCGCTTCGGCCCGCAGGGCATCCGCCGCATCTCCGCGCTTTACACCCCCTACAACTACGAGCTGGGCGTCGATTTGCGCGAACAGATGACGCTCTGCGATGCCGGCGACGTCTTCACCATTCCGGCCAACCTCGAGAAGAGCTTCGACCAGATCACCCGGGGCGTTGCCCACGTCGCGAGCTCGGGCGCCCTGCCGCTGATGCTCGGCGGCGATCATTCGATCGGGTTCCCCTGCGTCCGCGGCATTGCCCAGTGCACCTCGAAGCGCATCGGCATCATCCACTTCGATCGGCACATCGACATTCAAGCGAAGGACCTGGACGAGCGGATGCACACCACGCCCTGGTACTGGGCGACCGAGCTGCCGAACGTGCCTGCGAGCAATTTGGTCCAGGTCGGTATCGGCGGTTGGCAGGTCCCACGACCCGGGGTCGAGGAGGCGCGGCGTCGACGAACCAACGTGCTCACGATCGAAGACGTCGAGCGCCTGGGGCTGGAGAAGGTCGCCGAGATCGCCCTCGAACTCGCCTGGGACGGCGCCGATGCCGTGTATCTCAGCTTCGACGTCGACAGCGTCGACTGCGGATTCGTGCCCGGCACGGGTTGGCCAGAGCCCGGTGGCTTCCTGCCACGCGAGGTGCTGAAGCTGTTGGGTTTGGTCGCCAAAGAGGGGATCTGTGGGCTGGAGGTGGTAGAGGTCAGCCCGCCCTACGACACGTCCGACATCACGGCGCTCCTGGCGACCCGCGTGGTCGTGGAAGCCCTCGGCGCGATGGTCGCGAACGGCACGCTCGGCAAGCACCGGACGATCATCGATCAGCCGGTCGCGTATTGATGCACGACGCCGACCACGAGCGGCGCGGCCACAACGCCGATCGGCCGGCGCAGTGGCAAACGCCACATCGACCGCCGGACGCGGACGCGGACGCCGGCGCGCCGACGACCGAGCCCGATGTCGATCTGGTCGAGCGCGCGTTCATCGAGGGCTTCCGCGGCACCAACGACCCGGTGAGCTTCTTGCGCCTGGCCGGTATCCCGCTGGCGATGGCGCTGCCCGACGGACGCAAGGCCCACCTGTTGCGCGTCGAGGAGGAGGAACGAACCGACGTCGGTGCCGTGACGGCGCTGCTCGGCGGCGGTCACCGCGTCAGGCCTTTGCCGGCGAAGCTCGTCGGCCGTCGTCGCCAGCTGCGGTTCTTCTACCAGGCGGATGGCGAGCCGCCGCTCGTCGTCGACTTCGCGACCGCCCGGGCCGCTTCGGCCGTGCCCCCGGACTGAGCACCTGCGCCCTGGGCGTCGATCCGGTCGCACCTGGACATCGACCCACCCGAAGGCCACATGGCGAACGCGGATGGAGGAGGGCGCGGATGTTCGATGCGAAGCGGCTGTTGGACCAGTTCACGGGCGCCGGGGCTGGCGGCGGCAATCTCGGCGGCATGCTGCAAGGCAAGAAGGGCTTGGCGACCGGCGCCGTCGCCGGTGGCCTCGCCACCTACCTGCTGGCTGGCAAGAAGCCGAAGAAGCTCGCCAAGAATGCCCTGAAGTTCGGCGGCATGGCCGTGATCGGTGGCCTGGCCTACAAGGCATGGTCCGACTATCAGGCCGGTCAGGCGCCGGCGACGGCGGCACCCGCTGCAGGGGCAGCCCCGGCCGAGCCGGTGATTGCGGCGCCGCCGGCGGGTACACCGTTCCTGCCGGAGGCGCCCGCCGAGCAAGACCTTCTCGGCCGCGCGCTGTTGCGGGCGATGATCGCCGCGGCGAAGGCCGACGGCCACATCGACGCCGACGAGCAGCGGCGGATCTTCGGCCACATCGATCAGCTGGAGCTGGATGCCGACGACAAGGCGTTCGTGTTCGAAGAGCTGTCGAAGCCGCTCGACGTCGCGGCCGTGGCGGAGCCCGCCACGACGCCCGAGATGGCGAGTGAGATCTACGCCGCCTCCCTCCTGGCGATCGATGCCGACGGCCCGGCCGAGCGCGGCTACCTGGCGATGCTGGCAGCGCGTTTGAACCTGCCGGCCGACCTCGTCGCCCACCTCCATGCCAACGTGGATGCGGCCACCGACTCCGCCTGACACCTGCCATTGGAGACCAGCTTTGGCGATCACCGTCGTCGGCCTTTCGGGTAGCCTGCGCCGCGCTTCTCTCAACACCGCCTTGCTTCGCGCTGCCGCAGCGGAGGCGCCCGTCGGTATGGCCGTCGAGGTGGTGACGCTCCACGGCGTGCCGCTCTACGACGGCGACCTCGAGGTGGCCGAGGGCGTACCGCCGGCGGTGCAAGCCTTGGCCGAGACGATTGCTGCGGCCGATGCCGTATTGATCGCCTCGCCGGAGTACAATTACTCGTTGCCGGGCGTGCTCAAGAACGCGCTCGACTGGGTGTCGCGTGTTCCGAACAAGGCGCTCGCCGGCAAGCCGGTGGCGATCACGGGCGCGTCGCCCGGCCGCTGGGGTACCGCGCGAATGCAGTATCAACTGCGGCACGCGCTGCTGTTTTCGGATGCCCGGGTGCTCAACAAGCCGGAGCTGATGGTGAGCCAGGCCGGATCGTTGTTCGACGACGCGGGCGTGCTGGTCGACGAGCCGACCAAGAAGCACCTTCGCGCCCTACTGGAAGCGCTCGCCGCAACGGCGGCGCATCAACGCCTCGCGACCTGAGTCTCCGCGCCGAGCTGCCTTGCCGTCGTGAGGGATAGCGCCTACGCGACACGCAAATGCCGCGCGTTCGCGGCCAATGGGAGGAGGGGCGTCGATGCAGCGGAAAAAGGCCAGCGACTTCGATCAGCGGTTGCTCGAACTCTACGATGGCTACGTGCACGGCAAGCTGTCGAAGCGCGCGTTCCTCGATCGCGCCGCCAGCATTGCGGGAGGCACGGCGGCGGCAGCGGCGGTCCTCCGAAGCCTGCAACCCGACTACGCGCTCGCCCAGCAGGTGGCGCCGGACGATCCGTCGATCAGCACCGAACGGGTCAGCTATCCGTCGCCCGAAGGCCACGGCACGGTCGATGGGTTGATGGCGCGGCCGGCCGACGCCTCCGGCCCGCTGCCCGCCGTGTTGGTCGTGCACGAGAACCGGGGGCTCAACCCCTACATCGAAGACGTCGTACGGCGCACCGCCAAGGCCGGCTACATGGCGCTCGGGCCCGATGGGCTGACGTCACTCGGCGGCTATCCCGGCACTGACGACGAGGGCCGCGAGATGCAGCGGCAACTCGATCCGGCCAAGCTGATGGCCGACTTCTTCGCCGGCTTCGAGCATTTGGTCGGTCACCCGGACAGCACCGGCAACGTGGGTGCGGTGGGTTTCTGCTACGGCGGTGGCGTGTGCAACGCGCTTGCCGTCGCCTACCCGAACCTCCAGGGCTCGGTGCCGTTCTACGGGCGTCAGGCAGCCGCCGAAGACGTGCCGGCGATCGAGGCGCCCTTGCTGTTGCACTACGCCGGCCTCGACGAGCGGATCAACGCCGGCTGGCCGGAGTACGAGGCGGCCCTGTTGGGCGGCAACAAGACCTTCACCGTGCACTTTTATCCGGACGTGAACCACGGCTTCCACAACGACACGACGCCCCGCTACGACGCCGAGGCAGCGGAACTCGCCTGGTCACGGACCCTCGCGTTCTTCCAAGAACATCTGAGCTAGCGGCTGGGTCGGCCAGGTCACGTACGAAACGGCGGTCGGTCGGTTCGGCGATCAGAGCGCGCAGGCCCAGCGAGTCGAAGTGCTGGAGGTGAGGGCGCTCAGCGCCCCAGCCGCTTGATCGCCTGCAGCGCCGCGTCGAGGGCGTTGAGATACGCCGAGCGATCCTGCTTGGTGAAGGGGCGACCGCCGCCTTGGATCGTGCCGGCTTCGCGCAGGTCGGTCAGCAGGTTGCGGGTGGCGAGGTCGTTGCCGATCGAGGCCTCGGTGAAGGCACGGCCCGTAGGGGCGAGGACGCGGGCACCGGCGGTCACGCAGCGATGCGCCAGGGGGATGTCGGCCGTGACGACGACGTCGCCAGGGCCGGCCTGCTCGGCGATCCAGTCGTCGGCCCGGTCCAGCCCTTGTTCGACCAGGACCAACTCGATCAAGGGGCTTTCGGGCACCCGCAGCCAGTCGTTGGTCACGACCTTGGTCAGGTGCTCGTAGCGGCCGGCCACTCGGTAGGTCTCGTCCTTTACCGGGCAGGCGTCGGCGTCGAGATAGATGATCGTCACGTCTCCACCGGCACCACCGGTTTGGCGCCGCGGACGTCCGACGCCACGCTGCGGCAGATGACGTAGAAGATCGGTGTGAAGATCAGGCCGAAAAGCGTCACACCGATCATGCCGGAGAACACCGTGGTGCCGAGCGACTGGCGCATCTCGGCACCCGCTCCGGTGGCGACGGCCAAAGGCAACACGCCGAGGATGAAGGCGAAGGATGTCATGAGGATCGGCCGCAGGCGGGTGCGGGCGGCGACCACCGCAGCATCGAACCGGTCGCAGCCCTGTTCCTCGCTCTGCTTGGCGAACTCGACGATGAGGATGGCGTTCTTGGCGGCGAGGGCGATCAGCACGACGAAGCCGACCTGGGCGAGAATGCCGACCTCCATGCCCCGATAGCCGAGACCGAACAACGCTGCGAGTAGGCACATCGGCACGATGAGCACGACCGCGAGCGGCAACAGCCAGCTTTCGTACTGGGCCGCCAGCAGCAAAAAGACGAACGTCACCGCGGCGATGAAGACGAAGATGGTGCCGCCGCCCTCCAGTTTTTCCTGGAGCGAGAGTTCCGTCCATTCGAAGTCGAAGCCGCTGGGTAGCACCCGTTCGGCCAGGCGCTCCATGGCCAACAACCCGTCGCCCGTGGAAATGCCGGGCATCAGCCCGCCTTGCAGCTCGGCGGCGGGATAGAGGTTGTAGCGCGGCACCCGGTAGGCGCCGGTTTGGTCCTGGAAGCTGGCGACGGCGCCCAGCGGGACCATCACGCCTTCGTCGTTGCGCGCTTCGTAAAGCAGCACGTCGTCGAGGTCTTCGCGGAAGTTGCCGTCGGCTTGGGCGGTCACCCGATAGGTGCGGCCGAGGAAGTTGAACTCGTTGACGAACGACGAGCCGAGATAGACCTCCAAGGTCTCGAACACTTCCTCGGCCTGGAGGTTCAGCTTTTCGGCCCGGACCCGATCGATGTCGGCGAAGATGGTCGGCGTTTTGGTGTTGAAGAAGGTGAAGGCATAGGCGATCGACGGGTCCTGGAATGCGGCGCCGATCAGCTCGCCCGTAGCTTCCTCCAACGCCCCCAGGCCGCGGCCCTGGCGGTCTTGGACGTACATCTTGAAGCCGCCGGAATTGCCGACGCCGCGCACCGGCGGCGGGGTGATGACGATGATGAACGCGTCTTGGACGGCGGCGAACGCTGCGGTCAACTCGCCCTGGATGGCGGTGGCGCTGAGGCCACTGGCCTGGCGCTCCTCGAACGGTTCGAGGACGGCGAAGATCGCGCCGGCGTTGGGCGCATTGGTGAAGGTGGCGCCGTCGAACCCGGCGAACGGCACGGCATGGACGATGCCTTCGGTGTTCAGCACGATGTCCGTGAGGCGGCGGACGACGGCATCCGTTCGGTCCAGCGCAGCGCCCGGCGGTAGTTGCAGGGCGACGATCAGGTAGCCTTGATCTTGCTCCGGTATGAAGCCCGTGGGCGCTGCTTGGAAGCGGTCGACGGTCAGCGCCAACAGACCAGCGTAGACGACGAGCACCAGCACGGCGACGCGAACCAGCCGCGCCGTGAGCCGGCCGTAGGCATTGGCCAAGGCGTCGAAGCCGCTGTTGAAACCACGGCCGAGCCAGGCGATGGGGCGGAGCAGCAACGGTGCTTTGGCGTGCTCGTCATGGGGGCGAAGCAGAAGGGCTGCCAGCGCCGGGCTCAGCGTCAGCGACACGAGCAGCGAAATTCCGGTGGAAACCGCGATGACCACGGCGAACTGGCGGAAGAACTGGCCAGTTATACCTGTAATGAACGCGGCGGGCACGAACACGGCGACCAGGACCAGGGTCGAGGCCACCAGGGCACCGCCGACCTCGTCCATCGAGTGGTGGGCGGCGCGTTTGGACCCGAGGCCCTTCGCCAGGTTCCGCTCGACGTTCTCGACCACGACGATGGCGTCGTCGACGACGATGCCGATCGCTAGCACCAGGGCGAAAAGGGTGAGCGTGTTCAGCGAGTAGCCAAGCATCGCCATGATCGCGAAGGTGCCGATCAAGGACACCGGTATCGCCGAGATCGGGATGATCGCCGCCCGCCAGTTCTGCAGGAAGACGATGATCACCAGGACCACCAAGAGCACCGCCTCGAACAGGGTCTCGTAGACGGCGTTGACCGAGGCTTCGATGAACTCGGTCGGGTTGTAGACGACCGTGTAGGCGAGGCCGTCGGGAAAGTCCTCGCTGAGATCCGCCATGGTCTCGAGGATCAGATCGGCGGTGGCGAGCGCATTGGAGCCCGGTCGCTGGAAGATCAGGAGCGGGATGGCTGGACGTTCGTCGAGATAGCCGTTGGCGTTGTAACTGGCTGCCCCGAGTTCGACCCGGGCGACGTCACCGACGCGCACCAGCCGGCCGCCGGGGTCCGCCTTGACGACGATTTGTTCGAACTCGCGCGGGTCGCTGAGCCGGCCGAGGGTTTCGACGTTGACTTGGAAGGCGCCTGACGTGGGTACGGGTGGTTGGTTGAGGGCACCCGAGGCGACCTGGACGTTCTGGCCGCGAAGGGCCTGAACCACGTCGCCGGCCGTGAGGTCGAGCTGACCGGCCTTTTCGGGATCGATCCAGATCCGCATGGCGTAGTCGCGGGCGCCGAACACGGTGATCGTGCCGACGCCGTCCAGCCGGGCCAGCACGTCGCGGATACTCAAGGTGGCGTAGTTGGAGATGTAGATCGGGTCGCGGCTGCCGTCCGGTGAGTAGAGGTGGACGACCATCAGCATGTCGGGCGAGTTCTTCTCGACGGTGATGCCGAGACGGCGCACCTCTTCCGGTAGCCGCGATTCGGCGCGGGCCACGCGGTTTTGAACCAGGACCTGGGCGGCATCGAGGTCGGTGCCGAGGTTGAAGGTGACGGTGATCGTCAGCTGGCCGTCGCCGGTCGCCTGCGAGAGCATGTACAACATGCCTTCGACGCCATTGACCTCCTGCTCGATCGGCGTCGCGACCGTTTGGCTGACGACCTCGGCCGAAGCGCCCGGGTAGCTCGCGGTGATCTGGATGGTCGGCGGCGCGATCTCCGGGTACTGCGCCACCGGCAACGACAGATAGGCGGCGGCGCCGACCAGGATGATCAACAACGACAAGACCGTCGCGAAGATCGGCCGTTCGATGCAGAAATGTGCGATGCCCATGGCCGGCCTCAGTTGCTCAGGACGCCGGGTGCGCCACCGGGCCAGCGTTCGATTACCCCGGGCTCCGCGTTCACCGGCGCACCTGGTCGGGCGCGCAGCAGGCCGTTGACGATGATGCGGTCATCGGGCTCCAGCCCCGCGCGGATGATCCTGAGCCCGAACTCGCGCGGGCCGACGCGGACCGGCTTCGGCACGACGATGCCGTTCTCGTCGACGGTCATCAGGATCTTCTGCGCCTGGTCGCTGAGGATCGCCGATTCGGGCACCAGCAGCGCCTCGTACTCGGGCGAGCCGGGGATGCGGATGGTGCCGAACTGGCCAGGCAGCACCAGTCCGTCCTCGTTGCGAGCGACGGCCTGCACGCGGATGGTGCCGGAGCCGACGTCGACCACGTTGTCGACGAAACGAATGGTCACCGGTCGCGGCCAATCCGCCTCGTCGACCAACCGAACCGCGGCACCGCTGCCTTCGCGGTCGAGCGGCGGCAAGGTGCCGTCGGCGATCGCCCGGCGGTAGGCGAGCAGCACATCCTCCGTGACCTCGAATTCGAACTCGATCGGATCGGTCCGCACGAGGGTGGTGAGGACCGTCTGGGTATCGATCAGGTTGCCGATGTCGACGCGCCGATCCGACACCCTTCCGGGGAAGGGCGCGCGGACCGTCGTGAACCCGAGGTCGAGCTGCGCCTGGCCGAGTGCCGCGCGGGCGTCGGCGAGCTCGGCTTCCGCGGTT
>JBCBTD010000082.1:0-16090 GCA_039818825.1 Pseudomonadota bacterium
ATCAACAAGGAAGCCGCCGACGCTGGCGCCCCACCCCTCAAGATCTACAGCGACCGACCCGAACGCAAAGAACCCGCACAACCCGCAAGCTGAAACGCTCGGAGGACCAAATCCGGCTGCTGGAGCGCCACGTCCTCGGTAGGCGCGCTCTCTGAAACGCGCCTTCACCGGGCCGGCACGGGCAGCGTGGTCAGTAGGCCCCGGTGAGGTAGGGCGGTCTGATCGTCAGGTGGTTGTCGACGGCCTTCACGCCGGCAATGCCCTCGGCGGCAACCTGCACGGCGTGACGCTCGGTCTCGCTCGCAACGAAGCCCCAAAGGCCGACCGTGCCGTCGGTGGCGATGACGTTCAGCGTCGTGGTCGTCGCCAGGCCGGCCTCCTGGATCTCGTCGAGTACCGCTTGGCAAACTTGGTGGTCGCTCACCGCCGTTGGCTTGGAGCTGTGGTGGGCCGCTTTGACCAACAGCCGCAGCAGATCGGAGCGGCTGACGACGCCCATCAGCCGGCCCTGATCGAGCACCGGTAAGCGCTTGACCCGGTGCTTCTCCATTTGGGCAGCGACCTCCTCCACGTCGGCGTCCGGGCCGATCGTGTGCAAGGCCGAACTCATCACGTCGCCGGCGCGCTGACCATGTGCCTTCAGGTAGGCTTCGGCGCGATCCTCGGTCGACCGGAACAGCTCCTGCCACCAGGTCGGCGTCTCCTCGGTGCCTGCCTCTTGGCGGTGCAGCAGGTCGCTCTCCGAAAGGAGGCCCACGAGCTGGCCGTCGTGGACGACCGGTACCGCACTCACCCGCCGCTCCAGCATCAGCTGAGCCACGGCGCTCACCGGGGTCGACGGAGCCACCGTCACCAGATCCGTCGTCATGATGTCACGCGCGCGCACCGAAACCTCCTACGCTCAAAACGAAAGCAACGTGTATCATCGCCGCTTTGTTCGCGCACGCATAGCAGCTTGGGCGTCCGCGCGCGTTGACATCGCCTAGCCGAAGCTGACCTCACTCCTTTCGACGCTTGCCATCCGGACCGCTCGATGTCGCTTCGCTCCTCGCCGGTGTTCGTGCTGTTGTTGCTTGCCCTCACGGCGATGGGCCCGTTCGCGATGCAGATCTTTCTGCCGGCGCTGCCGGCCATTCAACGGGCGTTCGGCGTCGATGTCGCAGTTGCGCAGTTGGTCTTCAGCGCCTCGGGGTTCGCGATGGCGCTCGGCACGTTGGCCTATGGGCCGCTCGCTGACCGCCACGGGCGACGACCGGTGCTGCTCGTCGCCATCGTCCTCTTCGTCATCGGCAGCGCCATCGCCACTTTGGCAACGGACATCGTGACCCTGATCATCGGCCGCATCATCCAGGCCGCCGGCGGCGTCGCCGGCTTGGTGCTCGCCCGGACGATCGTCCGCGACTTGTTCGACCGCAGCCGCGCCGCCGAGATGATCGCCTGGCTGACGGTCGGCATGGTCGTCATCCCGATGATCTCGCCGGCGATCGGCGGGCTCCTGGTGGACTTCAGCAGTTGGCGCGCCAACTTCCTGGTACCCGCCGTCGTCGGCGTCGGCCTGCTCTTGCTCGCTTGGCGCAGCCTACCGGAGACCCGTCCCGAGGCCACGGCCGAAGTCAGCACCGCGGCTTTCCTCGCAGGCACGCGGCGCCTGATCGCCAATCGCGCGTTCTTGGGCTTCTCGCTGCACGGCACCGGCTCCTTCTCGGCGTTCTTCGCCTTTCTGGCCGGCGCTCCCTACGTCGTGCAGGAAGTGATGGGCGAACCGGCCACCGCCTACGGTCTGTGGTTCATCGCGGTCGCCTTCGGTTTCATGATGGGCAATCTGACCGCCGCGCGGCTCTCCGCATGGTTCGGGCTGGAGCGCATGGTCGTGGCAGGCACCGTCCTGACGCTGGCAGGGATCGTCGTCACTTTGACCTTGATGCTCAACGAGCCATGGGTGCCGGCGGTCCTGTTCCTGCCGGCGATGGTCACCACCTACGGCCAGGGTTTGGCGATGCCGAACACCCAGGCTGGCGCCTTGAGCGTCGACCCGTCCCTCGCGGGCACGGCGTCGGGGGTGTCGGGGTTCGCACAGATGGCCGTGGCGTCGGTGATCGCCCAGGCCGTCGGCATGATGCAGAACGGCACGCCGTTCCCGATGCTGCTGGTCATGCTCGGCTGCGCCCTGACGATGGTCGCGTCGTTGTTCCTGCTGCGCCATCCGGCCGCGGACGACACACCGGTCGAGCGTCCGACCTGAGCCTCAGCGCCCGGGCGGTGCCAGCGGGTCGAGCAAACCGGCTAGCAGGCCGAAGCGTTGACGCAAGCTGGCCCAGTCGACGGAGTCGGGATCGCGAACCACCGCAGCCAGCCGTCGGTCGTCGAGGCGGACGTCGGCAGTCATCTCGGCAGGCGTCAGCCTACCGTCGCCGTCGACATCGTACGCCGCGACCAACGGCGCCAAGCCAACGGTGTCGACCACCCAAAGCCCCAGGGCGATGCCGTTACGCTCGGCCGGCGGCAGGCTCGGACCGGCCTCCGAACTCCAGGCCCGCAGGTCGCCGCGAACCCGTTCCAGTTCGGCCACGGTCAAGGTCCGGTCACCGTCACTGTCGACGTGGGCGAACGCCGCCTCGAAGCACAAAGTCGAAGCGGCCTCGTTGCAGAGCGGCCCCAGATAGCGGACGAACCGGTCGAAGCCGACGGTATCTGCGGCGGCCGCGTGCGTGACGAGTGCGAGCAGCAGGCCGGCGACCGAAGCCCGGCGTGCACTCATGCCTGGTCCGCCGCGTCGTCGAGCAGGACGCGCAGGCGGTAGAGCGCCTCCAGGGCTTCGCGGGGGCTCAGCATGTCGGGATCGATCGCCCGGAGCGCGTCGCCGAGCGGGCCGTCGCCACTAGGCGCGATCGGCGCAGGTTCGACCTCCTGGAACAACGGCAGATCGGTCACCAACCGTGTCGGCGCTGCCCGCGCCTGCCGCTCCAACCGATCGAGCAGCACCTGCGCTCGAGCCGTCACCTGGGGCGGCAGACCGGCCAAACGGGCAACGTGGAGACCGTAGGAGCGGTCGGCCGCACCGGGCGCCACCTCGTGGAGGAACACCACCTCGGAGCGCCACTCGCGCACCTGCATGCTGTGACAGGACAACCGCTCCAAACGCGCCTCCAACGACGTCAGCTCGTGGAAATGGGTGGCGAAGAGGCCGCGACAGCGAACCACGTCGTGCAGATACTCGACCACTGCCCAAGCCAAGGACAGCCCGTCGTGCGTGGCGGTGCCGCGGCCGATCTCGTCGAGGATCACCAATGACCGCTGGCTCGCCTGGTTGAGGATGGCGGCGGTTTCGACCATCTCGACCATGAACGTTGACCGCCCGCGGGCCAGGTCGTCGGCGGCGCCGACCCGTGAGAACAACCGATCGACGATGCCGAGCCGACAGCGCGCAGCCGGAACGAACGCCCCGGCCTGCGCCAGCACCGCCAACAACGCATTCTGCCGAAGGAACGTGCTCTTGCCGGCCATGTTCGGACCGGTGAGGAGCCACAGCCTGCTGTCGTCGCCGAGCTGACAATCGTTGGCGACGAAGGCGGCGCGCTCGCGCGTGAGCGCGGCCTCGACGACCGGGTGGCGGACGGCTTCGACGTCGAACGCCAAGTCGTCCGAGAGCTCCGGACGCACCCAGCGCTCGGTAGCGGCGAGTTCCGCCCAAGCGGCGGCGACGTCGAGCGCCGCCAACGACTTCGCCACGGCGGCAAGGCTCGCGGCTTCGGCCAGCACGGCCTCGGTCAAGGCGTCCAGCAGCTCGTGCTCACGGCGGCGCGCGGTCGCCTCGGCCTCGACCAGCCGCTGTTCGAGGTCGCTCAACTCGGCGACACCGAAACGGCTGGCGTTCGCCAGGCCCTGGCGGCGGACGAACGTCGCCGGCAGGCGGTCGGCGTGCGCGCTGCCAACCTCGACGAAGTAGCCGAGCATCGAGTTGTGGCGGATCTTCAGGGTGGCAACGCCGGTGGTCTCGCGCAGCCGGCCTTCGAGAGCAGCGATGTGCTGGCGGCCGCGGTCGCGAAGGCTGCGCGCCGTATCGAGTTCGGTGTCGTAGCCGGAGCGGATCGCCTCGCCCTCACGTGCGAGGCGCGGCGGTGTCTCGACGAGAGCGGCCGTGAGCGTCGAAGCGAGCGTCTCGTGGCCGGTCAACGGATCGGCAAGCGCAGCCAGAGGAGGGGGTGCGGCGGCGAACGTCGCGGCGACTTGGGCAGCAACCCCGAGCGTGCGCCCGACCGCGGCGAGGTCGCGCGGCCCCCCACGGCCGAGGCCGAGGCGCGCCACAGCCCGCTCCAGGTCCGCGGCTTCGCGAAGAGTCGCACGCAGCTCGCGGCGCCGTCCCGCTTCGCCGACCAGCGCTTCGATGCGGTCATGGCGACGAGCGATGGCGGCACGATCGGTGAGCGGGCCTGCGAGGTCTCGATGCAGCCGCCGAGCGCCGGCCGCCGTGATCGTCCGATCGACCGTGTGCAGCAAGCTGCCCTGACGACCACCGCCCATCGCTTCGACCAGCTCGAGGTTGCGCCGCGTCGCCGGATCGAGCAGCAAGCGCTCGCCGATCCGTTGGCCGACCAGGGGCTGCAGCGGCGGACGCTGGCCTTTTTGGGTCAGCTCGACATAGGCGAGAACGGCGCCGGCAGCGGCGAGTTCGGCCCCATCGAACGCGCCGAGACCGTCGAGGGTCGCGAGACCCAGCGCCTCGCGCACCCGGCGCTCTCCGTTGGCCGGCTCGAAATGGCTGCGCGGCAGCGGCACCGCTCGGGACTGCCACTCGGCGAGTGCCGGGGGCAGACCGCGGTCCTCGCCGACCAACAGCTCGCGGGGCTGCAGCCGCGCCAACGCGGCGGCCAGGTCGGGTGCTGCCAGCGCTTCGCAGCCGAACGCGCCGCTCGAAAGGTCGAGCCAGGCGAGCGCGCATGCGGCGTCGCCGTCGGCCAACGCGACCAGCAGGCTGTCGCTCCGCGCATCGAGCAACTCGTCTTCGGTCAACGTGCCGGGCGTGACGATCCGCACCACGTCGCGTTGGACGAGCTTCTGCGCACCCGGCCGCTTGCGCGCCTCGGCCGGGTCCTCCAGCTGTTCGCAAACGGCGACCCGAAACCCGCTGCGGATCAACCGCTGCAAATAGCTTTCCGCGTTGTGGACCGGCACTCCGCACATCGGGATGTCTTCGCCGTCGTGCTTGCCCCGGCGGGTCAACGCGATGTCCAGTGCCGCGGCTGCTTGCACTGCGTCGTCGAAGAACAACTCGTAGAAATCGCCCATCCGATAGAAGAGCAGCATGTCCGGATGCGCCGACTTGATCGCCTGATACTGTCGAATCATCGGCGTCGACGTCGCCGTAACGCTCACCATTCGCAAATGGCCGCGTGACATCCAACACAGCGAGGCCACGTCCGGTCGCCTACACGCAGTGTTAACCCGACTGCGTGACAGTCGGCGTGTACCGAGCAGCAGTCTCGGACGGGCGAAAGGGCCGTGCCATGCAGAACGACGACCGTTTGACCGCCGACCTCCAGCGTCATGTCGATGACGGCTGGACCGATGCCCAAGGCAACGCCGAGGTGTTGGCGGACGAGATCGAGCAACTCTGCTGGGACGAGCGGGCGACGCAGGTCGACTGGTTCCTCTGGCAGCTCGGCGCACGCCTGGTCGACGAGGACTCGGCCGAAGCGGTGATCGAACGGCGCCGGGCGACGATCGTCACCGAACGGTCGATCCTCAGTTACGTCGAGACCGCCGAGCAAACTCTCGCCGCCATCCTCCTACGCCTCGACGCCAACGCGCAACGCGTCGAAAGCGACCACCAGTGCGTGGTCTACGCGCTCTCACCCCTCGCCGTCCACCGCGCGGCGGCGGAGGCGTGGATCGAGGAGCACGGTCTGGACGGGGTCGCCGAAGCGCTGCATTGCCTGCCCGGCTTCGCGTTCCTGTCGATGGCGCGCTCGGTCGACGACACTGCGCTGACGTTGCTTGCCCGCGACGCTCTGTGGACGGCGATGGTCGATCACTGATCCCGCATGCGACGCCTCCCGACCAAAGCACCGGTGGCTGCCTCTCCTCACGCCGCGCAGGTCTGAACCCACGGGAGCACCTTGTGGGGTCTAGACCGTGCGTTCGATCGTCGGCCCAGCCGTGGCCGCAATCATGGTGTTGGCGGCGATGCTCGCGTCCGCCGCGGCACGAACGACGATCGACGCTGACGGGCAGGTTCAAGGCTGGCGGTTCGAGGTCTGGCGTCTGAGTGGTCTTGCCGCCGGTACGACCGTCGATCTTTCGGTTACCGGCGTTTCCGGCAATTTCGATCCCAGTGTCGTCGTGTTCGCCACCGATTTCGACATCGACGAGTTCGTCGATCGAACCCTGCCGGCGGTCGCCGAGCGGGCCCGGGCGGATGGCGACGACGTGGTGGCGCGCCAGATGGCAGCGATCCGCGAAGCAGCGATCGCGTTCGACGACGACTCCGCGAACGGCTACGACGCAGCCGTCTCGTTCAGAGCACCGGACGGACCGTTCCTTCGCATCGTCGTATTCTCCGCACGGGCACTCACCAACCCGTCCCAAGAAGAGTTCAGCATCGGGCGCTACACCCTCGCCGCCTCGATCGAGCCGGGAGCCGGGCAAGAGCCGCGGCTCGTTCCGGACCCGGACTGGCCGCGCGCCACCGCCGGCGTGGCGAGCCGGACGGTCATCGTCGAGCCGGGCGAACAGGTCGTCGATCTCGACCTCGTCGACGTTGCCGCCGGCACCCTGATTGCAGCGAGCATCACGTGGCCCGTGGACGAGGAGCCGCCGCGCCTCACGCTGCGGGACGTCGGTGGCAAGACTCTGGACATTGCGGTGCCGACCGACACGCCGGGGCACGCCCGGCTTGGCTGGAGGACCGCTGGTTTCAAGAACGACCTGCGCGTGCGGATCGGCGTAGCCGGCGACGATGGCGGACGATTCGACGTACGCGTAGCGGTCGATGCATCGCTCGACGAACCCGTGGATCGCGGCACTGACCCGATCGTCGAACGGCCGGAGGTCGCCGTTGCCATGCGCGTCGACCAGATCACCTCGGTCGACCAAATCGCCGAAAACTTCGGGGTCGTCGGGACGCTTACCATCGATTGGCGGGATCCGAAGTACGCGTTCCGCACCGATCGCTGCGGCTGTGCAACACTGGTCCTCGACGACGCTGGGTTTCGCGCGTTTCTCGCGGAGAAGCAGGCACGCCAGCCCGAGTTCGTTTTCACCAACCAGCAGGGCCGGCGTTTCACGCACGACCAGCTCTATCGGGTCGAGCCCAGCGGCCACGTCACCTTCACCGAACGCTTCGATGGAACGTTCCAGGCGCCCGATTTCGACTTCCGGCGATTCCCGTTCGACGAGCAGGTCTTTCACATCCGCCTTGGCCTTCACGAATCGGCGGAGAACTACCGACTGACCGTGGCCGACGACGGCGCCACCCTCGGGCCGCAGCTCGGCGAAGAACAGTGGCTGATCACCTCGATCGGCGCCGCCGTCGTCACCTACGACGGCGAGCAGCAGATGGTCATCAGTATGACCGGCGTCCGCCACTTGACGTACTACATGGTTCGCATCGTCATCCCCATGACGGTCGTCTTGTTCATGTCGTGGTTCGTGTTTTTTCTCCGCGATCTCAACAAGCGGATCGACGTCGCCGCCGGCAATTTGCTGTTGTTGATCGCCATCAACTTCTCGATCGCAGCAGACCTGCCGCGACTCGGCTACGCGACGTTCTTGGACGTCGCACTGTTGTTGACGTTCCTCGGCGTCGCAGCACTCGTGTTGATCAATACCTGGCTCAAACACCTGGTCGAACGCGGCGACGAGGCGAGCTCGCAGCCGTTGGACCGGGCGCTGCGGGTCTCCTATCCGCTGTTCTTCCTCGTACCGCTGGCGCTGTCGATGCTGATCATGTTGCGCTGAACGGCGCCGTCAGGCCGAGAGCTGCGCCGCCTGCTTCTGTGCCTTCTTACGCGCGTTGGCGTCGAGGTGGCGTTTTCTCAGCCGGATGGTCTTCGGTGTGACCTCGACCAGTTCGTCGTCGGCGATGTAGGCGAGCGCCTGTTCCAGGGCCATTTGCACCGGCGGTGTCAAAGAAACGGCGTCGTCCTTACCCGCGGCACGGACGTTGGTGAGCTGCTTGCCCTTCAACGGGTTGACGTCGAGGTCGTTGGCGCGGCTATGCTCGCCGATGATCATGCCAGGGTAGACCGCCGCACCCGGCGCGATGAACAAGAGACCCCGATCCTCCAGGTTCCACAAGGCATAGGCCACCGCGTCGCCGTTCTCCGTCGAGATCATCACACCGGTCCGGCGCGACGGGATCTGACCCTTGTAGGGCGCGTAGTCGAAGAACATGCGGTTGAGGATGCCGGTGCCGCGGGTGATCGTCAGGAACTCGCCCAGAAAGCCGATCAATGCCCGCGACGGCGCATGCAGGACGATCCGCTGGCGGCCGACGCCCATCGGGCGCATTTCGAGAAGGTCGGCGCGCCGCTGGGTCAACGCGTCGATGACACCACCCGAATAGTCCTCGTCGACGTCGATGACGACTTCCTCGATGGGCTCGAATCGCTGGCCCGTTTCGGGATCGGCGGTCATGACGACGCGCGGCCGGCTGATCGACAATTCGAAACCTTCGCGGCGCATGGTCTCGATCAGGATCGCCAGCTGCAGCTCTCCACGGCCGGCCACCTCGAATGCCTCGCCCGCACCCGACTGGGTGATTTTCAAGGCGACGTTGCCCTCGGCTTCGCGCAAGAGCCGCTCGCCGATCAAGCGCGAGGTCACTTTCTTACCGTCGCGGCCCGCCAGCGGACTGTCGTTGACCGAGAACGTCATCGCCAAGGTCGGCGGATCGATCGGCTGGGCCGGCAATGCGTCGGTCGCCGCCGGGTCGACCAGCGTGTCGGCGACCGTCGCCTCCTGGAACCCGGCCACGGCGACGATGTCGCCGGCCTCCGCCTCGTCGATGGCGGTGCGCGAAAGGCCGCGGAAGCCGAGTAGCTTGGTCACGCGGCCTTGCTCGACCAGGGTCCCGTCGCGGCCCAACGCCTTGAGCGCCATGTTCGGTGTGATGCGGCCACGGGCTACTCGCCCGGTCAGTATGCGACCGAGATAGGGGTCGGCCTCCAGGGTCGTTGCCAACATGGCGAACGGCCCTTCCTCTTGCACGTCGGGCCGATGGACGTGGCTGACGACGAGGTCGAACAAGGGACCGAGGTCGGTGCGCGGGTCCGCCGGGTCGAGCACAGCCCAGCCATGCTTTGCCGACGCGTAGACGTGGGGGAAGTCGAGCTGCCGCTCGTCCGCGTCGAGCGCCACGAACAGATCGAACATCTCGTCCAAGACCGCGTCGGCACGCTGCTCGGGCTTGTCGACCTTGTTGATGACGACGATCGGCGCCAGCCCCAGCTTCAGCGCTTTGCCGAGCACGAACTTCGTCTGCGGCATCGGCCCTTCGGCGGCGTCGACGAGCACCAGCACGCCGTCGACCATGGAGAGGATGCGCTCGACCTCACCGCCGAAGTCGGCGTGACCCGGCGTGTCGACGATGTTGACGCGGGTGCCGTGCCACAGCACCGACGTGCACTTGGCGAGGATGGTGATCCCGCGCTCGCGCTCCAGGTCGTTGGAGTCCATCGCCCGCTCGGCGACCTGCTGATTGTCGCGGAATGCGCCCGACTGCCGGAGCAGCCCGTCGACCAGGGTCGTCTTGCCATGATCGACATGGGCGATGATGGCGATGTTGCGCAGATCCATCGGGCTTCGCTCTGGGGGGAGAAGGGATGCGGCGTTCTACACGATCCGAGCGTCGGGGGCCATCGTTCGGCGGTGCATCATGAGCGAGCGCATCGAACGCCGCCGCCGTCTCTCGCCCTGGGCCGAACTCGTGGAGATCGACGTCGGGCCGCCGACCGACCGCCAGACCTACCATGCCCTTGCGCCGCGCGACTACGCGACGGCGCTGGCGCTGCGGCCCGACGGTTCGGTCGCGCTGATCCGGCAGTATCGGCCCGCGATCGACGCCCATTGTTGGGAACTGCCCTCCGGCATCGTCGATCCGGGCGAAGCTCCGAGCACGGCCGCTGTCCGCGAGACGGCTGAGGAAACGGGCTATGCCGTCGACGCGTTCCTGCCGCTGGCGCCGTTGTACGTCGATGGCGGCCGGCTCCTGAACCGTGCGCACGCCATTCTCGCGATCTTGGCGGCCACGCCGACCGCCGCGCCGGAGCCGGGCCTGGTATTGGCCTTCGAGCCCTGGCCGACGTTCGTCGCCATGGCCGAGCGTGGTGCGCTCGCCCACGCCAGCCACGTCGCCCTCGTCGGGCTGACGCTGACCAGCACCGAAGCGCCAGCGTTTCTAAGGCGTGCCGGGATCGAGCCGCCCTGGCTGTCTTGAGCCACGGCTTGCCACCGGAGCAGCGCGCACCACCTCTCGCAAGCCACTGCATCCGGAGACGCGGCGATGCGCCCGCTCGCAGGTGCCGCGCTGGTCGCGGTGACGTTGATTCCGTCCGCCAGCGCACTGGAGCTGACGGATCACCCGCTCGTGGATGTCGTGGTCCGCGTCGAGGACGGCGCCGTCGTGCCACGGGGCGACTTCGAACGGGCGTTGCGTGATGCGGATTTCGTGATCCTCGGCGAGAAGCACGACAATTCCCGCCATCACGTCATCCAGGCCGAATTGGTCGACCATATCGGCGCCGCCGGCAAGCTGGAGGCGGTCGCCTTCGAGATGTTCACCACCGACCTGCAGGTCACCATCGTCGAGCACCTGGCGGAAGGCGGCAGCGTCGCCGAGTTGGCCGAGGCCGTCGACTGGGAGCAGCTCGGTTGGGGGCCCTGGACGTGGTACGGCCCGATCGCGCACGCCGCCGATCGCCATGGTGCCACGATCGTCGCCGCCAACCTCGCCGTCGCTGACGTGCGCGAGGTCTACGAGGGCGGCCTCTCGGCGCTCGACCCGAACTTCGTCCGCCGTACGGGCCTCGACCAGCCGCTGGACGACGACGAACATGCCCGTCGCGAGCGGGCGATGATCGACGCCCACTGCGGCCACGACCTCGGGGCGGCGGCGGCTTCCATGGTAGCGGTGCAGCGCGCCCGGGACGCCCGACTTGCCGAGCGCCTGGCGACCTTGGCGGGGGATGGCCGGGGCGTGCTGGTCACCGGCAACGCCCATGCGGACAAGAACCAGGGCGCGCCAGCCGTATTGCGCCGCTTGCTGCCGGACGCCAACGTCGTCAGCCTCGGTCTGATCGAAGTGGAACCCGACTGGCAAAGCCCGCCCCACGAGGTCGGCTTCGCCTTCGACTACGTTTGGTTCACGCCACGGGCCAAGCCGACCGACCACGACTACTGCGCCGCGTTTCGTCGCGGCGGCTGAACCGGCGACCGATCGGGCGTCACTGGCGGCACGACCAGCCTCACAAACGCCAAGCCGTTGACGCGCTTGACGAAGCCGCGCAGATGCGAGTGACGCGTCCGTTGAGGTCGAGGCCAAACACGCATGACGAGGTCGCCACGAGAGCCTGTGCTCATTGTCGGCGCCGGGCCGACGGGCCTAGTGCTTGCGATCGAGCTGGCACGCCGCGGCGTGCCGCATCGGTTGGTCGACCGCCTGCCCATGCGGCTCGGTTGGGAACGCGCCATCTTCGTGAAACCGCGTACGCTCGAGGTGTTGCGAGCGATCGGGGTCGCCGACGCCTTGTTGGCCCGGAGCCAGATCATCGACGGCGTCGACGTCTTCTACGGTCCGGCGAAGTCAGGCGGTTGCCGCTTCGCCGGGCTCGACACGCCTTACCCGTTCATCGCGTCGGTACCGCAAGACGTGACCGAGGGCGTCCTGATCCAGCGCTTGCACGAGTTGGGCGGTGCGGTGGAACGCGACGTCGAGTTCGTCGCGCTGCAGAACGGTGAGGACGGCGTTCGGGTGCAGCTGCGCAACGGCGGCGGTGAGGAGCAGTGGTGCGACACGTCGTGGTTGGTGGGCACCGACGGCCTCCACAGTGCTGTCCGGCACGCGATCGACATCGAGTTCGACGGCCGCGATTACGCTCGTCTGTGGGGCGTTTTCGACTCCGACATCCCCTCGTCGGGGCTGTCGGAGTCGCTGGCGACGGTCCAGCTCGAACCACCCGTGGTCCTCCAGTTTCCGCTCCAGGACGGCCGGAGACGGATCTATTTCCAAACCGAGTCCGCCCATCCCGACACGATCTCCGACGTGCTGCACCAGATCCGGGTGGTATCGCCCGAGGCTAGGTTCAGGCGTCCTGACCAGCCCCACTTCTTCCACGCGCACTCGCGCATCGCCCGACGCTTCGGCAGGGGCCGCGTGCTCCTCGCCGGCGACGCGGCGCATGTCTCGAACCCGATCGAGGGCCACGGGATGAACGCCGGGATCCAAGACGCCCACAATCTGGGCTGGAAACTCGCGCTGATCGCGGGCGGAGCTTCCCCCGACCTGCTGGTCGGGTCCTACGACGACGAACGACGCAAGATCGCCCGCGAGCTGATCGAGTCGGGCGACGCCATGGAGGCCCGCATCGACTCCGCCGGAAGCGGGGCCATGGCGGCACTGCTGGCGGGTATCGGCACCGCCGAAGGACAGGAGGTTCTGGCGCTGGCCGAATCCGAGCTGGCACTCGAGTACGACCCCGGCCCGATCGTCCGGGAATGGGAAGTCTCGCCGAGGGTGCCGCCATCGACGAGACTCGGTCTACGCGTCGCCAACTGTGCTGGCCTCGTCGGCGTCGATGGCGCGGTCGACCTGTACGACTTGATCGCCGGTCCCGACGCGACGTTGTTGGCGCTGCTCGGCGAAACCGATCCTGCAGCGATCGACGACGCGCTCCGGTGCTCGGGTGAACTTCCGACCTGGGGCTGGTTCGGCCCCAGACACTTCGCCGTAGTCCGCGGGAGCCCCCCTGACGTGCACGTGCGCGCGGGCGTCGTGTACGACAGGACTGGCGAGACCCACGCCCGCCTGTCGGGTACTGGTCCGACTTTCTGCCTCGTTAGGCCAGACGGTCACATCGCGTTCCGCTGCGGTATCGAGTCGGCCGGACCACTGGCAGGCGCTCTTCGAGCGATTCTGCCGCCGGCGGCGTAAGCCGCAAGCGCAGAGGTGCGGTTCCGGCCCGGCGGGTCAGGACTGGCCCTGCAGCTCCGCGGCGTCGGCCATCGCGTCCCAGAACATGAGCTCGTAGGCCTGGATCAGGCGGACCGCCCGCACGATGTCCTCGGGTGGCGTACCTCGGGCGAGATCGTCCTCGACGATGTCGAGCGCCGGGTCGCGGAACGAGGGGAGGCCGGCGAACCCGTCCAGGAATGCGGTGTCGGCTTCCCCGAAGCCGTAGCTCGCCCGCAATGCGGTCCCGACACGTTGGCAATTGGCGCCCCACGCCGCCAAGTTCAGCGCCAGTCCACACGCAATCTCACCCGCCGAGCCGAACAACGACAACCAGGCGAAGTAAGCCCCGTAGGCGAAACCCTTGGCCGTCGGTTCGAAGTTCTCCAGATCGGCGGTCGACATGCCGAGCTTGCGGCCGATCGCGACGACCCCACCGCGGGCGTCCATTTCGGCCGTCAGATCGGTCATGAAGAAGCTGGCATAGGGTCGGTCGCCAAATCGACCGACGAAGTTGGCTGCCGACCGGACGTCCGATTTCCACAAGTGATATTGATGACCAGGGAACGCTCGGAGTGCCTCGACACTGATCTCACCGCGCTCCAGGGCGGAAAGATAGCGATGATCGCGTATCTCGTGTTCCGTCTCACGCAGCTTTCGTTCCGCAGCAAGCAGGACGTCTTCGGCCGTCGTCATGGCGATGCCCCTCCTTGCGGCCGCCGCCGGGGCTGGCTGGGCCGCTCTTGGGGATGACGATGCGGCGACGCCCAATGCCAGTGCGGGCCACCCCTTCGCCGCCGAAGACACGACTTGCGAGCGGTGCGGTCTCAACGTCAAGCCCGTGGTCTTCAGCGGACGCGAAACCACGAGCGGGGGAGGCTGTGTTTCCGCAGGACGGCCGGCGCTGGTACGCCGCAGATCAGCGTTCTGAGCCGCCGCCAAAGCGGCAGCATCGCTTGACGTCGGACGATGACGACAGCCACCCGAGCGGCGGGTCACGGTGACGCCCGGTGTAGGCCGTCACACGCCCAAGGCCGTCCGGAACCGGTGCTTCAAGAGGTACCCGTCGCGCGGCGGCAACGCCCGCGGTGTCTCGTTGGCGGCAACGGCCACGCGGACGAACCCGAGCCCCGCCCGCGCCACGAGCCGCGGCCGCACTGCCACGACGGCTTCGAGCGTGGCAAGGTTGGCGGTCCAAGCGAACCCGCAGGCCGTAGCGACGGCCATGAGGTCGACGCTGCTGGCCGTATGGCTGGCCTGCATCCCTGTCTCGCCATAGCGGCCGTTGTCGAGCACGGCGACGGTCAGGTTCGCGGGCCGTTTGACGCCGCATGTCGCCAGCGCGCCCAAGCCCATCAACACCTCGCCGTCGCCGGTGAGGACCAGCACGGCCTCGTCCGGGCGCGCCAGCGCCAATCCCAGGCCCATGGGCACGGCACCGCCCATGGCGCCCCAGAGATAGAAGTTGCGCGGATGGTCGCCGGCAGCAAAGGCATCGTAGGCTGGGGAGCCTAGGCCGGTGACCACCAAGAGATCGCCGCGCTCGGCGAACAGTGCGGTCGTCGCCTGGCGGCGATCCAAAGCTGCTACCACCGCTTCCTGCCGATCAGCCGCTGGCCAAGGAGCGCGGCCACCGCGACGTCGCTGGCGAAAGCCATCTCGAAGGCGCCGCCGACCACCTCGGCGACGTCCTCGGCGCGGTCGGCGCGGTGCACGACCACCCCCATCGCCTCCAGGGTGGCGGCGCAGGCCTGACCCATCGGCACCTGCCACCCGTTGAATTCTGCCCACTCGCCACGCATCGTGACCAGCATCGGCAACGGGAAACCGCAATTGCGGTTGAGGCTCAGCATGTTGATGCAGTTGCCGACGCCGCTCGACTGCATCAAAAGCAGGCCGCGCTGGCCGCCGAGCCAGGCACCCGCCAGGAGCGGGATGCCCTCTTCTTCGGTCGTGAGCACGGTGGCTTCGATCGCCGGGTCCGCCTCGCAGGCGGCGATCACGGATGTGTGACCGGCATCTGGCACGTAGGCGACCTGGCGGATCTCCGCCGCGCTGATCGCCTCGACGATCTGCTGTTGCCATGGGTCCATGGCCGCAGTTGGCCTAGTGGCACCGAGGTTGCAAGGCCAAGTGACGGCGGCCCCGCGCGTGACGTGCGAGGCTGGTGGCCTACTTAGGTCTAGAGTAAGAGTGACGGTCGGGTGCGGTGATCCTTCCCGGTCCGCCGTGCATGAACCAGAATGGGAGTAGATGCGATCATGACCCGAACCGGTCTCTTGCTCGCCTCGGCGGCGCTCTTGACGCTGACTGGTGTTGCGGCCCACGCCCAGGAGAAGGTGTTCCGCTACGCCACCACCGGCGACATCCTCGGTCTCGACCCTCACAGCCACAACGAGGGCCCGACCAACACCATGAAGAACAACTTCTATGGGCGACTGATCCACCGGGCGCCGGATCTGTCGTTGGAGCCGGACCTGGCAACGTCCTGGGAACGTATCGACGATACGACCTGGCGCTTCGATCTGCGCCCCGACGTCACGTTCCACAACGGCAACCCGTTCACTGCCAGCGACGTGGTCTACAGCTTCAACCGTCAGAGTCAGGACAGCTCGGAGATGTCGTTCGCACTGTCCTCGGTGGCAGACGTCACCGCGGTCGACGATCTCACCGTCGAGGTCAAGACCAGTGCGCCGGACCCGACACTGCTCTTGAACATGCCGAACTTCTACATCGTCGACGAGGAGTTCATGGAGGCGAACGACGCCTTCGAAGTCATTGCCGGCGCCGGGCAGACCAACTTCGCCAACCTCAACGTCAACGGCACAGGTCCCTACCGCTTGGTCGAGTGGGTCCAGGACAACCAGGTCGTGCTGGAACCCAACGAGGATTGGTGGGGTCACGAGACCCGCACCGACAACATCG
>JBCBTD010000083.1:0-16023 GCA_039818825.1 Pseudomonadota bacterium
GTGTTCGACGAGCCGACGGATCGCATCGCTTTCGTCGGCGCCACCGTGGCACCGGGCGAGACCGTCACCTTGCAGATTGCCGTGCTCGGCCGAAAAGGTCGCGCCGTCCAGTTCCAGGACGTCGACGTCGCTGGCCAGCGCCGCCGACGTCAGCATCCCGATGGCCGCCGCGATCACCATGACCTTCCCCATCCGCCGAGCGTGGGCCCAGTCCCGCACCTTGGCAAGCTGCATGCGGCGCAAGGCAAGCGACACTCGCCGCGTTGACCATTCGACGATCAGCATGCACGCCACGCGGGCAGAATGTGCCATCCGCCTCAGGTACGCGTCGTAGGCCTACCCATGGCACGTCGCTTGCTCCAAGGTCGTGCAAACCCAAAACGAGAGGGCTCTCGATGAGGATAGCGGTTCTGGCCATTGCGCTTGGCGCCGGTATTGCCGGTCCAGCCCTGGCGCTCGACGAGGTCACGTTCGGCACCAACTGGAAAGCGCAGGCCGAACACGGTGGCTACTACCAGGCCGTGGCCACTGGCATTTACGAGAAGTACGGCCTCGACGTGACGATCCGGCCGGGCGGACCGCAGGTCAACCATCCGCAGTTGCTGGCGGCTGGCCGCATCGATTTCAACATGGGCGGCAACATGTTCACGTCGTTCAACTTCGTGCAGAACGACGTGCCGGCCGTGACCGTCGCCGCGATCTTCCAGAAGGAACCGCAGGTGCTGCTGGCCCATCCGGACGTCAGTATCGACAGCTTCGACGATCTCGCCGGCAAGACGTTGCTGATCGGCGCGGGCGGCCGGGTGACCTACTGGCTATGGCTGAAGAGCGTCTACGGCCTGACGGATGACCAGATCGAGCCCTACACGTTCAATCCAGCGCCGTTCATCGCCGACCCCGACAAAGTGCAGCAGGGCTACGTGACGTCGGAACCCTTGGCGATCATGAAGGAAGGTGGCTTCGAGCCGGTCGTTCTGCTGATGGCGGATGCCGGCTACGACAGCTACTCGACGACGATCGACGTGCTGCAGAGCACCATCGACGCCAACCCGGATCTGGTGCAGCGTTTCGTCGATGCCTCGATCGAAGGCTGGGTGTCGTACCTCTACGGCGACCGCACCGCGGCGAACGAGCTGATCAAGGCCGACAACCCGGACATGACCGACGAGCAGCTCGCGTTCTCCTTGGACAAGATGTTGGAGTACGGGATCGTCGACAGCGGCGACGCGCTCACCATGGGCATCGGTGCCATGACCGACGAGCGTTGGAGCAGCTTCTTCGAGAAGGCGGTCGATTGGGACGTGTACCCGGCCGACCTCGACTACCAGGCGGCCTACACCCTCGAGTTCGTCAACCAGGGCGTCGGTCTCGACCTCAAGGCCGAACTGGAGCAGTGACCTCCAGCGGAGGACGGCCCCCCCGGTGCTGGCGGTGACGGCGAGCGTCCTGACCGCCCAGCCGCCGCCCGACGCGCCGCCGCTGGTCGAGCTCCAGGGCGTCCACAAGACGTTCCAGAACGGCACGGTGGCGCTGGAGAACCTCAACCTGCGGGTCGGCGAGCACGAGTTCGTCAGCCTGCTCGGGCCGTCGGGCTGCGGCAAGAGCACGGCGCTCAGGATCATCGCCCGGCTTTCCGGCGTGACCGCCGGCCGCATGGTTTGGGCCGGCGGGGTCGCCGTCGGCGACATCGGCTTCGTCTTCCAGGAACCGACGCTGATGCCCTGGGCGACGGTCTTCGACAATGTCTACCTGCCGCTACGGCTCCAGCACGTGCCCAAACGTCGAGTAGAGGGGCAGGTGTTCGAGGCTCTGGATCTCGTCGGTCTCCGCGACTTCTGGCAGGCCTATCCGCGCGAACTCTCGGGCGGGATGAAGATGCGGGTGTCGATCGCCCGCGCCTTGGTCACCGAGCCCAAGGTGTTGTTGATGGACGAGCCGTTCGCCGCCCTCGACGAGATCACCCGTTTCAAGCTGAACAACGATCTGTTGAACCTCTGGCAGCAGCGGCGGTTCACCGTCGTGTTCGTCACCCACAGTGTCTACGAGAGCGTGTATCTGTCCGAGCGGATCCTGGTCATGGCGGCGCGGCCCGGCCGGATCGTCGGCGAGATCGACGTCGCCGCCGCCTATCCGAGGGCCGAAGCGTTCCGCACGTCCGAAGCCTACAACCACTGGTGTCGGGAAGCATCCGCCGAACTGCACCGCGCGATGGGGGACGCCTGAATGTCGTCGGTGATCGAGCCCGTGGCGTTGCAGGACGTCGCCCTGGCCCAGTCCCACGAGCGCCGAGAGCGGTTGGAACGAATGGTCGGGTGGCTGGCGCCGCTGGTCATCGGCGTGTTGGCGGTTGCCACTTGGGAAGCGATCGTCTGGGTGAACCAGGTTCCGCACTACATCCTGCCGGCGCCGAGCCGGGTGTTCGTGACGTTGTTCCAGGACTGGGGCACCTTGTCGGCGTCATTGCTGGTGACTCTGCAGATCACCTTCATGGCGCTGGCCGTGGCGATCGTCGGTGGTGTCGGGCTCGCCGTTCTGTTCAGCTTGTCCAAGTGGGTCGAGCTGTCGTTGTTCCCGTTCGCCGTGGTCTTGCAGGTCACGCCGATCGTCGCGATCGCACCGCTCATCCTGATCTACGTCGACAACACCTACGGTGCCCTGTTGATTTGCGCTTGGATCGTCGCGTTCTTCCCGATCTTGTCGAACACGACGTTGGGCCTCAACTCGGCCGACCACAACCTGCAGAACCTTTTCCAACTGTACGGGGCCAACCGCTGGCAAACCCTGCGCTTCTTGAAGCTGCCGGCGGCAATGCCCTACTTCCTCGGCGGGTTGAAGATTGCCGGCGGCTTGGCGCTGATCGGCGCGATCGTCGCCGAGTTCGCGGCCGGTTCGGCTGGTGCCGGATCAGGCCTCGCCTACCGGATCCTCGAAGCTGGCTACCGGCTCAACATCCCCCGCATGTTCGCAGCTCTGATCCTCATCTCGACGGCCGGTATCGCCATCTTCCTCGCTTTCTCCTTGCTGGCCCACCTGCTGCTGAGGCATTGGCACGAGAGCGCGATCAAACGCGAGAGTTGAACCGTTGACGTTGTCGCTGCCGCCTGACGGCACCTACACCCTCGTTGGCGCTTCTGCGCCGGCCTGCCTCGTCCACGGCTTCGAGCACGGCCCGTCTGACCAGGACGGCGTCGTACGTCTCGATGTCGGCATTGCCGACGGCCGGCTGGCCATGCCTGGGCAGGGCGCCCGCATCGACGTCGGCGAGCGTATGTTGTGGCCCGCGCCCGTCGACGTGCATACTCATCTGGACAAGGGGCACATCTGGCCGCGAGCGCGCAACCTGGACGGCAGCTTCGACAGCGCCTTGACCGCCGTGCGCGCCGACCGGGAAGCCCGATGGACCGCCGGGGACGTCAGGGCGCGCATGGAGTTTGCGCTCCGTTGCGCCTGGGCGCACGGCACCGCAGCCATCCGCACCCATCTGGACAGCTCCGGCGCCCAGGCTGCGATCTCATGGCCCGTGTTCGCCGAGATGCGCGAACGATGGGCAGGGCGCATCGAACTGCAGGCGGTAGCGCTGGCGACGCTGGACGACTACGCCGGCGCCACTGGTGTGGCGCTAGCGGATCGTGTCGCCGAGCACGGCGGCGTCCTCGGTCTCGTGCCGTGGATGCAGGACGACCTGGACGATGCGCTGGACCGCTGGTTCGTTCTCGCGGGCGAGCGCGGCTTGGATGTCGATCTGCACGTGGACGAAAGCCTGGACCCGACCGCCCGGGCCCTCGATCATCTTGCCAGGAGCGCCAGCCGCGTCGGCTACACCGGCAACATCGTCGCCGGCCATTGCTGTTCGCTGTCGGTGCAAGAGCCTGACGCCGTCGCGCAGACGCTAGATGCCGTTGCCGAGGCCGGCATCGCCATCGTCTCCCTGCCGATGTGCAACCTCTACCTGCAAGACCGGCGAGCCGGCCGGACACCTCGCTACCGCGGCGTGACGTTGCTCCACGAGCTGGCGGCGCGCGACATTCCTCACGCCTTGGCCAGCGACAATACACGCGACCCGTTCTACGCCTATGGCGATCTCGACCTCCACGAAGTGTTTCGCGAGGCGGTGCGGATCGCCCACCTCGATCATCCGTTCGGCGCTTGGCCCCGGGCGGTGACGGCCACGCCGGCGCGGCTGATGGGGTTGGTCGATCGGGGGCTGCTGCGGCCGGGGGCGCCGGCCGATCTCGTGCTGTTCGAGGGGCGCCGCTTCTCCGAGCTTCTTTCGCGGCCGGAGGCCGGTCGGGTGGCGTTGCGAGGTGGCGCCGTCAGTGACGCCCGCGTTCCGGCCTACGCGGAACTCGACGGTTTGTTCGATTGAGCGAGGAGGGGCCGGTGCCTGAGCTCCACGGGTTGCTGGACGACCTTCACGATCTGGACGTCGAGACGCAGCCGCAGAAGGTGAAGCGACGAAGCCGCGACTTCTATTGGTACAGCCCGATCCTCCGACGCCAGCTCGACGACGTGACCGCCGACGCGGTGGTCACGCCACGGAACGAGGCGGAGGTGGTTCGGGTCGTGCGCAGCGCCGTGGCGCGCGACGTTCCGCTGACCGTGCGCGGCGGTGGGACCGGTAACTACGGCCAGGCAATGCCGCTGAAGGGCGGCGTCGTCCTCGATCTGTCGGCGTTGGCCGCGGTCAAGGCGATCGACTTCGGCCGGGTCAGGGTCGAAGCCGGCGCGAAGATCATCGACGTCGACCATGCTTGTCAGGCCGACAGCCGCCAGGAGCTGCGCTTCCACCCGTCCACCCGGGCGACCGGCACGATCGGTGGATACGTGGCCGGCGGTTCTTCCGGCATCGGCTCGGTCACCTGGGGGTTGTTGCGCGACCGCGGCAACATCCTGGGCGCCCGCGTGGTCACCGCCGAGGCGGAGCCCAGGATCCTCGAACTACGCGGCGACGCGATCCAGAAGGTGAACCACGCCTACGGCACCAACGGCGTCATCACCGAACTGGAGATGCCGCTGGCGCCGGCCTATCCCTGGCGCGATGCGGTCGTCGCGTTCGACGACTTCATGGTCGCATGTCGTTTCGCCGACGACCTCGCCCGGCAGGACGGCCTCTTGAAAAAGCTCGTCTGCGTTCTGCCGTCGCCGATCGCCGGTCGCTGGGTCATGCCGGATCTTGCCGACGAGCGGCAATCTCTGGTTCTCGTGATGATCGCCGACCATGTGGCCGAACTCTTCCGCGCGTTCGTCGCCACCCACGGTGGCCAGTGCCTGCGCGACGCATTGCCGAGCGAACTGCCGCACCAAGCCCTGCCGCTCTACGAGTACAGCTGGAACCACACGACCCTGCACTGCCTCAAGCACACCCGCGACATCACCTATCTGCAGACGCTGTTCCCGCCACCGACCCACCTCGCCAAGGTCGAAGAGATGTACCGCCATTTCGGTGAAGAGGTTCATCTGCATCTGGAGTTCGTCAGGTTCGGCGGCGAGATCGCCTGCTTCGGCCTCCAGGTCGTCGAGTACACGTCGGAGCCGCGGCTCCACGCCATCATGGACTACCACAACGCGAATGGTTGCCCGATTTTCAACCCGCACGACTACACTTTGGAGGGCGGTGGCATGAAGAAGGTCGACACCCTACAGCTCGCATTCAAGCGCGAGGCGGACCCCAAGGGTTTGCTCAACCCGGGCAAGATGATCGGGTGGGACGATCCCGACTACGACGACAGCAGCGACCGCCGGTTCCTCTATGACCAGTGAGCGTCCCGATTTCGGCCCGCGGCCGCATCGCGACTCGGTCGCCGCGGCACTCGCCGAGCTCGATGGACTGGTGATCGAGACCGAGCCCGCCAAGGTCAAGAAGCGCAGCCGCGACTTCCATTGGTTCAGCCCAGTCCTCAAAGCCCGCCTCGACGAGGTGACCGCCGACGCGGTGGTCGCGCCCGCCG
The DNA here is from genome assembly GCA_039818825.1 of Pseudomonadota bacterium. Classification (GTDB taxonomy): domain Bacteria; phylum Pseudomonadota; class Alphaproteobacteria; order Geminicoccales; family Geminicoccaceae; genus JBCBTD01. Next base: position 5,949 of record JBCBTD010000083.1, read on the forward strand.
ACGAGGCCGAGGTAAGGCGCGTGCTGGCGGCATGCTTCAACCACGACGTGCCGGTGACGGTGCGCGGTGGCGGCACCGGCAACTACGGCCAGGCGATGCCGCTCCGCGGCGGGATCGTCCTCGACACGGGCTACCTCAATGCGCTCGTCGACGTCCGCCAGGGTTGGGTCAGAGCCCAAGCTGGTTGCATGATGGGCGTGCTCGACGCGCGCCTGCGTGAGCGGGGTCAGAGCCTGCGCTTCCACCCCAGCACCGTCGATACGGCGACCATCGGCGGCTTCGTCGCTGGAGGTTCCGGCGGTGTCGGCAGCATCACCTGGGGAAGTCTGCGCGACACCGGTGCCGTGCGGGCGCTCCGGGTGGTCACGGTCGAGGAAACACCGCGCACGCTGGAGTTGCGGGGCTCTCATGCCCGATTGGCGATGCACGGCTTCGGCACCGCTGGGGTCATCACCGAGGTCGAACTGCCGACAGCGCCGCTCACCCGGTGGCTGGAGCGCGTGGTCGGGTTTCGGCAATTCGCCCGTGCAGTCGCGTTCGCGGATGCTTTGGCGCACGAGGATGCGATCTTGAAGCGCCTCGTCAGCGTCGTCGCGGCGCCGGCGGCAGCACGATACCTGTTCCCGCATGGGATCGACGAATCCACCCATGCCGTTCTTGTGATGGTCGCCGAGACGGCGGACGAGGCGTTGGACGAGCTGGTGGCGGCTCATGGCGGCAGCGCCGTCGCGGCGGCGGGCTCACCGCTTTACGAGTACGCGTGGAACCACACCACGCTGCACGCGCTGAAGCACGACCGCGCCTGGACCTACCTGCAGGTGGGCTATCCGCAGCCGGGAACGGTCGAGCGCGTGGTGCGCATGGCCGAGGCGTTCGGCCCGGACGAAGTGATCCCGCACATAGAGTTCCTGCGGATGCGGGGGGTGACTGCGGCATCGGGGCTACCGCTGGTGCGGTTCACCTCGGAGGCACGTCTTGCCGAGATCATCGCTGCTCACGAGACCGCAGGGTGCCCCGTGTTCAATCCGCACGTCTTCACCCTCGAGGAGATGGGGCGAAAGCACGTCGACAAGCGTCTCGTGGCCTTCAAGCAGGAGGTGGATCCGAAGAACCTGCTGAACCCCGGCAAGATGCTGAGCTTCGAGCGGCCGGAGCTGGTCCAGGACCAGCCGACGGCTTTCGGCTTCCGCAGCCAGTAAGAGCGGGCCGGCCGCGTCCCTGTCGTCAGCTCGTCGACGCCGACGTGCCCAGCGCCACGGTCTTCCGCACGCCGGGCTGGAACTCCTCGACCTGGCCGGCAATCTCGACCCTGATCCGGTCGGTCCGGCGACGCCAGTGGATGTCGAACTCCAGCGTTACGGCGTCGCGGGTGACCTCCACCAGCACGCCGTGGCCGAACACCTGGAGGCGGGTCGAGATGCGGCGCAACGAGCCGATCAGGCGCGGGTTGAAGACGATCACGTCGCCATTCACCTGAAAACCGGTGAGGCCGCGCTGCACGAGATCGACCGTACCGGCCATCAGGCCCAAGTGAATGCCCTCTGCGGTCGTGCCGCCTTGGATGTCGCCGACGTCGCTGTTGAGCGCGGTCTGCAGGTATTCCCAGGCCAGTTCGGGCTTGTGGCGGGCCAGCACCCAGGCATGGACGAGGAAGCTCAAGGTCGAGCCGTGGGACGTCCGCCGCAGGTAGTAGTCGACGTTGTCGAGCCAAGCGGTGCCGGAAAAGGGATAGCCCAGCCGGTCGAAGCGGGCGCGGATCTGTGGCTCGTCGAACAGGTAGAAGAGCATCAGCGCATCGGCTTGTTTCGCCAGCTTGTAGCGGTCTGCGCTGTCGCCTTCGGCCTCCAGGATGCGATCGAGGCGCTGGATGTTGACGTAGCGGGCGCGATAACCGGCCCAGTCGAACTCCATCAGCTCGTCGTAGCCTTCGAACTGACTGATGATGCCGTCGCGGTGGAACGGTACGTAGATCCGCCGGCTGATGTGATCCCAGCGCTCGCGTTCGTTCGGCGTTATGCTCAAATGATCGATCAGCTCGTCGCGCGGCTCGTCATCCAGGACGTCGAGCACGCGGAGCGCCGTCTGCATCAGCCATGAGACCATGACGTTGGTGTAGGCGTTGTTCCGCAAGCCGTGCTCTTCGCTATCGGGGTAGGCCTCGTGGAACTCGTCCGGTCCCATGACCTGATGGATTTCGTAGCGGCCGCCCTCGCGCTTCTCGTTCCACTGGGCCAGGGAGGCAAACAGGCGGGCGATCTGGATGAGCACTTCGGCATTGCCCGTCTCGAGCGCGGCCCGGTCGCTGGTCACGCGATAGTGCGTCCAGATGTTGAAGGCGATAGCGAGATTGACGTGTCGCTGCTGCCAACTGAAGTCCGGCACCCAATGCCCTGACCTCGGGTTGAGGTGCATGATCTGGCTTTCTTCGCGACCGTCGCTGCCACTTTGCCAGGGGTACATCGCCCCTTCGTGGCCGGCGCGGGCGGCGGCCGAGCACGCCTTCGGCAGGCGATGATAGCGGTAGCGCAACAAGCTGCGGCTGATCTCGGGGCAGTGGGTGTCGAGGAACGGCAGGATGTACAGCTCGTCCCAGAAGATGTGCCCGCGATAGGCCTCGCCGTGCCAGCCGCGGGCGGGGGTCCCCGCGTCGACGTCGATGGTGTGCGGCGAGACCGTCTGCAGCAGCTGAAGGATGTGCAGCCGGACGATCATCTGCATCTCGGGATCGTCGGACTCCGTCTCGACGTCGCTGCGCCGCCACAGACCGTGCCAGGCGCGGCCGTGGCGTTCCAGCAACGCGTCGAAGTCCGGTGCTTCGTCCGCCAGCTCGCGGGCGGCGAGCCCGGGCTCTGAGATCGCCTTGTCCTTCGAGCTGTAGAGCGCGACCACCTTTTCGACGCGGGTCGACTGACCTTCCTCGGCGCCGATCGTGAACACCTGCTCGGGGTAGCCCGGCGTATCGTTCGACGTCAGTGTCGGCTGCAACCGGCGTCCATCGCGGAACATGCGGGTCCGCGCCGCCAAACCGACCCGCAGCTTCGACTGCGTGGTCTGCACCACCAACGCCGACATCTGCTCGCCGGTCAGCTCGCCGAAGACATGGCCGCTGTCGACGACTTCCAGATGCTTGCTATTGAGATCGCGGTAGCGTTTGACGCCGTAGTTGATCACGCGGCCGTCGAGCGCCGACGCCACCTCGATCGGCCCGCCCCAGTTCTCCGGCGTGATGCTGAACTCGATCGCCGCGAGATGCGGATCGGCCATGCTGACCAGTCGGCGCTCGACGATCGCGGTTTCACGCTGGCCTTGGTCGCGCACCCGCAAGTCGATGGTGAGGACGCCGCGCTGCAGATCGAGTTCCTGACGGAAGGACAGCACGGTCACGGCATCGATCGACAGCCAATCGCCGTCAGCCGGACGGAACGTCAGGCACAGCCAGTTCGGAAAGTTGACCAGATCCTCGTTTTCGATCTGCCGGTCGGCGATCGGTGTGGAGAGCCGGTTGTAGCCGCCCGGGATGTACGTCCCGGGATAGTGGACGTCGCTCGCCGACTCGAACGTGAAGGCGCCGCGCGTGCAGAAATAGCCATTACCCAAAGTGCACAGCACTTCGTGCAGGCCCCGCGCCTTCGGGTCGTAGCTGTCGTAAGCCAGGCTCCAATCGCCCATGGCGCCATCCCTCGAGTGGTCGTTGGTGTTCCGCTTCAGCCTTGGCGCCGCGCTCGCAAGGCGCTAGCCGGCCAGCTTCTCGAGCAGCGTCAGCAGCTCTTCGGTGTCGTGGACGCGGAACGTCGCCGCCGTGACGCGGCCGCTGCCGTCGTCGTCGGTGTCGGAAACGATCACCGAAGCGCCACGCCCCTGCAACGCGCCGAACGCGTCTTCATCGGTCACATCGTCACCGAAAAACATCGGCAACAAATCTGGCCCATCGAGCTCCAGTGCATCCAAGAGCCACAGCACCGCCTTGCCTTTGTCCCAGTCCAGCTTCGGTTGCAGCTCGAACACTTTCTTGCCGAGTTTCTCTTTGATGTTGTCGAACTCGGCCTCGATGCGATCCAGCTCCTCGCGAAAACGTGGATAATCGGAGTCGGCAACGTTCCGGTAGTGCGCCGCGATCGAGAATTTCTTGCGCTCGATCTGCGAGCCGGAGATCGGATCGAGGCCTTCGTGCAGTCGGCGTTCGACCGTGTCGAGCAAGGGCGCAAAATCGCCGCCGATCGGATTGTCGATCCGCTTGCCGCCGGGGACGACGATGTCGAAGCCGTGGCTGCCGACATAGGTCAGCTGTTCGAGGCCGACGAGTTTCTCCACGTCCGGTCGATCGCGGCCGCTCACGACCGCCGTTGGCAGCACCTCGGCGACCGCCGCGACGACGGCGCGGCCGCGATCGGAAAGGATCGCCATCTCCGGGCGCTGGACGATCGGCGTCAACGTACCGTCGTAGTCGAGAAAGATCGCAGGTCGCCTACCAGCAAGCACGGCCGTGAGGTCGTCGAACTGCCGTAGTGCGTGCGGAACCTGTTCGACGGGCCGCAGTTGCGGCGTGGCGGCATCGTTCACGGCGTTTCGCCCCCCTTCGTGCGGTCGGCACGTTGACCGACCCACTGCGCTGATCCGCTGTCCCACGGTACTGGTGATCCGACAATCCCCTCATCGGGCCCACGGCCCGAAGGGTGAAGGCGCATCTGTGGTGCGGCAGAGTTTGGCTGCTGGCAGCGTCCGACTGGCAGGTTTGGGTGTCGTGCTAGGCGGCGTGCACTTGGCCTAGCAATCCGGTGCGACGTTGGCGATTGGTCGCGCATCGCGACGACGTCCGCCAAGTGCCGTCGGTCGGACGCCTTGGCCGCAGACCCCTAGGCACCTGTTGGTGATGGGTCAGGCGTCCGGCCCCTCGCGTTGCCAACCGCCGTCAGGTGCTTCCGCCGCGGCGCGTCCCAGATCGGCCAGGGGACTGGCGGTACGCGGGTCGAACGGCGGGAACTCGATCCAGTCCCACGAGCCGTTGTGGTCGAACGTCTTCAACGCGGCATGGCGTTCGGCTTCGCCGCTGGCGATGCGGGCCGACATCGAGGCGCCGGTGCTGGTGGCTCTGATGGCGGGGCGCATGGTTCGAGGCCGGCTCGGCACGGTCATGCATCTGGCCTTGGGCCGTCAGGCGGGAGCCAAGTGGTGGCCAACGACATGCTGCGTCGCGAGCGCTGGAAGAGCGTCAGTCGTGGCTTTGCGTGTGGAGAGCCGCGAGCGGGAAGCGCACGAGTTCCTCCCAAAGCGCCACCAGGCGCCCGGCGACGTGATCGAGAATGGCTTCGCCGGTAGCGGCAGTCGCCACGGCTGCGTTGCCCGCAGCACCCGACGCGTGGATGTCGCGCGCCTTCCAGCCGAAGCCAGCGGCGCCCAAGCTCGTCAGGATCGGGAAGTCGGCTTCCGTCCGCTGCGGCAGCGGGGTGAAGTCGGCCGCCTCGTCCATTCGCGCGAGATCCGGCCTCAGAGCGAGCATCAGCGCGGTCTCGATCTCGCCCGCGTGGATGCCGAAGCGGCGCTCGGTGTCGTCGACGAGGCCATCGGGCAATCCGAGCTGCGGCCAGCTCGCCGCGACGACGAACATGCCGTGCTCGATCCGGAGCTGGCGGGCAACGATCTGCATCGTCTGGATCTGCCCGCCGTGGCTGTTGAAGATCAAGAGCTTGCGCAGGCCCGCCCGGGCCACGGACGCACCGATCTCGTGCCACACCCGGCCGAGCGTTTCGGCGCGGAAGGTCAGGGTGCCCCGATGGTCGAGGTGCTCCTCGCTGCGGCCGACCACGGTCATCGGCAGGACGGTGACCGGCAGCGCCGCGGGCGTCTTCGCCAGGGCCCGGCTGACGAAGGCTTCGTTGATGGCCGCATCGACCATCACCGGCAGGTGGGGGCCGTGCTGTTCGACGGCGCCGACCGGGAGCACGGCGAGCCACCGTTCCGGGTCGACCTCGTCGAAGTCGGCGCTGCGCATCTCGACCCAATGACGGCGGGGCAGGGCGGTCATGCTTGCTCCTGGGTGGCGAGCGCGGTTTGCTGCAGGCAACGTCGCGCGCTGGTGCGCGATTGTCGAGGTTTGAGCCCATGTCCGAACCCCAGCATCCGAGCCTCCGCCAGCCGTTCGGCCGCTACCGTCACGTCGTCGCGATCGAGAAGGCGCAGAAGCTCGTGTTCCTGTCCGGGCAGGTCGCGATCCGCGCTGATGATGCGGTGCCCGAGGGCGTCGAGGCCCAAACCCGGCTGATCTTCGAGAACATCGAGCTGCTGTTGCAAGACCAGGGCCTGAACCGCCGCCACCTGCTGCGCCTGACCACGTTCTTGCTCGATCCCGGCGATCGCGACGGCTACATGCGTGTCAGGGATGCGTGGGTGATGGATCCGGCGCCGGCGTCCACGTTGATCTACGTGGCGGGCCTCGCCGACCCTGCATTCCGAGTCGAGATCGAAGCCACTGCTGCGGCCTGATGCGCGTTCTCTATCTTTATGCCCACCCGCTGCCCGAGAGCTTCCACGGCGCGCTGCGCGACCATGGGCTGGCGGCGCTGACGGCGGCCGGGCACGAGGTCGACCTGTTGGACCTCAACGCCGACGGCTTCGATCCGGTGCTCGGTGTCGAGGGTCGGCGCCACTACCACGACGAGGCGGTCAACCGGCGCGGGCTGGAGGACTATGTGGCGCGCCTGGGGCAGGCCGAGGCGTTGGTGGTGCAGTTCCCGACCTGGTGTTTCGGTCCACCGGCGATCCTCAAGGGCTTTTTCGACCGGGTGTTCATGCCGGGCGTCGCCTTCGACATCAGCGATCCCGCCAACGTTCGGCCGCTGTTGCGTCACGTCCGTCGTGTCGTCGGCATCTCGACCTACGGTCGCCCGCGGCTTCAGGCGATTTACATGGGCGACCCGCCGCGCAAGTTGATCTGCCGGTATCTGCGCTGGTTCGTCGCCGGCAAAGCGAAAGTCAGTTACCACGCCCTCTACCACATGAACGTCGCTGACGCCGACCGCCGCCGCCATTTCCTCGGTCGGGTCGAGCGGGCGCTGCGGGAGCTTTGATGCGTTGCCTCGTCGTCCATGCCCACCCGGTGGAGGAGAGCTTCAACAAGGCGCTCTATCGGCTCACGTTGGAGACGTTGGCTGGCGCCGGCCATGACGTGCGCGGCGTCGATCTCTATGCAGAGGGCTTCGAGCCGGCGTTGTCGGCGGACGGACGGCGCAGCTATCATGAGCACGGCACCATCGACGCGTCGGTTGCCGCGCAACTGCGCCACCTCGCGTGGTGCAATGGCTTGATCTTCGTGTACCCGACTTGGTGGTACGGGCAGCCGGCGATGCTGAAGGGCTGGCTCGACCGCGTCTGGCTGCCCCACGTGTGCTTCGAGATGCCCGAGGGCAGTCAGCCGATTCGCTCGTTGATGCAGCACTTGCGACTGGTCGGCGGGATCAGCACTTACGGCGCGCCATGGTGGTACACGCGCCGGGTCGGTGATCCGGGCCGACGGATCATCATGCGTGGGCTGAAGGACCTTGCCCACCCGCGGTGCCGCAGCTTCTGGTGCGCGTTACACCTGATGGACCAGATATCGGCCGCGCAGCGCGAGGCCTTCGCCGAGCGCGTCCGTCGCCGGCTGCTGCGGTTGCCGATCGAGCTGGGGGAAACGCCCGCCGTGCAGATGGGTGAGCGGACCTACTGGTCCGCCGACACATCGGGCTGAAGCGATTCCGGCCAGGTGAAGCGGAACGTGCAGCCGCGCTGGTCGTCGTCACTACACAGCTCGATGGTCCCGCCGACCCGCTCGACGGCCTTCTTGACCAACGCCAAGCCCATTCCGCTGCCGCTCTTGTCCGCGCGGCCGCCTCCTTTTTGGAAGATCTCGAACACCCGCTGTTGGAACCGGGTGGGGATTCCGGGACCGTCGTCGGCGACCTCGAACATGGTGACGCCGTCGACGTCGGTCGCCCTGATGACGACGCTGCCCTCGTCCAGATCGTGGTGCTTGATCGCGTTCTCCACGAGATTGCGAACGACATGCTCCAGCAGGCTGGCGTCGGTGGCGATCGTCGGCAGCTCGCCGTCGATCGTCACCGTGAATCCCGGCGGTGGTGCCGCGAGCTCGATCTGACCGTCGACCAGCGCTCGCGTGTCGACACCGGCGACGGCGCCCGCCTGTCTTCCCAGCCGCGAATAGGTCAAGAGGTCGCCGATCATACGCTCCATCTGCGACACGCGTTCGGCCACCAAGTCGAGGTTGGTGGCATTGTCGCGCGACAAGGCCTCTCCGAGGTCGGTGCGCAGGAACTCGAGCATCGTGCGTACGGAGCGGAGCGGCGATTTCAGGTCGTGCGACGCGATGTACGCGAACCGCTCCAGGTCCTCGTTGGCGCGTTCCAACGCGACGTTCTTTCGTTCCAACGCGTCCTGCGCGGCCTTGATCTCGGTAACGTCGACGAAGCTCAAAATGGCCCCGCCCACGGTCGAGCGGCCGCGGATGTAGGGCCTTACCTGCACGAACAGCGAGCGGTGGCCGTCGCGGCCGCGCTCCAAGGTCATCTGCGTGCGGACGCTCTCGCCGTTCCGGATCACCGCGGCGACGACGTCATCGAGGTCGGCAGTCCGGTCGTTGGCCAACGCCTCCGTCAGGCTCGTGCCGGCGGTTCGTTTGGTCAGGCAGAACAACTGCGCCGCGGCCGGTGTGTAGCGGCGGATGCGTCGTTCTCCATCGACGACGACGATGGCGATGTCGGCTGAACGGAGCAGGTTTTCGACGTCTTGGGACACAGCGGTCAACTCTCCGATTTTGCGCTCGTGGTCCTGGCGGATGGCACCCAGCTCGGTATTGACCCGGGCGAGTCGGTGGTTGGTCGTCTCCAACTCTTGGTTGATGGCGTGCAATTCGTCGTTGGCCGTGGCCAAGGCGCGGTTCCGGCTTTGAACCTCTTCGATCGCGCTTTTGAGCCCGCGGGCGGCTGTGACCAAGTGCGCGCGCAGGTTGGGCTCGGCATCGCCGCCGCGGACGTCATCCAGGCGACCGCGTGACAACCGCACCAGCCACAAGGGCTCGGGGTCCAGCGGCGAGCAGGTCATCGCCTCGGCGCGGACGACCGCCTCCGAGTCGCGGTCGACCACCCGCCACGCGGGGGCGTCGGTGCGTACCGCCTCCACGAAGGCGCTGACGAGTGCGCCGCGGAGCGACGGTGCCGTCCCGGTCCCCAGCGCGAACGGGGCGTTGTTGGCGCCCTCGGCGAGCAGCAGTTCAGGTTCGCCCATGGTCGCGCGAATCGTGCCGTGCACGTCGACGACCAGCGCCGCCGGTGCGAAGTGGTGCGCAACGCGTTCCAGTAGCAAAGCGCCATGCGGGGCGCTGTTGGTCTCACCGCAGCGTTGGGCGCGCGGCCGGGCGGATCGGCGGTAGAGCCCGTTGGACTGGTCGACGGCGGTGAGGTTGCTGATGTCGCCAGCCCAGGCCGTGCTGGCGCCGAGGTACAGCACCCCGTCTGGCGCAAGGGCATTGACCAGGCGGTCCATGAGGCAGCCGTTGCAGCCGCTCGGTGACCGCCGGATCGATGCCGGTGCAAGGATCAAGTCGATGTTGCCGAACGGCGTGTCGTAGAGGGTGTCCTGGACGCTGAAGAGAACCCGACCGCGGAGGTCCGGTTTCACCTGCCAAGCATCGCCGGTCCACCTGAGCCGCCGCCGGTGACCAGCGCGCAGGAGCGGCCGGGCGACGTCGCGCCCGAGCCGGCCTTTGCTGGCTGCCTGGACGTGGTCCGGGTCGCGGTCGGTGGCGAAAATCCGCGGCATGGCGGTCGTTCCGGCACGCTCGCCAGCTGCCTCGAACATCATCGCGATGCCGAACGCTGCGGTGCCATCCCCGCAGTCGGGAACCCACACCCGAGCCGGTGTGCCGCGAGCGGCGCGAGTGACGAGGGGGCGGATCACCGTGTTGTCCAGCGCCGTCAACGGCGGCGACGTCGGATCGAACGTGACGGGGCTCGAGCTACTGAGGCCGAGATTGAGCGGCGCGGCGGCGCGGGTGGGCAGTGGGATGAGCACTTCGTGGTTCCTC
>JBCBTD010000084.1:0-15671 GCA_039818825.1 Pseudomonadota bacterium
CAGTCCGAGTTGGAGATGCGCGGCGCGGAGCAGGCATTGGGCCAGGGCCAGCCCGGCCAGGCGACCGGCCCCCAGGGCCAAGCGCTCGACCTGTTGCAGCAGGGCGCCGGTGAGCTGATGGAGCAGATGCAGCAGCAGCTCGGACAGATGCCTGGCCAAGGGCCGAATGCCGGCATGGGTCCGCCGTTGCGGGGCACGCGCGACCCGCTGGGGAGGCCGGTGCGCAACGACGGCGGGTTCACCCCTTACGGCGTCGAGGTCCCAGAGCAGCCGGACCTCGGTACGGCTCGGGACGTTTTGCGCGAGCTGCATCGGCGCGCGGGGGAGCGCGACCGCCCGGCGCCCGAGCTCGACTACATCGAGCGCCTGTTGCGGCGCTTTTGAACCGTTGGGGCGGATCGAGGAGCGCCCGTCGCCCAACCGAGAGCTGCGGCCGGCCGGGGTGTCACCGGACACGCTGGTATTGCACTACACCGGCATGGCGACCGCGGCAGCGGCGCTCGACCGCTTGACCGATCCGGCGGCGAAGGTCAGCGCGCACTACGTCGTCGACGAGGCCGGCACGGTGTGGCGCCTCGTCGCCGACGACGAGGTCGCGTGGCACGCGGGCCTGTCCGCTTGGCGCGGGCGGCGTGCGTTGAACGTCCACTCGATCGGCATCGAGATCGTCAACGCCGGTCACGACGGTGGGCTACCTCCGTTCCCCGACGTGCAGATCGGCGCGGTCATCGACCTGGCACGCTCGCTGGTCGAGCGCTGGGCCATTCGTGCCGTCGACGTCGTCGGCCACAGCGACGTCGCGCCGATGCGCAAGGCCGATCCTGGCGAGCGCTTCCCGTGGGCGCGCTTGGCGGCCGGCGGCGTCGGGCTGTGGCCACCGCCCAAGACCGATGCCCGACCACCCGTGCCCAGCGTCACGGCAGCGCTCGGCCGCATCGGCTACGTGTTGGAGGAAGCGCCGACGCCGACCTCGATATGCGGCGCGCTGCTTGCCTTCCAGCGGCGTTTCCTGCCGACGCTGGTCGACGGTCGAGAAAGCACGGACGTGCGGCGCCGCCTGGGCGAGGTCGAAGCGACCTATCTCGCGGACGGCGAGATAGGTCGGCGGCCGATCTGCTAGCGTCGGCTGACCTCGGCGACTAACATCGCGGCGGGCAGGCGGCAGGATGGCCGCTCCGGCAGGTTCTGCCGGGGAGGAAAGTCCGGGCTCCACGGGAACACGGTGCCGGGTAACGCCCGGCGGGGGCGACCCCAGGGAAAGTGCCACAGAGAGCAGTCGGCCCGCCGGGGTGCCTGGCATCTGCGGGTCAAGGTGAAAGGGTGCGGTAAGAGCGCACCGCGGGGCCGGTGACGGACCCGGCATGGCAAACCCCACCGGGAGCAAGACCGCATAGGAACGACGGCGCCTTCGGGTGCGAGCCGGTTTCCGGGCTGGTCGTTCGGGTAGGTCGCGCGAGGCGTTCGGCGACGGACGTCCCAGAGGAATGGCCATCGGCGTCGGCTTCGGCCGACGTCACAGAACCCGGCTTACGGTCGCCTGCCCACGTCACACACAGGAAACGAGAACGAAAAGAGTACGTATCCACTATTTTATCCACAACCCTCTGGATTGCCACTCTTGGAGATTCTGGTTCCAATGCAATCAGTTAAAGGACATCGCGAAGTTTTTTGTTGATTCTGTCATTTGATCAAGCCGGTACACTATGTAGCCTCACTCGGGCAGTCATTCTGCAAGATTTCATAATGTAACTGTCAGAAAACGCTGTGAATTTAACTCCGCTTTGCAAGTTTTCCCGGCGCTTCGAGCTATTTTTTCTCGCATTGAGAGGGTGGTGAATCTGATTTGAACGAGATTGTGATGCAGTAGCCGACGATGCCGAGATCGGTGGCGGAATCTGGCGGTGTTTTGCCTTTCGAACTTCTCCATTGTATTGTTGGCGGCGATCCGTCAAAAGAGGAGAGCGTTGACGCTGGCGGAAAAGCGTACAAAGCCTGTGGATAACGTCCTGTGGACAATTCTCCGGCCCACACCCCAGTGCTGCGGGATGAGGTCGTGCGTTGGTTGGTGCCATCGACGGCCGAGTGGCACGTCGACGCGACCTTCGGCGGCGGGGGCTATGCCGAAGCGCTCCTCGCAGCGGGGATCGCTCGTCTCACCGTGGTCGATCGTGACCCGGCCGCGGTCGCCCGCGCGCGGCGCCTCGCCGCCGGCGATCCGCGTGTCGACGTCGTCGAGGGGGCGTTCGGCGCCCTCGACCGGCTCGTCGCGGGGCCCGTCGACGGCATCGTGTTCGATCTCGGCGTGTCGTCGTTCCAGCTTGACGAGCCGGAACGTGGTTTTTCGTTTCGCGCCGACGGACCGCTCGACATGCGCATGGGCGGCGAGGGAGCGACTGCGGCCGAACTCGTCAATGGTCTGGTGGAAGCCGAGCTGGCGCGGATTTTCTTCGACTATGGCGAGGAGCGTCGTGCGCGGCGTGCGGCACGGGCCATCGTGCGCCGTCGAGCCGTTCGGCCATTCGAGCGGACGGTCGATCTGGCGGACGTCGTGCGCGGCGCCGTCGGCGGTAGCGCCACTCGCGTCGACCCGGCGACTCGTGTCTTTCAAGCGTTGCGCATCGCCGTCAACGACGAGCTTGGGCAACTCGAAGGCGCCTTGCCTCGTGCGGTCGATCTTCTTGCGCCGCGCGGTCGGATCGTCGTCGTCGCGTTCCATTCCCTCGAGGATCGGATCGTGAAGCGCTGTTTCGCCGCTGCCGCAGGACGTGTGGCAGGCGTCTCGCGCCACCTCCCCGAGGCGGAGGCACCCGCGCCGGCACGCCTCGAGCTGCTGACACGACGGGTCGTCACGCCGAGCGAAGCCGAGTGCCGGGCCAATCCCCGCGCCCGTTCCGCACGGCTACGTGCCGCCAAGCGACTGGCCAACTGACATGGCGGGTTGGGGGCTTCTCGCTGCGTTGCTGGGCGTCTTGACCCTCGGGTCGGGCGTCATGGTGTTCAAGCAATACGCCGACGCCGACGAGCGGCACTTGAGGGAGCTGCGGCGTGATTTGGCCGAGGCGCACGCCGAGACCGGCCGGTTGCGCGCCGAACTCGGCTACCATCGGCGTCCGAGCTATCTCCTGCCGCTCGCCGCCGACCTCGGGCTCGTACCGCAAACGCCGGCCGATTTCATCGCGTGGGACGCGTTGCCGCCGCGGCCGGAACCGACGACGCCTGGCATCGGCAGCCCGGTCGTCGTCGCGTTGCCGTCGGGTGCCACGATCGGCGTCGCGCTGCGACCGGCGCCGGTGTTCGTCGTGGAATTGCAGCGATGAACGCGCGGCTGTGGCTCGTGAGCGCCGCCTTCGTCGTCTGCTTCGGCGTCATCGGGCTGCGTTTGGTCGCCATGGGCCTGACCACCCCCGATCAGGCGGCCATCGCCCGCTACCAGCCTGCCCCCTTGGCAACCCGTGCCGATCTGCTCGACCGCCAGGGACGGCTCCTCGCGACGACCGTGGTCGCCCCGCAGGTCACGGCGGACCCGCGGGCTGTGCGCGATCCGTCGTCGGAAGCCGACGCTTTGGCCGCAGTCCTGGGCGCCGATGCCGGCCGGCTGCGGACGCTGCTCGCCTCCAAGCGGCACCATGTGGTCCTCGCCCGCGACGTCGGGCCACGGGAGTTGGAGCGGGTGCGGCGGCTGGGGCTGCCGGCGGTGCGGTTCGAGTACCGCTCGGCGCGGATCTACCCGAACGGCCAGTTGGCCGCACATGCGCTCGGTCACGTCGGTATCGACAACGTTGGGCTCGACGGTGCAGAGCGAGCGTTCGACGAGCGGCTTCGAGGCGCGGCGCGTGAGCCGGTCCGGCTGTCGTTGGACATCGGTGTCCAGGCGGCAGTCGAGGACGAACTCGCCGCCGCATTGGACCGGTACCAGGCGAAAGCCGGCGCTGCCATCGTCATGGACGCCCGCAGCGGGGAATTGCTGGCGCTCGCCAGCTTGCCGACGTTCGATCCGCACCAGCCGACCGCCAGCGGCGATGACGCCCGCAAGGACCGCAACGTCACTCAGACGTTCGAGCTCGGCTCGGTCTTCAAGCTGTTGACCGTGGGCCTCGGCCTGCAGTCCGGCGTGATCGGCATCCACGACCATGTCGATGCGACCAACCCGCTCAAGATCGGCCGCTTCACGATCAACGACTATCGCGGCAAGCGGCGGCCGTTGAGCGTTGCCGAAGCGCTGATGTACTCGTCGAACATCGCCAATGGCCGGATCGGCATGATGGCCGGCGCCGAGCGGTGGCAGCGCTATCTCCGGGACCTCGGGCTCGACCGTGCTTTGGCTCTCGAAACGGGTACCGGCGCGCGGCCGCAGACGCCCAAGCGCTGGCCCAACGTCACGGTCGCCACGGTGTCGTTCGGCCACGGGATCGCCGTCACGCCACTCCATCTGACGACCGCCGTCAGCGCTCTTCTGACCGATGGCCGACTGGTCGAGCCGACGCTGCTGGCGCGTAGCGAAGAGCAGGCGCCCGCCGGGCCGCAGGTGGTTGACGATACCACGATCAAGCACATGCGCGGCCTCGCCTATCGGGTCGCCGTCGAGGGGAGCGGCAAGAAGGCACTGGTCGACGGCTACCTGATCGGCGGCAAGACCGGCACGGCGGAGAAGGTCGACGCCAGCGGCCGCTACCGCCCGGGTCTGGTACGATCGAGTTTCGTTGCGGCGTTCCCGATCCACGAGCCGCGCTATGTCGTCTACGTGTTGCTCGACGAGCCGGTGGGTGAGGGCGATCGGCCGGATCTTTACTACGGGAGTTGGACGGCCGCCCCGGCTGCAGGGCGGATGATCGCCAGAATCGGCCCGTTGCTCGGGGTGTCGACCAGCCCTGCCGGAATGGTTGCCGACTTGCGCCGCTGGGGCGGCGCGCCGCCGGACGTGCCGGCGCTGACTGCCGGCGAGGAGAGGTCGGATGCGACTCGACCGACTCGTGGCTGAAGGTGCCCTGCTGCGCGGCGATGGTGGTGTCGACGTGACGGCGCTGACCGCAGACAGCCGCGACGTCCGGCCGGGCGCACTGTTCGCGGCGTTGCGCGGCACCGACCGCGACGGCTTCGGCTTCGTCGGCGAGGCTCTTGCCGGCGGCGCCGCGGCACTGCTGGGCGACGCGCGGCTAGCTGAGCTCCAGCCGCCAGTGCCAACGGTGGTCGATGCCGATCCGCGGCGTCAGCTCGCGTTGATGGCCGCCCGGTTCTTCGTGCGGCAGCCGGCGCGGGTGGTCGCCGTCACCGGGACCAACGGCAAGAGCTCGACGGCCAGCTTCACTCGCCAGTTGTGGGCGGCGGCGGGTCGCCGGGCCGCGAGCCTCGGCACACTCGGGATCGAAGCACCGGGGCGCGACCCTGGCGCCAGCCTCACGACGCCAGACCCGGTGCGCCTCCACAAGCTGCTCGCGGAGCTGGCCGAGGATGGCATCGACGACTTGGTGCTGGAGGCATCCAGCCACGGTCTGGACCAGCGCCGGGTCGATGGCGTCAGCTTCGGGGCCGCGGCGTTCTTGAATCTGACACGCGACCACATCGACTACCACGGCAGCGAGGCGGCCTATCGTGCCGCGAAATGGCGACTGTTCGACACCCTGTTGCCCACCGGCGCCACCGCCGTGATCAACGCCGATCTGCCGATCTCGGCGGCGCTGCTCGACGAGGCACATTCGCTGGGTTTGGAGGTTGTCGATTTCGGCGTCGCGGGCCGACGGTTGCGGCTGTTGGAGCAGCGTCCCGAACCGGTCGGACAGAGCCTGTTGCTGGAGATCGACGGCGCCAAGGTGGCGACCTCGCTACCGGTAGTCGGCGCCTTCCAGGCGTTCAACCTGTTGGCCGCGATCGGCTTGGTCATGGCCACCGGCCTCACCGCCGCGGCTGCTTTGGCCGGGGTGCCTCGCCTGCAGCCGCCGCGCGGGCGGATGCAGCGGGCGGGTGCGCATCCGACAGGCGCGCCGGTGTTCGTCGACTACGCCCACACGCCGGACGCCTTGGATCAGGCGCTCCAGGGGCTCCGCCCGCACTGCCGCGGCCGCTTGGCCGTGGTGTTCGGTGCCGGTGGCGACCGCGACCGCGGTAAGCGGCCGGAGATGGGCAGGATCGCCGTTGCCCGCGCCGACCGCGTCATCGTCACCGACGACAATCCCCGTTCGGAGGAGCCCGCGCGCATCCGCGCCGAGGTCCTCGCCGCGGCACCCGAGGCGATGGAAATCGGCGACCGCGCCGAGGCGATCCGCGCAGCCGTCCGTGACCTGCAGCCGGGCGACGTGCTGTTGGTTGCCGGGAAGGGCCACGAGACCGGTCAGATCGTCGGTACCGAGGTGAAACCGTTCGACGATGTCGCCGAGGTCGAGGCCGCACTCCGCACGCTCGGAGGTGCCGCTTGAGCGATCTCTGGACCAGCCGCGAGGCGATGGCGGCGACCGGCGGCACGACGCTGGGCGACTGGCGCGCCAGCGGCGTCAGCATCGACAGCCGGAGCTTGGTGCCGGGCGACCTGTTCGTCGCGCTCGTCGTCGAGCGCGACGGCCACGCCTACGTGGCGGACGCTCTCGCCAAGGGGGCTGCGGCTGCCGTCGTTGCCCGGCCGGTCGAGGGTATCGATCGTGATCGGCAGCTCCTCGTCGACGACACCCAGCGAGCCCTCGAACACCTCGCCAGGGCAGCGCGCGAACGCAGTGCCGCCGACGTCATCGGCATCACCGGCAGCGTCGGCAAGACGGGTTGCAAGGCGGCGCTGGCCCGGGGCCTGGCATTGCAGGGGGCGACACACGCTAGCGGCAAGAGCCACAACAACCACTGGGGCGTGCCCCTGAGCCTCGCGCAACTGCCGGCCACGGCAAGGTTCGGCGTGTTCGAGCTGGGCATGAGCCGGGCCGGCGAAATCCGCAGCCTCGCCGCTCAGGTTCGTCCTCACGGCGCGCTGATCACGGCGATCGCCCCGGCCCACATCGAGTTCTTCGCCGACGAAAGCGGCATCGCCGAGGCCAAGGCCGAGATCTTCGAGGGCGTGCGCCCCGAGGGGTTTGCCGTCGTCCCAGCCGACAGTCCCCACACGCCGCTTTTGGTGGCGCGTGCGCGGGCCGCCGGGATCCAACGGATCGTCACGTTCGGCGAGGCGGGTGACGTCCGCGCTCTTGCCGTCGAGCCCGATGCGGACGGCAGCCGCGTCGAGGTCGACTTGGCCGGACGCCGGCTGTCGATGCGGGTCGGCCTGCCCGGCGAGCACTGGGCGCACAACGCGCTTGGACTCTTGGCAGTCGTCGACACGTTGGGCGCCGACGTCGAGGCCTTTGCGTTGAGCCTTGCCGACCTCGAATCCGAAGCCGGCCGCGGACGTCGTGTGTCGATCCGCTTGGCGGACGGCGAGGCGCTGCTGTTGGACGACAGCTACAACGCGAATCCGACGTCGATGCGAGCGGCGATCAGCGTGTTGGCGATGGCTCGCGGCCGCAAGCTGGCGGCGCTCGGGGCGATGAAGGAGCTGGGCGCCGACAGCCAGGCCCGTCACGCCGAACTCGCGGCTCCGCTCGTGGAGGCTGACGTTGCACGGGTCTTCACCGTCGGCGCGGAGATGGCGGCGCTGGAAACGGCGCTGCCGGCGACGCTTCGCGGCGGTCACGTCGACCGGGCGGCCGATCTCGTCCAGCCCTTGCGCGCCGAACTCCGCCCGGGCGACACGCTCTTGGTGAAGGGCTCCCTCGCGAGTGGCATGGGCTTTCTGGTCGACTCTCTGATGGCGAGGGCGGCCTGATGCTCTACCATATTTTGGTTCCCTTCGCCGACGACTTCGGCCTCTTCAATGTCTTTCGCTATCTGACGTTCAGAACCGGCGGCGCGATCATGACCGCGCTGTTCGTCAGTTTCGTCTTCGGTCCGCGGATCATCCGCTGGCTGCGCTCGAAGCAGGGTAAGGGCCAGCCGATCCGCGAGGACGGGCCCGAGGGACACCTGCTGACCAAGCAGGGCACGCCGACCATGGGCGGGGTGTTGATCCTCCTGTCGTTGGGCGTGGCCACCTTGCTGTGGGCAGACCTGACGACCGGCTACGTCTGGGTGGTGCTGCTGGTGACGCTCGGCTATGGCGGCCTCGGCTTCCTCGACGACTATCTCAAGGTAACCAAGCAGAGCAGCAACGGACTAGCCGGCCGACTCAAGCTCGCGGGTCAAGTCGGCATTGCCCTGATCGCCGCCATTTGGGTCATGGTGTTGACGGAGCCGCCGCTCGCCACTGGCCTCACCGTCCCCTTCTTCAAGGACGTGTTGATTCCTCTTGGCATGATCGGGGCGGCCTTGTTCGGCGCGTTCGTGATGGTTGCATCGTCGAACGCCGTGAACCTGACCGACGGGCTCGACGGCCTCGCCATCGTGCCGGTGATGATCGCGGCGATGTGCTTCGCTCTGATCTCTTACCTGATCGGCAACGCCATCTTCGCCAACTATCTGCAGATCCCGTTCGTCCCCGGCACGGGCGAACTCGCCGTCGTCTGCGGCGCCATCGTCGGCGCGGCCATGGGTTTCCTCTGGTTCAACGCGCCGCCAGCGTCGGTCTTCATGGGCGACACCGGCTCGCTCGCCACCGGCGGTGCGCTCGGTGCGACGGCGGTGGTCACCAAACAAGAGCTGGTGCTGGCCATCATCGGCGGCCTGTTCGTCCTGGAGACGGTGTCGGTCATCGTCCAGGTCGCCTCGTTCAAGCTCACGGGCCGCCGCATCTTCCGGATGGCGCCGCTTCATCACCATTTCGAGAAGAAGGGCTGGGCCGAGCCGACGATCGTCATCCGCTTTTGGATCATCGCCATGATTTTGGCGCTGATCGGCCTCTCCACTCTGAAGTTGCGGTGAGCCAATGAGCGCTTTTGGCCGCACGGACGACAGCATTCTCGCCAACTGGTGGTGGACCATCGACCGTCAGCTCTTGGTCGTTTTGGCGCTAGTGGCGGCCATCGGCATCGTCTTCGTCTTCACCGCCAGCCCGTCGGTCGCGGCGCTGAAGGGACTGAGCCCCTGGCATTTCGCCGTTCGGCAGTGCGTTTTCCTGGCCTTGGGCATCGTCGTGTTGCTGATGGCGTCGTTGTTGGCGCCTTTGGGGGTCCGCCGCTTCGGTACCGGGCTGTTCGCCATCGCCCTGACGCTGTTGGTGCTGGTTCCGTTGGTTGGGACCGAGGTCAATGGCGCGACCCGCTGGCTGGTGGTCGGCGGCTTCTCGATCCAGCCGAGCGAGCTCATGAAGCCGGCGCTGATCGTCGTCGTCGCGCACCTGCTGGCGAGCCGCGACGGCCTGACCGGTTTGCCGGCAGCGGTGTTGCCGGTCGCTCTGGTGGTCGCCTTGTTGTTGCTGCAGCCGGACGTGGGCACCGCGCTCCTGGTGACGGCGGTGTTCTGCGTCATGGTGTTCGTCGCTGGCCTGCCTTGGCCGTTGGTCAGCCTGCTCGGCGCCGCCAGCGTCGGCGTGGCGGCGTTGGCCTATCGAGCCTTCGGCCACGTGCGCGACCGGATCGACGCATTCCTCGCCGACGAAGCCAGCTTCCAGGTGAGCCGAGCGTTGGAGGCGGTCGGCGGCGGCGGCTGGTTCGGCCGCGGACCGGGCGAGGGTTTGGTCAAGAACCGCCTGCCCGACAGCCATGCTGATTTCATCTTTGCAGCCGGCGTCGAAGAGTTCGGGCTGATCGTCGGGCTGGTGCTGGTGATGCTGTTCGCGGTCGTCGTGATCCGCGGCCTGGTCCTCGCCGACCAGCAGCCGGACCGCTTTGCCCACCTCGCCGCTGTTGGTTTGCTGGCGCAATTCGGACTCCAGGCGGTGATCAATCTCGGCGTCAACGTCGCACTTCTGCCGGCCAAGGGCATGACCTTGCCGTTCGTCAGCTACGGCGGCTCGTCGCTGCTGGCCCTCGCCTTCGGCACCGGAATGGCTTTGGCCCTGCTCCGGCGCAGTCCGCGCATGGTGTTGGTCCGATGAGGGGTGCTGTGGTCATCACCAGCGGCGGCACGGGCGGGCACATGTTCCCGGCGCTGGCGCTCGGCGAGCGGTTGGGCGAGCGCGGCCAACCGGCGCTGTTCGCCGTCGACCGTCGCGGCGCTCGTTACCTCCCCGAAACGGCAGCGCGACGCCACGTGCTGGCGGCCAGCCCGAGCGGCAACCCTCTGCGCAGATTGGGCGCGTTGGCGCTGCTCGCGGCTGGCCTCGTCGACAGCCTCGCTCGGTTCTTGGTGGCGCGGCCACGCGCCGTTGCGGCGTTCGGCGGCTACGCGTCGGTTCCCACCGGGGTTGCCGCTGGGTTGCTGCGCATCCCCCTCTTGCTCCACGAGCAGAACGCGGTGCTCGGTCGTGCCCATCGGCTGCTCCTGCGCTTCGCTGGCGTGGTCGCGTTGACCTTCCCGTCCACCGCTGGTGCCACGCCGTCAGGCGAACGCATCCGCGTCGTCGGCAATCCGGTTCGCGCTGGCTTCGCGCCCGCGCCCTTGCCGGCGTTCTCGGATGGTCTGGAGCTGCTGGTCGTCGGCGGCAGCCAGGGCGCTCATGCGCTGGCCGAGGTGGTGCCGGCGGCGGTTGCGTCCCTGCCGTCGGCGCTGCGTGCCAACCTTCGCGTGACCCAGCAGTGCCGGCCCGAGGACCTGGAGGACGTTCGTGCGGCCTATGCCGAACTCGGTGTCGCCGCGACCACGGAGACGTTCTTCGCTGACATGCCGGAGCGGTTGGCGCGGGCGCATCTGGTCGTCGCGCGCGCCGGCGCGTCGTCGGTGGCCGAACTATCGTGCGTCGGCCGTCCGTCGATCCTCGTACCCTACCCGTTCGCCGCCGACGACCACCAGAGCGCCAACGCCAGGGCGCTCGAGGCCGCGGGTGCGTCGGTCGTCATCGATGCGGCGGCTTTCACGTCCGATCGGCTCGCCGGCGAACTCGAGGCGCTGCTCGGGGAGCCTGCGACGCTCGCCGATATGGCGGGTGCTGCCGCCGGGCTTGCCCGACCGAACGCCGCCCGAGAGCTTGCCGACGCCGTCCTGGAGTTGGTCCGATGAACGTCCTGCCGTTGCAGGTCGGCACCCTGCACTTCATCGGTATCGGCGGCATCGGCATGAGCGGGATCGCCGAGATCCTGCACAATCTCGGCTACCAGGTGCAGGGTTCCGACCTTGCCGCCGGCGCCAACGTCAAGCGCTTGCAGGCGATGGGCGTGTCGGTTCGGGTCGGCCACGACGCCAGCAACCTGGGTGATGCCAAGGTCGTCATCGTTTCCAGTGCCGTGCAGGAGAGCAATCCGGAGCTGATCGAGGCACGTGCCCGGCGGCTGCCGGTGGTTCGCCGTGCCGAGATGCTCGGCGAGCTCATGCGTCTCAAATGGTCCGTTGCGGTTGCCGGTACCCACGGCAAGACGACGACGACGTCGATGGTGGCGGCGCTGTTCGATGCCGCCGGTATGGACCCGACCGTGGTCAATGGTGGGATCATCAACGCCTACGGCACCAACGCCCGATTGGGTGCGGGCGAATGGATGGTGGTCGAGGCCGACGAAAGCGACGGCTCACTGGTCCGCTTGCCGGCAACCATCGCCATCGTCACCAACATCGACCCCGAGCACTTGGATCACTACGGCTCGTTCGAGAGCCTCAAGGCGACGTTCTTCCAATTCCTGGAGCGCGTGCCGTTCTACGGGGTTTGCGTGCTCTGCCTCGACCATCCCGAGGTCCAGAGTCTGATGGGCCGAGTGACCGATCGGCGGGTGCTCAGCTACGGCTTCAACCCGCAGGCCGACGTCCGCGCGATCGATCTGCGGTTGGACCCTTCCGGCACCACCTTCGACGTCGTGATCCGCAACGGTGGCGCGCCGCTGCAGTTGGCGGGATTGCGCCTCGCGATGCCGGGCCGCCACAACGTTCAGAATGCGCTGGCGGCGATCGCGGTCGCTTACCGCCTGCAACTCTCAGAAGGTGTCATCCGACGCGCGCTCGGCGAGTTCGCCGGGGTCAAGCGTCGCTTCACCGTCACCGGTGCTGCCGGGGGGGTGACCGTCGTCGATGACTACGGCCACCACCCGGTGGAGATCGAAGCGGTGCTCGCCACCGCGCGTCAAGTGACCGCCGGCAAGGTGGTGGCGGTGGTCCAGCCGCACCGCTACACGCGGCTACGCGACCTTTTCGACGACTTCTGCACCGCGTTCAACGGTGCCGAGACCGTGTTCGTCGCGCCGGTCCACGCAGCTGGCGAGGCGCCCATCCCCGGCATCGACCACGAGGCGCTTGCCGAGGGGCTGCGCGACCACGGCCATCGCGACGCACGCTCGATCGACGGCCCCGAGAGCCTGGCCGCCGAGCTGAGCAAAGTCACCGGCGCTGGCGATTTGGTCGTCTGCCTAGGTGCTGGGACCATCACGCAGTGGGCCCACGCATTGCCGGGCGAACTGCAGCGTCTCGACGGGGCCGAGCGATGAGCGGCTTGTTGGAACGGCTGCCTGTGGTCCGCGGTCGGCTGGAAGCCGGGGCGCCGCTGGCGAGTTTCACCTGGTTCAGGGTCGGCGGTCCGGCGGAGGTGCTATTCAAGCCCGCGGACATCGCCGATCTCCAGGCGTTCCTCCAGGCGTTGGACGACGACGTCGCGGTGTTGCCGGTCGGGGTCGGCTCCAACCTGCTGGTCCGCGACGCCGGGGTGACCGGCGTGGTGATACGCCTTGGTGGGGTGCTGAACCGCGTTCGCACGGAAGGCGCGCGCGTGATCGCCGAAGCCGGTGCCCTGGACCGCAGTGTCGCGGTCGCCGCCGGCAAAGCCGGCATCGCCGGCCTCGAGTTCTACGTCGGCATCCCAGGTACGATCGGCGGCGCGGTGCGGATGAACGCTGGCGCCTTTGGCGGCGAGACCAAAGAGCGGCTGGTCTCCGCCAAAGCCGTCGATCGGCGTGGCACGGCCCACGACGTCTCCGCCAGCGCGCTCGGCCTTCGCTACCGGCAATCCGACCTGCCGCCCGACTGGATCGTCGTCGAAGCGACGTTCGAGGGCGTGCCCGGTGAGGTCAGTGCGATCCGCGCGCGGATGGAAGCGATCAAGACCGATCGCGCCGCCGCGCAGCCGCTCCACGTCGCCACTGGCGGCAGCACGTTCAAGAACCCGCCAGGTGCCAAGGCCTGGCAGCTGATCGACGCCGCCGGCTGCCGAGGCCTGCGCCAGGGTGGGGCGATGGTCAGCGACAAGCATTGCAACTTCCTGGTCAACACCGGCTCGGCGTCGGCGGCCGACCTCGAGAGCCTAGGCGAGATGGTTCGCGAGCGTGTCCAGACCGCGTCGGGGATCGCTCTCGACTGGGAGATCGAGCGGGTTGGCCTTGCTGCGGAGGTCGCGTCATGAGCCGGCGAGTGGCGGTCTTGATGGGTGGGCTCTCGGCCGAGCGCGAGGTGTCGTTGACGTCGGGCGAAGCCTGTGCCGCCGGGCTGGAGCGCAAGGGCTTCGACGTCGTGCGGATCGACGTCGGTGCAGACTTGCCCGAGCGGCTTCGGGAGCTCGCGCCCGACATTTGCTTCAACGCGCTGCACGGCCGGTGGGGCGAGGACGGCTGTGTCCAGGGCCTCTTGGAGGTGATGCGCATCCCGTACACCCATTCGGGCGTGCGGGCCTCCGCCGTCGCGATGCACAAGCCAACGGCGGTCGAGCTGTTCGAGCGCGCCGGGATGCGCTGTCCCGACGGCATCGTCGCGACTCTGGAGGAGATCGCTGCAGGCGGGGTCATGGCGCCGCCGTTCGTCGTGAAGCCGGTGGCCGAGGGATCGAGCGTCGGTGTGCTGCTGATCGACGATCTTGACGATCCGAGGCTGCGTCCGAACATCGGTCCGGGTGCGACGGCGATCGATGCCGCCATGCTCGTGGAACCCTTCGTCGCCGGTCACGAACTGACTTGTGGCGTCCTCGACGGCCGGCCGTTGGCGGTGACCGAGATCCGTCCGCGCGAGGGCTTCTACGACTATCGCGCCAAGTACACCGAGGGCGTCGCCGACCACCTGGTGCCTGCGCCGATGCCCGACCCGGTGATGGCGCGGGTCATGGACTGGGCAGTCCGCGCGCATCAGGTGCTCGGCTGCCGCGGCGTCAGCCGGGCCGATTTCCGGCTCGATCCCGACCTTGGTGACGCCGGTCTGCACCTCCTGGAGGTGAACACCCAGCCGGGGATGACGCCCCTGTCGCTGGTCCCCGAGCAAGCCGCGCACGCTGGTATCAGCTTCGACGATCTCGTGGCCCATCTGGTGGAGGACGCGTCGTGCGACCGGTGAGTCTGCGCGCGGCGCGTCGCAATCTGCAACGCGAGGGCCGCTGGTGGCGCGCGCGCCGTGCTTGGGTGCGCAACGCCCTCTTGGTCGCCGTCTTGGCGGTGAGCTGGCCGTGGTGGCCGGCGGCGATCGAGCAGGCCCAAGGTGCGCTGCAGACGGCCACCGGTCTGGTGCTCACGGACGTCGAGCTGCACGGGGCGGTCGAGCTGGACATCACCCAGGTAAAGGACGTGCTCCAGCTCGAGCCGGGCATGCCGCTGCTCGACCTGGACGTCCATGCGGCGCGGGCCAAGCTGGAGGAGCATGGCTGGGTCGAGCGCGCCACGGTCCGCCGCCGGCTGCCTGACCGCCTGGTGATCGAGATCGAAGAGCATCGTCCGCTGGCGGTGTGGCTCGGTCCCGAGGGGCCGACGCTGGTCGCGACCAGCGGGATCGCCGTCGGCACCGATCGGCTCGCGGACTACCGCCAATTGCCGCGACTGCTTGGCGAGGAGGCGCCTGCCGAAGCACCAGCCGTGCTCGGTGCGCTCGCCCGTCATCCGGAGCTTGCACGTCGGTTGATGCGGGCACAGCGCTTTGGCAGCGGCCGCTGGCGCCTGGAGTTGATGCCAGGTGTGCGGGTCGAGCTGGCGGCCGGGCCGCCGGCCGCGGCGATCGCTCGGCTGGCGGCTTTGCAGGCCGACCATGGCGTGCTGGGTCGCGCCGTGGCGGTCGTCGATCTGCGCCTTGTCGACCGGATCGTCGTGACGCCTTGGCCGTCGCTGCCGCCGCGAGGCGACGGATGAGCGTGCACCGTCCTACCACGCTCTGGGAGACGTTGTTGGAGCGGGCGCCGCGGATCACGCGGCCGTTCGGCATCCTCGACGTCGGTAGCCGCAAACTCTGCTGCTACGTCGTCCGCCTTGCCGGCACGAGCCGCTTCGAGCTGCTCGGCGCCGGCGACCAGTTGGCGGACGGCTTCGTCAGCGGCGACGTGGTCGACGCTCAGGCCGCGGAAGCTTCGATCCGTGCCGTCGTCGATCAGGCCGAGCGTTCGGCCGACGAACGGCTGCGCACCGTCGCGGTGACGTTTTCCGGCGGTAAACCGGCGTCCGGGTACGTCCAGATCGATGTCGGGCTCGACGGCCGCACCGTGCAGCGTCGAGACGTGACCGCGGCGCTCGACCACGCCTGCGCCAAGATGACGGCCGAGGGCTTTTCGATCCTTCACGCCTTGCCGCTCGGGCTCGCACTGGATGGTGGACCCGAGGTTCGCGACGTCACCGGGCTGGTCGGCCGCCGCCTGACGGTGCGCGCGCATCTGGTCGGCGTTTCGGCCCGGCCGCTCGATCAGCTCGCCGCCTGCCTCCGACGCTGTCACCTGGAGGTTTCGACGGTGGTCTCCGCTGCCTACGGAG
>JBCBTD010000085.1:0-15121 GCA_039818825.1 Pseudomonadota bacterium
CGTCGGCAACGTCGTCAACCTGCTCGACCAGAAGGTGGGTTTCCCGTTGCCGACGCTGCCGGGCGGTAGCTGCGCGACCAGATCGCGGCTCAGCAACAGCGGCGCCAACAGATTGACGCGCATTTGCCGCTCGAATGTCGCCGGCGCCAACGTCGCGAGATCGTCGAACACGAAGCTCGATGCCGAGTTGACGACCGCGGTGATCGGCCCGAGGGCGGTCGCTGCGGTCGGGATCAGCGCTGCCACCGCGCCCGGCTCGGCGAGATCACCGACGATGACGGTAGCGGTACCACCGGCGGCAGCGATGGTGTCGGCCAACGCTGCCGCCTCGGCCCGTGACCGGTGGCAGTGGATCGCCACGGGACGACCGTCTGCGGCGAGCGCCAGGGCGAAGGCGCGACCGATCCGCTTCGCGGCTCCGGTGACCAGAACCGCGCTCATGCCAAAGCCGCCATTTCGGCTTCGACCCAAGATGCACGCCCGGCGTCGGTGAGATCGAGGAAGTGCTCCAGATGGGCGCAACGCCCGTCACGGAGCCAGCGGCGGAACAACTGGTTGAGCCGGCGATCGAAGCGAAACTGTGCGGCCGCAGCTCGCCGCAGCTCCGGATCGATCCGCAAGCCGCGACCTGCGAGCAACCGCAGCAGCTCAGCGTAGCCCGCGTCGGCGCGATCTGCCGCGTCGCCCCCTAGCGTCATCGAACCGAGACGCTTGTGATAGGCGTAGTGCGCGTCGGGATGGACCCGCATGTCGGGGGCAACGGTCAACAGCTGCAGATTGACCAGCACGTCCTCGGCGAAGGGCGTCGCCGTCCAACCTTCCGGCAGCAATCGGCGCTGGAACACCGGCGGGAACGGGACACGCGGGGTCAACAGATCGTGAGCCGTGAAGCGACGCGCCAGCGGGAACAGAGCTACGCCGCGCTTGTAGAGCCGACCCTCGGTGTCGAACACCGCCGTGTTCGAAACGGCCGCGCCGTCGTCCAGTGCCATCGGCACGAGGCGATCCAGCGCATCGAGCGCGAGCGCGTCGTCGGCATCGAGTTGGGCAATGACGGAACCTTCGGCAATGGCCAATGCTGCGTTTCGTGCCGCAACAGCGCCTTCACCAATTCCGCCGGTCTTGGCCTGACGAAGCCGCGGATCGCGGACACCAGAGCGACGGAGAAGCTCCAGGTAGTCGGTGCCGTCGTCGCTCGCGAGAACGACTTCGAGATGCGGCCACGTCTGCGCCAACGCACTCGTGATACAGCGCGAAATGGTCGCGTCCGCACGAAATGCCGGGACGATCAACGAGACGAGCGGACGGTCGGTCAATGAGAGATTTCCTAGGGCTATCGGCGCGAGGTAGGCGCGCGCGGGCACGTGACAAGGCCGCACGGCGGCCCGCTGCGCCGCACTGTCGGATGCTTGCGGCTCATACGAAGGTCGTGTAGCGCCCCAATCGAAGCGACCGCGTCCGCCAGACGTGAATCGATATCGAACGAACATTGGGAGCAGCCTCATGAACGCAACCTTCAAGGTTGCCGTCGCCGCAGCGGCCATCGTCGTCGCTGGCGACGTTGCCTTTGCCGACGAACGGGCCGACTGGCCGACGAGCTTCAGCGTCGGCACCGCCAGCCAGGGCGGCACGTACTTCATCTACGGCGCCGGCTGGGCCAACCTTGTCAGCGAGATGACGGGCGTGCCCAGCAGCACCGAGGCCACGGGCGGTCCGGTTCAGAACCTGGCGCTGGTGCAAACCGACGACCTCCAGTTCGGCATGACCACGATGGGTCCGGCGCGGGAAGCCTGGGACGGCCTCAGCCCCCTCGCCGAGGGTGTCGAGATGCGCGATGTCCGCGCCCTCTTCCCGATGTACCAGACCCCGTTCCAGGTCATCGCCCTGGAGAGTTCCGGCATCACGTCGGTTGCTGATCTGGACGGCAAGCGGGTCGGCGTGGGTCCGCGTGGCGGCACCTGCGGCACCTACTGGCCGCGCTACCTGGAGGCACTCGGCGTCGACGCCAACGTGCAGTACGGCGGCGCCTCCGACCTCGCGGGCCAGGTCCAGGACGGCCTGATCGATGCCTTCGCGTTCTGCGCCGGCCTGCCGATCGCGGCGTTCTCCGAGCTCGAGGCGCAGCGGCCGGTCACCATCTTCGCCTTCACCGAGGAAGAGCAGTCGGCGCTGGTCGAGCAGTTCCCGGTGAGCCCTTACGAGATCCCCGCCGGGCTCTACGAGAGCACGCCGGACGCGCAGCGCTCGGTGGCGATGTGGAACTTCGCCATCGCCCACAAGGACGTGCCGGCCAGTTTCGCCAAGGAAGTCATGAAAGTCGTGCTCGACAACCACGACCGTATGCTGCAGGTCCACGGCGCGGCGAAGGAGACGCTGCCCGAGAACTACGTCCACAACACGTTCCTTTGGTTTCATCCGGGTGCCTTGGAGTACTTCGAGGACAAGGGCTTCGAGATCGACCCGATCGTGATGCCGCCCGAGGCGCAGGGCTGAGCAGCCGAGCCTCGGCGGCGGCCCTGCGTGGAACAGGGCCGCCGCTGGCAGTGGCGGTGACGGCAACGGCCTGAAGGAAGTATGCCGGACATGGCCGGAACCGAGCAGAGCCCGGGGCGGGAACCACCCGTCGCCATCGACAGCCCCGCCGAAGAACCGGCGGCTGCCAACCAGCGACGGCCGTTCGGCATGTTGGGCGCCCTGCTGTTCGTGGCCGCGGTCGCCTACACGACGTTCCACTTGGTGGTGCTGAACGTCGCGCCGTTGGAGACGTGGACCTACCGTATCCTCCACGTTGCCGGCGGGCTGGCCGTAGGCTTCGCCCTGGTGGCCAGCCGGAGCTTCGGCAAGCCGGCACCGCTCGCCCTGCCGGCAGCCCTGCGGCGCGTCCTCGGCCGCGGCAGCCTCGGTCTCGTGAGCTTGGCGACGGTCGCCTTCGCGGCGGCCTACGTCTTGCACAGCCAGGGCATTCCCAACCCGCCGCCCTGGGTATGGCAGGCCGGTAGCTGGGCGCTGACGGCCGGGGCCGTCATGGCGATCGTCGGAGCTTGGGCCGACGACGTCGACGAGCACCGGCTCGGCCTCGCCGATGCGGCGTTGGCCATCGCCGCCATCGCCGTAGCGCTCTATCTGGTCTTCAACCTTCAAGCACTGCAGTTCCGTGCCGGCGTCATGCCGACCCGACCGGACTTCTGGGTGGCGTTGACCGGCGCCTTGCTGATCTTGGAGTTGACGCGACGTGTCGCCGGCATGCCGCTGGTCACGATCGCCCTGGTCTTCCTGCTCTACGGACTGCTCGGGCCCTGGTTGCCGGGCATTCTGGAGCACCGGGGCTACGATCTCGATCGACTGTTCACCTACATCTACACCGACAACGGGATCCTCGGGCCGACGACTGCGGTAAGTTCGACCTACATCGTCCTGTTCATAACCTTCGGCGCGTTTCTCCAAGCGTCGAAGGTCGGTGACTACTTCGTGAGCGTCGCGTTCGCGGCGGCGGGGCGCGCGCGCGGCGGACCGGCCAAGGTGGCGATCTTCGGCTCCGGCCTCATGGGCATGATCAACGGCACCTCCGCCGGCAACGTCGTCGCCACCGGCTCCTTGACCATCCCGCTGATGCGCAAGGTCGGCTACTCCGGCCGCACTGCCGGCGCCATCGAAGCGGCGGCTTCCTCCGGCGGCCAGATCATGCCGCCGGTGATGGGCGCTGGCGCCTTCATCATGGCCGAGGTCACCGGGATCGCCTATCAGGAGATCGCCCTCGCCGCCCTGATCCCCGCCTTGCTCTACTTCATCTCCGTCTACTTCATGGTCGACTTCGAGGCAGCGAAGACCGGCATGTGCATGCGCGACGACGAGCTGCCCAAATGGCGAGTACTTGCCAAACAGCTCTACTTGTTCGCACCGATCCTGATGCTCATCACCGCGATGTTCCTCGGTTACTCGGTGATCCGTGCCGGCACCTATGCACTGGTCGCCGCCGCCGTCGTGAGCTGGCTGACGCCCAACGCGCTCGGCCCGCGCGGCATCCTTCGCGCCCTCGACCTCAGCGCGCAGATGGTCCTGCCGCTGGTCGCTGTCTGCGCCTGCGCCGGCATCATCGTCGGCATCATCGGCCTGACCGGCGTCGGCTTGCGGTTCTCGTCCCTGCTGCTGGCGCTGGCCGACCAAAGCCAGGTGCTGGCGCTCGTCTTCGCCATGGGCATTTCGATCCTGCTCGGCATGGGCATGCCCACCACGGCGGCCTACGCAGTCGCCGCTTCGGTCGTGGCACCAGGGCTGATCCAGCTCGGTGTGCCGGTGCTTACGGCGCACTTCTTCGTCTTCTACTTCGCCGTGATGTCGGCGATCACGCCGCCGGTGGCACTCGCCGCCTACGCCGCCGCCGGGATCTCCGGCGACAAGCCGATGGCGACCTCGGTGGCCGCCTTCAAGATCGGCCTCGCCGCGTTCGTCGTTCCGTTCATGTTTTTCTACAGCCCGGCGATGCTGCTGGACGGCGCTCCGCTGGAGGTGCTCCGGGTGCTGACGACGGCGAGCATCGGCGTCTACCTGCTGGCCGGGGCCGTCCAGGGATGGCTGCTCGACCGGCTCAACTTTGCGGAGCGAGGCATCGCCCTGGTCGCCGCGCTTTGCATGATCTCGGGCGGGCTGGTGACCGACCTCGCCGGCCTGGGTGTCGCCGGCGTGTTGGTGCTGTGGCAGCGGCGTTCGGCACGGCGCTCGGTGCCGGCTTGAGCACAGCCGCCAACGACGCGCTCCCGCGGCTGCAGCAGCGTCTCGCCGACCGGAGCGCCGTCGTCGCCGTCCTCGGCCTCGGCTATGTCGGTCTGCCCCTCGCCCTGCTCTACGCCGAGGCGGGCTTCGACGTGATCGGCTTCGACGTCGACGACGCCAAGGTGGCGGCACTCGACGCTGGGCGAAGCTACATCGAACACATCGCCGCGGAGCGGATCGCCCGTGCCGTCGCCGATGGCCTCGAACCGACCACGGACGTCGCCCGTGCGGCAGCGGCCGACGCGCTGCTCGTCTGCGTGCCGACGCCCCTCGATCGCTTCCGCCAGCCGGACCTGCGGTTCATCACCGCCACCCTGGACGCCTTCGCGCCGCACGTGACCGCCGGTCAGATCCTGTCGCTGGAGAGCACGACCTATCCCGGCACGACCGAAGAAGAAGTGCAGGCACGGATGGAGCAGCGCGGCTTCGTCGTCGGCCGGGACGTCTTCGTCGTCTACTCGCCGGAACGCGAGGATCCTGGCAACGTGCGGTTCTCGACGGCGACCATCCCCAAGGTCGTCGGTGGCATCACACCCGCCTGCACCGCGGCCGGGGCGGCGCTCTACGGTGCCGTGATCGACCAGGTCGTGCCGGTCAGTTCGGCGCGTGTCGCCGAAATGACCAAGATGATGGAGAACATCCAGCGCGCGGTGAACATCGGCCTCGCCAACGAGCTCAAGGTCGTGTGCGATGCGATGGGCATAGACGTGTTCGAAGTCGTGCGCGCGGCGGCAACCAAGCCGTTCGGCTTCGTCCCCTACCTGCCGGGTCCGGGCATCGGCGGCCACTGCATCCCGGTCGATCCCTTCTACCTTACCTGGAAAGCGCGGGAGTACGGCGTCCACACGCGCTTCGTCGAGCTCGCCGGCGAAATCAACGCCGGCATGCCGGACTACGTCGTCGGCAAGTTGAGCGACGCGCTCAACGACCGCGGCCGCGCGCTGAAGGGTGCGGGCGTGCTCGTCCTGGGGATCGCCTACAAGCCGGACGTCGACGACGTGCGCGAGAGCCCGGCGATCGAGGTGATGGAGCGGCTCCGCGACAAGGGCGTCAGGCTGGCTTACAGCGACCCGCACGTGCCGCAGTTCAAGCCGATGCGCGCGCACCGCTTCGATCTCGAAAGCGTTGCGCTCGATCCCCAGACCTTGGCCGCCTACGACGCGGTCGTGCTGACGACCGATCACAGCGGCTTCGACTACGCGATGATCGGCGAGCATGCGCGGCTGATCGTCGACACCCGCGGGCGCTTCCCGATCGACGCAGCCAACGTCCAGCGCGCCTGACTGATAAATAAATGATGCATTCATGAAAAAGTCACGATCGGGGCCTATCTCCCGTTCGTAGGCGGCGTGACGCCTGCTTGTGCACGGCCTTGGAAGAGCTCTTTGGCGGACGTCACCAACGGTCTCGAAGCGCGGATCGCGCTGGGCGGGTCTTCCGACCTGCGCCGGTTCGCACCGGCGCTCGCCTCGATCATCGTCTTCGGTATCTTCTGCACGGCGCTGCCACCGGTCGCCGCTGGCGAGACGTTTCGCTTCGTCTGGCCGTGGATCCCGGCACTCGGAATCGACCTGTCGTTCGTGGTCGACGGCTTGGCCCTCACCTTCGCACTGCTGATCACCGGCATCGGCGCGCTGGTGCTGCTCTACACCGCGGCATACTTCCAAAAGCACCCTGGCTTGTGGCGGCTGCTGACCCTGCTCGGACTGTTCGAGCTGTCGATGCTGGGCCTGGTACTGGCCGACAATCTGATCGTGATGTTCGTCTTCTGGGAGCTGACGACCATCACGTCCTTCCTGCTGGTCGGCTTCGACCACGACAAGGCGGACGCCCGCGCCAAGGCGCTGCAGGCGCTGCTGGTGACCGCGGCCGGCGGTCTCGTGCTGCTGGCCGGGCTCATCTTGCTCGGCGCGCTCGCCGGTACCTACGAAGCCTCCGCGCTGCCGGCGCTCGGCGACATGACTCGCGGCGATCCCATGTACGTCGTGGTGTTCGCCCTGGTCTTCGTCGGTGCGATGACCAAATCAGCGCTCATACCGTTCCATTTCTGGCTGCCGAACGCCATGGCGGCGCCGACGCCGGTCAGCGCCTACCTGCACTCGGCGACCATGGTGAAGGCCGGCATCTACCTGCTGGCACGGCTGATGCCGGCGCTTGGCGGCACCGAGCTCTGGTTCTGGACGCTGACCCTGTTCGGCGGCACCACAGCCGTCCTCGCCTCGGTCTGGGCGCTGCGCCAGAGCGACATGAAGCTCGCGCTGGCCCACACCACCGTCATGGCGCTCGGCACGCTGGCGATGTTCCTCGGCGGCGGCACGGTCTACGCGCTCGCCGGCGCCGCAGCGTTCCTGGTCGTCCACGCCTTCTACAAGGCGTCCTTGTTCCTGGTCGTCGGCATCATCGACAAGCAAACCGGCACCCGCCGGATCGAAGAGCTGGGCGGCCTCGGCCGGCGAATGAAGTTGACCTGGGCCATCACCCTGCTCGCCGCCCTGTCGATGGCCGGCGTCCCGCCGCTCATGGGCTTCATCGCCAAGGAACTGCAGTACGAAGCGGCGCTCGGCGCCGCGTCGTCGCCGTTCCTCGTCGCCGGCTTCGCCATGGCGGCCAACGCGATGATGGTGGCAATCGCTGCCAACATCGCGCTCCGCCCGTTCCTCGGCCGGACGACGGAAGCGACGGCGGCTGCATCGGAGCCGCCTTTCGCGATGTGGATCGGACCAGCAGTGTTGGCGCTCGGCGGACTGCTCTTCGGCCTCTTTCCCGACGTTCTCGGTGACTTCCTCGTCGAGCCGACGATCTCGGCGAAGGCGGGCGAACCGACCGAGATCACGTTGAAGCTCTGGCACGGCATCAACGTCCCGCTGATGATGAGCGTAGTGACGCTGGCCGGCGGCGGGATCATCTTTTTCGCGGCCACCGCCATCCGCAAACGCCTGGCTGCGGCCGAGGCGGGCGGTCTGTGGGACGCGGAGCGCGGCTACGACCGGGCGCTGGGCGGCCTCAAGGCGACTGCCATGTGGCAGACCCAGCTGATCCAGAACGGCCGCCTGGTCCACTACGTCTGGTGGACCCTCGTCAGCTTCGCCGTGCTGCTTTGGAGTGCGATCGTCATCGGCGGCGGGATCGGCGTGCCGACGCTCCCCAGCCTGGCGGTCGTCGAATGGGCGCTCTTGGGCTTGATCGCCTTCGCCGCGGTCGCGGTGCCGCTCACTCAGTCGCGCACCACCGCGCTGCTCTCCCTCGGCATCCTCGGCGCCGGGATCGCCTTGCTGTTCGTGCTCTACGGCGCCGTCGACGTCGCCATCACCCAACTCCTGGTAGAGACGTTGGTGGTCGTGCTCATCGCCGTGGCGCTTCTGCGGCTTCCCCGGCTACGCCTGCCCCGCGGTTCGGCGGCGCCTGGTGTCGCCTGGGGCCGGCTCGGCCTCTCGGCACTGGTCGGCACCGGCGTCGGCGTCGGCCTGCTCGCAGTGCTGGCGACGCCCTTCGATCGCACCATCACTGATTTCTACGATGCCGCGAGCGTGCCGGACGCCTTCGGGCGCAACGTCGTCAACGTCATCCTGGTCGACTTCCGCGCCCTCGACACCTACGGCGAGATCGCCGTCGTCGTGTTCGCGGCGCTGGGCGCGCTGGCATTGCTCCGCGTGAAGCCGGCCAAAGAGCCTTCGGGAGACCAAGCGTGAACTCGATCATCCTACTCGCCGGGGCGCGCATCCTCACCCCGTTGATGCTCGCGTTCTCGCTGTTCGTGCTGCTCCGTGGCCACAACGAGCCTGGCGGCGGCTTCATCGGCGGACTGGTCGCGGCGACGGCGTTCGCGCTTTACGCCAAGGCCACCAGCACCACCGCGACCGTCCAGGCGCTCCGGATGCAGCCGGCAACCGTCGCCGCATTGGGCCTGGCCCTCGCCACGCTCGCCGGGCTTTGGGGGCTCATCGGCGCCGGAAACTTCCTGATGGGCATGTGGCCGTTGCTCGCAACCGCTGCCGATGGCGCCAAGGTCGGCCTGCCGATCGGCTCGGTGCTGCTCTTCGACATCGGTGTGTACCTCGTCGTGGTCGGCTCGGTGCTGACGATCCTGCTCGCACTCGAAGACGACGTTGCCGAGGCCGAACGCCGGCCAGAGGCCGAGTAGCACCGATGGAAACCGCCCTCGCCGTCCTGGTGGCGATCCTCGTCACATCGAGCCTCTACCTCATGACCAGCGGTCACATGGTCCGGTTCCTGTTCGGCCTTTTGCTTCTGTCGAACGCCGCCAACCTGGTGATTTTCGCCGCCGGACGACTGACGTACGCGGAACCTGCCCTGATCGCGCCGGGTGCGCTGGCACCCGCCGGCAGCGTCGCCAACGCGCTGCCACAAGCGCTGGTGCTGACCGCGATCGTCATCAGCTTCGGGCTCCTGGCCTTTGCCCTGGTGCTGGTCTACCGCGCCCATCAGAGCCTCGGCACCGTCGACAGTGACGAGATGCGCGTCGCCGAGCCCCGCGACGGCGGAGAGGCCTGAGCCGTGGTGTTGCTCACCGCACCGATCCTCATCGCCCTGTCGACGGCAGTCCTGACCCTGTTCGCCGCGGGTGATCGGCGGCTCCAGCAATCCTTGAGCGTGCTCGGCAGCGTCGCGTTGCTGGTGGCGAGCCTGCTACTCGCCGGCACCGTGCTGAACGACGGCCCGATCGCCGCCACCATGGGCGGCTGGTCGGCCCCGTTCGGCATCACCCTCGCCGCCGACATGCTCTCCGCCGCCATGGTCGTGATCACCGGCGTCATCGCCGTCGCGACCACCGTCTACGGCCTCGCCGACATCGATCCGGCCGCCGAGCGGGTGGGCTACCATAGCCTGCTGCACGGTCTCCTCGCCGGCGTCTGCGGGGCGTTTCTGACTGCGGACATCTTCAATCTGTACGTCTGGTTCGAGGTGATGCTGATCGCCTC
This sequence comes from Pseudomonadota bacterium, assembly GCA_039818825.1. GTDB lineage: Bacteria > Pseudomonadota > Alphaproteobacteria > Geminicoccales > Geminicoccaceae > JBCBTD01. Next base: position 9,711 of record JBCBTD010000085.1, read on the forward strand.
GTTCGGTTTGCTGGCGCTCGGCGGCACACGCGCCCAGCTCGACGGTGCCGTCAAATACGTCGCCCTCAACCTGGTCTCGACGGTGGCGTTTCTGATCGCCGTCGGCCTGCTCTACGGCGCGACCGGCACGCTGAACATGGCCGAGCTTCGCATTGCGGTGCGGGCCCTCGACGACGACACCGTCGTCCTGGTGACAGCCGCCATGTTCCTGTTCACCTTCGGCGTGAAGGCGGCGCTGTTTCCGGTCTTCTTCTGGCTGCCGGCCTCCTACCATACGCCTTCGGTGGCCGTGTCGGCGATCTTCGCCGGGCTTTTGACCAAGGTTGGCGTCTACGCACTGATCCGCGTCTTCACGCTGATCTACGACACCGAAATGCCTCTTCTCCAAGGACTGCTGCTCACCGTTGCCGCGCTGACCATGTTGACCGGCGTTCTCGGCGCCGCTGCGCAAAACGACGTCCGGCGTATTCTTTCTTTCCACATCATCAGTCAGATCGGTTACATGATACTCGGCTTGGCGTTGTTTACTCCATTGGCGCTGGTCGGCGCGATTTTTTACGTAATCCACCACATCATCGTCAAAGCCAACCTGTTCTTCGTCGGCGGGGTGATCCGACGCCTGACCGGATCCGAGGACCTGGCACGGACCGGCGGGCTCTGGGCGCGTAGCCCATGGCTCGCCGTTCTGTTCCTCGTCCCAGCGCTGTCACTCGCCGGCATCCCGCCCCTGTCGGGCTTCTGGGCGAAGTTCGTGGTCGTCAAAGCCAGCCTCGATGCCGAGCACTACGTCGTTGCGGCGGTCGCGTTGTTGGTCGGCCTCCTGACCATCTACTCGATGTCGAAAATCTGGCTCGAGGCGTTCTGGAAGGCGCATCCCGACCCGGCTTTCGAGGCCCGGCCGATGAGCGGCGTCGAGAGCGTTGCCCTGGTCGGCCCGGTGATCGCGCTGGCGCTGATCACCGTCGCGATCGGCCTCGCCGCAGCACCCTTCCTCGACGTCGCGATCGTCGCCGCCGAGCAGTTGGTCGATCCCGAAGCCTACACCAGGGCCGTGCTCGGAGCGCTGCCATGAACCTCTTCGCCATCAATCTGACGATCGCCCTCGGCTGGGTCGCGGTCGCCGGCACGGTCGACGCGACCAACCTGCTGCTCGGCTATGTCGGCGGCTTCGCGGGGCTGTGGGCGACCCGGCAGTTGTACGGCCCGAACCGCTACTTCGAGCGGACCTTCGCGGCCATCGGCCTCGTGTTGTTCTTCCTCTACGACCTAGTGCGCTCGAGCGTCGGGGTCATCTGGGACATCATCACCCCGGAGATGCTGGCGCGCCCACGGATGATTGAGGTGCCGCTCGATGCAGAGAGCGACCTCGCGATCATGCTCACGGCCAATCTGGTCTCGCTCACGCCCGGCACGCTGAGCATCGACGTGTCACCGGATCGCAAGCGGCTCCTGGTCCACGCGATGTTCGCCGATGCGCCCGATGAGGTCGTTCACGACCTCAAGGACGGGATGGAGCGACGCATCCTGGAGGCGCTTCGATGATCGTCACCAGTGAGCTCACCGGTGTGCTCGGCACCGCCGTCGACATCGCCATGCTGTTCCTGATCGCCGCGCTGATCCTGACGACCGTGCGGCTGATGCGTGGCCCGACCCTGCCCGACCGCGTCGTCGCCCTCGACCTCATCTCCATGCTGCTCGTTGCCTTTCTCGCGATCTTTGCCCTCGCCTCCGACGAGAGCGCCTATCTCGACGCCGCCGTGGCGTTGGCGCTCGTCGCCTTCTTGGCCACGGTGGCGATGGCCAGATTCATCGACCGATCGCCACAAGCGGCGGCAGCGCCCGAACGAGACGAAGAGGCATGAGCGGCGTGGCAGAGATCGCGGCGGCCATCTGCCTGGTGCTCGGCGGCTTCCTGACCTTCATCGCAGCGCTTGGCCTGGTGCGCATGCCCGACGTCTACATTCGCATGCACGCATCGACCAAAGCCGGGACCCTGGGTGTCGGCCTGATCGTGGTTGCCCTGGTCCTGGTCGGCGGCGGCTCCGGCGTGGTCGGCAAAGGCCTGGCGATCGTCGCCTTCATCCTGATCACCGCTCCGATCGGTGCGCACCTGATCGGCCGCGCCGCCTACCGCGCCGGGATGCAGCCCTGGCAGGCGGATCAAAGCACGCCCGTGGCCAACCGTGATGACCAGCCGTGATTTTCCTTCCGTCCACTGTCGAGGACCTTGCCCATGCGTATGCTCCTCTGTGAAGACCAGCCCGATCTGCGGCGCACGCTGACGCGTACGTTGGAGGCGTCCGGGTTCGCCGTCGACGTCGCAGAAGACGGCGTCGAAGCGCTCAAATACGGGCTGAACGCGCCCTACGATGCGATCGTGCTCGATCTCGGCCTGCCGCAGATCGACGGCATCTCGGTGCTTCAGCGCTGGCGCGAGGAGGGTCGCAAGACCCCGGTGTTGATCCTGACCGCTCGCTCGCGCTGGTCGGACAAACTCGCAGGCTTCAACGCCGGCGCCGACGACTACGTCGTCAAGCCGTTCGAGATGGAAGAAGTGGTGCTCCGGCTCCGCGCGCTGATCCGTCGTTCGGCCGGCCAACCGTCGAGCGTCCTGAGTTGCGGCCCCGTCCGGCTCCACACCTCCGAGGCGCGGGTGCTGGACAACGGCGTGCCGGTCGATTTGACGCCGCAAGAGTTCCGCATTTTCGCCTACCTGATGCACCACCCGAACCGGGTGATCGACCGGCCAACCTTGGCGGCACACATCTACGACCGGCACAGCGAGCGGGAGTCGAACGTGATCGACGTGCTCTTGAGCCGAATCCGCCGCAAGCTCAGCGTCAACGTCATCCAGACCGTCCGCGGCCAGGGGTACCGGTTGTCGCCGCCGGCAGCATGAGGCGGTGGAACCTGGAGCAGCGGCTCGGTGCCGTAGCGCTCCTCTGGCTCGCCGCCGGCTGGGGCTTGGGCGGCACGGTGTTGGCGCTGGTGTTCGAACGGGCTGCGGTCGAGCGGTTCGACGCCAAAGCCGAAATCCTCGCCCGCGGCTTGGCGCCGACGTTGATGCCGCTCGACGATGGGCGGATCGGCCTGACGGCCGCCGATCCAGCGTTCGACGACCACTCCGGCGGCTGGTTCTGGATCGTCGATGCGCCGGCAGGCCGGGTCGTTTCCCGCGCCGACGACACCCTCCAAGGCCTGGCGTTGCCCAGCCCGACCGCCGACGGGACTGCCGTCGTCAGCGACGCGATCGGACCCGACGGCGTCGACCTTCGGGCCAGCACCATCGCCGTCGACGGCCCGGGCGGGGTGCCGACCGTCCTGACCATCGCTCTCGACCGCCGCGAGATCGATCGCGAGATCGCCGCGTTCACGCGACTCCTGGTGGTGGCCGTGGTCGGCTCCGGCGCGGTGCTGATCGTGCTCCTGGTGGTCATGGCCAGGGTCGGCTTGGCGCCCCTGCGGCGCCTGCGCGCCGATCTCGCCGAAGTCGAGAACGGCGCGCGGGAAAGCGTGCCCATCGACTACCCACCGGACGTCCGGCTGGTGGCAGAGGCGGTCAATACCGTGCTCGAACGTGACCGTGCGCGGATGGACTGGTCACGCAAGACCAGCGGCAACCTCGCCCACGCGCTCAAGACCGAACTGGCGCTGCTACGCCAGGACACGACCTCGGCGGCGACCGTACGCGCAACCGCGGACCGGATCGCCGGCATCGTCGACCACCACCTCGCCCGTGCGGCAGCCGGCGCGTCGGCAACCGGCCACGGCCGCACCGACACGGCTGGAGTCGTCACCTCGATCGCCAATGGCCTGGCGCGGCTGTTCGCCGACCGCGGCCTGTCGATCGAGGCCGATGTGGCCGGGGCAGTGCCGTTCCGTGGCGAACGCCAGGATCTCGAAGAAATGATCGGCAACCTGGCAGAGAACGCCTGCGGCCACGCCACCAGCCTGGTCCAACTCCACGCCGCTGCTGCCGACGGCAGACTGGTCGTGACGGTCGACGACGACGGACCGGGGCTGACGGCCGACGCGATGGCGCGCGCTACCCAGCGCGGCGTCCGCCTCGACGAACGTGCCGGCAGCGCCGGACTGGGCCTTGCGATCGTCGGAGACCTCGCCGAGCTCTACGGTGGCACGTTGGCGCTGAAACGCTCCGTACTCGGCGGCTTGGCCTGCCGGCTCGAACTGCCGGCGCTCACGCCCTGAGCCACCGCCCGGCGGCGAGCCGGTGGCCTCGTCAGTGGATCGGACTGACGAACCCTTCGGGCTTCACGGTCAGTACCGAGCAACTCACCTGGTGAAGCGTCTCCTCGGCGGTCGAGCCGACGAAAACACCGGGCAAACCCACGTGACCGAGGCTGCCCATCACCACCAGGTCGATCTCGCGATCGTTGGCGAACCGCGCGAGCGTCGCCTGCGGCTCGCCGCGCACCAAGTGCACCTTCAGCCCTGGTACGCGGTCGATGTAGGGGGCGACGGTATCCGCCAGCAGCTTGCGGTGCCGCTCCTCGGTGCGCACCGCTTCGGCCTCGATCTCCTCCGTCGGCATCAGCTGGCGCCGCGGGCCAAGCGCCAGGCGCTCGCCGACACCTTGCCAAGCGTGAACGATGTGGAGGTCCGCGGATTCCTGAATGGCGAGCGACGATGCCAGGTCGAGGACGAACCGTGTCACCGCCTCACCGCCCGGGCTGGTGTCCCCGACGTCGACCGCCGCCATGATCCGGCGGTAGGTCGCGCCCTCGCCTTCCTGGTGCAACCAGACGGGCACCGGACACTTGCGGATCAAGTGCATGTCGGTGCTGCCGAACAACATCCGGTGCAAGCCACCCCGACGGGTCGCCGGCTTGACCACGAGGTCGTGCTCGCGCCGAACGGCAAGGGCGATGATCTCGCGAAAACGCATGCCGCTGAGGATGCACACGTCGACCTCGATGCCATCGTTACGCAGTGGCCCGGAGAGCTGCATGAGGTGGTCGCGCCACTCGTCCTGCAGTCGGCTCCACGAGTCGTCGACGGCGCCGGTGGCGGCCATGTCCCCGTGGGGCAACGGGTCCAGGCAGTGCGCGATCGTCAGCTGCGCGTCGTTGCGCCTGGCCAAGTTCGCGGCACGTTGGAACGCCTGATCGGTCGTCAACCCGTCCTCGAAGACGAACAGGATGTTCCGAAACCGGCGCATGATGGGTTCCTCCCGAAGCGAAAAAGGGACGGGCGCGGCGGACCGCGCCCGTCAGCGGCTGACGTTCCCGTGGGGGATCGGAACGCCAGCCGAACCCTACTCTTCGCGCTGGCCGAGCAGCGTCAGCAGCATCATGAAGAGGTTGATGAAGCTGAGGTACAGCGACAGGGCGCCGAGCACGGCGAGCTTGGTTAGCCCCTCGGTGCCGTGGCCCTCGTCGTAGACCTCCTTG
>JBCBTD010000086.1:0-14870 GCA_039818825.1 Pseudomonadota bacterium
TGCAGCAGAACACCGCCGTCATCGGGCTGGGGTCCATGGGGTACGGCATGGCACAGTCGGTGTTGCGGGCTGGACACCAGACCTGGGGCCTCGACGTGGTCGACGCGGCCGCGGCGCGGTTCCGGAGTGAAGGCGGCCAGCCAGGCGCGCTCGCCGAGGTGGCGGGCAAGCTCGATGTCGTCGTGGTGGTGGTGCTCAACGCTGCGCAGACGGAAGACGTCCTGTTCGGCGGGAACGGTGTCGTTCAGCACCTTCGATCCGGCGCGGTCGTCATGGCATGCGTCACCGTGGCGCCGGCATTCGCCCGCGCCATGGAGGCCCGCTGCGGTGAGACCGGCGTGCTCTATCTCGACGCGCCGATCTCGGGCGGGGCCGTGAAAGCCGCCGCCGGCCAGCTCTCGATCATGGCGTCGGGCACGCCGGCGGCCTTCGCTGCGGCACGCCCGGTCCTGGATGCCACCGCCGAGAACGTGTTCGAACTCGGCGACGCGGCCGGCGCCGGCTCGGCGATGAAGGCGGTCAACCAGCTCCTCGCCGGCGTCCACATCGCCGCCATGGCCGAGGCGATGACCTTCGGCATGACCCAAGGGCTCGAGCCGGCGAAGGTCGTCGAGGTCATCTCCCAATGCGCCGGCACCAGCTGGATGTTCGAGAACCGCGCTCCGCACGTCGTGGCCGGCGACTACACGCCCCACTCCGCCATCGACATCTGGCCGAAGGACCTCGGCATCGTTCTCGACATCGCCCGAGAAGCGAGGTTCGGCGCGCCACTGACGGCGGCGGCGTTGCAGCAGTACTTGGCGGCGGCGGGCTCCGGGCTGGGTCGCGAAGACGACGCGGCGGTGGCCAAGGTCTATGCCCGCAATGCAGGGCTCCGCCTTCCCGGTATGAGTTGAAGGAGGAAAGGTGCGGGTATGACCACGTTGATGGGTTGCATCGCCGACGACTTCACCGGTGCGACCGACCTCGCCGGGCTCTTGGCGCGGTCCGGCGCGCGCGTGTCGCTGCGGATCGGCGTTCCTCCGGATGCGCCCGACGCCGACTCGGCACCGTTCGAGGTGATCGCCCTCAAGTCCCGCACGGCCCCGGTCGCCGAGGCCGTTGTCGATGCACGGGCCGCTCTGGCCTGGCTGCGCCGCGCCGGCGCGGAACGGTTCTTCTGGAAGTACTGCTCGACCTTCGATTCCACGGCCGACGGCAACATCGGCCCGGTCGCCGAAGCCCTGATGGCCGATCTCGGCGCCACCCAGACCATCTACTGCCCCGCGTTCCCGGAGAACGGCCGCGCCATCTTCATGGGCAATCTGTTCGTCGGCGAGCAGCCACTCGCCGAGAGCCCTATGAAAGATCACCCGCTGACGCCGATGCGCGATTCCAATCTGACGAGGCTGCTCGCACCGCAGGTGACCAAGCCCGTGGGCCTGGCCAACCGGCTCACCGTGGCGCGGGGAACCGAGGCGCTTCGGACGCGGCTGGCCGCACTGGCCGAAGAGGGCGTGGCCCACGTGATCGTCGACGCGGTCGCCGACGAGGATCTCTCTGTGATCGCTGAGGCCTGCGGCGACATGGCGCTCATGACCGGCGGCAGCGCCGTGGCCATGCCGCTCCCGGATCTGTGGCGCCGCAAGAGCCTGCTGTCGGGAGGCGTCGGCACAGGCCAGACGCCGGCCGTCGGCCCTCGGGCGATCGTGCTTTCGGGCAGCTGCTCGGCGATGACCAACCGGCAGGTCGGGGCCTATGGCGATCAGGGTCCGGCGTTCAGGCTCGATCCGATGGCACTCGCGATGCGTGGCCCTGACGAAGCACTCGCCTGGCTCGCCGCGCAACCGCCGACGGCAGCGCCGCTCGTCTACGCCACCGCCGAACCCGCCGCGGTCAAAGCGGCCCAGGCCGAGCTGGGCGTCGCGCGGGCGGGCGAGATCGTCGAGCAGGCGCTGGCGGCCATCGCCGTCGCGGCGCGGGACGCCGGCGTACACCGTTTCGTCGTCGCCGGCGGCGAAACCTCGGGCGCGGTGACCAAGGCCCTGGGTGTCGCACGGCTCGACATCGGCAAGGAGATCGCCCCCGGCGTGCCCTGGTGCTTCGCCGAGAGCGCGGGCCAGCCCATCGCCATCACGCTCAAGTCGGGCAATTTCGGCGCCGAGACGTTCTTCGCCGACGCCCTGGAGCGGCTCGACCCGTGACGGCGGAAACCGGCCTGCGGGAGCTGCTCTGCACGCTCGCGAAATCCATGTTCGATCGCGGGCTCACCGGCGGGTCGACGGGCAACGTCTCGGCGCGCACACCCGACGGCGGGTTGCTGGTGTCTCCCACGGGCACGAGCTTCGGTCGGCTCGATCCGGCGCGACTGAGCCGATTCGACGCTGCTGGCAGCCTCGTCGACGGCGACCCGCCCACCAAGGAAATGCCCCTACACACAGCGTTCTACGACACGCGTTCGGCGGCCGGGGCGGTGGTGCATCTCCACTCCTGCCACGCGGTGGCGTGGTCGATGATGCCGGAGGTCGACGTGGACGACTTCCTGCCGCCGCTGACCCCCTATGCGATCATGAAGTTGGGCCGCGTGAAGCTCCTGCCCTTCTTCCGCCCGGGCGACCCCGCGATGGGCGACGCCGTGCGTGGGCTCGCCGGCAAGCGCAGCGCCGTCATGCTCGCCAATCACGGCCCGGTCGTCGCCGCCAAAGACGTCGAGGCGGCGTGCTACGCCATCGAGGAACTGGAGGAGACCGCCAAGCTTGCGCTGCTGACCCGCGGCTGCAATCCGCGCATGCTCGACCAGACGCAGATCCGCGACGTCGTTACGACCTTCGACGTCCAGTGGGACGATTGAGTAGGCGCCCACGTGGGTTTCCTGTGGCGGGACCGACCCCTCCTCGCCTCCATCCGGCGGACGGGCGACGTGGCGCAGGTTCACGCGGCACCCCCGGACCGTCGCCATGACGAGGCCCGCGTTCTCCAGCGGTGGGCGGCCCGAGGTCGGGAACGAGAGCACGTTCCCTACGCGTTGCGAACCTCACATCGGCGCGTCGAGCGCGCGCGTCGTCGTCACGGGCGAAACCACTTGGTCTTACCCCGGCCAGCGGTCACATTGCCGTAATGACCACGCCCAGTTTCTCCCTCGGCATCGAGGAGGAATACCTCCTCGTCCAGACCGATACCTGCGATCTCGCGGAGGCGCCCACGGCGTTGATCGCCGCCTGCGAAAGCGATCTCGAAGGCCAGTTCAGTCCGGAGTATCTGCAATGCCAGATCGAGGTCGGCACGCAGGTCTGCAACACGATCGAGAACGCCCGCGATGACCTGCGCCACCTGCGCGACTGCATAGCCCGCCGGGCGGCTGAGCACGGGCTCGCTCCGATCGCCGTATCCTGCCATCCCTTTTCGGATTGGAAGACGCAAAACCACACCCGCAAGGACCGCTACGAGGCCCTGCGCAGCGATCTGGGCGGCGTGGTCGAGCGGCTGCTGATTTGTGGCATGCATGTTCATGTCGGCATCGACGACGACGCCCTGCGCATCGATCTGATGCCGCAACTCAGCTACTTTCTGCCGCATCTACTGGCGCTCTCGGCGTCTTCGCCGTTCTGGCGCGGCCACGATACCGGGCTGGCTTCCTATCGCCTGACCGTCTTCGACAATCTGCCCCGGACCGGCTTGCCGCCGAGGTTCGACAGCTGGGCGGAGTACGAGTCGACCACGGGGGTATTGATCGATCTGGGCATCATCGAGGATACGAGCAAAATCTGGTGGGACTTGCGCCCTTCCCATCGCTTTCCGACCCTCGAGACCCGGATTTGCGATGTCTCGCCGCGGTTGGAGCACACGCTCGGCATCGCCGCCCTGACCCGCGCGCTCCTGCGGATGCTCTGGCGGTTGCGGCGCGCCAATCAGCGTTGGCGAGACTACGACAGCTTCCTCATCAACGAGAACCGCTGGCGCGCCCAGCGATACGGCCCGACTGACGGGCTGATCGACTTCGGGGCGCGCCGGATCGCGCCCTTCGCCGACCTGCTGGAGGAGTTGATCGAGCTCGTCGGCGAGGATCTCGATGCCCTCGGTGGCCGCGCCGAGGTCGAAGCGCTGCGCAGCGTGATCACCGATGGCACCAGCGCCGAGCGTCAACGGAAGGTGCATGAAGCGGCGCTCGAGGCGGGCTGTGACTCGTCGGAAGCCAAACGCGCCGTCGTGCGCCATCTCGTCGACGAATTCACCGCAGATCTCTAGAGCGACGGCCTATCCGGTTGAATCGATTGGGATCCCCAGTTTGGCTTGGCTGTGATTCGAGGTGTCTGCCGGACGCAGAGGCCGGCGGACATAGTGAAGGCGCTCTGCCTCGGTCTTCGTAGGCACGTCCTCGGCGCGATGGCGACAGGAGCTGGAGGACGCCGCGGTCGCCTGAGGTGTCACCGCGTCAAGCGCGGTCGCGCGGGCTCCGTCCGCCCCGCCGCATGCCCTCGGCGCGCAGTGCTTCCAGGGTGGCCGCCGACACTTTTCCGGTCCCGTCACGATCGATGCGATCCACGACGAAGATGCGCCGCGGCACCAGCACCGGATCGAGATAGGCGAGCAGGCGGCTGCGGATCGCGCTCTCCAGTGCCTCGTCGGCGAGCTTGGCGTCCTCGTAGGCGGCAGCGAAAACCACCAAAGCATCCTGGCCGTCGAGCCCTCGCGCCGCCACCGCGTCGCACGGCAGCGCCGCGGCCGCGAGGATGGCGTTGACCGCACCGATGGTCGTGCGCTTGCCGGCGACGGAAATCTGCTCGTCGCTCCTCCCCTCCAACCGCAACGCCCCATTCGGCCGAAGCGACAGGCGGTCGGGGATCTGCGTCGTTGCTGGCAGATGCGGCGCCGTAGCGAACGCGATGTCGCCCATCACAGAAAAGGTGAAACCGGCTGACGGCGTCCAATCCTCCTCTCGGGCGGTCCGGCGGATCGCCATCGACCCGGCCTCCGTGCAGCCGTAAATCTCGAAGACTCTCAGCTTGCCGTGCTGTTCCACCCTAGCCGCGGCTTCAGACGCGAGTGGTGCCGTGGCGGAGATGATACCGCGGAGCGCCGAGGCACGCCGGATCGACAGATCGAGGTGCTTCAGATGCGCCGGCGTGGTGACGAGCACCGCCGCGGCGCGCGGATCCGCAGCGAGCGTGCTGAGCGCTGCTTCCAAATCGGCCGCATAGAACACCGCTGGCCGCCACGCCTCCGCCAGGAAGCTCAGCGGCGTCGCGACGGTCGCTTCCAAACCGTACATGTGCCGGTGCGGTGTCGTCCCGATCAGCACGATGCGCTCGGCCCCTGGCGCAATGCGTCGCGCCAACTCCACGGTCACCTCGGCACCACCGGCGAGCATCGCCCAAGTCTTGACGTGCCGGACCGGCGTCGCGGTCGAGCCCGACGTGAAAACGTGGACTTCACCCAGAGCATGGGCAACGAGATGCTGCGGCGTCAGGATGGGACCGTCGGCACTGTCGGCTGTCCCGAGCAGACGGTCATCCTCCTCGACGACCAGCGGCGCGTCGTAGCGAGTCGAGATTTCCCGCAGGGCTTCGGGTGCGACGGAGGGCGGCAGCACGACGGTCTGGCCGTTGAGCAGCGCGGCAACGAGGATGACCGTGAACACGAACCGATCGGCGTGTAGGTTCACGACAGCCGGACGATGCGCGATCAACGGGCGGGCGGCGGCGACCGCTGCAGAGAAAGCCGCGAGGTCGACGATGCCGTCTGGTGCGGTGAACAGATTGCGCGCGATCGCCGTCACGGACGCAACTGCACCAGGGCCTCCGGTCTGGCCATGGCGCGTGCCGTATCCAGCCACCGTTCGGGCCGCTGGTAGCGGCGTTGCGCCAGCCAGTGTGAGGCGAAGAACAAGACCACCTCGCAGGCCAAGGCGACCGGCACGGCACGTTCGGCGAGACTGCGGGCCTGTTCGCTCACCGCTGCCGCAACGGCGAGGGCAGCGACGACACTGGCCAACGCGGTCCACAACAGACACTGCCGCCGTACGAAGCCGAGGAAGGCGCCTTCCGCCTCCGGTCCCTTGCCCATCATCCGTATCATGCGGACGATCACCGGTGTGCGCCGCGGCAACAGGCTGACGCCGAACAGGAAAGCGAGCGCCGCGTGGATCGCGGCGATCGGCGCCCAGGGCATGACGGCGGCACCCAAAGCCTGCCCGCCAGCGAGGACGGTAGCGATCGCCGCTGCGATCGCCAGGCGCCACCGAACCGGCCACCCGAGACCGGCGACGACGCGGTCAGCGATGGCCATGAGCATGAGCGCGGCCGCCGCCAGCCTAGCCGCGTCACCCGCAGGCCCAGAAACGAATGCGCCGAAGACCACGAGCCCTGCAACGATGGCGATCGGCACAAGCCTACTTCGTCCGACGCTGGGCAATATGGTCGCTCAGGCTGGCGAGTGAGGCGAAAATCTCACCGTTCCGCTCGTCATCGGAGTTGAGTTTGAAGCCATACCTCTCGGCAATGGCAAAGGCGATTTCGAGAGCGTCGATACTGTCCAGTCCCAATCCCTCGCCGAACAGCGGTGCGTGGGGATCGATGTCCTCCGGCACGACATCCTCGAGATCGAGCGCTTCGACGATGAGCCTGGCCACTTCCAGCCGGAAGTCCGCGTCCGACGCGGACTTGGAAACATCATCCATGGCTCATCAACGTCCTCGTGTTACGATAGTCCAACACGCGCCAAATGGCCTTGAACAGCCAAAGACGTGCGTCGACCGCGCGTCTCCGCTCGAAATCCCCGGCGAGCAGTGAGATCACCGCACGCTCTATTCCAAAAACGTCCTTGGGGTTCAACAGCATTTCGCGAAATGTCGGATTATGTATACGGTAAATGAACCAGGAGACGTAATGGATGCGCTCGCGCACCTTCTGGTCGTAGGCGGCGAAGATCGTTGCGCGCTTGGCCTCGCTGCTGCGGGTCGCCAGGACGGCGGCCGCCGCCTCGGCGGCACTACTGAGCGCAAGGTGAACACCGGTCGAAAACATGGGGTCGATGAAGCCGTAGGCGTCTCCGACCTTCAGGTGCCCGGGGCCGGAGGCCGTATCGGCGCGATACGAGAAATTACCAGTCGCTTGCATCCGCCCCGTGCGCGTTGCACCCAGGAGCAGCCGGCGCAACGCCGGGTGGCGATCACAATGCGCGTCGAAAAAGGCATCGATACCGCAATCACGCTGCGAAAGATAAGATGGATCGGCCACCAGTCCGATGGACGTCAGCCCGTCCGGCAGGGGGATCTGCCACATCCAACCCGGTTCGGTGAGGTGGATGCGGATCGCCCCAGCAAGCGTGCCCTCCGCGTGCGGTACGCCGCGGAAATGGCCGAAGATCGCGGCGGATCGGTTGGTTGGGTCGGGCTTCTGCTCGCGCCGTTTTTTGGCCATCAGCGCCGAGCGGCCCGAAGCATCGATCAACACGTCGGCATGGAACAGGCGCGGTGAACGGCCCGCCTGCTTGACCTGAGCCACCGCGCCTTCGTCACCGATCGAGATCACCTCCGCTACCGCCTCCTCGAGGCACAGCGCACCCAGTTCCCGCGCCCGATCGAACAAGAGCGCATCGAACTGGTCCCGTCGCACCTGGAAGGCGTGGTCGGGACCGCTAGTCAGCGCCCGCGCGAAGGCAAAGCCGGTCGTTTTCTCACCGTCGGCTGAGACGAACTCCGCTCCCGGCTTGCGCACGCCGATGGCGGCCACCCGCTCCAGTACGCCGAGCCGGTCCAAAAGCGGCAACGAGTGTGGCAGCAGCGACTCGCCGATGTGGAAGCGCGGATGCTTCTCGCGCTCCACCAGAACGCAGGCGAGGCCAGCTTCGGCCAGCAGTGCGGCAACCGCGGCGCCACCAGGACCACCACCGATCACCAAGACGTCGCAGTCTTGGGCGGCAGCTGTGTCGTCCGCCCGCGCAACGTCGTCGAGCTCGATCACGGTCAGGTCGTCCCACCGTCGATGCAAATGGTCTGACCAGAAATGTACCCGGCTGCCTCCGAAGCCAAGAACGCAACGAGAGCAGCCACTTCCCAAGGGTGGCCGGCTCTACCCGACGCGCTGATGGAAACCAAATCGTCCCAGTTCTTCTCTCGGCGCGTCGCCGCCGTGTCGATCAAACCAGGGGCCACGACGTTCGCGGTCAAGCCGCGCGAGCCGTACTCGCGCGAGAGCGTCTTGATCAGTGGGTGGAGCCCTCCCTTGGCGGCGGCGTAGTTGCTCTGGCCGCGGTTGCCGGCCACGCCGCTGAGCGAGGAGACGGCGACGATCCGGCCCCAGCGTGTACGAATCATCGGCATGATGATGGGCCTGAGTGCCACGAAGAAGCTGTTGAGGTTGACGTCGATCACGCTCGTCCATTCCTCGAACGACATGCCGGCGAAGGGCTTGTCGCGATGGGCACCGACACAATGCACGAATATCTGGAACGGCGCTTCGACGGCCAACTCCCCGAGCTGCTCCGTGCACGCAGCCGCATCGCCGAGGTCAAGCCGAAGCGCGCGAGCTGCGCCGCCGGCGCCGCGGATCGCCTCGGCAGTCGTCTCGGCCCTGGCGAGGTTCGTGTTGGCCAAAAGCGTCACGTCACGGCCGGCACCCGCCAGTGCCTCGCTGACGGCGGCGCCGATCGCACTGGACGCGCCGGTGACCAGTGCCCTCCTCATTCTGCGGCCCGGAGCATCAACAGTGCTGCGCCGGCAACGATCCGGCGGTCGGCGCCGGTCACCGTGAAGCTGTAGCGCGCGGCGGCGGTCGTTTCCCCGTCCAGCCAAGCCGAGGCGTACAACGGTGCATCGGGAACGGGCCCGGGTTCGACCGTCACCCCTGTCAGTGCGACGATGACGCCGAGATGCATTTGCTGCAGCGCGGTCAGCGAGGCGTGAGCCGCGGCGGCCTGCGCCCCGACCTCCACCAGAGCGATCGGATACAGGACGCCGCCGACGCGCAACGGATAGTCGGCAGCCGCATGGGGTCGCGCGCGCACCCAAACACCTGACGCGTCGCTCTCCAGCACCGCGTCCAGCAACAGCATCGGCGGCCGGTGCGGCATGCGCTCGAAGGCAAGGCGGGATAGCCGCTCCGTCACGCGGCAGGCTCCACCGTCACGTGAAGGGCGCGGGCGCCGCCGACGCCGAGGCGGATGGTGGGCGCGACTTCCACGCCGCCGCTGGTGCCCCCGGCACCAAAGATGGCGGACAGCAGCGGCACGGCGGCCGCAACCGGGTTGCCCGTCTCCGCAAAGCGCCGCTCGCAGGCGGTCTCCGGCAGCTGAGGTGACCCGTCCCCGAGCCGCCCCTCGATGACGGCAAGGTCCTGGAGCGTTGCGACCTCGGCGGGCGCGAGCGCCACCGCCATTGCCATCGAGCAAGCAACCGGCCGCTTTTCGTGGAGTGGCGGCGGCAAGGCGCCGTCGAACACGATCAAGCCGACGGCGCGCTGCTCGAGCGTTACCTGCATCAGCGCCTTGAGCAACCCTACGCCAACCGTGTCGTCGTAGGCGGCGATCGAGGTCACTGGCCCCCGTCTTCGCGTGGCGATCGTCCATTGACCCGACGCGGCATTGTGGACCGAGTTCTGGAAACGAATCGGCTGGATCAGCAACTCCGGGCGGCGAATCGCCTCCAAAATCACGTGCAGCGTCTCGCCTTCGCCGGAGGACGACGCAAACACCCAGCCCGCGTCTTCTGGCAAAGCCGGTGCGATCGGCTCGGCGGCGCTGAGTGCGAGGCGAATGTGTGGACTGAGCCGCCGCGCCTCCCGCGCCGTGAGGCATGCCGGCATAGGATGCCAGTCCGCCTCTGCCGACGCCGGGTCGCCGCCGCTGAGCAGCGCCTTCAACGCATCGACGTCGGCGGCAAGCGGCGAAGCGAAGCTTACGGAATTGATCACGGCACGCAGCGTCATCGGCTGAGAACGAGCGCGCAGTTGTTGCCGCCGAAGCCGAATGCGTTGGCGACGACATGGTTCAGGGCGGCCGGCCGGGCCACGGCGGGCACGTTGCAGGCGATGACGGGATCGAGCTGACTGAGCCCGACGCAACCGGGGACGATGCCGTGCTCCAGCGCCAGAAGGCACATCGCCGCCTCTACGGCCCCAGCGGCGCCCAGCGTATGGCCGATCGCGCCCTTGAGGGACGACACCGGAGTGGTCATGCCCAACACCCCGGCGACGGCGCGGCACTCGGAGACGTCGTTGGCCGGTGTCGCCGTGCCGTGGAGCTTCACGTAACCGATGTCGGGTGGCAGAAGCGCCGCGGCGGCCAGCGCCTCGCGAATGGCCACCGCAGCGCCCGCGCCGTCCTCCGGCGGGGTCGACATGTGAAAGCCGTCCGAGCACTCACCCGCGCCGCTGAGCCGATAGGGTCCGTCGACGGCGCGCTCGATCAAGAGCAGCGCTGCGCCCTCGCCGATGGAAAGCCCGTCGCGATCCAAGTCGCAGGGCCGACAAGGTCTGCGGGAGACGAGCTGGAGGCCCTCGAAACCGGCCAAAGACGTGAGACAAAGACTGTCGACCCCGCCAGCGATCACCGCGTCGCACAGCCCCGCCTCGATGAGTTGATGTGCGTCGACCAGAGCCTTGGCCGAGGAGGAGCAGGCCGTCGAGATCGTCCAGCAGGGGCCCGCGAGACCCAGGCGCGCCATCAGGTAGCTGGCAACGGCATGATGGTCGTTGTGGTGACGCATGGAGTATTCGGAGGGAAGCGGGCCATCCCCCTCCCGCGCACGATAGGCACCCTCCAGCTTCTCCACGCCGGAGGTAGACGTTCCCAGCACGACGCCGATGCGAGCGGCGCCCCAGCGCGCGACTGCGGTCTCCACACGTCCGAGGTAACCGTCAGCGGTCAACGCCGCCTCGGCGAGCCGCGTCGCGCGATTGTCCCATGCCGTGAGTGCGGGCGGCGGCGCGCAGTCTTCGAGCCCGGGTACCGCACCGACGTAGCAAAGGAACGGTGTCTCGTAGACCTCACACGGCTCGAGGCCACTCCTCCCTGTGCGAAGGGCCTCGGCATGCACGGCGTTGCCGGCGCCGAGGCAGGTCGCCAGTGAGAACGCGGTGATCGCCATCGGCTCTTGCGCGCCCATCCTCAGCAATCTCGCACCAAATTCTCCGCCGGCTCGGAGTGGGACCGCGCAAAAGTCAGTATTGCCATTGCACCCAAGCCGACAAGCACCGTCGCGCCGATTTCCGACAAGATCGGCTCCGGCGAAGCGGCCATCACCGCGAAGGGGATCGCCGTGGAGGTAGCACAGAGGCCGACGGAGCGCAGAGCGCGGGCGCGTTCCGCGCTGCCACGCGACGGCTGCACCAGCACGCCGTAGTCCACCCCGATTCCGACCACGAGCGTCAGTGCGACGATACGAAACACGTCGAACTCGACACCGGCCAGACGCAGCACGCACACGGTCGCGCCGAGCGCGCCGGCCACGGTCAGGGCGACGCCGAGAGCTGAGCGACGCGGGCGAAGCAGCAGCAAAAGCACCGCCGCGGCGCCGGCGGCGCCGACGACCAGCCAGTGCAGCGCTGCGCCGCTGAGGGCCGCGAGACGTCCCATCGTCTCCGCCGTGTTGTCGACCAGCCGCGCGCCGCCGCCGGCCTCCAGGCGCGCCGCCAGCGCGCCTGCATCCTTGACGTCGTAGAGCCTGACGGAAAGTGACCAGCCTTGGCCCTGGCGCTGTGGCAGAGGTGCTAGCTGTGCGAGCGGCCCCAGGTCCGGACGTTCGAGAGCCGCGGCCAGGGCTTCGGCGTAGTCCGCCTGGAGCCGCGGCGCAAAGCCGGGGTCGAGCCCCACCATCGCCAGTGCTGTCTGCGCAGCGTCGCCGAACTCGGCGGGCGGCGGCAGCTCGGCCGGCGCCGGTCGGACGATGTCGGCCATGGCCTCGAAGCGACCCAACTCTTCAGCCTCGACCGCCGATTCCAGTGCCGGCAGCGCCAGCCGCTGACGCGCCAACACCTCCGCCTCCGTGGCACCGCGGGAAACGACTGACCAACGCGCCGAGGGCGCTGGTACCAGCTCGTTCATCTCGGCGAGCATCTCGGTCACGGCCGGCGGCGGCGTGGCGACGGCGCGTGGCGCGCCGACCGGCGCTCCCAACATGGCGGCCACGCCCACGAGCGCCAATGCTGCCTCGACCAACCGACGCCGTGGCAGGTGCCACGACAGCCGCTCCATGGCGAACGTCCGCACTGCAGCTGCGCCGACCGGCGGCGATGCCAGCGCTAGTCCGGCCGCGACCAGGATGCCAGCAGCCACGAACAAGCCCGTCTGCTGCAGCGCCGGGACACCTGAGCCGAGCAGCGCGAGAAACGCCACCGCGGTGGTCACCGCGCCGATGGCGACGGCCCGGCGCACGCGTGCTGCACCCTCGCGTCCATGGGTCGTGAGATGAAGCGGGTAGTCGATCGCCAGCCCCGTCAACGCCCCCCCGAAGCCGAGCGCTATGACGTGGACGTGGCCGAACACGAGTTGCACCGCCAATGCGCCGGCCGCGAGCCCTGCCGCCACGGGCGCGAACGCCGACACCAGCGCCAACCCCGAACGCAGCGACCACGTCAGCCAAAGCAGCAGCAGGATGACCGCGATGCCCGCGGCCGTCAGTGAGCGCTGCTCGACACCGCGGCCGATTTCGGCGCCGATCAGGCGCGGTCCGGCGACCAGCGCACGCGCGCCATGGTCGGCTGCCGCTGCGCGAGCGGCTTGGGCAAGAGCTACGAGGTCGTCACCGGAGCCAGCCTCCGGCAGGAGTCTGCCGAACACCAACGCGGCGCGGCCGTCCACCGAGGTCCAGACGCCGCCCGGCCCTAGTCCGGCAGGACGACGCGCGCGCAGCTCGTCCACGGCGGCGGCGAAGGCACCGGTCGGGTCGCGGAGCATCCGGTCGCCGAGCGCGGCGCCCTCGGCGGTGGCGAGCGCGGCGCGCGCTTCGAGGAGCCGCTCGGCCATTGCCGCCGGCACGAAGCGCTCGGGCGGCGGTGGCGCAACCGCGAAGCGCCTCTGCCAAAGCCAGTCCAGCGCCACCGGTTCGAAGGCTCCCGGCCCCGCCGTCACCGACGCGACCAGAGGCGACGCGGCGAGGATCGCCTGCACCGCCATTGCCGCAGCCGCCTGGCCCTCGGGCAGCGCCAGCACCGCGACCAGGAAATCGAGGCCCGCGTCGCCGCCGAAGACGGCGCCCTCGCCCCCTGGAGCTATCCCGGCGAGATCTGCGCTCACCGTCGTCGAAGCCACTGCGAGCCACACCACCGCGCCAGCCAAGGCCAGCGCCACGAGGCATCGCAAGCGCGCGATCACTCGCTCCCCGTCAGAACGTAGACACGCCGCACACCGTCTTCCTGCACGACTTCGACGCTGGAGACCACCGAGCCGCAGCCGGTCAGCGCGACGGCTTCACCCGCAGTCAGCCGCCAACCACTTTCGTCCGGTCTGATATCCGCCGTCGGCACTGCCTCCCCGAGGCGGCCCGAAAGCAGCGCCCGGATGAGGCCGAACTGCGCCTGCGCTGCCTCCTCGAGCGGCCAGTATTCGACATCGAAGTCGGGCGGTTTGCGCAGGCCGAGGAGCGACGGCCCGATCTCGGCGATCTCCCGCGTCGGATGGGTCTGATCGCGTACGAGGCTGCCCTCCGGCGTCGCCCGCAGCGATCCCCGAGCGCGCAGTGGCTCAGGGGACGACGGATGATGGATCGTCTCCTCGTAGGCCATCACGTCGGCCAGGGGTGCGGCAATGGCGGCCGCGCTCGTCGGAATCGGTGCGTCACACGCCATGGCTCCAAACGTCGTGGAAATTGAACCAGTTGTAAGGATGGTGGCGACAAAGCGTCTCCAGTTCCGCAACGTATCGCTCCGCAAGTTGCTGGGTCAGTTCCCGACGTTCGGCCCGGGGTGTGGGCGCGCCATCGTGCAGCTGCGTGAACCGTGCGGCGTAGCGCATCGGTCCGATCCGCGGCGCGAAGCAAAGAATGATCGGCGCCCCGGCGACCATCGCCGCCGCGTAGGGCGAGGCAGGAACCGCCATCGGTGCGCCGAAGAACGGCGCACGCACCTCTCGGAGGATGCCTTGCGCCGGGCTGCGATCGCCGAGAAAGGCGACGAACTCGCCGGTCGACAGCGCTTCGACCACGCTCAGCATCGCCAGCGGTCCGTCGCCGAGGTCGATCACCCGGGCGGCGACGTCAGGGTTCAGTCGGGAAAGCGCGCCATGCGAATGGCTGGCGTGGCGCGTGAACATCAGATAGCGCACGCGGAGACCCGGCAGCCACTCCTCCGCTGCCCGCAACGCTTCGAAGCTGCCGAAATGGGCACCCAGAAGCACGCCGCCGCGCCCTGCCGCCACGCACTGCCGCACGACCTCGCCACCCTGCACGTCGATCGCGAATCCTTGCGTGCCGCGGGTCAGGAGCCGGGCGCGGTCGAGCAGGACGTGAGAGAAGGTGACCGTCTGTCGGAGTACGTCGCCGAAACGTGGTTCGCGGCCGAGCGCACGCTCGAGATAGCTTCGCGACGCCGCGTTCGCTGCGCGCCCCGGAGCGGCGGTCATCACGAGTGCGATCAACCAGATGATCGTCGAACTCAGCGCGGGAGGCATCGTCGGCAGGGTCCGCAGCGCGAACTCGATCAAAGCCGGGCCGCCGATCTCTTGCCGACGACTCCAGTGATCACCGCCGCTCATGCCTCGGTCAGTGTGAACCGCGCCCGCGCCACGACCGTTTCGCCGACGGTCCACGTGACGTCGGCCCGGCCATCCCGGACCAGGGCCAATATCTCCAATGCGGCGCCGGGCCCGACCGGCTCAATGAATCGGACACGCGGTGCGGCGCTTCTGGCGTTGGCCTCGCAGCTTTTGGCCGAGGCCGGCGCCGCCGTGCGCACCGCACC
>JBCBTD010000087.1:0-14404 GCA_039818825.1 Pseudomonadota bacterium
GAGGACTATCCCTACGATCCCGACCAGGCTCGCGCGCTCCTGGAAGAGGCGGGCGTCACCGACCTGAAGACCAACATCTGGGCGATGCCGGTCCAGCGGCCCTACAACCCGAATGCCCGGCGCATGGCTGAGCTGATCCAAGCCGACTGGGCCGAGGTGGGTGTCGATGCCGAGATCGTCTCCTTCGAGTGGGGCGAATACCTGAAGCGCTCGAAAGAAGGTGAGCATGACACGGTGCTCCTGGGTTGGACCGGCGACAACGGCGACCCCGACAACTTCCTGGCCGTGCTCTTGGGTTGTGATGCAGCGCAGGATGGCACCAACCGTGCGCGCTGGTGCTACGAGCCTTTCGAAGAGCTCATCCAGCAGGCCAAGGTCATCAGCAACCAAGACGAGCGCGCGGCGCTCTACGCCAAGGCTCAGGAGATCTTCAAAGAGCAGGCGCCGTGGGTGACGATCGCGCACTCGGTCGTCTTCCAGCCGGTGCGCAACGAGGTCCAGGACTTCCGCATCGACCCCTTCGGCGGCCACCCGTTCTACGGCGTGTCGCTGGCCCAGTAATTGCCAATATGAGCAAATAGGAAACGGGCGGTCGCGGCGCTGCCGTCGACCGCCCGCCCTGCACGATGCTCCGCTTCATCATCTCCCGCCTGGGTCACTTGTTGCCCACGTTCTTCGGGCTGACCCTGGTCTCGTTCGCGTTCATCCGCCTCGTTCCCGGTGACCCGATCGAGGTCATGGCCGGCGAACGTGGCGTCGCACCCGAGCGCCACGCCAGGCTGATGGCGGAGCTCGGCTTCGACCGGCCGCTTTGGGAACAGTATCTGAGCTATCTGGGCGACCTTCTGCAGGGTGATCTGGGCCGTTCGCTGATCACCAAGCAGCCGGTCTCGAGCGAGTTCCTGACGCTGTTCCCGGCGACCATGGAGCTGGCGTTCTGCGCCATGCTGTTCGCAATCGTCATCGGCTTGCCGGCAGGCGTTCTCGCTGCGGCGAAGCGCGGCTCGCCGTTCGACCACGGGATCATGGCGGCCGCCCTCACCGGCTACTCGATGCCGATCTTCTGGTGGGGGTTGCTGTTGATCGTCCTGTTCTCAGGCACGCTCGGCTGGACGCCGGTGTCGGGGCGGATCTCGTTCCTCTACTTCGTCCAGCCGGTCACGGGTTTTTTGCTGATCGACACGCTCTTGTCGGGCCAGCCCGGCGCCTTCCGCTCCGCCGTGGCCCATCTGATCCTACCGGCGATCGTCGTCGGCACGATCCCGCTCGCGGTCATCGCCCGGCAGACCCGCTCGGCGATGCTGGAAGTCCTGAGCGAAGACTATGTTCGCACCGCCCGCGCCAAAGGTCTGCCGCCGTCGCGGGTGATCGGTCTGCACGCACTCCGCAATGCGCTGATCCCGGTGGTCACCGTCATCGGCCTCCAGGTCGGCACGCTCTTTGCCGGCGCCATCCTGACCGAGACGATCTTCGCTTGGCCCGGCGTCGGCAAGTGGCTGCTCGACAGCATTTCACGGCGCGATTACCCGTCGGTGCAGGGTGGGCTCTTGCTGATCGCCCTGATCATCATGCTGGTGAACCTGCTCGTCGATCTGCTCTATGGCGTGCTGAACCCGAGGATCCGGCATGTCCGTTGATGCCGAAGCCGTCAGCACGCCATCGCCCCTGCGCGAGTTCTGGTTCCACTTCAGCGAGAACAAGGGCGCCGTCGCCGGCCTTTGCGTGATCGTCCTACTGGCAGTCGTCGCTCTGTTTGCCGACGTCATCGCGCCGCACGGTGCCGCTCAGCAATATCGCGATGCCCTGCTGCGCCCGCCGGTCTGGCAGGCTGGCGGCGACCCAAGGTTCCTCCTCGGCACCGATGCGGTCGGCCGCGACATCCTCTCGCGACTGATCCACGGCACCCGCTTCTCGCTGATGATCGGTGCCATCGTCGTCACGCTCTCGTCCAGCGTCGGCATTCTACTCGGCCTGTCGGCGGCGTTCCTCAAGGGCTTCGCCGAAACACTGGTCATGCGGGCCATGGACGTGATTCTGTCGGTGCCGAGCATCCTGCTCGCCCTGGTGGTCGTCGCGATCCTCGGGCCCGGCCTCGTCAATGCGATGATCGCCGTGGCCGTGGTCTACGTGCCGCATTTCACACGATTGACCCGCGCCTCGGCGCTCTCCGAGCTGCCGCGCGAGTACGTGACCTCGGCGCGGATCGCCGGCGCGTCGCCGTTACGGTTGATGTTCGTGACCGTGCTGCCGAACTGCATGCCGCCCTTGATCGTCCAGGCTACCCTTGGATTCTCCGCGGCGGTGCTGGACGCCGCGGCACTAGGGTTCCTGGGCATGGGCGCGCAGCCGCCGACGCCCGAATGGGGCACCATGCTTGCCGAAGCCCGCGAGTTCATCCTGCGCGCCTGGTGGGTCGTGACCATGCCGGGCCTGGCGATCCTGATCACGGTGCTTGCGTTCAACCTCATGGGTGACGGGCTCCGCGACGCGCTCGACCCGAAGCTGAAGCGGAGCTGACGGTGGCGCTGCTCGACATCGCCGACCTCAGCGTCGCCTTTCCGACCGCCCGCGGGCAGTTCTACGCCGTGGACGGTGTCGACCTGCGGGTCGAACCCGGCGAGGTGGTCGGGATCGTCGGCGAGTCCGGTTCCGGCAAGTCGGTGTCGATGATGGCCGTGATGGGGCTGCTGCCGCCGACCGCGGCAGTCACGGCGCACAGCCTGACGTTCGACGGCCGCGATCTGCGTTCCCTTCGACCACGGGAGCGCCGGCGCATCGTCGGCAAAGACATGGCGATGATCTTCCAAGAGCCGATGTCGAGCTTGAACCCCTGCTTCACCGTCGGCTTCCAGATCGCCGAAGCGCTGCACACCCATCTCGGCGGTTCGCGCCGGGAGCTGGCCGAGCGCGCCCGCGATCTGCTCGCCGAGGTCGGCATCCCGGATCCCCAGTCGCGGCTCCGGGCGTTCCCCCACGAACTTTCGGGCGGCATGAGCCAGCGGGTGATGATCGCCATGGCGATGGCCTGCCGACCGCGCCTGTTGATCGCCGACGAGCCGACGACGGCGCTCGACGTGACGATCCAGGCTCAGATCCTGGAGCTGATCCTGCGGCTCCGCGACGAGCACGGCATGGCGGTGGTGCTGATCACCCACGACATGGGCGTCGTCGCCGAAACCGCCGAGCGCGTCGTCGTCATGTATGCCGGCCAGCAGGTCGAAGATCGCCCGGCGCCGAGCTTGTTCGCAGCGCCTCGCCACCCCTACGCCGCGGCACTCCTGGACGCGTTGCCGGAGCGCTCGCTCGGCTCCAGGCGGCTGCCGACGATCCAAGGTGTCGTCCCAGGCGCCGGTGACCGCCCGAGCGGATGCCTGTTCCACCCGCGCTGCAACCGGGCGGTGGACGACTGCCGCGAGCGGCGGCCAAACTTGGACGCCGTAGACGACGGCCATGTCCGCTGCTTCCTCCCGTTGGAGCCGCGCCCGTGACGGCGACCGTGCTCGAAGCCGCCGATCTCACCCGCCACTACCTCCTCGGCGGCGGCTGGCTGGGGAAGGACCGGACGCTGAAAGCGGTCGACGGCGTGAGTTTCTCGCTCACAACCGGCGAGACCATGGCGATCGTCGGCGAAAGCGGCTGCGGCAAGTCGACTCTGGCACGGCTCTGCACGCTGATCGAGCAGCCGACGGCCGGCAGCCTGCGCTTGCACGACCAGGACACGGTGGGGCTCGGCGGCAGTGCCCTCAAGGCCGTACGCCGCGACGTGCAGATGATCTTCCAGAACCCCTACGGCTCGCTCAATCCGCGCCAGACCATCGGCACGATCCTGGAAGAACCGCTGCTGGTGAACACCAAGATGGCGGCGGCCGAGCGGCGCGCCCGGGCGCTGGCGATGCTGGAAAAGGTCGGCCTCCGGCCCGAGCACTACCAACGCTATCCGCACATGTTCTCGGGCGGCCAACGCCAGCGCATCGCGATCGGTCGAGCGCTGATGCTCGAGCCGAAGATCGTCGTCGCGGACGAGCCGGTGTCGGCGCTCGACGTCTCGATCCAGGCGCAGGTGCTGAACCTGATGCTCGACCTCCAAGAGGAGCTCGGCCTCGCCTACCTGTTCATCAGCCACGACCTCTCGGTGGTACGGCTTCTCGCCCGGCGGGTCATGGTCATGTACCTCGGCCGCGCGGTCGAGCAGGGCGATGCGACGCGGATCTTCGAGCGACCGCTGCACCCCTACACGAAGGCGCTGCTGGCGGCGACGCCGGCGGTCGACCCGGACGCTCGCCGCCGGCGTATCGCCCTTTCGGGCGAGCTTCCCTCACCGCTGGCCCCGCCGCCAGGCTGCCCGTTCCACCGCCGCTGCCCGATCGCCCGTGAGGATTGCAGTCGCAACGTGCCCACCTTGCGCACCGTCGATGGCCGCGAGGTCGCCTGCCACTACGCCGAGGACGCCCTCGCCCATTCGTGAACCGGTCACGCGGCTGTCGCGC
This sequence comes from Pseudomonadota bacterium, assembly GCA_039818825.1. Lineage (GTDB taxonomy): Bacteria > Pseudomonadota > Alphaproteobacteria > Geminicoccales > Geminicoccaceae > JBCBTD01. Next base: position 4,488 of record JBCBTD010000087.1, read on the forward strand.
GGCCGTGACTCGAATCACATACCTGGAGTTGCGACCGGGCCATCGTCAAATTCCGCGGTCGTCGAGCTGCAGTAGACTCGACGGACCGGCAATTCTCCAGGACGAGGGTGCGATGGCGAAGTACAGACACCGCTTACCCCAACTCGACGGCCGATTGTTCCTCACCGACGGTGGCATCGAAACCTCGCTGATCGTGTATCAGGGCCATGACATGTCGCCCTTTGCAGCGGCCCACTTGCTCGACGAAGAGGGCGGGCAGATCGTCCTGCGTCGCTACTTCCAAGCCCAGGCAGACATCGCCCACGAGCATGGCGTCGGCCTGGTGTTGGAGTGCGCAACGTGGCGCGCCAGCGGCAATTGGGGCGTGCGCCTCGGCTATGACGGCGGCGGCCTCGGCGAGATGAGCAGAGCCGCAGTGCGAATGCTTGCCAACGTCCGCGATGCCCTGGAGACCGATACCTCGCCGGTGGCGATCAGCGGCTGCATGGCGCCGCCGACGGACACGGCAATGACCACCGATCATGCCTACGCCTACTATCGTCGGCAGGCCGAACTCTACGCCTCGACCGAGGCTGACCTGGTGACGGCAGTCGCCATGAGCGATGTCGGCGAGGCGGTCGGCATGGTCCGCGCTGCTGTAGAGAGCGACGTGCCGGTCGTGGTGGCCTTCTCGCTCGGCAAGGACGGCCGTCTGCCGAACGGCATGCCACTGGCCGAAGCGATCGAGCAGGTCGACGATGCCACTGACGGCGCCACCGCGTACTTCATGATCGACTGCGCGCATCCCGTGCACTTCACCGAACGGCTGGAGCCAGCACCTTGGATGATGCGGGTTCGCGGCGTGCGGAGTTCCGCATCGACCCGTGCTTGCACTCGCCAAGGCAATCCGTGCAGCTTCAGCGACGCAGACCCGATCGCGCTCGCAGCCGACCTCGCGGCTCTGGTCGCACGGTTCCCGTGGCTGAACGTGCTCGGCGGTCGCTGTGGCACCGACGACCGGCACGTCGCCGCGATCTGTCGGTCTTGCCTGCCGACCATCCGCCCGGCAGCCTGACACGGCGGCCCGCCGAGGTGACGGATCGCAGGACCGACGACGTCCCGGTCGCCTGATCGACCCGCGTTCAGGCGACCGGCGCGGCGCCATCGTGCTCGCGGATCGTGGCCATCCGCTTGCCTCCGGCCAGACCCATCACGCTTTCGTCAGCGGACGCGGTGCAGCGCATGGGCGAGGTTCGCCGTTGGCGGCGGCCCGCCTCTCCGCCCGTTGTGCGCCTCTCTGTGCTCGCAAGGTCGGGGTGCCCCCGGCGCCCCGAGGCGCTACCGTTCAGCCCAGGTCGTTCATCATGTCGTAACCACCGCGGCAGCGAAACTGCCCGCCGCAACCCTGGGATGAGCATGGAGTACTTTCTGCAGCAACTGATCAACGGCGTCACGCTCGGTTCGATCTACGGTTTGATCGCCATCGGCTACACGATGGTCTACGGCATCATCGGCATGATCAATTTCGCTCATGGTGACGTCTTCATGATCGGTGCGTTCATTGCACTCATCGCCTTCTTGGTACTGAGCGCCCTCGCTGGCGGCGCTCTGGTGTTCGTACTTTTCTTGACACTGCTGACAGCCATGCTGCTGACTTCGGTGTATGGCTGGACGGTGGAGCGTGTGGCCTACCGTCCACTTCGACATTCCTTTCGATTGGCGCCGCTGATCACCGCCATCGGGATGTCGATCTTTCTGCAGAACTACGTGCAGATCGCCCAGGGTGCCCGCGTCAAGCCGCTACCACCGCAGATCGAAGGCGGCATCGTGCTGATGGAGACCGACGGGTTCGCAGTCAGCCTCTCCTACATCCAGATCCTCATCGTCGTCCTGACGGTCACGTTGATGATCGGCTTCACCTACCTGATCCAACGCACCCCACTCGGCCGTGCCCAGCGGGCCTGCGAACAGGACAAGAAGATGGCGGCGCTACTCGGCGTCAACATCGACCGCACGGTCTCGTTGACCTTCGTCATGGGCGCCGCGCTCGCGGCCGTCGCCGGGCTGATGTTCCTGCTGTACTATGGCGTGCTCGACTTCTTCATCGGCTTCGTCGCCGGCATCAAGGCCTTCACCGCCGCGGTGCTCGGCGGCATCGGTTCGTTGCCGGGTGCCATGCTCGGGGGCCTGCTGATCGGCCTCATCGAGACGTTCTGGTCGGCCTACTTCACGATCGAGTACAAGGACGTCGCGGCCTTCTCGATCCTGGCGATCGTGCTGATCTTCCTGCCCTCGGGGCTCCTTGGCCGCCCTGAGATCGAGAAGGTTTGATCGTGAGCACCAATACCCCGATCGGCCAGCGTGTCCTTGCCGCGCTGAAGGAAGCGGGCATGGCCGGCCTGCTGACCTTCGCCCTCACGTCGTTCATCGTCGGCCTGCGAACCGAGATCGCGCCCGATGGGCTCATCATCGAGCAGCGCTGGGGGCTGGTGGCCCTGGCGGTCGCCGTCGTGGCAACCGGCCGGTTGCTGTTGCGGCTGTTCGTCTGGGGACCGGAAGGGCACGGCACCGGCCTCGGCCAGCAACTGCCCAAACTGCCCAATCTGGACTGGCTCGGCCGTTTCGCCGGCGGCGCGCTCTTGCTGTTGGCACTGCTTCTGCCGTTCTTCGGCGGTCGCTACGTGGTCGACCTCGGCATTCTCGTGCTGACCTACGTGATGCTCGGTTGGGGCCTGAACATCGTCGTCGGCCTCGCCGGCCTTCTGGACCTCGGCTACGTCGCGTTTTACGCCGTCGGTGCTTATTCGTACGCGCTGATCGCCCACTATTTCGGCTGGTCGTTCTGGGTCTGCCTGCCGCTGGCGGGCCTGTTCGCGGCGACCTGGGGGATGATCCTGGGCTTTCCGGTGCTACGGCTCCGCGGCGACTACCTCGCCATCGTCACCCTGGCGTTCGGCGAAATCATCCGGATCGTCCTGCTCAACTGGTACGAGTTCACCGGCGGCCCGGACGGCATCTCCGGCATTCCGCGCCCGAGCTTCTTCGGCATCCCGTTCGATCGGACAGACGAAGGTTTCGCCGCCATCTTCGGCCTCGACTTTTCGTCGATCCACCGGATCATCTTCCTCTACTACATCATCTTGGCCCTGGCGCTGTTGACCAACGCGGTCACTTTGCGGTTGCGGCGCTTGCCGCTCGGCCGCGCCTGGGAAGCGATGCGCGAGGACGAGATCGCCTGCCGCTCGCTCGGCATCAACACCACCAACACCAAGCTGTCGGCATTCGCGATCGGCGCCATGTTCGGCGGCTTCGCCGGCGCGTTCTTCGCCACCCGTCAGGGCTTCATCTCGCCCGAGAGCTTCGTCTTCATGGAGAGCGCGCTGATCCTGGCGATCGTCGTGCTGGGCGGTCTCGGCAGCCAGATCGGCGTGGCCATCGCCGCCATCGTCATGATCGGCGGCTTCGAAGTGTTCCGTGAGTTGGAGCAGTACCGCATGCTGATCTTCGGCGCGGTGCTCGTGTTCATCATGGTCAATCGCCCCCGCGGCTTGATCTCCAGCCGCAACCCGTCGATCGTCCTACACGAACGCAAGAAGATCGGTGCCGATCTGGTGGCCCAAGGGGAGGGCCATTGATGTCACGCAGCTGGAACGACGACCCGGTCTTGCGGGTCGAGCACCTGACCATGCGCTTCGGCGGTCTGGTCGCTGCGAGCGATCTGACCTTCGACGTCGGCCGCGGCGACATCACCGCCGTGATCGGCCCGAACGGCGCCGGCAAGACCACCGTGTTCAACTGCATCACGGGCTTCTACCGGCCGACCGTCGGCCGCATCGTCATGCGCCGCGCCAACGGCACCACGTTCCTCCTCGAACGGATGCCGGAGCACCAGATCGCAGCATCGGCTCGGGTGGCTCGGACCTTCCAGAACATCCGCCTCTTCAGCGGCATGACGTTGCTCGAGAACCTCCTGGTCGCCCAGCACAATGCGCTGATGGGCGCGTCGCAGTTCACCGTCGGCGGGATCCTGGGGTTGCCCGCCTATCGGGACGGCGAGCATCGGGCGATCGAGCACGCCGTCCGCTGGCTCAAACGGATCGACCTTGCGGGCCGTGCCGACGATGCCGCCGGCGATCTGCCCTATGGTGACCAGCGGCGGCTGGAGATCGCCCGGGCGATGTGCACCCGACCGGAGTTGCTCTGCCTCGACGAGCCCGCCGCCGGCCTCAACCCGCGTGAGAGCCAAGCCCTGAACCAGCTCCTGCGCTCGATCCGCGACGAGGGCGAGACGTCGATCCTGCTGATCGAGCACGACATGAGCGTGGTGATGGAGATCTCGGATCACGTGGTGGTCCTCGACCACGGCGAGACGATCGCCGACGGCACGGCCGAGGAGATCCGCGCCGACGAGGCGGTGATCGCCGCCTATCTCGGCGTTCCGGACGACGAACTCGACGAGGTCGAGGAGGTCATCGCCGGATGAGCGCGCTGCTGACCGTCGAGGGCGTCCACACCTACTACGGCAAGATCCAGGCGTTGAAGGGCGTCGACGTCGAGGTCCATGCCGGTGAAATCATCACGCTGATCGGCGCGAACGGCGCCGGCAAGTCGACGTTGATGATGACCATCTGCGGCAACCCGTCGGCGCGCGAAGGCCGCGTCACGTTCGACGGCCGCGACATCACCGGCCTGCCGACCCACGACATCATGCGCCTGTCGATCGCCCAGGCACCCGAAGGCCGCCGCATCTTCCCGCGGATGACGGTTCTGGAAAATCTGCAGATGGGGGCCGAGCTTGCCGGCAACCACGATGCGCAACGCGAGTTCGACCACGTGTTCGAGTTGTTTCCGCGGCTGCAGCAGCGGCTCGAGCAGCGGGGCGGAACCCTGTCGGGGGGCGAGCAACAGATGCTGGCGATCGGCCGCGCGCTGATGAGCCGGCCAAAGCTGCTGCTGCTCGACGAGCCGTCGCTGGGCCTGGCCCCACTCGTCGTCAAACAGATCTTCGACGCCATCCGCAAGCTGAACGAGCAAGAAGGCTTGACCGTCTTCCTCGTCGAGCAGAACGCCTACCACGCGCTGCGCCTCGCCCATCGCGGCTACGTCATGGTGACGGGCGAAATCACCATGACCGGCAGCGGCAAGGAACTGTTGGCCAAAGAGGAAATCCGGGCGGCCTACCTCGAAGGCGGACGGCAATGACACGCGCACATGCGTGGGCCACCTCGCCCCGCACGCGCGCATCGGGAGCGGCCACTTGGACACGCACGCCTCACTGACTTCGTACCTGCTCGTGACCGGCGCGCTCGGCGGCGGTACCGCCTGGCTGACCGGTCGAGCGGTGGCCCGAACCTGGCGCACCCTGGCACAGCTCGCCCTCTACGTCGTGCTGCTGGCCGCGGTTTCACGATTCCTGCACTACGCGCTGTTTCACGGCGCGCTGCTCTCCTTGAACGGCTATCTGATCGACCTTGCGACGCTCGGTGCCATCGCGCTCTTGGGTTTTCGCGTGACGCGCACCAATCAGATGGTTACCCAATATGACTGGCTCTACGAGAGGAACGGGCCGTTCTCCTGGCGGTCGCGCGCAGGTGCGGAGGGCGTCGGCGAAGGCTCGTGATCTCGCTTGATCGTCTGGGGAGACAACCATGAAGCAGTATCTATTGAGTGGCGTGGCATTGGGGGCGCTGGCACTGGCGCCGGCCGCGTACGCGGACATCATCATTGCTACCGCGGGACCGATGACCGGCCAGTACGCCACCTTCGGCGAGCAAATGAAGGCGGGTGCCGAAATGGCCGTCGCCGACATCAACGCCGCCGGTGGCGTGCTCGGAGAGCAGCTCGTCCTGGAGATCGGCGACGACGCCTGCGATCCCAAGCAGGCGGTGGCCGTAGCCAACCAGTTCGCGTCCAAGGGCGTGGCGTTCGTCGCCGGTCACTTCTGCTCCGGCTCGTCCATCCCGGCCAGCGCCGTCTACTCGGAAGAGAGCATCATCCAGATCTCGCCGGCGTCGACGAACCCCAAGTTCACCGACGAGCGGCCCGATCCGGCCGGTGGCGTTTATCGCGTATGTGGTCGTGACGACCAGCAGGGTGCCGTCGCCGGCGCGTTCCTGGTCGAGACGTTCCCAGGCCAGAACGTCGCTTTCGTCCACGACAAGACGGCCTACGGTAAGGGCCTCGCCGACGAGACGCTCGCCGCGTTCAAGGCCGCCGGTGGCACCGAGGTGCTCTACGAGGCGTACACGGCCGGCGAGAAGGACTACACGGCGCTCGTCTCCAAGCTGAAGCAGGAAGCGATCGACGTCCTCTACGTCGGTGGCTACCACACCGAAGCTGGCCTCATGGCTCGGCAGTTGCGCGACCAGGGCATGGACACGATCATCGTCTCCGGCGACGCGCTGGTCACCGACGAGTATTGGGCGATCACCGGCGATGCTGGTGAGGGCACGCTGATGACGTTCTCGCCCGACCCGCGCAAGGACCCGGCCGTGCAGCCGCTGGTCGAGCGTTTCCGCGCCGCCGGCATCGAACCCGAGGGCTACGTGCTCTACACCTACGCCGCCATCCAGGCTTGGGCGCAGGCCGCCGAAGCCGCAGGCGACGTCGGCTACGAGCCGATGGTGGAAGCCCTCAACACCGGCGATTTCGACACCGTGCTCGGCCCGTTGAGCTTCGACGACAAGGGTGACGTGACCCTGCCGGGCTACGTCTTCTACGAGTGGAAGGACGGCGTCTACGACTACATCGCGACCAACTGATCGCAAGGGCCCGGTGCTGCGGCACCGGGCCTAGCTCGCCGATGGCGAGCCACAGCTCGACCCACGACGCGGCCGCCGACCCGCGCAACGATCAGCTACGGATCTACGTCGACGGCCGCGTCGTGCCGAAAAGCGAGGCGACGGTGTCGGTCTACGACGCCGGCTTCATGCTGGGTGACGGCGTGTGGGAGGGCCTGCGGCTGCACCACGGCCGGTGGGCGTTCCTCGAAGCTCATCTGGACCGGTTGTTTCAAGCGGCGCTCGCCATCGACCTATCCATCGGCCTCACCCGCGAAGAGCTGACCGCGGCACTCGACGACGTGGCGCGGGCCAACGCCATGGTGAGCGATGCACACGCTCGACTGATGGTGACCCGCGGCGTCAAGGCCCGGCCGTTTCAGGACCCGCGGCTCAGCCGCAGCGGGCCGACGGTGGTGATCATCGCCGAACACAGCCGACCCACTACCGCCAGCGGGATCACCCTCTTCACCGTCCCGCACTATCGCGGCCTGCCGGTGACCCAGGACCCGAAGCTCAATTCACACTCCAAGCTCAACTGCATCCTTGCCGGCATCCACGCCCAGAAGGCAGGTGCCGACGAGGCGCTGATGCTGGACCCGCATGGCTTCGTGAACACGACCAACTCCTGCAACTTCTTCGTGGTCCGTCGAGGCGAAGTGTGGACATCGACCGGCGACTACTGCCTGAACGGGATCACCCGCGGGCACGTGATTGCGCTGTGCGAGACGAATGGGATCCCGGTACGGCAGAAGAACTTCTCGCTGGTGGAGGCCTACGACGCTGACGAAGCCTTCCTCACCGGCAGTTTCGGCGGGCAGACGCCAGTGACCGCCATCGACGGTCGGCCACTCGGCAACGGCGGCACCGGCCCCATCACCCGGCGTATCCAAGGTCTGTACGAGGCGCTCGTCGAGGCCGACACCCGTGGCTGAGCCGCTGCGCATCGCCATGTGGTCGGGGCCGAGGAACCTCTCCACCGCCATGATGCGCAGCTTCGAGAACCGGGCAGACTGTACGGTGTGGGACGAGCCGTTCTACGCCGCCTATCTGACGGCTACGGGGATCGACCACCCGCTCCGCGCCGAGGTGTTGGCCGCCGGCATCAGCGATCCGGCGCTGGTGGCGGCCGAGTGCCTGGGGCCGCCACCGGCCGACGTGGCGCTCTACTATCAAAAGCACATGACGCACCACATGGTGGACGGCTTTCCCCTGGATTGGCTCGGCGCCTGCACCAACGCCTTCCTGATCCGCGAGCCCGAGGCAGTGATCGGCAGCTACCAGGCCAAGCGTGAAGCGGTAACCTTGGACGACCTCGGCTTCGCCCGTCAGCGCGAGCTGTTCGAGCACGTTGCCGACCGACAGGGGGCGGCACCGCCGGTGATCGACGCGGACGACGTCAGGCGTGCACCCGAGGCGACGCTCCGGCTCTTGTGCACGGCCATCGGCATCTCCTTCGATCCGGCGATGCTCGCGTGGCCCCCAGGCCCGCGCGCCAGCGATGGGGTCTGGGCACCACACTGGTACGACGCCGTCTCGAGGTCGACCGGCTTCACCCCTCCCGAGCGGGAGCCGGCTCTGTCGGAACAGCTCCGCCAACTCGCTGCGGACGCGCGCGCCGACTACGACGTGCTCGCGGCCTTCGCGCTTCGCTGACCGGCATGTCGATGGACGGGACGCCCGATTCCGGAGGCGCACACGGGCGGATCGCCATCGTCCTCCCCTACAAGGACGCGTTCGCGGCCCAAGGCGCCACGGCCACGGCCTTGTTGATCCGCGACCGTACGATGGCGAGCCGACACCGGCAGCGCATCACCGTCTTCGGACGGCCCGTCCCTACGCCGTTCCCGGACGTGCACTTCCGAGCCGTCCGGCCGGCTTTCGCCGGCCTGCTGGGCGGCAAGCGGGGCGAAGCGATCGCCATCGCCCGAGCGACCCAGCGCCCACCGACCGCACTCTACGAACTGCATCAGCGGGTACGGAGCTTCTGGCTGCTCGCCAGCCGGATCGACGGCGCGCCGCTGACCTTCCACGTCCACACCGATCCGTTGCAAGACGTACCGGGCCTGGAAGACACCTCGGGCCGCGCAGCGATCCTGGCGCGGGCGTCACAGGTGCTGTGCATCAGCCGCTTCGTCCGCGAGCGGTTCCTCGACGGCATCGACGATCCTGACGGCAAGGCCCGTGTGTTGCCCAACGGCGTGCGCACGGCACCGGTGCTCGTTGCGGAGAAAGCGCCGCTGATCGCTTTTGCCGGCCGTCTCGACCCGCCGAAGGGTGTGCATCACCTGGTCGACGCGCTGGTCGACGTGCTACCTCGCCACCCGCAATGGCGAGCGGAGATCGCCGGCAGCGCCAGCTTCGCCAAGACCGACCGCGTGACCGACTACGAGCGCACGCTCCGCGCAAGCCTCGCGCCGTTGGGCGACCGCGCGGCGTTGACCGGCTATCAGTCGCACGAGGCCGTCCTGGGGCTGTTCCGCCGCGCCGCCATCGTCGTCGTGCCGTCGCTCTGGCAGGAGGGCTTCGGCATGGTTGCTGCTGAAGCCCTCGGCCACGGCTGCGCAGTCATTGCCTATCGACGCGGCGGCCTGCCCGAGGTGGTCGAAGGCCGCGGCCTCGTCGTCGACGAACCTGAGCCGAAACGGTTGGCCGATGCGCTGGAGCGAGTGGTCGCCGACGCCGATTTCCGTGGACGGCTGCAGGCTGGCGCAGATGCCGACTTCCCCTTCACCATCGAGCGGACGACGGCCCTGCAGGACGCCTATCGCGACGAGCTCTTGGAAGTCCGGACGGCTCAGTGACCCTCGGCGGCAAGTGCCTTCAGCCGAACCCGATCGACCTTGCCAGTGGCATTCAGCGGCATCTTGTCGAGGAACACGATCTCCTCCGGTGCCTTGTAGCCAACGCGTTCACGGGCAAACGTGATCAGCTCGGCCGCGCCGACGCTCTGGCCGGCCTTCAGCGTCACGTAGGCGCGGACGTTCTCGCCGTGCAGCAGGTCGTGCACGCCTACGACCCCGGCGCTGGCGACGGCCGGGTGCTGGAGCAGTGCGTCCTCGACCTCTTGCGGGAAGATGTTCGAACTGTCGTGGACGATGATCTGCTTCTTGCGACTGATAGCCGGTCAACGCCGCGCGGTCGCCCAACGGCGCGAGG
>JBCBTD010000088.1:0-14256 GCA_039818825.1 Pseudomonadota bacterium
GCGCCCGGCAACCGGCCGCACTCCTCTGCCCCAGCCATCGGCGTCGTGCACGCACTCTGCGATCCGGGCGACCGCGTGGTCGCCGCTGCTGGGGGCCTGCCGGCGGAAGTCACGGCCAACTGGCGCACGCTCAGGCCGTCGACCGTCGATGTCGAGTTCGGCTACTCCTGTATGGGCTACGAGATCGCCGGCGGCTGGGGCGCCCGGATTGCTCAGGCCGAGGCAGAGCCGGAGCAGGACACCGTCGTCTTCACCGGCGACGGCTCGTACATGTTGCTGAACTCCGACATCTATTCGTCAGTACTGAGCCGCAAGAAGCTGATCATCCTGGTGCTCGACAATGGCGGCTTCGCCGTCATCAACAAGCTGCAGAACAACACGGGCAATACGAGCTTCAACACGCTGTTGAAGGACTGCCCGACCATCCCCGAGCCCTTTGCCGTGGACTTCGAGGCGCACGCCCGGGCGATGGGTGCCGAGGCGGAGACGGTGGCCAACGCCACCGAGCTGGGCGAGGCGTTCGAGCGGGCGAAGGCGTCCGCCAATACCTACGTCATCTGCATGAACGTCGACGCCTACGAGGGCTGGACCGACCAGGGGCACACCTGGTGGGAAGTCGGCACGCCGCACACCAGCGAGAACGAAAGCGTTCGGGCCGCACATGTCGAATGGGAGTCGCACCGCGCCAGACAGCGCCGGGGGGTGTGAGTTGGACTTGGCGGCAGCGCTTGCGCGCAACCATTTCGTCATCGTCGGCCGCGCCGGAATGGACTTCTACCCCGATCCGCCCGGCACCCGAACCGAGGATGCCGCCCGGTTCGTCTCGTGCCTCGGCGGCTCCTCGGCCAATATCGGCGTCGCGCTGACGAAACATGGTGGGCGCGCAGCCCTCGTCACCTCGGTCTCCGACGATGCCATCGGCCGCTTCTGCCTCAATCAGCTCGACGCCTACGGCATCGACCGCACCCACGTCCGATCGGTCGGCGGCGAAGCACGCAACTCGCTGGCGGTGGTGGAGAGCCGGGTCGAGGACCATCAGTCCGTGATCTATCGTAACGGTGCCGCCGACTTCGAGATGACCGTCGATGATGTCGAAGCCGTCGACTACGCCCGGTTCGGCGCGCTGATCACCACGGGAACTGTGTTCGCCGCGGAGCCGTCACGAGCCGCAGCCTTTCGCGCCTTCGAGCTGGCCAAGGCAGCCGGCTTGCCGCTCATCTTCGACGTCGACTACCGCCCCTACAGCTGGCCGTCGGCAGAGGTCGCCGCTGCCACCTACTCCCGAGCCGCCGCCCTGTGCGACGTCATCGTCGGCAACGACGTGGAATTCGGCTTCGTCGCCGGCGATTACGACCGGGGGCTCGAGAAGGCTCGGGACCTGGCTCGCACCACTGCCAAGCTCGTCGTCTACAAGATGGGCGAAAAAGGTGCGATCACCATCACCGCCGAGGACGAGTTCCGCACTGGCATCTACCCGGTGACCCCGCTCAAGCCGACCGGTGCCGGCGACAGCTTCATGGGCGGAATGATCGCGGCACTCGCCGCCGGTCACGGGCTGGAGCAAGCGGTCCTGCGCGGCTCGGCCTGCGCGTCGATCGTCGTCGGCCGCGTCGGCTGCGCACCCGCCATGCCGACGACCGCCGAGCTCGACAGCTTCCTCGCGGCCCATCCCGGCCCCGTCGCGGTCTGAAAGGACACGCCCCATGCACATCGCCCCTTACGACAACCACAACGAGCCCATCGTCCCGGCCGACGACGCGACGGTTCCCCTCAACTACTTCAACATCGTCAAGCTGAAGCCGGGTGAAGCATTCTCGTACCGCGTGCCGGGCTACGAGACCTGCATCGTCCCGGCCACCGGGAGCGTGGATGTCGACGTGGAAGGCGCCGCGTTCGCCGCGATCGGCAATCGTGGGGTCGACGTCTGGGATGGCGAGCCGGAGGGCGTCTACGTCCCCTCGGGTGCGGCGGCCACCATGGTCTGCGTGTCGGCTACGGCCGAGGTGTTCGTCGCCGGTGCCAAGTACGACAAGGTGCTGGAGCCCTTCGACGTGCGGGCGGACGCGCTCGACCTCGTGCAGTACGGCTCCGACGAGACCAAGACGCATCGCAAGATCAAGCACATCCTGGGCCAGAAACACCACGAACGGGTTGGTCGGCTCCTCGTGTCCGAGCTCTTCACCGTCGGCCAAGGCGGCTGGTCCGGCTTTCCCTCGCACAAGCACGACACCGATCGGCCGCCGACCGAGACCCGCCACGACGAGACCTACAATTTCCGCTTCAGGCAAGCACGGCACCGGCGTGCAGATGCTGCAACGCGAGGAAGGCGCGTCGGGGGACGCCTATCACTTGGTCGACGGGTCGACCATCTGCATCGACAAGGGCTATCACCCCTGCGCAGTGCTGCCAGGCTACGAGATGTATTACTTCACCATTCTCGGCGGGCTCAGCCAACGGTCACTCGTGCAGTACTTCCAGCCGTCGCACGCCGACCAGATCGAGACGATCCCCGGCATCAAGGACATGATCGCCAAGTTCAAATGACGATCGCGACCCTGTCGGAGGTCCTGCGGCCGGCGTTGGATCAGGGCTACGCGGTAGCAGGGCTGGTCACCCTCGGCTGGGAGGACATGCGTGCCTTCGTGACGGCAGCCGAGGCCGAGAGCGCGCCGGTGATCCTCCAGGCCGGACCCGGCTGCCGCGCCCACACGCCCCTGCCCGTCCTCGCCGCCATGCTCCGGCATCTGGCCGAACGCGCCGCCGTGCCGGTGGTCGTCCATCTCGACCACGCCTATGCGATGGCGGAGTGCCGCGAGGCGATCGATCTTGGTTTCACCTCGGTGATGTTCGACGGCTCGCGGAAACCGCTGGAGCAGAACATCGACGAAACGGCCGAGATCGCCGCGATGGCGCACGCAGCTGGAGTCTCCTGCGAGGGCGAGGTCGGCTTCGTCGGCTACGCCGGCGGCGAGGTTTCGGCCGGGACCGAGGTCGGCGAAGCCGCCCGCTTCGCCCACGAAACCCTGGTCGATGCCATGGCGGTGTCCATCGGCAACGTCCACCTGCAGCAGAACGTGGCGAGCGGTCTCGACGTCGCCCGCCTTCGCGCGATCGAAGCCGTGACCACGGTGCCGCTGGTGATCCACGGCGGTTCCGGGGTGCCGTCGGCGCAGCGAAGCGAGCTGGCGCGGACCTCGCACGTCTGCAAGTTCAACCTTGGCACCGAACTGCGCATGGCTTTCGGCGCGGCTCTTCGCGCCGCCGTGACCAGACATCCCGAGCGCTTCGATCGCATCGAAATCCTGCGCGACACCCATGACCCGGTCGTCGAGGCCACTCGGCGCGCCATCCACCTGCTGGGTGCGCCGCCGCAACGCTGAGCGGGCGCCAACGGTCGCCCCGTTCCGATACTCGGCGAAGCCGCCTGGCGGTCACCGACGCGCCAACGACAACGGTGTTGCCAGCGGCGACACTTCTGCCCCACTCTCGCTGGCAACAGGGAGGGGGAGGCGACCGTGGCGTCAGACCATGGGTTCCCGCGACTGCACAACGCCATGTGGCCGGGGCTGGTCGGCAAAGGACCAGAATCCGAGGCACCGCTCGCGCTAGACACCATGCTCGACCTGACCGCGGCAGCCGAGATCGATGGTGTGCGCTTCGACGGTGTCGACCTGTTCCTCGCCGAGCCGCACACCTCGATCGACAGCGACGACGACGCACTCCAGGCGCTGGCTGACGCCATCGGCGAGCGTGGGCTCGTGGTCGGCTCGGCAGTAGCGCCGGTTTGGCCGCCCGTAGGCGGCGGTTCCGCGATGGGCGATGCGGCAGAGCGGGACCGTTTCGTGGAGATGGTCGGCAAGGCCTGCCGGATTGTGTCCAGACTGAGAGATCTGGGGGTGCGCTCCTACGGCGTCGTCCGGATCGACTCGGCTGCCAGTGTCGGCGACTGGACGCGCGACCCGAGCAACAACACCCGGCTGATCGCCGACACCTTCCGTCGTGCTTGCGATGTGGCTGAAGACCACGGCGAGCGGCTCGCGGCCGAGGGCGAGGTCTGTTGGGGCGGCATGCACTCTTGGCAGGCGATGGTCGAGCTTCTGGAGGCAGTCGACCGGCCCCGGACTCTGGGCTTCCAGGCCGACATGGCGCACACGCTCCTCTATGCGCTGGGCACCAACGCGCCGGCGGCACGCCTCGTACCCGACGGCTTCGATTGGAGCGACCCGACGGCCCTCGACGCGGCCCTGAACCGGATCACCGACGAACTGCGGCCCTGGACGATCGACTTCCACGTCGCCCAGAACGACGGGACGGTGAAGGGCATGGGCTCCCACGACCGGACCGGGCGGCACTGCATGGTGAACGACCCGAACGGGCGCCTCGACATCGTCCGTCACGCGGGGTTGTGGCTGCGCGGCCCCGACGGCGAGCCGACACGCGCATTCCAGCATGTCTGCTGGGACGGCTGCATGTTCCCCAACGCCGACCTCCTGAAGCAGGAGACCTGGAACGACGTGCTCGCAGCGATGATCGAGGTTCGCGACGCCCACGGATGGAGTGCCTGATGGCCAAGACGCCGCTGCGCATCGGCTTGGTCGGCTACGGCTTCATGGGCCGCGCCCATTCCAACGCCTTCCGTCAGGCGTCGGTCTTCTTCGACAGCGGCTCCGTGCCCGAACTCCGAGCCGTCTGCGGCCGCGACCGGGCGAAGACCGAGGCTCACGCCGCACGCTTTGGCTTCGCCTCGGTCGAAACCGACTGGCGGGCGTTGGTCGACCGTCCGGACATCGACCTCATCGACATCGCCACCCCCAACGACAGCCACGCGGACATCGCCATCGCTGCTGCCGAGGCGGGCAAGATGGTAGCCTGCGAGAAGCCGCTCGGGCGCAACGCGGCTGAAACCGAAGCCATGGTCACCGCGGTGCGGCGGACCGGCGTCGCCAACATGGTCTGGTACAACTACCGGCGTTTACCGGCCGTGACGCTGGCGAAACAGCTGGTCGACGACGGCAAGCTCGGCCGCGTCTTCCACTACCGGGCGAAGTTCCTGCAGGACTGGACGATCTCGGCCGACGTGCCCCAGGGCGGTCCGGCGCTCTGGCGGCTGGAAGCAGGCGTCGCCGGCAGCGGCGTCACGGGCGACCTTCTCGCGCACTGCATCGACACGGCGATGTGGCTGAACGGGCCGATCAGCGCGGTGACCGGGGTCACCGAGACGTTCGTCAAGGAGCGTCAGCACAGCCTCACCGGGAACGTCGAGCCGGTCGCCATCGACGATGCCAGCCTGTTCCTCGCGCGGTTCGCGAACGGGGCTCTCGGGAGTTTCGAGGCGACCCGTTACGCGCGCGGACACAAGGCGCTCTACACGCTCGAAATCAACGGCGAGCATGCATCGATCGCCTGGGACCTCCACGACCTGACCCGGCTCGATTACTTCGACCATCGCGACGAGGGCCGCGTGCGTGGCTGGCGGTCGATCCACGTCACCGACGGCGACCATCCCTACATGGGTCGCTGGTGGGTGCCCGGTTTGTCGATCGGCTACGAGCACAGCTTCACCCACCAGTTCGCCGATTTCCTGTCGGATTTGGATACGGGAACGCCGACCGCGCCCAGTTTCGAGGATGCCCTCGCGACCGACCGGGTCACGGACGCGGTGTTGCAGTCGGCCCGGACCGGCGCCTGGGTCCGGCCGGGCGACTGACCAAGGAGAGCGAGTTTGGCCGAGACCCACGCTGCCGCTCTCGGCATCCGCGATCTCACCGTGAGCTATGGCCGCCTGCGGGCGCTCGATGGCCTCTCCTTCGACGTGGCGCGAGGACGCTTCCACGCCCTGTTCGGTCCCAGTTCCGTCGGCAAGACGACGACGCTGCGGGCGATCTGCGGCCTCGTGAAGCCAGAGACCGGCCGGATCTTGGTGGGTGGCACCGACGTCACCGACGCGCCGATTCGCGGCCGGGGCATTGCGATGGTGTTTCAGTCCTTCGCGCTCTATCCGCATCTGAGCGTCGCCGAGAACTTCGCCTACCCCTTGCGAGAGGCCGGCGTACCCCGTGCCGAGGCCAAACGCCGGATCGGCGATGCCGCGGAGATGCTCCGACTGACCCACCGCCTCCAGGCCAAGCCGCGCACGCTCTCTGGTGGCGAACAGCAGCGCGTGGCCCTGGGCCGCGCCCTCATCCGCCGGCCGGAGATCCTCCTCCTCGACGAACCGTTGACCAACCTCGACGCCAAGCTGCGCCACGACATGCGTGCCGAGCTGAAGCGCCTGCATCGACAGTTCGGGATGACGATCGTCTACGCGACGCCGGACGAGCTGGAGGCGCTCTCGATGGGCGAGGAGATCGCCGTGATGCGCGAGGGTCGGATCTCCCAGATCGGCACGCCGGACGACCTCTACGAGCGGCCGCGGGACGTCTACGTCGCTGCCAAGATCGGCTCGCCGCACATGAACCTGTTCGACAGCGAGGTCAGTGCCGACGGCCGCGGCCTCGTGACGTCGTTCGGAGCGGTTCCCGTCGCTCGCCGCGAGCTTCCAGCCGGCGAGACCGTGATTGCCGGGGTCCGGCCCGCGGACATCCGCGTCGGCACCGGTGAGGGGCATGAGGTGCGTGTCTCGCTGCTGGAGCCCTTGGGCGACGTTACGGTCGTGTCGCTGGCGACACCCGGGCCGACCTTGCGGGCCGTGCTACCCGAGGCCACTGCCGCGAAGCTGCGGGTCGGCGATCACCTTCCCATTGTGGTCCCGGCCGACAGCGTCCATGTTTTTCGTAAGGCGGACGGCAGCGCCATCGGGCTCTGACACCGATACCGCCAATGACAAGATCCAACAGGGGGGATCGCACGATGAGAGGACTACGCACGCGTTCGGCGTTGACGTCGGCGGTGGCCGGCTGCGCCATCGCCGTCATGGCGCAGGGCGCCAAGGCAGACGAAGTCGTGCTGAACATGGCCGTGCCGGACTGGCCGCCCACGCGCATCATGAAGGATCTGTTCGACAAACACTATACGCCCGCGTCGGGCAACGCGGTAAAACTCGAAGTCGACTTCATTCCCTGGCCCGACTACTATACGCGTTTGAACGCCTCGCTGACGTCGGGCGAAGAAAAGTACAACATGGCGGTATCCGACAGCCAGTGGCTCGGGGCGTTCATCGAGGGCGGGTACTATCGCAAACTGAACGACCTGATCGACGCCGATCCGGAATTGAAGGCCGCGCTCGACGACATGCACCCGGCGCCGCTCCAAGCCTACGCGACCTATCCCTACAAGTCCGAGAACTTCTACGGCTTCCCGCAGATGCCGGACATCCTCGTGACCTATGCTCGCACCGACGTGCTCTGTCACGAAGAGGAGCAGGCCAACTTCCAAGCCAAATATGGCGAGAAACTACCTTGCACGCCCGAAGAACTCGATCAGATGGACTGGTCGACGTTCGAGAAAGTTGGCGAGTTCTTTGCGCGCAAGAAGGGCGAGATGCTGGCCGGCGCGCCCGCTGAAGAGGATTTTTACGGCATCTCTTACCAGGCCGGAAAAGGCTACGATTTCTCGAGCATGCAGATCAACGGCTTCATCTGGCAGTACGGGGCAGACATTTGGGATGAGACCCAGATTCCGGAAGGCCAGGCGGTCGGCGTGGTGAACTCCGATCGGGCAGTCGAGGCCTTCGATCATTATCTGCGCCTGCTGCAGTACATGCCGCCCGTGGTGCAGACCGGGTCGATGGACATCTTCAAGACCGACGAGCTGTTCCGCGAGGGACGGACGGCGCTGAACGTCAACTGGATCGGTTTCGCCGAGAGCGCCATCAATCCCGAGACGTCGAAGGTCGCCGACGTCGTCGCGTTCGCGCAGATGCCAGGTCTCCGCGACGACGCAGGCGAAATCGTGCGCTGGTCGAACATCGGCGGCCAGCCCTTCGTCCTCATGAACTGGACGACCGAAGAGCAGATCGCCGAGGCTGTCGCCTTCGTGAAGTGGTGGTTGTCGCCCGACGTCCAGCACATGTTCGCGTCGCAGGGCGGGCAAAGCGCGATCGAGGCGGTCTACACGGACCCACGATACGAGACCTATCGGCCTTGGAACCGGACCTGGGCGGCTGGCCTCGATTGGCAGAAAGACGTCTGGCACATCCCGCAGTTCTTCGAGCTACTGGTGCAGCAGCAAGAGCAGTTCGACCTCGCCATCACCGGCCAGCAGGATGCTCGGACCACGCTCGACAACATCGCCGCCTTCCAACAGCGCCTACTCGAGGACGAAGGACTGATCGAGTAGGCAAGCCCTTGGAGTGGTACCCGCCGTCATCAAGCGGCGGGCGCCTCCCTCCGCCGGCGACGCCCCCATGATGAGCAGTGCAAGTCTAGCCGAGCGCCACGCTTCGGACCTCTTTGCCGTGCGCTGGAACAACTGGCGCCTGGCACTGCTGGTGGCGGCGGTCGCCGTGCCGGCAGCGATCGCCGTCCTACCGCCTTCGGTGTCGTTCTGGACCGCGGGGAGCCTTTGCGCACTCGTTGCGCTCACGGCGGTGGTCGCCGCCTGGGGCCGCCATACCGGCGGGCTGCTGGTGGCGCCAGCGATCGCCGTGCTGGTGACCATGAACATCTTCCCGCTGCTCTGGTCGCTGGGCCTGTCGTTCTTCAACTATCGAGCGGATCGCCAGATCCTCGATTTCATCGGCCTGCGCAATTACGAGCGCTTGGTCACCGACCCGATCGTCTGGGAACGCCTCACCACGACGGCAACGTTCGTGGTGCTGACGGTGGCGGCGCAGATGGTGGTCGGGTTCTTGTTGGCTATGCTGTTTTCACGGCAGTTCCCGCTGCGGCGTTACTTGTTGATCTTGGTGCTGACGCCGATGATGCTCGCCTACGTGGCCGTGGGTGCCTTCTACCGGTACTACTACGACCCGACGTTCGGGCTCGTCAGCCAGTTCGTGAACATGTTCACCGACGGGTCGTTCGTCTTGATCTCGTCGACCACGGGCGCCATCGCCGCCATCGTCATCGCCGATGCCTGGATGTGGTCGCCGTTCGTGATGCTTCTGGTGCTCGCCGGCCTCGTCAGCGTTCCCAAGTACCTCTACGAAGCGGCGGCCATCGACCGGGTCCCGGCCTGGCGCCGCTTCTGGTACATCACCTTTCCCTACGTCAAAGGCCTGCTGCTGCTGGCCCTATTGTTCCGCACCATCGAAGCTTTCAAACTCTTCGACATCGTCTTCATCCTCACCGACGGCGGCCAGAACACCGAAACGATTGCCCTCTACGTCTATCGCCAAGCCATTCAATTCAACAAGACATCCTATTCGTCGGCGCTGTCGTACGTCTTACTGTTCACGGTCATCGTTTTGACCAATCTCTATTTGTATCTCGCAAATCGGCGGTCACGGGAGGTCTGATTTGGCTAGTGGTCTCACCGGCGGACGTGGCGGCAACCGGGGGCGCCCCATCGACCAGTCCGGTTGGGGGCGGACCGCCTTCGCTGGCTTCGTCAGCTTCCTCTACTTCCTTCCCGTACTGATCATCATCATTACCGCCTTCAAGGAACATACGGATGCGCTGGCCGTTCCGGTGAAGCTCCTACCAACGACATTCTTCGGCCTGATTCCCGAGTCCTACGCCTTCGTCCCGACGCTCGAGAACTTTCAGAACGTGTTCTCTCGCTCCTTCTCGGCTGGTGCGGAGGCGCAAGACACGGGCTTTGCCCGCTTCTTCTTCAATTCGATCTTCATCGCTGGCACTTCGGTGCTGCTCGCCCTGATCCTCGGCACCGTCGCCGCCTATGGCTTCTCGCGCTATCCGTTGAAAGGAAACGACACGTATCTCTTCATCATTCTCACCACGCGCATGTTGCCACCCATCGTGGTGATCATTCCCGTGATGCTGATGTTCAGGATTACCGGTCTCGCTGGCACCTATACAGGTGTGATTCTGCTCTACGCAGCGTTCAACTTGCCGTTCACGATCTGGATGATGAAAAGCTTCTTCGACGAGTTGTCGCCGGACGTGGAGGACTCCGCGCGGCTCGACGGCTCGTCGGAGTGGAGCGTCTTCTTCCGCATCTGCCTGCCGCAAGTGCTCGCCGGCATCGCCGCGACCGCCGTGTTCGGGCTCATCCTCACGTGGAACGAGTTTCTCTTCGCGCTGCTCTTGACCGGGGTCGAAACCCGCACCGTGCCGGTCGCCATGTCACAAACGATCGGCGGTGACATCGGTGTGCGCTGGGGCCTCTTGGCGGCCATCGAAACGCTGTTCCTGATACCGGTCATCCTGGTGACGTTCTTTCTGCAGAACCAGCTTCTACGGGGCGTTACCTTCGGCACGGTGAAGCGCTGATGTCGACGATCACGTTGCGCTCGGTCACCAAGCGCTTCGGCAGCTTCACCGCCGTCGAGGACGTCGATCTGGACGTCGCCGCCGGCGAGGTCGTCTGCCTTCTCGGCCCTTCCGGCTGCGGCAAGACCACCACCTTGCGAATGATCGCCGGCCTCGAAGTGCCAAGCGAGGGCGACGTCCTGGTCGGCGGTCAGCGGATGAACGATTGGCGGCCGGAAGCACGCGACATCGCCATGGTTTTCCAGTTCTACGCCTTGTACCCGGCGCTGACGGTCGGTGAGAATCTCGCCTTTCCGCTCCACGTCGAGCGATTGGCGCCTGCCGAGCGCGACGGCCGGGTGCGGCAGGTCGCCGACAAGCTGCACCTGGGACACGTCCTCGACCGCCGACCTCACGAGATCGCCGAAGGCGAAAAGCAGCGCGTCGCGGTCGCCCGAGCGATCATCCGAGATCCCAACTGCTTTCTGTTCGACGAGCCGCTCTCCCGGCTGGACGTGGAGCTCCGGGAATCGATGCGGCACGAGATCAAGGAGGTCCTGCAGGGCCTTTCCAAGGCGACGCTGATCGTCACCCACGACCAGCTCGAAGCGCTCACCATGGCGGATCGGATCACCATCATGCGCGAGGGCGTCATCGAACAGATCGGCACACCTCACGAGGTCTTCACCCGGCCCGCCAACGCCTTCGTCGCCAGCTTCATCGGCACGCCGCAGATGAACCTGATCGACGTGGCCATGGAGCGGGACCACGCGGGCCACGCGATCTTCCGCTATGGCACCGCCGCCCTGCGCCTCGACCTACCGCCAGCGGCAGCGAACCTTGGCAAGGGACAGGTGACGCTCGGCATTCGACCTCGGGCGTTCACGCTCACTGACGACGTCGGCGACGACGTGCTGGTCGCTCAGGTCGAACTCACGGAACCGATGGGCGCTGAGACGCTGGTTCATGCCCGAACCGAGATGGAGGGTGACGTGCGCGTGGTGGTGCCGCGCGATCGCCGGGTTCGTGGAGGCGAAACGCTCGGGCTCCGCCCCGACCCGCTGCAGACCCACGTCTTCAAGAGCAGTGGGGAGGCCGCGCGCTGATGCCGAACACGGCCCCCTCGACGCTCGGCAAAGATGGCGCACTCCGCCTGGAGTTCACGATCATCGGCCTCGGCATCGTTGCGTTGGTGATGATCTTTCAGCCCCTGCTGCTCCCCCTCTTCTCGGTCGGGTGTGCCCTCGTCGTCGTCGCAGCGCTCGCCAACAACCTGCTCCCGCTGGCCGAGCCGCAGACGCCGGTCCGCCGGGTGGTGACCGCGGCACTCGTCATCGCCTTGATCTTCACCACCGCACTGCTGCTGGCCATCGTTGCCGCCTATCTCTATGGCGTCGCCTTCCTCGAGCCGCCGGACCCGTCCACGTCGCTCAGGCCCCCACGGCCACCCTTCTGGCAGCACCCCTTCGTCTGGGGTCTCGTCGCCGTCGAGATCGCCCTGATCGCCGTCGTTCGAATGCGCACCCGAGGACGATGAGCCGATGAGCTACGACGTCGCCGTTGTCGGCCTCTACATCCTCGACGTGCTCGGCCGGCCGGTCACACGGATCCCCGAGGGTGGAAACGTGGACTTCATCGAGGAGATCCGCCTGACCGTTGCCGGCACGGCGGGTGGTACGGTGGTCGATACGGCGAAACTCGGACTGAAGAGCCTGGCGGTCGGCGCCGTGGGCGACGACGAGAAGGCCGACTGGGTACTCCTGACCCTGGAAAAGCACGGGATCGACGTCTCGGCCATGCAGCGACTGGCTGGCGTGCCCACCTCGGCGACCATGCTCAACGTCCGACCCAATGGTGACCGGCCAGCGCTGCACGTGCGCGGCGCGTCCGACCACTTCGACGTTCCGCCCTCGATGTACGATCAGGTTTTCTCCGCACCCATCGTGCATCTGGGAGGCACGGGCCTCTTGCGGACACTCGACGGCGAGCCAAGCCTCCGCCTGCTGCAAGCTGCCAAGGCGCACGGCCGTACGGTGACGTTCGACCTGATCGCTACCAACCCGGAGACCATCGAGGTGGTTCGTCCGCTCTTGCCGCACATCGACTACGTCATGCCGTCGATCGACGAGGCACGGGACCTGGCAGGGCTGGCCGGTGGCTCGCCGGAGGACTGTGCAGCCAATCTTATGCAAGCTGGAGCAAGGGCCTGCGTGTTCACGCTCGGTCCCGAAGGCGCTTTCTACGCCGACACGAGCGGTCGTCGGCTTCGCGCTCCTGCGTTCGACATCGACGTGGTGGATACCACCGGTTGCGGTGACGCGTTCGATGCCGGCTTCATCTGCGCTCTCCACCACCAGATGGACCTCGAGACCTCGCTGCGCTTCGCGCAGGCGGCTGCCGCACTGGTAGCGACGGGCCTCGGTTCGGATGCCGGGATCGTTTCCTTCGAGGGGACGCGCGAGGCCATGGCGAGCCTGCCGGTCAAGGGCAGCGCGCCTCGTGCCTGAACGTGGATCGACCCACGAGCAGAACACGTCGAGGACCCAGCACGGGCGTGGCTCGACGTTCGAACGTCGCCGAACGGGCGGCTAGCGAAACGAGAACGGGAGGATCGACCATGTTGTTGGGCTTCAATCTGCTCTTGTGGTCGACGTCGGTCGGCGACGACCTCATCCCTGTGCTGAAGGAGCTGAAGGAGACCGGCTATGACGGGGTAGAGGTGCCACTTTTCGACGGCACGCCGGAAGACTTCGCGGCGTTCGGACAGGCGATCCGCAACGAAGGATTGCGGGCGACTGCGGTCACCATCATGCCCGACGCCGCCCACGACTGTACGAGCACAAATCCAGCGGTCCGCGACGCCGCATTCGACCATCTGAAATGGGCGCTGGACTGTTCCCAGGCAGTCGGCGCCGAAGTCCTGGCCGGCCCCTTCCACCAGCCCCTCGGTTTGTTCTCAGGCGAGCCGCCGACAGCGGACGAACTCGCCAACGTCGCCGCCACCCACAAGCGGGTCGTGCGCTACGCCCAGGATCTCGGCGTCGGGCTGGCGGTCGAGCCCGTGAACCGCTTCGAGTGCTACGCCCTCACTACCGTCGCCGACGCAGCCGAACTGGTTCGTGCCGTGGACAGCCGCAGCTACGGGTTCCTGTACGACACCTTCCACGCCAACATCGAGGAGAAGGACCCGGTTGGCGTGATCGGCCCGAACCTCGCCGCCATCAGCCACGTGCACCTGTCGGAGAACGACCGTGGTACGCCGGGAAAAGGCCATGTCCCATGGGAGCCGACTCTCAAGGCGTTGAAGGACGGCGGCTACGAAGGCTGGTGTGTCATCGAAGCGTTCGGACGGGCGCTGCCAGCGCTGGCAGCGGCGACCCGGGTGTGGCGCGATTTGTCCCCACGACGCGAGGAAGTGTACCGCTTCGGGCATGACTTTCTTCGAGAGACCTGGGCGTCGCAGTGACCGTCGATCGACGCCAGCCGAACGAGTGGAGCTACGGGGCCGCAGGAACGTGGCGAAACACCGAACGGACCACTCGACGTTGGGCGGCTGGACACCCTACTCCGTTCGCCGACCGATCGAGACCCACCCGGATGATGGCGCAGCGACCGGACCTCGTCGCCGCTCCAGCCCCGTAGAGGACTGACGCATGCAGCAGAACACCGCCGTCATCGGGCTGGGGTCCATGGGGTACGGCATGGCACAGTCGGTCTTGCGGGCTGGACACCAGACCTGGGGCCTCGACGTGGTCGCCGACGATTTTGCCGTCGTGGCTTCCTCGGAGGACGGCCCGATCGCTATGGTCTGGACCAAAGCGATCGGGCCGTCCTCCGAGGAAGCCACGACGGCAAAATCGTCGGCGACCAACTGATTTGACTCTCTGACTAAGATTTTTGACACTCTGCCTAAAAAAAAAGACCCACGATGTCTCCGTTAATT
>JBCBTD010000089.1:0-14230 GCA_039818825.1 Pseudomonadota bacterium
CGGTCGAGCACGAGATCGAACTGCCTTCGGCGAGCTTGGCACAGGGAGCGCCGGCCGGCGGGCGGGTGCGCGGCCGAAAGCCCGTCGTCATCCTTCGCCGCACGCGCGATCATCTGCAGATCGCGGACGGAAAGCGGTCGGACGCGCACCCGCCCGCCGGCCGGCGCTCCCTGTGCCAAGCTCGCCGAAGGCAGTTCGATCTCGTGCTCGACCGAGGCCCCTGCCAGAAGATCCTCTGCCGTCAGCGCCATGCCATCCATGTTCAGTTCTCGAGTTCGGGGAATTCCGGCGACAGGCTGCTACCGTCGGGAGCGTCGGTCTCGTTGATCCGGATCGATCGTGCGAGGAACGTCGCGTTCTCCATCACGATGTCGTCCTCGGGCAGGTTGACCGACCAGTCCTTGAACTTCACGCCGAGCAGCGAAAGGACCTCGCGCCGCCCGTCGGCTGGGTCGTTGAGCTCGATGGCCATGTTGAGCTCGGGCTGGAAGATGCGCGTGGCCGACGAATCGTAAGCCTTCCGCCCCATCAGCAACGCCAAGAGCGCGCCGTTGATGTACGCGCGGTCGACGCAGCCCGAGATGTGGATGTCGCCCTCGTGCAGGGAGGTGACGTGGCGAAAGCCGATCTCGAAGAACTCCCTGAGATCGGTGCGCACGTTCACACGCACGCCCGTCACCCGGCCTACCGCCTGCGAAATCTCGAAATGCTCCATGATCGCCGTGCCGTCGGCGCCCGGCGTCGATTCGAAGCTCGCCATCAGCAGGTTGCCGTCGGCGCCGGTGAAAACGTTGGTGTTCGGCATGGCTCCTGGCTCCTTACTGGAGGGTGATGACGACCTTGATGAAGTCGATGCTGAAGACCGGCTGCGCGGTGATCGCGACGCGGGCGATGCCGGCGATTTCATCCTGTCGGCTCGCCGTCACGCTGAGCTCGTAGGCCGCCAGTTCCTCGGCCAGCACCATGTTGTTGAGAAAACTGTCGATCGTTGCCTGCAGGGCCGCGCGCACCCGCGTGTTGTTCAACAGCCCGATGTACGGATTGGCAGCGGAACGTACCCCGTACTTCATCTTGTCGACGATCCGTCGCGTCGTGACTTGCGCGAAGGCCGAGTTCGTCGACGTGGTGATGCCTTTGACCGTGCGGAAGCCCAGGCGCTTTTCGATGGCCAAAACGCGAGCGAGCACCAACTGGCGGAGTTCGGCCGTCGTGTAGTCTTCTTCCAGTGCCGTGACCGCCACCGGCTTGTTGGTCAGGCTCCGGTTCACCGGGAAGCCGGAGATCATGCCGGCGACCATCGCTGCAGCGTAGCTGCCGGGCAGCGTCACGTCGTTGCCGCTCCCGCGGTCGAACACCCGGATCCCAGGTGCCACGAACACGACCCGGTCACTGGCCAAGCTGTGGCCGAGCACGCGGTCGACGTCCTCCGGGTTCGTCGCGTTGGTCCCGACGCCGCTACCGACGACGCCGATCCGCTCGCGCTTGTTGAGGTCCGAAGACGCCGTGGTGACGTGGGCGGTGAGTGCGGCGCCGATCTGGCGATGGTCCTGGCCGGCGGCAACGATGATGAAGGCGTTGCGCGTCGACAGGGCGTCCAACCCGGTCGTGTAGTTCGCGTTCACCGCCGCGTTGGTGCCGCCGGCGAAGCGCTGGAACTCGGTCGCGGCGGCAAAAGCGTCGGGCAGCAAATCGATGTTGGGTCCGCTCGTCCGACGTCTCGCCAGCGCCGAACCCGCGAGCAGGCCGGCGAAGTGTTCGCCGTTCACCGTGACGTAGACCTCTTCCTCGTCGCCGCGCTTCAGCGTCACCTGACGCGCGCTGGTACTGGCGACGACGTAGTCGGCGAGCACGGTGTCGCCCGCGACCGGCGTCTGGGCGGCGTTGAAGGTCAGCGCACCCGTGGCCGTGTCGACGAGCACTTGGCCCACCAACGGTGCGCCGTTGAAGATCGCGGCGAAAGCCGTCACGTCCGACGAGCCCGTGGGCCGGACGAAAATGCGGGTCCGCGCGCTGTCCACGACCGGCGTGAAGGTCAGCGGGTCACCGGCGGCAAGCGCTTCATCGTTGATGAACGCGTTTTCGCTGGTCGTGGTCACGTTGATCGTCAGATCGTTGGCCCACTCGCCCGGCGTACTGGCCTCCAGCGTGCAACAGAGCCCGCCACTCGCCTGGAGATCGAACGCCGCCCGCTGGGCCAGCGCGCCGCTTTCGACGCGTACCGCCAGGGCGTCACGCGCACCGCTGTCGAAGGCGATCTGCAGCGCTCGGACGAGGGTCAGCTCGCCACCGGCATTGGCGCGGTCATAGGCGCCTGGATCGCCGAACACCGCCTCAGCCTCGGTCGCGCTGCCGATGATCTGTGGGTCGTTCACCGGGCCGCGGCTCGCGGTGCCGACGACACCGACCGTACTGAGCTGGATCTGTCCCGGGATGATCAGTCCCTCTGAACGGACTTCGATCGATACGCCGGGAAGGACCTGTTCCATCGAGATCTCCTGGTTTTCGGCCGGGCCGAGGATCGTTCATCCGGCATTCCGCGGGACGGTCAGGACGCGGAGGTAGAGGATCGCCGACACCGCGAAGGCCGGCTGCGCATAGGTGATCGTGAAGAGGTCACGGTGGCTGGCGAGTTCGATCGGTTGGCCGAAGTCGAGCCGATGCGGCGCGAACTGATCGAGGGTCCCATCGGTGTTCCAGTCGCCGAGCGGGAAGGTCGCCCCGGCCAGCGGCACTTCGGCCAAGAAGTCGTCGATGCTGGCGAACGTCAGCCGGGCGTTGCGATCCGGCGCGTCGGGATCGCCCGTTGCCGAAAGAAAGGCAGCGAGCGTCGGGTAGTCGGTCGGCGGGGCCGCAAGGTTGGTAGCCGAGCGACGCAGCGTGACGGCGTCACCCGTGAAGCCGCCTGGCCGGAAATCGAACGCCGTAAGTGAGGTCAACGAGACGCCACGCCGCCCGCCGCGCAAGACCATCGGCGATGCGCCGTCATCGTCCCAACGACGCATCGCATCGACGACGGTGTGCGTTTCCTCGTCGGTCCCGTCATCGAGCGTCGAGCGGATGGGGATACTGGCGATGAAGCTGTCGGCGTTGTCACTCGCTTCGGTCTGAAACTCGTAGCGGAACCTGAAGTCGCCAGCCTTGCGCCACGCCGGGATGGCGCTCTCGTGCTGCGACGGTTCGATCGCCTCGGCCACGAGCGTCAGAAAGCCGAAGGCGCGCAGATTGGGTGCCGCATTCAACAGATTGGCCTGCACCGAGCTCATCGACGTCTCGACATCGTCGGGCGACGCGCCCCAAAGCTCGAACCGTGCGGTGGCGTCGAGGTACAGACCGGTCTGTGCCGCGACCGGCTGGCCGGCGCGGTAGGTCGTTCCGCGCCGATGACCGAGCGCAATCGTGCGCACCTGGGTCGCGACGAGACCCAGCTGGTTGTTGGGCAGTCCGGGTGTGTCCGACGGCACG
This sequence comes from Pseudomonadota bacterium, assembly GCA_039818825.1. Classification (GTDB taxonomy): domain Bacteria; phylum Pseudomonadota; class Alphaproteobacteria; order Geminicoccales; family Geminicoccaceae; genus JBCBTD01. The sequence continues at coordinate 3,463 of JBCBTD010000089.1, forward strand.
AAGGGCCCCAGATGGGCAAGAACCTCCGCCGTGGCAGCACCCGGGGGCGGCTGCGGTGGCACGTGTCGATCTCCCGCGGCGGCGCACCTTCGGTGGTTTCCGCCGCTGCGCCGTTGAGCGCAAGCGGCGTGCCAGACCGCCGGAGAGCTCCTACGCTGCGTCAACTCATTGATATCACAAGAGAAAAAATCTTGCGTCGGCGAGCAGCCCTCAGGCGGTGGGACTTTTCTGACACCGCAGTCATGCCGTAGAAGTCATATCATGGAGCGATCGCCGGCCCGACCGGGGAAATCCGGTGGTGGGCGTAAAAAGACCCGGACTGGGCTCGATCGCGCCCATCCTTCCAAATCTCGTCCGGTGCTGTGGCGTGCTCAGCCGAGGCGATCCGGCCTTGGCCGGCCTAGGGTGGGCTCATCGCCTGGGTTGGCGGTGGTTTCGTTGGCAATCCAGTGGCGGCTGGAACTCGTCATCGATGCTCGGCGGGTCCGTGCTTCCAGAAGCCCGACCGCATCCCTCGCCGCTGGAATCGACGAGTCGCCGACCGCTGATGCGACGGTTGCAGTGCCGGTCGATCTCTCCGCCGAACGCAACAGGCAGCCAATCAGAGTGAGAACGAACGTCGCGCGAGTTGTAGACTTGGCCGACGAAACACATCGAGGCCGAATTCCTCTTGGTCATCGACTTGCGGCGTGACGAGGCCGGTGGCGCGCAGATCGTGGATCTTCACCAGCTACACCATCTTCGTGCGATGCTGGAGGGAGCGTTCCAGCGGCCATACCGTTCCGCAGACGGCCGGCGCCTAGCGACAGTGATCGCAGAGGAATGCAGAGCGGGTGAAAGCCGATGGACTCTACACCACTGTCGACGGCCGAACTTCTGGTGATGATCTTCGAGCGATTCTCCGCCTCGCAGACGCTTTGGAATCTCTACATCACCGTCGTTCTCGGGGTGATCGGCTTCGTCGCGGCGGTACCCAACGCGCTGACTACGTGGTGGATACGCACTGTCGTGACGCTCGGGTTCTTGGCCTTCGCGTTGGTCAATCTCAACGCGATCGGCAATGTCCAGGCACAACGCGCGCAGCTGTTGCCTACCGCGATCGAGCGCGCAGCCCCGGCGGACGCACAGATGGTGCAAGCGGTGGTCGACGTCAGCGCGCCGCCGACTCGGATGGAACTCCGGGTCTTCCATCTCGGAATCGATGCCGCAGTCGTTTTCCTGATCTGGTTCGTTCCCTACGCTCGCGTCGGCGATCGCGGCCGATGAACCAGGCACCGTCCGGCCCTGATGCGGGGTTTGGCGCTTGGCCGACGCCCGGTGGACCGGTTGGGGCAGGCTCGTGGGACCGCCCCCCGGCGGGCGCCTGCAGCGGCGTCAGGCTTGGTGGCCACCGGTGCTCTGGACGTGCCGAGCTCAGCCGCCTTCGACCCGATAGACGATGACCGGCGAGTAGACCACGTTCGGCGCTTGGCCTGCCGTCGTTCCGACCACCCCCGCTCTCGCAGCGGCGGCGAACCGGCCGGGGCTCATCCTCTCGAACTCGTCCTGGGACAGTGCGCCGTCGCGGTCGTCGTCGAGCACGCCGAACTGGGCGATGGCGAGCCCTGGGGTCAACCCATTGTCGGTTGCCGCGAGCGTCCACTCCGTCTCCTGCACCTGACCGTCAGCATCGATGTCTAGTGCCTCGAACGTGTACGCTTGGCCCGGTTGGAGACGTGGGACGGCTACGCCTTGCGGCACCGGGTCGTTCTCGGCCGCCACCCCCACCGCCGTACGGATCGGCACCCACTTGATGGCGTGCGCCACCCGTCCCGACTCCTCACGAAGCGTCTGGCCCGACGCCGATGCCGCCAGCGGACCGACGCCGAGAACCATGGTCAGGACGGCGGCCGCGGTCACCGCCCTCTCGTGCGCGCGAAACGATTGCATGCCACCTCCACTGGTCCGGATCATGTTCCTTTCATGTTGGACGGTCAGACCTCGTCCGTCTTCCAGGCGCCCGAACGTGTGCCGCACGAGCAACGCCTCTTCTCCGATCTGACACGCCGCCGCAAAGAACGGCGGATGGCGCGACGGCGAGGCCCGCCCCATTGTGATCCGGCGCACAGGTTGTGCGTAGCACCTGCTACATCCGCCGCTCGGTCGATCTCTTAAGGTGGCGTTGTCAGTCGACGCAACGGCATCGCGCCACAGACTAGGGAGAGCCTCCGTGGCTACCGCCTTCAACCTGATCGAGACCGGCGTTTTCGCCCACCATCCGCTGGAGCGCCCGACGTTCCTCTAACGCGGCGTGACCTTCGACCCTCGGGAGTCGGAGCAGCCTGAGGCGTCGCGTGCCGGTCGGTCGATGCTCTACCGGGGCAGCCGTTTCGATGGCGCCATGCTCGATGCCGATGAACCTGCGACTCCGCGCGGCCCGCAGTTCTACCGCGGCGTGTTCTTCCGCCCTTGACCCTCCGCCTATCCAAGTTCCCCATCGACTTGCGGAGCCTCGCCGTTGCGGGCGGGGCTCCATTTTTTTTGCGAGCCGACCAACGGCCGCGCGGGCAAGTGGCCGCGTGCGGCAGGAGCAGCGCACTCGAAGCATGGACGGGGATGAGTATCTGGCGCCTTCGCTCGTCGCGTCGGCGCCCACCACGGACGGACGGTCGTCCTTACAAAGGCAAGCTCTTGAAACCCTTGGTGGAGCGGAAGGGGCTCGAACCCTCGACCTCCAGAATGCAAATCTGGCGCTCTCCCAGCTGAGCTACCGCCCCACACGAACGCGCGTTCTACACCGTCGTCGACGGCACGCAACCTAGTCCGCGGCGGGCGCGGCCGTCACTTGGCCTGGGGCCAGCACCGTTCGATCAGGGCTCGCACCGCGCGACCACGGTGGCTGATCGCCGCTTTCTCCGCGGGCGCAAGTTCGGCGCACGTCCGCGTCTCACCCAGCGGACGGACGATCGGGTCATAGCCGAACCCGCCGTCGCCAAGCGGCGGAAAGTGCAGGGTTCCCTCGAGCCGACCCTCGGCGGTCTCGACGTGGCCGTCGGGCCACGCGAGGACCAGGACGGCGACGAACGCGCAAGCGGTCCCGTCGACCGTGACGGTGCCGAGACGCGACGCCAACTCCATCTGGACCCGGTCCATCGCCGCGCCGAAATCGCGCTGCGGCCCCCCCCACCTGGCGCTGGCGATGCCCGGATCGCCGTCGAGCGCCGGCACGACGAGGCCGCTGTCGTCGGCAAGCGCCGGCTCGCCGGTGGCGGCCACTGCCGCCTCGGCCTTGAGCCGCGCGTTGGCAAGAAAGCTGTCGCCGGTCTCTTCCGGCTCCGGCAGGTCGCCCATCCCATCCAGCGCCACCCCGGTCGGCGCGAGCAGCGTCTCGAACTCGCGTACCTTGCCGGGATTGTGGGTCGCGAGGCGCAGCCGCCGAAGGGTGTAAGCCCGCGCCATCAGCGCGCCTCCGCGAGTGCCGCCGCCTGGAGCTGACACAAGTGCCGGACGCCCAGTTCGGCAAGACCCAGCAGCTGGTCGACGATGCCACGTTCCAGCGGCACGTCCTCGGCGGTCACCTGCATCTCGACGATTCGTCCGGACGCGGTGATCACGAAGTTGGCGTCGGCCGCGGCGCCCGAATCCTCCTCGTAGTTCAAATCGAGAAGCGGCTCGCCATCGACCAGCCCGCAAGAGACTGCCGCAACGGCCTCCAGGAGCGGCAACGCGGGCAACTCGCCAGCCTCGACCAATCCGTTCAACGCTTGATGCAGAGCGAGGTAGCCGCCGGTGATCGACGCCGTACGGGTACCGCCGTCGGCCTGCAGGACGTCACAATCGACGACCACCTGCCGTTCGCCGAGCGCCGCCAGATCGGTGACGGCGCGGAGCGAGCGGCCGATCAAACGCTGGATCTCCTGTGTGCGGCCGCTCTGCTTGCCGCGCGCCGCCTCGCGCGGGGAGCGGCTGTGGGTGGAGCGCGGCAGCATCCCGTACTCCGCGGTGACCCAACCCTTGCCGGTGTTGCGGAGAAACGGTGGCACACGCGCTTCGACGCTGGCGGTGCAGAGGACGTGGGTGTCGCCGCAACGCACGAGGCAGGAGCCCTCGGCATGGCGAGCGGCGCCGAGCTCGAAGCGGACGGTGCGGAGCGCGTCGAACGCTCGGCTGGTGCGGGTCATGGCGGCGCCTTTCGGAGAGAACAGAGGCGGCCGGGCTTAGCGCTCTTCGGACGCCTCCGGCAAGGGCTCGTGGGAATCGGTGCCGTCGACCGGCGTACGATCAGCGCGGTCGTCGAGCCGCTTGCCCATCACCCGGCATGCCTGATCCTGGTAGCCGAGCGCTTCGTAAAAGCCGATCACCTCGGCGTTGGTCTCGCGGACCAACAGGTTGAGCTTCCAAACCCCACGCTGGCGCAGCCAAGCTTCCGCCGCGCGCATCAACGAAGCTCCGCCGCCGACGCGTCGCTGCGCCGGATCGACGCCCAGATAGTAGACGGTGCCCCGGTGCCCGTCGTGGCCGACCATCACGGCACCGACGACGGCCTCCTTGGCCGTCTGGACCAGCACGGCCGAACTCGGCCCGGCGGCTGCGAACGCGAGGTCCTGCCGAGGATCGTTCCACGGCCGCGTCAAGCCGCAGCGCTGCCAAAGCGCGATCACCGCGTCGACGTCGGCCGCCATCATCGTCCGGATCTTCACCTCGGGTCTCCGTTGCCCGCCGCGGACCGCCGCGGCCAAGTGAGCGCCAATGCCAGGACACCGAACCCCGCGGCGAGCACGTAGCCGGCCGCATAACTATCCGACGCATCGACGACCACCCCGAACAACGGCGGCACGGCGACGACACCGGCGAAGGTGAAGATCATCGCACCGGCGGTGATCGAGCTCGCCCGGTCGGGCCGAGCGGCGACCGCCGCCGCAATCAGGAGCCCCGTCCAGGCCATCACACTGAAGCCCAGAAACAGCGCGAGCACCACCAGCAGCGCAACCGCAACACCTGCTGGGACGAGCGCCAGTGCGCCCACGCCGAGGGTCGCTAGGCCGGCCAACACCGCGACCGAGGGTGCGAGGCCGAGAACGCGGTCAGCGAGCCATCCCCACAGCACGCGCCCGGCGACTCCTGCCCCTTGGACGATCCCGAACAACAAACCCGCCAGCGTCAACGAGAGGCCGACGGCCTCGACCAGATATGCGGTGAAGAACGTACTGACGCAGAGCTGGAGCCCCGCCAGACAGAAGCCGGCGAGCGCCAACCGGCGGAGCGCCTGGTCGGCCAGCACCAAAGTCAGGGGCGAGCCGATGCTGGCGCGCCGGTCCAGCCGACGACCATCGAGCCGCCGACGCCAGGGCAAGAGAACGAGAATGGTGATGGCGACGAGCAACGCGGTGAGCTGGAGCGCACCGTTCCATCCAGCGGCGAGCGCCAAGGACGGTGCCAAGACACCCGCCAGCACGCCACCGGCGGGCACCGCCGTCTGCTTGATCGAGAAGACCCGCCCGTAGAGCGTGACCGGCGCGCTGGCGGCGAGGATCTCGGAACTCGTAGGGTTGGTGACACCGTAGGCCAGCCCGATCGACACGGCGCCGACGGCGACACCAGCGAGGCTGCCCGAAGCCGCGGCAAGGAGCCCCAAGACGGTCGCGACCAGCGCCGCGAGGCTTGCGGTCATCGGGCCGACGGGTGCGAGCACACGATCCGCGCCGGCGCTGACCAAGGCGCCGGCGAGGTAGGCCAAGCCGATGTAATAGCCGGCCCACGCTGCTGGTACCTGAAGGTCGGCGGCGATCGCCGGGGCCAGAACCGCGACGCTCAGCAACGCCAGGTTGACGGCGATCTGCACGGTCAGCGTCGCGGTCAACGGCAGCCGCAACCGCCGCCAAGTCGTCGCGTCCGAGGTCGTCGAGAGCGACGGCGAAAGGCTCACGATCGTGGGTTTCGATGTGGCGCCGGTAGCACCACCCCGTCAGGCTTGGCCGTGCTCAGGGATCCCGCGACAGGCCGCGCTCCTCGAGCGCGTCGAGATAGGCCTGCCAAATGCGCGCTTGGTCCCTGCCGAGCCAATAGAGATAGTCCCACGTGAAAATGCCCGTATCGTGCATGTCGTCGAAGCGGATGCGCACCGCATAGTTACCGACTGGTTCCACTGCCAGGATGCCGACCTCACGACGCCCGGCGACGACGGTCTTCTGTGACGGACCGTGGCCCTGCACTTCGGCCGATGGGCTCTCGACCCGGAGCAGTTCGGCCGGCAGTGCGAACAGATGGCCGTCATCGAAATCGATCTCGAGCCTACGCTCGGCGCGAACGACACGAATCTCGGCCGGCCAGGGTGTGACGTCGCTCAACGATCTTCCGTCGGCTTGAGGGCGTCGGGGATGTCCTCGTCCTGGCCGAGCTCACGCGCCTCGTCGACGAGCATGATCGGGATGCCGTCACGGATCGGGTAGGCGAGGCCGGCGGCGTCGCTGACCAATTCCTGGCGCGCCCGGTCGTACCGCAGCACCTGCTTGGTGAGCGGGCAAACCAGGATCTCCAGGAGCTTCGGATCTATACCCGGCGCTTCTGCCAAGGTTGGGGTCTCCTCGCGTTCGATGGCCGCCGCTGCGGTCACCGCGTCAGTGTCGGAAGCTGGTGGCATCGTCGGCCGAGAAACTCTGCATCTGCATCAGCGTGATCAGGGTTTCCATACGCGCACTGTAGTCGTCCGCCTCGAGCAACGCCTGCTTCTCGCTCGCGGTGAACGGACAGATCATCGCCAAGGAAGTGATCAGCCCCTCGAGCGGTGCCTGGTCCACCGCGTCCCAGTCGATCTCGATGCGCTGGCGCTCGAAGTAACCGTGCATCGCCTTGATCAACGACGGCCGGCGGCTGGCATCGGCGTTGAGCGGGCACAGATCCTCGTCCCACCGATCGAACGCGGCGACCACTTGGCGGTAGGGAGTGACCGTCACCAACTCTTCGACGACGTCGAAACGGCCGACGCCGGTCAGGGTGATGAGATAGCGACCGTCGGGGGTTTCCTCGAAGCTGGTGATGCGACCGGCACAGCCAGTTGGGTAGAGCGGCGGCGGCGCACTCCCGTCGCCCTCCGAACAAGGCTGGATCATGCCGATGATCTTGTCCGTCTGCATCGCATCACGCGTCATCTGCAGGTAACGCGGCTCGAAGATGTTCAACGGCAGGTTGCCGCCAGGAAGCAGCAGCGCGCCAGCCAGCGGAAAGACGGGGAAACGGCTGGGTAGGGCGTTCGACCCGCTCACGAGAACAGGACCGCGGAGAGCTTCCGCCGGCCCGCAACGGTACCCGGATGGGCGTGGCCGAGCGCATCGAAAAAGGTCAGCAGTTGCTTGCGCGCGGCGTCGTCGTTCCAGCCCCGATCCTTGCGGATGATCGCCAACAGCTGGTCGATCGCCGTCTCCACCTGGCCGCGCAGAAACAACGCGGTAGCGAGTTCCTGGCGAACGGCATGGTCGTCGGCGTCGGCCTCGAGGTGGGCCTCCAAGGCCGACGGCTCACGCAGCTTCCCTGCCGTCTTCGACAAGCTGGCGGCCGCCTTCGCCCCCGTGATCTCGGCATGCTGAGAAATCGACGCCGGCGCCGCGGCCAGCACTTGATCGGCCTCGTCCAGGCGGCCGAGCCCGATCAACGCCCGCGCGAGACCGCCGATCGCTTCGGGCTTCTCCGGCTCCTGTTCCATGAGTGCCGCGAACACCTCCGCCGCACCCTCGAGGTCACCCTCGGCGAGCATCTGCTGGGCAGCTTCGAGCGCGTCCAGACCCTCGGCACCGACCGGCTCACCGATCAAGCGTTCGATGAACGCCTTGATCTGCGATTCCGGCTGCGCGCCGGCGAAGCCCGTCACCGGTTGACCATCGACGAACGCGTAGACCGTCGGCACCGACTGGATACGGAGCTGCTGAGCAATCTCCTGGTTCTCGTCGATGTTGATCTTCACCAAGCGAATGCGCCCCGCCGCCTCGCTGACGACACGCTCCAGCATCGGGGTCAGTTGCTTGCAGGGGCCGCACCAGGGCGCCCAGAAATCGACCAGAACCGGCACGGACCTCGACGCCGCGACGACGTCCTGCGCGAACGTCTCCAGTCTGCCGTCCTTGATGATGTCGTCGTTGGAGCGCGGAGCCGCGCCGGTGACGCCGAGCAGAGCCATCGAAGTTCCCCGTAGCAACACGGTCTCACGCCGCGCGACGCGTAAAATGGTTGGTTGTACCTCGCGATACAAGGGTATCGACCGGTGACTTTGCCCTTGTCACGCTTCGGCGACGCCGCTACCACGCACGTCCGCGAAAGCGAACCGGCGGGCGGGCGTAGCTCAGGGGTAGAGCACAACCTTGCCAAGGTTGGGGTCGTGAGTTCGAATCTCATCGCCCGCTCCAGTTCGCGCTTCCATTTCGGCGTTCCGCACCGGCTAGCACGACCGACCCGTAAGTAAGGGGACGGCGCCTTTTGCCCGATCATTCGCCGGCACCTCACGTCGAACCGCTGGTGCGCGCCGCTTGGCTGATCGCGGCGGTCGCCATCGGTTCGGTCCTCGTGCTCGGGCGCGACGTGTTGGTGCCGATGGCGATCGCCGTCATCGTCTGGTCGCTGGTCAACGGCCTGGCTTCCACGGTCATCGCTGCGGGCCGGCGGCTGGCGGCTGACGCGCCGGCTCTGCCGCGGCCGATCGCCCAGGTCGTCGCCGTGTCGATCGTCGCGTGGGCGGGCTGGGTCATCGTCGACATCGTGGTCGACAACGTCGGCCGGATCGTCGACGCGGCGCCCGGCTACCGAAACGCGCTCGATCGCTCGTTGCCGCTGTTCGCGGCCAAGCTCGGCATCGACAGGCCCACGTTGTTCGAGGACGTGGCCGCGAAGGTGCCGCTCGGCGACGTCGTGCGCCGGCTCGCGAGCGGCTTCACCGACGTTGCTCAGACGGCAGCCTTGGTGCTCGTCTACGTCGTCTTCTTGTTGTTGGAGCAGCGGCGTTTCGACCAGAAGCTCGACCTGCTGTATACGACCCCAGACGGCGCCACCGCGGCACGCGCCGCCCTTGCCGATCTGCAGGCGCGTATCGAGACCTACGTGCGCGTCAAGACCGCGACGAGCCTGCTGACCGGTGGTACGTCGTGGCTGGTGCTCTGGCTGTTCGGCGTCGACTTCGCCGCGTTCTGGGCGCTGATCATCTTCTTGCTGAACTACATCCCGACCATCGGCTCGCTTGTGGGCGTGGTGTTCCCGACGCTCTTGACCCTCGCGCAGTTCGGCGAACCGGCGACGACCGTGGCCGTCGGCGCGCTCCTCGGCACCATCCAGATCCTCATCGGCAACGTGATCGAACCGCCGCTGATGGGCAGCAGCTTGAACCTCAGCCCGTTCGTCGTCATGGCGTCGCTGGCGACGTGGGGGACCATGTGGGGCGTCGCCGGGATGTTCTTGTGCGTACCTTTGACGATGATCCTGGTGATGGTGCTCGCTCGATTCCCAACGAGCCGACCGCTGGCCGTGCTGCTTTCGCAGAATGGCAGGCTCGACTGACCACCGCCTCGAGGATCGGATCAGGGCGCGGCCAAAGCGTCCAGCCGTGACGACAGGCCGAGCACTTCGCGCGCGGCTTGCGGCACCGCTCGGGCGACCGTCGGCGAGAGCCCCTCGCCGAGCCCGAACCGACCGCCGACCACGCCGACCAAATCGATCCTCGCCGGTAGGCAGCGGAGCTCACGGCCAAGACGGAGCGCAGCTCCCAAGGCGTTGCCGTGGGTCGAGACCGCGCCCTCCTGCTCGATCGGCAAAGCCAGAAGATCGCACCGGACGATCGAGCCTACAGCCCGCTGCGACACACGGAGAACGTCGACGACGATGGCACGCCTGCAGCCACGCAGCGCGTCGAGAACGGCCAAGGGATCGCCCTGCGGTAGACGCAGAGCAACACCCATCCGTTCGAGCCTCGTCGCCACGGCGAGGCCGAACGCGTCGTCACCGCGGTGGGCTTGGCCGAGCGCCAGCACGCGGACGGCTTGGACATCCTCAGACACGATCGACGGTCACGTCCAAAAAGTGCGTGGCGCAGGAGATGCAGGGGTCGTGGTTGCGGACCGCCTGCTCGCAGAGCCGACGCAGCTCGTCGTCGTCCGAAGCGGTGTTGGCGCCAGCGACGGACCGCAAGTCAGCCTCGATGGCCGCCTGGTTCTGAGACGTCGGCGGCACGATCGTCGCCGACTCGATCAGCCCGTCGTCGTCGATCGCGTAGCGGTGGTGAAGCGCGCCGCGCGGCGCTTCGGTCGTTGCCCGTCCCTGGCCGCCGCGGGGGTCGACCTCGACGAAGGCATCGGCGGGTGGATCGTAGGCCTCGATCAGCCGTAGTGCCTCGTCACAGGCGAAGAGCAGTTCGACCGCACGCACGACGATGCTGCGGAACGGGTTGCGGCACGGCCATTCGAGCCCGCACTCGGCGGCAACCGCCCGGACCGCGGCAGGCAGCACGGGCTGGTTCAGCGCCCAGCGCGCGAGCGGCCCGGTAAGGTAGGGGCTCTCGCCATCGAGGCGCGCGAACAACGCCGTGGACTGTTGCCGTTGCGTTTCCTCCACGTGGTCGCCCCAATCGGCTGACGCGAAGCGAGCGCCTGCCGAGCTTGCGACGTCGCCGGCCTCCAGCGGGTAGTGCGTCGGGTGGACGAGGGCGAGGAAAGGCCACTGGCCGGCGACCGGTGGCACCCGGAGGGCGGCTGCCCACCTCACCGTTGCGATGGCGTCGGCCCGCGCGACGGCAAGGGGCTCGCGAAGGTCCAAC
>JBCBTD010000090.1:0-13639 GCA_039818825.1 Pseudomonadota bacterium
CGAACAGCCAGCCCTGGGCCAGACGGACGCCGTGACCGGCGACGTGTGCGCGCTGGGCCTCGGTTTCCACCCCTTCGGCCACCGGCTCCGCGCCGAAGCGCACGGCCAAGTCGACGAGGGTTTCGAAAAGCCCGGCTGCCGGTCCGTGCCGATCGACGGCGCTGACGAAACGGCGGTCGATCTTGACGAAGTCGAAGCGCAGGTCCTGGAGCGTCGCGAGGCTCGAGTAACCCGTACCGAAATCGTCGAGAGCGAAGCGAAAGCCCTGGCGACGCAGCCTCGTCATCACGTCGTCGACGATGGGCGCGCGATCGCCGATGAAGACGTTCTCGGTGACCTCGAAGACCAGTCGGCCGACCAGCTCGGCCGGCAGCTTGGCACGGTCAACGGCGTCCTCCAGACCACCTCCGACGAACAAGGACGGCGTGCAATTCACCGTCACGTAGATGCCGCGGCTGGCAGCGGTGAGCGTGGGCTCGTCGTCCGCCACGCGGCGGAGCAGCCACTGGGTGAGCGCGCCGATCAACCCGCTGGTCTCGGCGATGGGCACGAACACGCTCGGGGAAACGGGGCCGTGGAGCGGGTGATGCCAGCGCATCAACGCTTCGGCGCCGACGCAGTCACCGGTCTCGAGGTGGAGGATCGGCTGGTACTCGACGCTCAGTTCACCTCGCGCCAAACCGGCTTCCAGATCGCGGTCGAGGCCGCGGCGGCGGCGGCGCTGGACGACCAGCAGGCCGCCGATGGTGAGACCGCTGAGGCCAGCGACGGGGACGGCGACGAAGAGCTCGTCGTACCAGTGCGCGAAAACCCACCGCCGGTCGATCTCGGCGACGACCAGCAATTGCCCGCCGCCGGCCGGCTGGGTGGTGACGATCGTGTGGCCTTCGTCGCCGGCGCCACCAACCAGCCCGGCCGGTGCCGTACTGACCAAGGTCCGACCGTCTTCGTCGGCGAACACCAGCCGGCCGCGGGGGCCGAGATCCACCTCGTCGAAGGCCAAGGTCAGGACCCCTGGATCGAGCAGCAGGTTGACCTCGCCCCTCCGCGGGACGGGCAGCGCCACGATGATCGACTCGCTGTCGGCGATCCGGGTGCGGAACAGGCCGACGACTTGGACTTCGGCGAGCGACGGATCGGCACGCGTCTCCGGTGACGCCGGAAACGGTTCGACGAACCCGGCGGCGGTGCTGTGGACGAGCATGCCCGCCGCGTCGATCACGCCGGCCTCGCGGTAGAACGGGTTGCGGTAGACGATGTCGTCGAGCAGCCGGCGTGCCGTCGGCGTCAGCTCGAGGTCGGTGACCGTCACGAAGCGGCCGAGGTCCAGCCGCGCGGTATCGAGCGCATGGTTGGCGACCTTGCCGGCGATGACCGCGATGGCATTCAGATCACGCTCGGCACGTCGCACGGTGTCGATGTAGCTGAGCGCCATGACGACCGCGATCGGCACGAGACCAGCCGCCAGGCCAGCCAGCATCAAGAGGCCGTCGGCCAACCAAGTCCGCGGAGTCATTGCGCAGTGAAGGCCCTGATGTCAGCAATTTCGGGGTCGTTATCGAAACGTCGGGATACGATCAAGCCGTTGCCCACGCGTCAAAGGAACTTCGACCAGAACTGCAGTCGCTTTTCGGTCTCGGCAGCATCACCGATGTCGCGCCAACCAAAGTGGGCCATCACGCCCACCAGTGGCCGGTAGCCGCGCTTCTCCCAGAAGGGCTCCAGCCGGCGCTCGTTGCAGGGCCGCCTCGGGTGGGTGGCGGGCCGGATGACCGCACAAAACACGGCACGGTCCGCACCAACCGCTCGGGCATGGGCTTCACGATGGTCGAAGAACGCGTGGCCGATGCCGCGGCCGCGATAGGGCGCGCGTAGCACCGATTCGGCCAGGTAGAACGTGCGCTTCGGATCGATGCCGTCGGCGCGAAGCGGGTCGACGAACTCGGCGTGCTCGTGGGCCAACGGCACGCCGGTTGCCGCCCCGACCATGACCACACCCTCGAACGCGCCGACGACGATCGCATCCGGCGATGCCGCGAGCTGCCCCAGATACCAACGCTCGTAGTCGAGCGTGCCTTCGTAGAGATAGGGCCATTCGCAGAACACCTCGATCCGCAGCGCTGCGAGGTCATCGACGACGTCGGCTATGGCGGCACCGGTGATGGGCCGGACGTCGATGGTCATCGGAGCCCCCATTCGTCAGTCGCGATCAGCCGTCAGCCGGCTCAACTTCGACCCTCGTGCAGCGCGGAGGAAGCAGGCAGACGAGCCCCAGCCCGGCAGAGCGGCTGCCAGACGTTGTCATCGGCGGCACGACACCGCAAGCCAAGGCATGCACTCGACGAGGCGAGCTTGCCGCTCAGTCGGCGCCTGACCGAAGGTCGGTTCCGGCGCCGAGATAGCCAGCCCAGGCGAACCAGTAGGCCACATGGCCCGGGACCCGGGCGCGCGTGGCACCGTTGGTGCCGACGAGCTGTGTCTCCGTCAGGGCGAAGACCACATCGTCGTTGCGGCGAAGCTCGCCATCCATCGCCTCGAACGTCTCGCCCGGCTCGCGGCGATAGGCACGAACCGTGCGGGTCGCTGCATCGCCGACGAGCGCCACCTCCCACAGCCCTACCGTGTCGTTGACGACGGCGCCGCCCTCGAAGAGTTCGAGCGCCCAGGCCTTGGCACCGCCCGGCGCCCGGACGCCGAAAATCTGATCCTTCACGCTCAATCGGGCATCGTCGAGCAGCGCCGGGAACATCAGCTCCGGGCTGGCGAAGTAGGCGCCGTAGGCAGCACCCGGGCCGTAGTCGCGGACGAAGCCCGTATCGTCGTCGAGCACCCTGGTCGTCGGCTCCAGCTGCCGCCATTCGCCCCACGTCGTCAGCGTCACCGGCAAGATCTCGAGCTCGAGGTCGCTGCCGACCAAGTCGCCAAGCACAGGCCGGCCGGTGAACTGGTTCCAGAGCGACTTGGTGGCCGTGTCGTACATCAGCTTGTTGGAGCGATAGAGCAGGCCCGAGGAGCCGAACACCAGTGGCTCGCGGCCGGGGACATCGGTGGCGAACACAATGCCGGCACCGCACAGCGTGCAGTAAGCGAGGCTCACCGGCCGGCCGCCGACGACGTCGTTGACCATCTCGTGCCAGTTCACGATCCGCAACGGATAGGCCCGCGCGTCGCCCGCGATGCTGACACCGAACACCAGGTCGGCGTCGGTGAGATAGCCGGCATCCCTGGCGGCGATCAAGGTCGGGTTGGTGAGCGCCGGGATGCCGTCGACCCGGACGCCGCCCCAGACGATCTCTTCGCGACGTATCAGCGCCTCGGCGTCCGGCGGGAAAAACTCGGCGAAGCGAGGGTCGATCGCCTGCCAGACGTGATCCTGGAACAAGGCATGGCCGGCGTGCGGGCGTTGGTCGCTACGCTGCTGCCAGAGCATCCAGTCGAACCAGCCGTCGACCCCGGCACCGGTGAGGTCCTCCAACGCCGAGTCCAACGCGGCGTCGTCGACCGGACGGCCGAACCGCATCGCCATGATCAGGGTCGCCGCCGCGTCCGCGTCGCCGCGCGCCACCAACAGTCGCAGCGTCTCGTTGGCCGCAGCCGGCGTCCCGAACACCAGTTCGGCTGCCAGTTCGGCGTAGGCCTCCGGCTCGAGGTCCGCTGCCCAGGCCGGCGAGGCCAGGACGAGAACGGCGACGAGCGGTACCAGCCAGCGCATGGTCGGCCTCCGTTGATGGAAAGCGCATTTTGCCCAGAACGCTGCCGCGACGTCGTTCACGTCGGCTCACGATCGGACGCGGCTGCTCGAAGCCACGCGGCACCTGGGTCAGCCGGAACGCTTTCGGCTGTCCACTGCGGCATCGCCGTTGTGTGACCGTTCCGGGCCGAACCGCCGCTTCACGTGCTCTTCGACGAACACGTGGCTGTAGAGATGGGCGAGCCAGCCTTTGCCTTCCTCGGTGCGATCGAGATGCTCGATGGCATGGCCGAGATACGGCGAGACGCAGGTCCAGAAGAACCGCGGATAGTCGTCCGCCAAGTCCGCCGGCGTGACGTAGCCGAGCCGCTCGGCCAACCCGATCTCGACGAACTCGTGGAACAGCGCGTTCCACTTGTTCGGGTAGTGTGGATCGCCGAGCTGGCCGATCAGGTCGGCGGCGCGCACGAGACCGGGCTCGTCAGCGGTGCCGGCGTGGTCGTCGTCGGCCGGCACCGGGAACCTGGTCAGCTCGATCGCGCGGGCGATCCGCTCGGCATCGACATAGGGGGAGCTGCCGAGCCGCTGGCGGACGAACAGCTTGCCGCGGTCCACGTGATACGGGCCGAGCGCGGCATCGGAGGCCCCGCGCGGCAAGGTGATGGTCTCGCCCGCCTCGTTGATGACGAAGCGCCCGCCCACGTCGCCGTCGCAGATGCCACGCAGATAACCGATGTCGTGAACCAAGGTTGCCACGGTGAAGTGGACCCAGTCCTCCGCGGTGGTCCGTTCGGCCAGCAGCCGACCGCGCAGGATCGCCTGACCGACTTGGGTCACGAGCATCGTGTGGTCGACGTCATGGTAAAGAGCGTCGGTGTTGGCGATGCGCTCCACGACGACCCTGGCACCGGTCCGCAGCAGGTCCGTGTACTCGGGCTTCACTTGGCCGAAGATCTCGGCGTAGTTGGCGGCCAGTTGGTCGCCGAGAGCGCGGGCAAGGATGTTGGCGATGATCACGTCGTCCCTCTTGGCAAGTGATCGCCAACCGACCCGAAGGCCGAAAATCGTAACACGCCGCCGCTGGGCAATGGAGCCCCCGGAAGGTGGAGACCGCGCGGGTCGGTCGACGAGCCCCTGTCGGGCCACAGGTCGCCGACACGGGCCAAGCGGGCCGTCGCGGTTCCCCGGACCTGCATGGTCGGCTAGGGTGATGGTCGACGCTCGCAACACTGGTGGTCGGCGCATCATCGACGATCTGACGTCGGCCGCGAGACACGATGTGGGCCCTGTTCGATCCATTTGGACGGTTGGAACAGACGATGCATGAACCACCCGGTGGTCGCCGCGGTCTGACCAGCCTGAGCGGCAACCCGGACAGCCAAACGATCGCCGAGTACTACGACGTCTGGGCCGAAGACTACGAGCACGACGTGGCAGAGTGGGAGTACCACGCACCCGAGGTGGTGGCCGAGCTGCTGGCACGAGAGGTCCCGCGCGACGCGAAGGTCCTCGATGCGGGTTGCGGCACCGGGCTCTCGGGCAAGGCTCTGGCGAATGCGGGCTTCCACGACATCCAAGGCTTCGACATCTCGGAACGCTCGTTGGAGCTCGCGGCCGGAACGGGTGCCTATGCAGGGCTGGCGCGAGTCGACATGCAGCGTCTGCCGCTACCGTCTGCCAACGACGTGTTCGGCGGGCTCGTTTGTGTCGGTGTTCTCACCTACCTCCACGACACCGTCGGCGTGTTGCGGGAGTTCTGCCGCATCGTGCGCCCAGGCGGGCTGGTCGTCTTGACCCAACGCGCGGATCTCTACCTGGAACGGGACTGCGAGACGGCGTTTCGCCACCTCGAAGCCGAGGGCTGCTGGCAGCGCTCGGCCGTTTCCGAGGCACGACCCTATCTGCCGGCGAACGCCGAGTTCGGCGATGCGATAGGGGTCATCTACGGGGCGTACCGCGTCGTCTGAGCCACGGCTACGCGGCCAGCGCGATCGAAGGTCACCAGCGCACGGTCAGCGCTGGCGCACGTCCGCGTTCGATCTCTGCCCTTCTATGGCGTGTCATGGGCCCGTACCCCGGCCATGGCTGCCCCATTGCGTCTGCAGCCGGTGTGGCAGACAGGCACGAAACGACGCCGTTTCGGCCGATGACGCGAACGCGAACGGCCCACGACGCGCAGGCTTGACGGCAAGGCGTAGTGATAAGAAATTATTTTTATCACTTTATCACTGGAGAGCGCCGTGCGTCGCTTGATCCCCCCGTACCTCTTTCTCCTGCTTCTCGTCCCTCTCGCTCTGCTGTGGGCGTTTCATCCCGAAACCATGCAGATGCGCCCACAGCAGCCGATGCCGTGGGATGTCCCGCTGCCGCTCGGATTGGCACTGCTGATCTGGGCGCGACTGCACTTCAAAAAGAAGAACGCAGAGATCCATACGTTCGAACCACCGACGGCGCTGGTGACCGACGGTCCGTTCCGGTTCAGCCGCAACCCGATGTATCTGGGGTTCTTCCTGATCCTCCTTGCCGGTGCGTTCTTCGTGAATACTTGGTGTGCCCTGTTGGTCCCGCTCGCGTTTCTGATTGCGGCGGCGTTCTGGTACATCCCGCACGAAGAGCGTGCGTTGCGCCGCGGCTTCGGCACCGACTACGATGACTACGCGTGGAAGACCCGACGTTGGATCTGAGTGTTGCGTCGCAAGATCGATAGCGAACACCTGAGCGAAAGGCTCATCGAGGCGGCGGAAACCATGCTCGTCGAAACACAAGGACGCCGCCTCGTTCTGTCCGAATTGGCGGCGCGCGTAGGCATCTCGCAATCCTACGCGCATCGCTTCTTCCCGACGAAGGCCGATCTGGTGCGGGCACTGGCGGCGCGTTGGTTCGCGCACGTCGAGGCCGGTTCCGCCGAAGCCGTCGGGAGCGACTTGCCCGCAGCCGAGCGCCTGGAGCTTTGGGTGCTGACCATCCTGCGCATCAAGCGTCGGCGCTATGACGAAAACCCGGCGCTGTTCGACGCCTATCTCGACCTTGCGGCCGATCACATGGATCTGGTTGGCGAGCACACGGATCGCCTCAGCGCCGACCTACGGTCGATCCTGTCCGAACTGGTGGCTCCCGAACGGCTCGATGCGGTGCTCGTCGCGGTGGAGGATGCGACGCTCCTGTTTCGGACGCCGCTGAACATCTCCCGTTATCGACGCCGCGCCACCGACGAGCGCGCAACGGCCGTCGTGAGGATGATCGTCGGCCACCTCGACTCGGTTTCCGCGTCGTCCGCCTAAGGCGTGTCGGAGCGTTCACCCCACCCAAGAACGTTGCGGGCAATGCTCCATCGCGGCGACCCATCGCCCAGCGGCGCGTAGCCGTTGATCCAGTCGTCGACCATGCGAGCATGAAAGCCGCTGACGTGTTGTAGCCTCAGCCAGTAATTGAGGGTATCGACCAGTTCCTCGTTGTCCGGTGACGTCACGTAGGCAAAGAGGAAGCTACCTCCTAGCCCTCGTGGCACCACCGCCGTCAAAGCCGGTTGCGACCGAGCGAACGCTCGCGCTTCGGCAAGACTGGTCAGCGTCGCGTCGATCTCGGACCGCTGGATCATTTCACCGTAGTTGTCCAAAGGCACGATTGTCGCGTTCGGGAACAAGCTGGCCGCGATCTCCTTCATCGCCGCCGTATCGAGGACGGCAATGGTGAGATCGTCGGTGGCGGCGACGTCCTCGCGCGACATCCATTTCTCGGCCTGATCAGCCTGCGCAATCAAGGCGATCGGGCTTTGAAAGTAAGGATCCGACATGCCGTACAGGCTCGCGCGCTTCGTCGTCGCGTAGACCGCCGCCGCAACCACGTCGTATCGGCCATCCAGCGTATCCTGAAGAAACGTCTCGACCTCGATCGGCACCAGCGTCAGCGCCACGTTCAGATCGCGCGCCAAGCGGTAGGCATGCGCGATGTCGAAACCAACGAGTTCACCATTCTCGTTGCGGAACGAAAACGGCACGACATCCGGGTTGTAGCCTACGCGTAGCTCACCGCTGTGGCGAATTCGCTCGAGCGCCGTCGCATGGCTTGGGGCGCTCGACGTCTGAGACGGCCCCGTCGCCGGCCCGCCGGCCGGCGCTGCGCTCGCCGCAAGGACCTTGACGCTGACCCCATCCGTCAACTCGGCGCCGAGGGTCATGCGATCGAAGTCGGATCGATCTCCAACAGCGATCGTCTTGCCGATGACGGAGCCAGCAGTGCTCAGCGCGCCCAAAACGACGATGGTCACCGCGACCGATAGACCAAGTTTCGGCAAGCTGATCTTCAGTTTACCATAGTAATTCAAGATAACGACGAAGACGATGAACGTGAAGCCCATCACTGAAGCGGCGACCTGCCCGTAGCGGGTGACGGTCATCGTCTCGATGTAGAGCTGTGTGGCGATGCCAGGCAGGCCGACCCAATGAGAAAGGAAATTCACGGTATCGATCGACGAGCTTGGCGAGCCGATACCCGAGAGGAGCGTGAACAATGGCATCATGGCATGCTGCACCCAGCCCAGTGGTGCATCGAAAAACGACGTTCCGAACACGATGAACAGCAGCACGAAGAAGTTGCCGAGCTGCGCCAGCGGGTACGCAACGGCGAGCGTGGTGCGAGCGATCTCCGATCTGTTTTCGTCGTTGATCGAGACTTCCTCGCAAAAGCGTTCCGCCGCCTTCTGGATGAAAGGCAAAGCGGCGACTGACAGTGTGGTCACCATGGCGATCACCAAGCCATCGCGAACCAACCGGACCACCGCCAACGGTGTGATCGGACACACGGCGGCGATGAGCGACGGCAACACCCAGAACGCAAGGAAGAACGTCCCACACAGAAACACCACGAGATACAGGGACAACTGGGCGGCCGCGTCGGGACGCACCGTTCCCGCCGTGTCCGCGAAGAGCGCCATGACGCCGATCGGCGCCAGCATCACCACCCATCCCCAGATGGTGACGCTCGCTTTCCTGATGGTGTCGAGAGCTTGGAGGAGGCTCTGTTTCTGCTCGACCCGTTGGATGGCCACCCCGAAGAGGACGGAGAAGACGACGATGGCGGGGACGGAGTTCTGGACGAGACTGGCAAACGGGTCGGCAGGGATGAGCAGCGGCAGAACGTCCAGGCTTCGTTCAGGCACGGTAAAGTCGATGAACGTCGGTGAAGGCGGCAACGGAATGGCCGTGCTCATGACCAGGATGACGAAGAACGTGGCACCCCACATCACGAGGTAAACAGCCCAGCTGGAGCGTAGGAGCTTGGCGGCAATGGCCGGCGTCAGCTGTCCAAGACCATGCAGCAGCGAACAGATGATGTACGGGAACACCACGATCTGCATGGCCATCGCGTACGCAGCGCCGACCGGTCGCAGCAGCTTCGCGTCGTCGCCGAAAAACAAACCGATGGCGATCCCGACCGAAGCGCCGATGAAAACCCACAACGGCAACCGATCCGCGTAGACCGACCGAAACGTTCTCTTCGGGCGCTCGCCTGCCCCGCTCCCGAATTCCGGGTGCACCGAACTCGTCGTATCGTTGCCGGACATTGGCTTGCGGCCCATCCCTCGTTGGTTCGACGCGAGGCATGCATGCACGCCTGCGAGTTCTTGTTGCGGACTGCCACGTCATCATCGTCGATCGTTCGACCAGCGCACTGGCCCGCCAGCGAAACTCGCTGGCATTCACGCAGTGACCCGGTCATGCCCGAGTTTCCAGCGCCAAGTCCCACGTCGGTCAAGTGAACGACCGTGCTTCGTGGACGTGCGGCAAGCGTGGGTGTCGGTGTCGGGACGACGCGAACCGTCGTGTAGCCTGGGTGCTCGATCCACTAGCTCGACGGTGGCGGCCGACGGATCGCGTCGGCGACCTCGGCCGTCAGCGGCCCCAACGTTGCGTTCAGGGCTGCGACCAGCGCTGGCACGCCGCCCGCAGGGTCGTAGGGCTCGACCACGTCCGTCCGGCCCTCCCGAAGCAGTCTGATCGGGGTCTCGCCGTAGACCCTCCACGTGGCACGGAGGACCGCTTCGCCGGGCGCAGCACCGTTGAACGCCTGCACGCTGACCTCGACCACCCGGTCGAGCGGTGTCAGCCGCCTTGTCGGCAGCTCCAACACCTCGGCGATCCCGAGTTCGGCGGCGAGGCTCTCGGCGAGGACGCGGCCGAGCATCAGGTCGACGGGCTCGGCCCACGCGTCGCGGTCGGCAAGCTCGACCGCGGTCGGCGTCGGCCGGGTGACGATCTCCGTACGATCCAAAAAAGCGGCGACGTCGACGGGTTCCAAGCCGACGCGCAACGACGATGGTGCGGGCGACGGCCCGGCCAAGGCGGTGAGGCCATGGTAGCGCGTCTGCGGACTAGCACAGGCCGAGAGCGCCAAAGCCGCCAGCAGCACCGAGCGCCGGTTCATCGTCGTCCCCTCAACAAGGCTTCCGGGTTGCGTTCCAGGTATTGAACGAAGCTGTTGAGCGAGCGGGTCAAGACCCGCAGTTCCTGGACGAGACGCTGGGCATCGAACGGCACGCCCTGGGAGCCGTCGACCAGCGCCTGGGTCGAGCCCAACACCGCCCGAAGCTCGGCCATCGCCTGGTTGCCGCCGCGCGCCGCCGCACCAGCGTCCGTGAGCGCAGCCGTCAACTGCTCCTCCAGACGGCCGACGCTGTCCCGCAACGTGGCCGTGATGGCAGCCGCGTCGTCGACGCTTTGGGCCAATGCCGGGTCACTCAACAGGGCGGCCAGCGAAACGGCCGTCTGGCGAATCGCATCGCCGATCTCGGCCAACGGGAGGCTTTGGACCCGGGCGACGATGGTCTGCAGCTGATCGAGTGAACTCGGCATGGTCGGCAGAACCGGGTCCGGACCGCTCCAGTCGATGGTCGCCGCCGGTGCGTCCGAGAAGAAATCGAGCGCGACGCCGAGTTCGCCGGTCACCAGATTGAGCGAGCGGAGCTGTGCCCGGAGCCCATCGGCGACCAAGTCATCGAGGTTCTGGTCGGTGCCCGAGACGTTCTCGCCCTCCTGGTCGACGAACCGTCCCCCGAAAATCCGAAACCGTACCGGCACGCTGATGGTGTTCGCCGCCGCGTCGTAGACCAAGCGCACGTCGGTGACCTCACCGACACGCAGGCCCCGGAACAGCACGGACGAACCTTCGCGCAGCCCACCGGCGTCGCCGGCGAAGTAGGCGAGGAACGACTGGCCGCCCTCGGCCTCGGCTTCCTCGGCGATGCGCGAGCTGGCGAACAGCGGGAACGTCTTGCCCCCGGACGCCTCGTCGGACGTCGAGCCCGGCGGGCTGCGGAACTCGACGCCGCCCGCAACCAGCGCTTCGAGCGAGGTCACGGTGACGCGGAGGCCGGCGCCCTGGAGTGCGACGTCGACGCCGTTGGCCAACCAGAACCGGCTGTCGTCGCGGACGAACTTGGCGAACGGATCGCGGACGAAGACGTCCACGCGGAACTTGTCGTTCTCGCCGTCCAGTTCGTAGTCGAGCACCTGACCGACGACGATACCGCGGTAGTAGACGCCGGAACCGCGGCGCAGATTGTCGATCGCCTCGGTCTCCAGGACGAAGCGGCGACCCGGTACTTCGGACGTGAGCGGCGGCGGCGCGTCAAGGGCGCGAAACGACCGGGTCGCATCACCTTCACCCGGATCGACCGCGATGTACGGCCCGGACAGTAGCGTCGACAGGCCGCTGACGCCGCCCAATCCGACCCGCGGGCTCACGACCCAGAAACGGGTCCCTTCGGTCATGTAGGCGTCGGCCGCCTTCTCCATCTGCGCGGTGACGACCACGTGGGAGTAGTCGGTGGCGACGTCGAGGTCGGTGACCACACCGACGTCGACGCTCCGGAGGCGGATCTTCGTCTTGTCGATCTGCAGTCCCTCGGCCGTCGGCACCTCGATGGTGATCGTCGGCCCCCGCTCCTGCAGACCCTGCCAAGCGAGCCAGCCGCCCAGGCCCGCGGCGACGATCGGGATCAGCCATACGGGCGAGATCGTGCGATTGCGCTCGACCTCGGGCTCCTCGGCCGGCGCCGGCGCGCGCTCAACCATGTTGGCGTTCCGCCACGTCCCAGGGCATCCGCGGATCGAAGCTCATCGACGCCAGCATCGTCAAGATCACGACCGACCCGAATGCGATGGCGCCGATCCCGGGAACGATCACGAACAGGCCGGTCGCCTGAACCAGGCTCGTGAGGATCGCGACCATGAACACGTCGACCATCGACCATCGGCCGACGAACTCGATCGCCGCATAGGCTTTGGTTCGCGAGCGGAGCGACGCCGGCGAGCGGCGCTGCTGGGCGATCGCCAACCAGGCGAGACCCAGCATCTTGGCGACGGGCACGAGCACGCTGGCGACGAAGACGACGGCGGCGATCGGGTACATGCCCGCGTGCAACAGATCGATGACCCCGCCGATGATCGTTGCCGGATGGTCGTTGCCGAACTGGCTGATGACCATGATCGGATAGACGTTGGCGGGCACGTACAAGACCACGGCCGCCGCCAGCAACGCCCACATGCGCTGCAGCGGCTCTGGCTTGCGATGGTGCATCGCCGCCCCGCAGCGCGGGCACGTCCGGGCTGCGCGCGGCGCCACCCAGTGACAGGTGTGGCAGGCAACCGCCGCGTCGGGTGCCGGCTCGACCCGCCGGCCGATGCGCGACCAGACGGCCTCCGGTTCGAGCACGGCGTCTGCAGCAACGATGCAGAAGATCGTCGCGGCCAGTGCGAGGAGGCCGATGTGGAACTCGATCCGAGCGTATTCGACCAGCTTCACGTACGCGACGATCAAGCCGAACAGGTAGATCTCCAACATCGCCCAGGGCGCCTGGCGTTGACCGAGGGCGAACGCGCGCCGGACCAGCGGTCGTCGTGTGCCGAGCGCCGCGCCGACCGCCCCGGTCAGCGCGAGCACGATCTTGACCAGCGGCGCCAGGCTAGCGAACACCAACACGGCCAAAGCCAGGGGCCAGAGCCCCGTGTCTGCGATCGCCGTCACCCCGCGCAACAAGGTCGCCGTTTCGTCGATGCCTTCGATGTTCAACGTCAAGAGCGGCGTCACGTGGGTCGTCACCCAGAAGACGAGCGCCGCCAACAGCAACGCGATGCCGCGCGACAGCGGCCGCAGGCGTTCACGGAACAGCGTCGCACCGCACCGGGTGCAGCAGGCTCGGTGGCCGGGCCTCAGCGCTACCCGCCGGTGCAGCGCGCCGCACAGATGACAGCCGATGAGGGCGTCCACGCCATCTCCGTCCAGCTTCGGGGGTGGTCGAAGGCACTAGTCGTGCTGCCTGCCCTTGTCCATCGCCCAGCTGCAGCGCAGGTTGTGTCAAACCCCACCTCGATGGGTCGTTCATGCGCTACGTCGTTTTCGTCATCGTCATTGCCGCGGCGGGCGTCACCGCCTGGCTGTTCCGCAACGACCTGCCGACGCTGCTCGCCGACCGAGGACCGCCGCCAGCAGCGGCCGAAGCGCCGCCACCGCCGACGGTGACGGTCGCCCAGCCGCTGGCCCTGGAGCTGGTGGAGTGGGACGAGTTCATCGGCCGGTTCGAAGCGATCGAGCGGGTGGACATCCGCGCTCGGGTCGGTGGCTATCTGGCTGAAGTTCCGGTGGCCGACGGGGCGACCGTCGCTGCCGACGACGTTCTGTTCGTCGTCGATCGGTTTCCCTTCACACTCGCCGTCGACCGTGCCCAGGCGCAGCTCGACCGGGCCCAGGCCAACGTCGAGTTCGCGTCGCTGGAGCTCGAGCGGACGCGAGGGTTGATCGCCCGCAACGCGGCCTCCCAAGCGGCTTTCGACGAGCGTACCTTGGACCTCGCAACCGCCGAAGCCGAGCTCGCCGACGCCCGCGCGGCACTCGGCCAGGCCCAGCTCGACCTCGGGTTCACGACGGTCCGCGCGCCCTTCCCCGGAAGGG
>JBCBTD010000091.1:0-13364 GCA_039818825.1 Pseudomonadota bacterium
CCGTTTGGAAGCGTGGCCGCCAATGGCCTGTGGCTTCCGTTCCCGCGAGACGTTCAACGCCCCATCCTGTGTCGAGGACGACCAAGACCGCGCTCTCGCTGGTCGGCGCCGCGCTACTTGCCGGCTGCGGTCTCAGCGCAGAGCGAGCAATCCATCAGTTGGAAGCCACGCCGCCCACCGGCGACACCTTCCATCAGACGCTGGCTGCCGAATACCTGGCATTGGCGGAGAAAGAGTACAGCCTCGTTGACTACCGTGACGCGGAGTACTTCGGTCAGAAGGGCCTGGTAGCTTCCCAGGGCCAGGCGACCCTGCCGACCGAGCTCTCCGAGCGTTCGCTCCTGAGCGAGTTCGTCGAGGATGCTTCGACGCTCCGCTCACGCACGGTGGCTTTCGTCGACATCAACCGCGCGTCAGACCCCGTGGAAGCGGCGACGGCGCAGGCGCTGTTCGACTGCATGCTCGAAGAGTACGAAGAGTATTGGCAGGTCGAGGTGCAGCCGTACTGGCTCAGCGGTTGTCGTGACGCGCTGTTGGTGCTGCTCGACCAAGAGGCACTGCCGGCGACGATCGCCCTCGAAGGCGACGTGCTGTTCGACTTCAACCGTGCCGAGATCAAGCCCGAGTTCACCGGCGTGCTCGACGACGTCGCGTCGCTGCTTGCAAACTCCGGCGAGATCCTGGTGCTCGAGGGTCACACCGACAGCGTCGGTAGTGCTGCCTACAACATGCGTCTCGGCCAGCGCCGTGCGGATGCGGTTGCAGCGTACCTCGCCGGTCGCGGTGTGCCCGCCGGCAACATGACGACGACCAGCTTCGGTGAAGAGCGGCCGGTTGCGCCGAACGACACCGCCGAGGGTCGCTCGCTCAACCGTCGCGTCGAGATCAAGCGCTAAGCGCTCAGTCTCAACCGACCAACGCCTGAGGAGGTGGGGCGGCAGGGCAACCTGCCGCCCCCTTTCTTTCTGCAACGGCAACGGCCGTTTGGGTCATCAGCCGGTGGGCGCGTTGGATCTGACCGGGAACCCATTTGCGTAGCGCAACTCGCAAGCGAGCCGTCCATGACGGCTGACGCCCCCAGCCGGGCGCACGCCGCGCCCGATGATCCGGGGCAAGCCGTTCATCGGCAATCAGGCGGCGATACACACGAGCTCGATGGATGGACGCGCCGCAGCACGCGTGCTCGACGGGCTCGGCCAAGACTCGTGCAGCCGTGGCCCCGGACGGCCACGACCTATTCCTCCGGGAAAATCCCTGTCGGGTCGCCGTCGAGGCTCGTCCGGTTCCTCTCGCGCCAGTAAGCTTCGATGCCGGCAGGTCCTTTGTCCTCCGCCCAACGCTCGAGGGCTTCGCGCTCACCGGCATAGTCGAAACGAGGAACGCCGAACCCGCAGGACTCCTTTACGAGGTCGATGTTGAGCTGCACGACTTGGCGCGCGCCAGCCGGAAGATCGTCCGCGAAACAATCGCGGACGATGGCATCGAAGGTTTCGCTCCAGCGCTGCACGAGCGAGCCGCGCCCGTAGAGCCGGAGGATGCGGGGCGGTCCCGAGAACGCGCAGAACATGATGGTGAGCCGACCGTCCGCCAGAAGATGGGCTGCCGTCTCGTTGCCGCTGCCCGTGCGGTCCAGGTAGAGAACCCGGCACTCGCTCACGACACGGAAGAGATCGGTGCTGCGCGGCGACAGATTGATCCTGCTATCCGCGGTGGCGGAAGCGGCGAAGAACAGGTGCTGACGGGCTATGAACGCCCGATGCTTGTCGTGGAGACGGTCGAAGCGTTCCCCCAAGGCCCTTCACCCGGCGTCGTGTGGTGGGCCCGGAGGGATTCGAACCCCCGACAACACCGTTATGAGCGGCGCGTTCTGACCGCTGAACTACGGGCCCCGACTGCGGTTGGTCGCCGCTACGGCGGTGGCGGTCAAGTGTCCAGGAACGATCGCAGTTTGCGCGACCGGCTCGGGTGCTTGAGCTTCCGAAGCGCCTTGGCCTCGATTTGGCGGATGCGTTCGCGGGTGACCGAGAACTGCTGACCGACCTCTTCGAGTGTGTGGTCGGTGTTCATTCCGATGCCGAAGCGCATCCGCAGCACCCGTTCTTCGCGTGCGGTCAACGACGCAAGCACTTTGGTCGTCGCTTCGCGAAGGTTGGAGAGCGTCGCTGCTTCCAGCGGCTGCACGGCGTTCTTGTCTTCGATGAAGTCGCCGAGATGGCTGTCTTCCTCGTCGCCGATCGGCGTCTCCAAGGAGATCGGCTCCTTGGCGATCTTCAGAACTTTACGCACCTTGTCGAGCGGCATGTTCAGCTTGGCGGCCAGCTCCTCAGGCGTCGGCTCGCGGCCGTACTCGTGAAGCATCTGCCGCGACGCACGGACCAGCTTGTTGATCGTCTCGATCATGTGCACCGGGATGCGGATCGTCCGCGCCTGGTCGGCGATCGACCGGGTGATCGCCTGGCGAATCCACCACGTGGCATAGGTCGAGAACTTGTAGCCGCGCCGATACTCGAACTTGTCCACCGCCTTCATCAGGCCGATGTTGCCTTCCTGAATCAAGTCCAGGAACTGCAGGCCGCGGTTCGTGTACTTTTTCGCAATCGAGATGACCAAGCGGAGATTGGCCTCGACCATCTCTTTCTTGGCTTGACCGGCCTCGCGCTCGCCGCGCTGAACGCGTTGAACCAGCGTTCGGAACTCGCCGACGTGGAGTCCGGTCCGGCTGGCGATGGCGGCGATCTGCCGGCGGATTTCTTCGATCTCGGTCTCGTGGTCGTCGACGAACTCGGCCCAGCCGCGTTCGTTGAGCCGGCGCACACGCGACGTCCACTCCGGGTCGAGTTCCTGACCCTTGTAGTGCTTGAGGAAGCTCTCGCGTGGAACGCGGCAGGAAACCGCCAACTTGATCAGCTTGCCTTCTAGACGATTCAGCTCCTTCGAGGTGTCCTGCAGCTGACCGACCAACCCCTCGACACGGGCGTTGTTCAGGCTGACCTGCTGCATCAGCTCGACGATGTGGTGCCGCGTGTCCGCATAGGCAGTGTCGAGCGCAGTGTCCGCCTCGCCGCCGCCGGTCGCCGCTGCGGCCAGTCGCTGCTCCTGCAATGCCCGAAGTTCGCGGTAGGAGGCGGAAATCGAGTCGAACGTCGACAGCACGCCGTCGCGCACCTTTTCCTCGAGCGCCGACAACGACAGGCTATCCTCGTCGACCTCTTCCGTTTCCCCCTCGGCGTTCTCGCCGCCCTCGCCGCCTTCGCCGCCCTCACCTTCGGGACGCGTCGGCTCCGCCTGCTCGCCCCGGCTCGCTGCGTCGTCGGCCTCGTCACGGGCACCGTCGGCGGCGGCCGCCAGCGCTTCCGCCTGCCCCTCACCTTCGCCCTGCGGCGCTTCGCCGACCGGCTCACCGGCCGCGTCCGGGCCGCCACCATAGGTAGCGTCGAGATCGATGATCTCGCGCAACAACGCTTCGCCCGACAGGATCTTGTCGTGCCAACCGATCACCGCCTGCATGGTCAGCGGGCTCTCGCAAAGCGCTTCGAGCACCGCGTTGCGGCCAGCCTCGATGCGCTTGGCGATCTCGATCTCGCCTTCGCGCGACAGCAGCTCGATCGTACCCATCTCACGCAGATACATGCGGACGGGATCGTCGGTCCGGCCGAGGTCGGCCTCGTCGACGCTGTTCGAAGCCTCGGCTTCTTCTTCGTCCCCTTCGGCGCCCTCCTCGTCGTTGCGGAGGACGGTAACACCCTTGGATTCGAGCAGCCCGATCAGCTCGTCGAGCTGGTCGGGCGGAACGGTGTCGGGAAGCGCGGCATTGAGCTGGTCGATGCTGACCGCGAGGCGCTTGCCAGCATTGCCGAAGAGCTTCTTGAGCGCTGGGGCCATTTCCAGCAGTTCATCGAGGCTGCCAACCGGTTCCGGTTCCAAGGCCTCGGGCTTCGCTTTGCCGTTCGTCTTGGCAGCCATCTCTTGCTTGGCCATGCACAGCTCCCGCTCGTGCCCCGAGGCACGTTTCAACCAATGCACCCGCACCCGCGCGGGCGGGTGATGGGTGACGGGCACATCGCTCCCGCCACCTTCGATCTCAGTCGACGTCGCGCCGTCCAGCCCGAGCGTTCAACAGGCTGTCGAGGCCGCGCCAGTCGCCGGAACCGTCCGCCTCGCCGACCGTACGCGCAGCAAAGTCCCGCTCCAGGCCCAGGTCGCAATGCTGGCGGTATCGTTCCAACTGCAATGCATACGCCTCTGTCAGCTCTTCCCGCGTCGAGCCGACCTCGAACGTCTGGGCTGGCCGCGTTTCGATCTCCCGCCGCACTTCACCCAAACCAAGACTGTCTACGTGGTGCGAAAAGCCTGCAAGATCAAGACCCTCGGCGGTGGCAAGGTGGTTCAAGAGTGCTTGCCGAAACCGGTCCAGGTCGGCGATCCCGAAAGCGACGCGGTCGAGCGGCTCTTCGAAGGTCTGGAGCAGGTGCGGATGGCGCAGCAATGGCGCCAACAATCGCAGTGCCGCAAGTCGTTCGGGATCGAGTCCGTCAGCCGCCAAGCCTGAGGCGGCCGGCGGGTTTGCCCGCCGCCAGCCGCCGCGTCGGCCACCCGTCCGGGCATCGAGTTCCCGGCGATACTCCCGACGAACGTCGCCATCGACGATCCGCTCGACGATCTCGCGCAGCCGCCGCTGGACGAGCGCGCGCATCTCGGGGGCCTCGCCCTGCCGGTCACCACCGACATGCCGCCACAGCATGTCGAAAAGGCTTAGCGGGTTGGCCGTCGCTGCTGCCAAGGCCGGCGGACCGCCGCGCCTCACCAAGCTGTCCGGATCGTCGCCAGGCGGCAACAACGCGAAGTCGAGCGAAAGGCCAGGGCGCAGCTGCTCGGCGGCGAGCTCCGCCAAACGACCGGCCGCCCGATGACCGGCTTCGTCACCGTCGAGACAAATCAGCGGCCGATCGTCGAGCCGCCATAGCGCCTGCACCTGCTCGGCCGTCACCGCTGTGCCGAGCGGCGCCACCGCCGTGACTCCCATCTCGGCCAACGCTATGACGTCCATGTAACCTTCGACGACGTGGAGCCGGCCACGGCCGGCGCGGCGATCGAGTTTCTCGGCACCGTAGAGCAGCTCACGCTTCCTGAAGAGCGGCCCTTCGGGACTGTTCAAGTACTTGGCGCGCGCGTCGGCCGCCAAGGCGCGGCCGCCGAAGCCGACCAATCGGCCACGCGCATCGCGGATCGGAAAAACGATGCGGTCACGGAAGCGGTCGTAGGGTTGCCCGCCGTCCTCCGGAACGACGACCAAGCCACCTTCCACCAAGTCGTCGAGAGATACGTCGCGCGCGCGGAGCGCCTCGGTCAGGCGGCTGCGCCCACCGGTGGCGAGACCGAGCTCGAACCGGGCGACCGCATCGGCCGACAGGCCGCGCCGCTGGAGATATGCCCGGGCGGCAGCACCCTCTGTCCCCTGGAGGCGGTCGCGCCACAACGTGGCTGCGAGTTCCAAAACTTCCGACAAGGCGAGCACCTTCGCTCGCTCCGGATCGGGGCGGGTGCGGACCGGCGGCTCTAGGCCGGTCAATTCGGCCGCGCGTTCGACAGCGGCGCGGAACTCCAGCCCGTCGAGCTCCATCAGGAAGTCGAGGGCATTGCCGTGCGCGCCGCAGCCGAAGCAATGGAACGTGCCGCGCCGCTCACTGACCGTGAAGGAAGGGGTTTTCTCCTGGTGGAACGGGCAGAGCCCCTTCCAATCGGGTCCCGCGCGGTGCAAGCGCACGCGCCGCCGGACGATCTCGACGATCGGCAGCCGGGCCTTGAACGCGGCAAGGTCGGACATCGCGGGTCAGGCCCGTGGCAAACGCTCGCAGATCATCTTCTTCGCGGCGCAAAGGTCCAGCGCGCCACGATACTGGGAACGAAGCACCTGGACGACCCGGCCGGCATCACGCAGGCCTTGTGCAGCGGTTTCGCGGATCGCCTTGTCGACCGCCTTGGACATTTCGGCGACGCTCAACCGCTTGGGCAGGAAGTCCTCGATGACCTCGATCTCGTTCGCCTCGCGCTCGGCCCGCTCGAGCTGCGCGCAACACTCGCTCCGCGCGATGTCGGCACGGCGCTGCTCGACCATCTCGGACAACATGATCCGAATGGCGTCGTCGGGAATTGGATCGGCACCCGTTTCGGCGGCGGCGCGATCCCGATCGCGGATCGCGGTCAGGATCAAGCGTAGCGTTCCAGCCTCGCACACGTCGTCACCGGTTGCGGCATCGCGATAGCGATGTTGAAGGCGATCGCGTAAGGCTTCGTGCGCCATCCACGGTTCCATGCTGCAAGAGCGTACTGCGCCCAGGTGGCGGAGATGGTCGTTGCTTGACGCGCTGTCAACGCCCCTATACCTCTCACCCAGTCTAGCCGCCATCGAAACGCCACAATGCCATCGCCGAGTAGCGCCGACGCCGTCCTCGCACTGAAGGACGGGACCATTTTCCACGGCCGCGCGGTGGGCCGTCGCGGCCGTGCGACCGGTGAGGTCGTCTTCAACACCGCGATGACGGGCTACCAGGAGATCGTCACCGACCCCTCCTACGCCGGTCAGCTGATCGCGTTCACCTTTCCTCATGTCGGCAATGTCGGGACCAACCGCGAGGACGAGGAGGCGACGACGCCTTTCGCTCGTGGCGTCGTTTTGCGCGCCGACCCGACGCTGCCGTCAAGCTTCCGGGCGATCCAGCCGCTCGATGCCTGGCTCGATGCCCGCGGTATCGTCGGGATCGCCGGCATCGACACCAGGCGGCTGACGCGCCACCTCCGCGACGCCGGCGCGCAGACGGCGGGCATCGCCAGCGGTGGCGACGTCTCCACCGAAATCGCCGACCTGCGCCGGGCAGTGGCCGAGGCTCCGGACATGGAGGGGCAAGATCTGGCGCTCGGCGTGACGTGCCGTCAACGCTATGGCTGGGACGAGGGACTGTGGCGCCTCGGCGACGGATTCGCGCCCGGCGGCGGCAGCGGCCCGCACGTCATCGCCGTCGACTTCGGCGCGAAACGCAACATCCTCCGCCACCTCGCTGAGCGCGGTTTCCGCGTCACCGTCGTGCCCGCCGACGTCAAAGCGAGCGACGTCGCGGCGTTGTCGCCAGACGGCATCTTCCTCTCGAACGGACCGGGCGACCCGGCGGCGACCGGGGCCTATGCCGTGCCGGAGCTCCGCCAGCTCGTCGATATGGGCAAGCCGTTGTTCGGCATCTGTCTCGGCCATCAGCTATTGGCGTTGGCGCTCGGCGGGCGGACCGAAAAAATGCCGTTCGGCCACCATGGCGCCAATCATCCGGTGCAGGACCTCGAGACCGGCAAGGTCGAGATCACCTCACAAAACCACGGTTTTGCCGTCGTCGCCGATGGCTTGCCAGCGGGCGTCCGCGTCACCCATCGCTCGCTGTTCGACCAGACGGTGGAAGGCTTGCGAGTCGAGGGGCGGCCCATCTTCTCGGTGCAGTACCACCCCGAGGCATCCCCCGGTCCGCAGGACAGCGCCTACCTCTTCGACCGCTTCCAAGACCTCCTCGAGATCGGGTCGAGCTGAATGCCAAAGCGCACCGATCTCTCGTCGATCCTGGTCATCGGCGCCGGGCCCATCGTCATCGGTCAGGCGTGCGAGTTCGACTATTCGGGCACCCAAGCGATCAAGGCGTTGCGTGAAGAGGGCTACCGGGTCGTCCTGGTGAACTCCAACCCGGCTACGATCATGACGGATCCGGAGCTCGCCGACGCCACCTACATCGAGCCGATCACGCCACCCATGGTCGCCAAGATCATAGAGCGCGAGCGCCCGGACGCCCTGTTGCCGACCATGGGCGGCCAAACCGCGCTGAACACGGCCCGGACGCTCGCCGACGACGGCACGCTGCAACGGTTCGGTGTCGAACTGATCGGCGCGAATGCCACCGCGATCAACAAGGCCGAGGATCGCGATCTGTTCCGCCAAGCGATGGCGCGGATCGGCCTGGAGATGCCGCTGAGCTTCATCGTCAGCGATCTCGACGCGGCCCGCGATGCCCTGGAGCAGATCGGTCTCCCGGCGATCATCAGGCCATCCTTCACGCTCGGCGGCACCGGCGGCGGCATCGCCTACAATCGAACCGAGTTCGAGCGGATCGTCGCCTCCGGTCTCGAGGCCTCACCGATCACCCAGGTGGCGGTCGAACAGTCGGTCATCGGCTGGAAAGAGTTCGAGATGGAGGTCGTCCGTGACCACGCGGACAACTGCATCATCGTCTGCTCCATCGAGAACGTCGATCCGATGGGGGTGCACACCGGCGACAGCATCACCGTCGCCCCGGCGCTCACGTTGACCGATCGCGAGTACCAGCTGATGCGCAACGCCTCGATCGCAGTGTTGCGTGAAATCGGCGTCGACACGGGCGGCTCCAACGTCCAGTTCGCCATCGACCCGACCAGCGGGCGGATGGTGGTGATCGAGATGAACCCGCGGGTGTCGCGCTCGTCGGCCTTGGCCTCGAAAGCGACGGGGTTCCCGATCGCCAAGGTCGCCGCCAAACTGGCGGTCGGCTACACGCTCGACGAGATCCAAAACGACGTGACGCAGGTAACGCCGGCGAGCTTCGAGCCGACGATCGACTACGTGGTCACGAAGGTGCCGCGGTTCACCTTCGAGAAGTTCCCGGAAACCCAGGGAGTTCTCGGCACGCAGATGAAGTCGGTCGGCGAAGCGATGGCGATCGGCCGGACCTTCGCCGAGAGCCTGCAGAAGGCGCTTCGGTCACTGGAAACCGGACTGGCGGGCCTCGACGAAATCACCATCGACGGCATCCCGGGCGACGACGTCGAGGCGGCGCTCCGGGCAGCGATGAGCCGGCCGACACCCCAGCGCCTGCGGATCGCCGCGCAGGCCTTGCGCCTCGGCACCAGCGTCGAAGCGGTCCACCAGGCGACCGCCTATGATCCCTGGTTCGTCCAACAACTGCAGGACATCGTCGACGCCGAACTCCGCGTCGCCGCCGAGGGCCTGCCCGAGGACGCCGCCGGATTGACGGCGCTGAAGGCGATGGGCTTTTCCGACGTTCGGCTGGCGAAACTCGCCGGCACGACTGCCGCAAACGTCCGCGCTGCCCGCGAGGCCGTCGGCGTCAAAGCCGTCTACAAGCGGATCGACACCTGCGCCGCCGAGTTCCCGTCGCCGACACCCTATCTGTACGGCACCTACGAGCGGCCGCCGACACCGGAACTCCCGCCCGATTGCGAAGCGATGCCGACCGCGCGGCGCAAGGTCGTGATCATTGGCGGCGGGCCCAACCGGATCGGCCAGGGCATCGAGTTCGACTATTGCTGCGTCCACGCGGTCCAAGGCCTGCGAGAGGCCGGCTACGAAACGATCATGATCAACTGCAACCCTG
This sequence comes from Pseudomonadota bacterium, assembly GCA_039818825.1. Taxonomy (GTDB): domain Bacteria; phylum Pseudomonadota; class Alphaproteobacteria; order Geminicoccales; family Geminicoccaceae; genus JBCBTD01. The sequence goes on from JBCBTD010000091.1 coordinate 9,402, forward strand.
AGACCGTGTCGACGGACTACGACACCGCCGACCGGCTCTACTTCGAACCGTTGACGGCGGAAGACGTGGTCGCCGTGTGTGCCCGCGAGGCCGCCGCCGGCGAGGTCGTCGGCACCATCGTGCAGCTCGGCGGTCAGACGCCGCTGAAGCTCGTCTCCGCGTTGGAGGAGGCCGGCATTCCGGTCCTCGGCACACCGCCGGACAGCATCGACCTCGCCGAGGACCGCGAGCGGTTCAAGGACCTGCTCGACGATTTGGCCCTGCACCAGCCCTCCAACAGCATCGTCCAGCCCGACGACGACGTGTTGGAGGCCGCCGACGCGCTCGGCTACCCGCTGGTCGTGCGTCCCTCCTACGTGTTGGGTGGGCGCGCGATGCGTATCGCCCATGGCCCGGACGACGTGCGCGCGTTCCTCCAGAGCCTCGACCACGACACGCAGGATGGGCCGATCCTGCTCGACGGCTATCTGGAAGGCGCCATCGAGGTCGACGTCGACGTCGTCGCCGACGATCACCACGTCGTCATCGCCGGAATCATGGAGCACATCGAGGAGGCTGGGATTCACTCGGGCGACAGCGCCTGCTCCCTGCCGCCCCACTCGCTGGGCGGTGACGTGCTGGACGCGATCCGGAAGCAGGCGACGGCGCTGGCGCGGGCGCTCCACGTCAGTGGGCTGATGAACCTGCAGCTCGCGGTCAAGGACGGTCGCGTCTACGTCTTGGAAGTAAACCCTCGAGCTTCACGGACCGTGCCATTCGTCGCCAAGGCGATCGGTCGACCGCTAGCGCGAATCGCGGCTCGGGTGATGGCCGGGGAACCTCTGGTGGAACTGTTGCCCGACGTGCCGGCGATCGACCACGTGGCCGTCAAGGAAGCAGTGTTCCCGTTCGCCAAGTTCCCGAACGTCGACCTGCTGCTGGGCCCCGAAATGAAGTCGACCGGCGAAGTCATGGGGGTAGACCGGGATTTCGGACGCGCCTTTGCCAAGTCGCAGATCGGCGCGGGTGCCTACCTCCCGAACGCCGGCACCGTTTTCGTCTCGGTGCGCGATGCCGACAAGGTGCCGCTGCTCGACGCCGTGAGAAGCTTGGCGACGATGGGGTTCGACGTGGTCGCCACGGTCGGCACGGCCGAGGCGCTGGAGGCCGCGGGAATGGTAGTGGGCCGGATCAACAAGGTGCACGAGGGACGCCCTCATATCGTGGACCTTCTGACTGACGACCGGATCGCCATGGTGATCAACACCACCGAAGGGCAACAGGCGATCAGGGACAGTTTTTCGCTGCGCCGAGCGGCCCTAGCCGGGCGGGTGCCGTACTACACGACGGTCGCTGGTGCACGCGCTGCCATCCGTGCCATCGAGGCGCTACGGATGGCGCCGCTCGACGTCCGACCGTTGCAATCCTATGGCGCGTCCCTAACATGACGTGTTCCGAGTTAGGGCTGCCGCGGCTTTCGGCGGCCGGTGATACCGTCCGAGGCTATTGGGTATGCTGAGCAAAACGCCGATGACCCCCGAAGGTCACTCGCGTCTGGTGGCGGAGTTGAAACGTCTGAAGAGCGAGGAGCGTCCCTCGGTGATCAAGTCCATCGCCGAGGCTCGCGAGCACGGCGATCTTTCCGAGAACGCCGAGTACCACGCGGCGCGTGAGCGTCAGAGCTTCATCGAGGGCCGAATCCTGGAGCTGGAGGACAAGCTGGCGCGCGCCGACGTCATCGACGTCCGGCTCCAGAACGGCTCCAAAGTGATGTTCGGGGCGCAGGTTCAATTGGTCGACGAAGAGACCGACGAGCAGCAGACCTATCGCATCGTCGGCCCCGACGAGGCCGAGATCGAGAATGGGCTCTTGTCGATCTACTCGCCCGTGGCTCAAGCGCTGATCGGCAAAGAAGCGGGCGACACGGTCGAGGTGACGACCCCGGGCGGGGTGCGCTACTTCGAGATTCTGGGTGTGAACTTCGGCTGACACGACCGGCGCCGGCGGCCGAGCGCTGCGGGTTTGGGGGCTGCTCGACGATCGCGTCGGCCACGCCCAGCAGGTCCGCGGCGTCGTCCAGGCGCTCGACGGCGAGAGCCGCCTGATCGAACTTGCGTACAGGCGATCCAGCCCGTGGCCGGATCTGATCGGTACCGCGTCGATCGATCACGTCGAGGCCGGTTTCGCTAGCCGAGTTGGACCGGTCGATGCCGACGTCATCGTCGCCGCGGGCCGGCGGACTGCACCCGTCGCCCGGTGGCTCGCCGCCGCCACGGCCAAGCGCCCGTTTCTCGTGCAGCTGATGCGCCCCGGCTCGACCCGCGGCCTGGACTTGGTTGCGATCCCGCTCCACGATCGTCCTCGGCCTTCACCGCGGGTGGTCGCGACCGTCGGTGCGCCGCATCCGTTCACCCGTGCGGTGCTCGACACCGCGGTAGCGGACCTCCCGGAGCCAGTGCGACGGTTGCCGCGCCCGTGGACCACGGTGCTGGTAGGCGGGCCCAGCGGATCGGCGATTTTCGGCGCGGCTGAAGCGCGGGAGCTGGCGGCGAGGCTCGCGGCTCTGGAAACTCGGCTCGGCGGGAGCATGCTCGTCACCACCAGCCGTCGAACGCCACTCGCCGTCGCCGACACGCTGGAGCACGCCTTGCCGACACCGCACTGGATGCACAGGGTCGACCGCCCTGGACCCAACCCGTTCCGGGCGCTACTCGGCGCTGCCGACCGGGTGGTGGTGACTGCCGACAGCGCCTCGATGCTCAGCGAGGCCTGTGCCACCGGCCGCGTCGTCAACGTGTTCCGGCCGCCGGGCCTACCGCGCAAATTCGAGATGCTGGTGGATCATCTCAGGGTTGCAGGACACGTCCGATCCTGGGACGACGACGAGCTGCCACCGGCACCGCTCGACGAGGCCGCCCAGCTGGCTCACCTGATCCGTGTCGCCGTCGGGCGAGAAGGCTCGCAAGAACCCGCACCGCGCGGCTAGACTGTTCACGAATCGAAGGGAGCAAGGTCATGGAAGCGCCGCGCCACGTGAGGCTTGCCATCATCGGTGCGGGACCGGCCGGCTACACGGCGGCCATCTACGCAGCCAGGGCCAACCTGGCGCCGATGCTGGTCCAAGGCCTGCAGCCAGGTGGCCAACTCTCGATCACCACCGACGTCGAGAACTATCCGGGGTTCGCGGAAGCGATCCAAGGCCCGTGGCTGATGGAACAGATGGCACTGCAAGCGGCCAACTGCGGCGCCGAGCTTGTGGCCGATCTGGTGAACGTGCTCGACCTAGGCCAACGGCCGTTCCGTCTCGAGCTGGACGGAGGCAACGGGCTGACTGCCGATGCGGTGATCCTGGCCACCGGCGCCCAAGCGCGCTGGCTCGGCCTAGACAGCGAGCAGCGTTTCATGGGTTTCGGGGTCTCCGCCTGCGCCACCTGCGACGGGTTTTTCTTCCGCGGTAGGCCGGTCGCGGTCGTGGGCGGCGGCAGCGCCGCGGTCGAGGAGGCGCTGTACCTCTCGCACCTTTGCGAGCGCGTCACGCTGATCCATCGACGCGACAGCCTGCGAGCGGAGAAAGTCCTGCAAGACCGGCTGTTCAAAACGGCCAATGTGGACGTGCTGTGGGACCACGTGGTCGACGAGGTTCTTGGCGGATCCGAACCCCCGGGCGTCACCGGCGTTCGCGTTCGTCACGTCGCCACCGGTGTCCTGCGCGACCTCGGCGTCGACGGCGTGTTCGTAGCCATCGGCCACGACCCGGCCACGGCATTGGTGAAAGGGCAAGTCCCGATGGACGCCGGCGGCTACGTGCTCACGCACCCCGACAGCACCCAGACCGACGTTCCCGGGTTCTTCGCCGCCGGCGATGTCCAGGACAACGTGTTCCGCCAGGCGGTGACGTCGGCCGGGAGCGGTTGCATGGCGGCGCTGGAGGCGGAGAAATACCTTGCGGCCCTCGAGACGGCGGCCAGCTACGACAGTGCGGCC
>JBCBTD010000092.1:0-12744 GCA_039818825.1 Pseudomonadota bacterium
AGGCCGACGGCCGCATCACGATGGTGACCGGCACCTCCGACTACGGCCAGGGCCACGCCAGCACGTTCGCTCAGATCGCCGGTCGGCGCCTCCTCTCGCGCCCGCTTCGCAACGTCCAGCAAGGTGATCTTGCGGTCGGTACCGACGATGGAGAACGCGCCGTCGTCGAAGACGAGATCCGCTTCCGGCGCCTCCAGCACGTGGGCTGCCCACCGCTTTGCTCGCATCTCGACCTCGTCAGCGGCCGCCAGCAATGCCATCGACGAATTCATCACCGAGCGCGAGCCACCTGAGCCGCCGCCGGCGATCAAGCGGTCGCTGTCTTTTTGCACGAGGTCGATCCGGTCGAACGGTAGCCCCAACCGATCGACGAGGATCTGGGCGAACGTGCTGGCGTGGCCCTGGCCGTAGTCGGAGGTGCCGGTCACCATCGTGATGCGGCCGTCGGCCTCGAAATGGATCGCACCCATCTCCGGCACCGAGTCCGCGGTGACCTCCAGATAGGCCGCGATCGCCCGGCCGCGGCATTTACCTCGGGCCTCGCTCGCAGCTTTGCGGCTCGCATAGCCGCCGTCGTCGGCCAGTTCCAACGTGCGGTCGAAGACCTGCGGAAAATCGCCGCTGTCGTAGGCGAGATCCGAGGCTGCCTTGAACGGCATCGCACCCGGCGCGATCAGGTTCTGCCGTCGGAGCGCGATCGGATCACGGCCGGTCTCGCGGGCTGCAGCGTCGATCAATCGCTCCATGACGTAGACCCCCTCCGGCCGGCCGGCGCCACGATAGGGGCCCACGGGAACCGTATGGGTCAGGACGCTCCGCGAGCGGACGTGAAGCAGGGGTGTCTTGTATGGACCCGGCACGTTCTTGCGGATGTTGAGGCTCGGGATCATCGGCCCGACGAACGTCATGTAGGCGCCGAGGCTGCCGAGGACGTCGACCTTGATCGCGAGGAAGTTGCCGTCCGCGTCGAGCGCCAGCCGAGCCTCGTACTGACTGTCACGGCCCTGATCGTCGCTCAAGAAGCTGTCGGAGCGGTCGTCCGTCCAGCGGACCGGACGCCCGAGCGCTCGGGCGGCATGCAGGATCGCCACGTACTCGGGGTATGAGCCGATCTTCATCCCGAAAGAGCCGCCGACGTCGTAGGTCAGGACACGCAGATTCTCCGGCGGAACGTGGAGGACGTCCTTCGCCAAGGTATTGCGGAGATTGAAGGCGCCTTGGCAGCCCAGATGCAGGGTGAATTGCTCGCGCGCCGTGTCGTATTCGGCGATCGCGGCCCTCGGCTCCAGCGAGGCGACGACCAGACGGTTCTGCACCAGCCGAACGGTCGTGACGTGGGCAGCATCCGCGAACGCCGCATCGACGGCAGCCTCGTCGCCGAACGCATAGTCGAGGCCGACATTGCCGGGATAGGCGGCGCTCACCAGCGGCGCGCCCCGAGCTAGAGCGGCGGTCATGTCGGTGACGGCCGGCGTACTCTCGATGTCGACGTCGATGAGTTCGGCGGCGTCGCGAGCTTCGCTGGCGGTCGCGGCGACGGCGACGGCCAGCGGCGTGCCGACGTGGCGGACGGTGCCGTCGCCGAAACCGGGGCGCACCTCGCCGTGCAGTTTGGTGCCGTCGCGGTTGGTGAGCGGCAGCTTGCAGTAGGGTCCGCCATAGCCGGCGGCAACGAAATCGAACGCCGTGTAGATGCCGGCGACGCCGGGTGCCGAACGGGCGGCCTCGACGTCGAAGGCGCGCACCCGGCCCGCGGCGACGGGGGATCGGAGGACGTGTGCGAAAAGCTCGCCGTCGAAGTGGAGGTCGTCGGTGTAGCGCCCGTTGCCGCGCACGAGTTTCGGGTCCTCCTTGCGATGGACCGACTGGCCCACCCCGAATTTCCCTGCCTGCAGCAGGCTCGAGTCGATGTCGTTCATCCCATCCCCCACCCATCGTCCGCGACGACGCCTTGGTCTCTCGAACGCGCCGATATATATGGCTCCGGCATCGGTCCGGCGAGTGCAGGAGGGATGCATGGAGCGCAAGGGTCCCACGATCACCGAAGCGCTGACCTTCGACGACGTGCTGCTCCAGCCCCAAGCGTCCGATGTTCTGCCGGCGAGTGCCGACACCGCCACGCACATCACCCGAGACGTCGAGCTGAAGATCCCATTGGTGTCGGCGGCCATGGATACCGTGACCGAAGCGCCGCTGGCGATCGCCATGGCGCAGCACGGCGGCATCGGCATCGTCCACAAGAACCTGACGACGGAAACGCAGGCCGACGAAGTCCGTCAGGTCAAGAAGTTCGAGGCGGGCATGGTGGTCAATCCGCTGACCATCGGTCCGGATGCCCCTTTGGAACAGGCGCTGTCGATGATGCGCGAGCACCGCATCTCCGGTGTGCCAGTGGTCGACGCGGGCCGGCTCGTCGGCATCCTCACCAATCGCGACGTCCGCTTTGCCGACGACCCGCGGCAGCCGGTCCGTGAGCTCATGACCGCGGAGAACCTCGTGACGGTCGAGGAAGGCGTCAGCCGCGAGCGCTGTCGCCACCTGTTGCACCAGCACCGGATCGAAAAGCTCTTGGTGGTCGACCGCGACTACCGATTGAAGGGCCTCATCACCGTCAAGGACATCGAGAAGGCCGAGCGTTTCCCCAATGCGGCGAAGGACGCGCAGGGGCGGCTGCGGGTGGGCGCGGCGACAGGGGTCGGGCGCGCCGGTCTGGAGCGGGCCGAAGCGTTGATCGCTGCAGGTGTCGACGTCATCGTCGTCGACACGGCGCACGGCCACAGCAAAGGTGTGCTCGACACGATCCGTGCAGTACGGCGGCTCGACAACGCGACGCAGATCGTCGGCGGCAACATCGCCACGGCGGAGGGCGCCGACGCCCTGATCGAGGCCGGCGTCGATGCGGTCAAAGTCGGCATCGGCCCGGGATCCATCTGTACGACCCGGGTGGTCGCCGGGGTCGGTGTGCCACAGCTGCACGCGCTGTTCGAGGTCGGTCAACGCTGCCGCGAGGCCGGGGTGCCGATGATCGCCGACGGCGGTATCCGCGCCTCGGGCGATCTGGCGAAGGCCGTGGCTGCCGGTGCCTCCTGCGCGATGCTCGGCTCGATGTTCGCAGGCACCGACGAGAGCCCGGGCGAGGTGTTCCTCTATCAGGGGCGCTCGTACAAGAGCTATCGGGGCATGGGATCCCTCGGGGCGATGGCGCGCGGCTCGGCCGATCGCTACTTCCAGGCGGAGATCTCGGAACCCTTGAAACTGGTACCCGAAGGCATCGAAGGTCAGGTGCCGTACAAGGGTGCGCTGGCCACGATCGTCCACCAGCTGGTCGGCGGTCTCAGAGCCGCCATGGGCTACACCGGCAACCCAAACATTGGGGCGATGCAAGAGCGCTGCCGGTTCGTCCGCGTGACCCAGGCCGGGGTGGTCGAGGGCCACGTCCACGACGTCCGCATCACCCGCGAGGCACCCAACTACAGCCGCACCACGTGACGGGCTCGCTGCGGGTTCCTGCGGCGGCCCTCGCCCACGATCTGCGCACCCCGGTCAATGCGCTGCAGAGCTGGAGCACTCTGTTGTTGGCGGGCGGGCACGGGCGGCTCGACAGCGCCGCGCTCGCCGCCGTTCGCGACATGAACGACGCCGCGCGACGCTTGGCGGCGATCGCCGCGCTCCTGGAGGACCCCTTAAACGACGTCGGGCCGACCACCGGGGGTACCTGCGACGTCGACCTGATGGCTCTGTTCGACGTCGCGGCGACCGCCGAAGGTTGGCGCAACCACCACACCGACGGACGGCTGGTCGCCGTCCGTTGGGAGGGATGGATGGGCCTCGTTCGCGGCAGCATCGCAGCATTGGGTGGCGCCGACGCCGCCCATTTGCGCCTCACCGCAACCACCGACGGGACGGTCGCCATCGCGGCCGAGCCGGTCTCGGCCGGCACCGGCGATGGCGAGCTTGGCCGCTGGGTGCTGCGCCAGCGAGCGGCCCGTGCCGGATTCCCTTTGGAGGAGCCACGCGCCGGCAACGTCGTCCTGCGACTTGGCGACAAGGCCGCCGGCGCGGCATCGATGTCTTGGCAACGCTGAACTGGCGGACGATCACGCTGGACATTCGAAGTGTTCGTGATACGGTCCGGCTCCAAGCACAGCGGTACCCGTTCCGTAGTTCTGTTACTGGAACGAAGGTCGCGTCCGAGGTCGGAACTCACGTCTCTCGGCGATGAGTTCCTCTCACAGCCTGTGCGAAGAGGCTCGCACCACGATCGGTCTTGTCACGAGACCTTCTGTCATTCGGACGGAACGCAGCCGGAGCTGTGTCAGGGTGCGGCGGCAGTCGAGGACGATGGATGTTCCCATACCGACGCGGTAATCAACGCAAGCGCTCGAAGGGCAATCACCCGCGGCGCCAAAAGGGCGGCACGCCAAGGCGTCTGCCCGGTTCGGCGCGCGAGTTGTTGCCGCTCTTGCAACCCGCGACGAAAGCACTTGCTCAAGCCTTGGCCGGCAACGCGAAGATCTCCGGCCAGGTGATCCACGCCCGCAACGTCGTCGAGCGGGCCGAGCAGTTGATCACCGAGCAGCAGGTCGAACGCCTCTATCTTCGCGATCGAGAAGAGTTCCTCGAGCAACTGGCCCGCCTGAAACTGACACTGAGCGACGCCGAGGACGAATTCGGCGCCGAGATCGACGCCGAGACGGAAGCCGAAGCCCGCGCCGACGGGGACGGCGAAACGGATGGCGAGGACGCAGCGCCGAGCGAAGAAGCCGACGTCGACCCCGAGGAAGAGGAGCGGGAGCGCGAGCGGGTCGCGGCGGCCGAGGCGGAGCAGCACGAGCGCCTGCGACGCGTCGCCATGGCGCTGATCAGTTCACCTGAATCCACCGTCGTGGCGCCGTCACAGGCACCGTCCATGCCGATCCACGACATGACCCCCGATACGCCACCGGCCCCACGACCGGCGCGCCGTCGGGCGAAGGCCGCGACCAACGAAGCCAATGGCGACGGCGCCCCCGCAAGCGCAGGCAAGCGGTCGACCCGGCCGCGACTGACGCTGAAGTACGACGAACGAAAGGCACCCCAGGACGCCGCAGCGACCGACGAAGGCATTGCTTCGGAGGGTTGAGGCTCCCACCTTGCAGGAGACGTGGGCGCGTGACGCTGGTGCGTTCCCTCCCACGCTGATTTTGGGTATTCTCTTGCCGGCGAGCGCAACGCACTGTCTGTCGATGGCCAACGATCCCGATCCTCGCGACACCGAGACCACCGGCGATGTCGCTACCAAGACGCGGCCAAAGACGCAGCGACCCTCCCTCTACAAGGTGTTGTTGCTGAACGACGACTACACGCCGATGGAGTTCGTCGTTCACGTTCTGCAGCGCTTTTTCTCGAAATCTGCGGAAGACGCAACGCGCATCATGATGCACGTGCACCAGAAGGGTGTCGGCATCTGCGGCGTCTACACCTACGAGATCGCCGAAACCAAGGTCGCGCAGGTCATCGACTTCGCGAAACAGCACCAGCACCCGCTCCAGTGTACGATGGAAAAAGAGTGACGCTCGGGCGGTCGGTGCCGGGGCTGCTGGCTCATCTGGAGGCTTGAGGAGATGCCCATGCTGTCCAAGAACCTCGAACGAGCCCTCCGGCGCGCACTCGCCCTGGCCAATGCGCGCAGTCACGAGTTCGCGACGATCGAGCACCTGCTGCTTGCGCTGGCCGACGATCAGGACGCGATGACGGTCCTCAAAGCTTGTGCCGTGGAGGTCGACAAGCTGAAGGAGGATCTGACGGAATTCCTCGACCATGAGCTGTCGAGCCTGGTCGTCGAAGGTGCGGTGGATGCCAAGCCCACCGCGGGCTTTCAACGCGTGATCCAACGGGCCGCGATCCACGTCCAGTCGTCGGGGCGGAACGAGGTCACAGGCGCCAACGTGTTGGTGGCGGTGTTTTCCGAGCGCGAGAGCCACGCGGTCTACTTTCTGCAAGAGCAGAACATGTCGCGGCTCGACGCCGTCAATTACATCAGCCACGGCATCGCCAAGCGCGCCGGCATGGGCGAGAGCCGCCCGGTACGAGGCGCCGAGGAGCCCGCCAAGACCGAAGAGCCAGCCGAAGAGGCCGAGCGCGAGGCGCTCGCCGCCTACTGTGTCGACCTCAACAAGAAAGCACGTGACGGCAAGATCGACGTACTGATCGGGCGCGACGACGAGGTCGAGCGAACCATCCAGGTCCTGTGCCGCCGCTCGAAGAACAATCCGCTGTTCGTCGGCGACCCGGGCGTTGGCAAGACCGCCATCGCCGAAGGCTTGGCGCTGCGCATCGTCAACGGCGAAGTGCCGGACGTCCTCAAAGACGCCGTGATCTACGCCCTGGACATGGGTTCGCTGCTCGCCGGTACCCGCTATCGCGGCGACTTCGAAGAGCGGCTGAAAGCCGTTCTCGGCGAGTTGGAGAACGACGACCACGCGATCTTGTTCATCGACGAGATCCACACGGTGATTGGCGCCGGTGCGACTTCGGGCGGCTCGCTCGATGCATCCAACCTGCTGAAGCCAGCGCTCGCCAGCGGCACGCTGCGCTGCATCGGCTCGACGACCTACAAGGAGTTCCGCAGCTACTTCGAGAAGGACCGTGCCCTGGTCCGACGGTTCCAGAAAATCGACATCAACGAGCCGAGCCCGGACGAGACCGTACGGATCCTGGAGGGTCTGAAGCCGAGCTTCGAAGACCATCATGGCGTCAAGTACACGGGGCCGGCGATACAATCGGCGGTCGACTTGGCGGTGCGGTACATCCACGACCGCAAGCTGCCCGACAAGGCGATCGACATCATCGACGAGGTGGGCGCCGCCCAGGCGCTCAAGCCAGAGGGAAAACGGACGACGACGATCGAGCCCGGCGACATCGAGGAAATCGTCGCGAAGATGGCGCGGGTGCCGATCAAGAACGTCACGGCGCGTGACAAGCAAGCGCTGCGGACACTGACGGACGATCTCAAGGCCGGTGTGTTCGGACAGGAAAAGGCCATCGATGCGCTGTCGTCGGCGATCAAGCTCAGTCGAGCCGGGTTGCGCGACCCGCAGAAACCGATCGGCTGCTACCTCTTCTCCGGGCCGACCGGTGTCGGCAAGACCGAGGTCGCCCGCCAGCTCTCCAAGGTGATGGGCATCGAACTGGTCCGCTTCGACATGTCCGAGTACATGGAACGGCACGCCGTCTCGCGCTTGATCGGCGCGCCGCCGGGTTATGTCGGCTTCGACCAGGGCGGTCTGTTGACCGACAGTGTCGATCAACACCCACACGCCGTGTTGCTGCTCGACGAGATCGAGAAGGCCCATCCCGAGGTGTTCAACATCCTCCTGCAAGTGATGGACTACGGCAAACTGACGGACAACAACGGCAAGACGGTCGACTTCCGCAACGTCGTCCTGATCATGACGACCAACGCCGGTGCCGCCGACATGAGCAAATCCGCCATCGGCTTCATGCGCGACAACCGCGAAGGCGAGGACCAGGAAGCGATCAATCGGCTGTTCACGCCGGAGTTCCGCAACCGTCTCGACGCTGTGATCGGCTTTGCCGCGTTGACCCCCGAGATCGTCGTCAACGTGGTCGACAAGTTCGTCAGCGAGCTTTCGGCGCAACTCGCCGACAAACGGGTGCTGATCGAAGTCGACGAGGAGGCGAGACTGTGGCTTGCCGAGCGCGGCTACGAGCCGATCTACGGTGCGCGGCCGCTCGCCCGAGTCATCCAGGAGAAGATCAAGCGACCATTGGCCGACGAGTTGTTGTTCGGCGAACTGTCGCAAGGCGGCCGAGTGCTCGTAACCGTCGAGAACGGCGAGTTGCACTTCGTCATCACGCCGGGCGGGGGGCCGTCCTTGCTGCCCGCACCCGATGGCGACGACGGCCTCACGCCGCAGGTCCCGGAGCCCGCCTGAGCGAACGCCGGTGACCGCGATCAGGGGCGAAGACGCCAGCCATCGCCTCTGATCGACCTGCGCCGTCCTTGACCCATGGCCCAGTGGATTGGCAGGCCGCTCGTTCCATGGGCAGCCGCCGACCGAACGCGCCTCCCACTTGACCAACGCTCCTGATAATGCAGTTGACCTATGTGCGGGCAATGGGCGTGCTGGCACGTCGCTTGCTGCCCGTCAAACAAGGTGGTGGAGTCCGTCCACAGCACCCAACAGCCCAGGAGGCCACGAAACCCATGAGTCGTATCGTCCAACCGCTGGCGGCGGTCGCCGCCTTCGGCGTGCTCGGCATTGCCGGGGGCGCCGACGCCCAGGAAACCCTGAACGTCGTCAAAGAGCGCGGCCACCTCAATTGCCAGGTCGGCTTGCCGACCCCGGGCTTCTACGCCCTCGCCGATGACGGCACATGGTCTGGGATCGACGTCGACATCTGCCGCGCCGTCTCGGCCGCGGTGTTCGGCGAGCCGGACAACGTCGAGTACCAGTCGGTCACGTCGGCCGTGCGCTTCACGTCGCTGGCCAACGGCGAAAGCGACATGCTGAGCCGCACCACGACCTGGACCGCCGTTCGCGACACCCAGCTCGGTCTCGAGTTCGCCGGCATCAATTTCTACGACGGCCAAGGCTTCCTGGTCCCGGTCGACAGCGGGATCGGTTCGGCACTGGACCTGGACGGCGCCACGGTTTGCGTACTGACGGGCACCACTACCGAACTCAACCTCGCCGACTTCTTCCGTGCCAACGACATGGACCTGACGCCGGTGACCAACGAGAACGTCAACGTTCTCGTGGAGACCTATCTCGGCGGCGGCTGCGACGCGTACACCAACGACAAATCGGGCCTCGCCGCGCGTCGCTCGGCGTTCCCCGATCCCGCGGCGCACGTCATCCTGCCCGAGACCATCTCGAAGGAGCCGCTCGGCCCGGTCGTACGTCAGGGCGACCAGAATTGGGGCGACATCGTCCGTTGGGTGCTCAACGGCATGGTCGAAGCCGAAGAGCTCGGCGTCACCTCGGCCAACGTCCAGGAAATGCTTGGCTCGGACAATCCGAACGTGAAGCGTCTGCTTGGCGTCGAGGGCAACATCGGCGAGGGCCTCGGGCTCGAGCCCGACTTCATGGTCGCGGTGCTGTCGTCGATCGGCAATTACGGCGAGCTCTACGAAAAGCACGTCGGCGCGGACACACCGATCGGCATACCGCGTGACGGCACGCTGAACGCGCAGTGGTACGACGGCGGCATCCTCTACGCTCCGCCGTTCCGGTGATCTTCCAGGTCGGCTGATGGCCGGCCAGCGCACGCCTCACTGCCCGCCCTGGCGCGGCAGCCGGGGCGTGCGTGCTCGTCCTGTGCGCCGAAGCGGAGAGATCCACCGATGGCCGTGATGCACGCGAGCCGGCGATCGAGCCGGACTGCGCTCTGGTTCCTGACCGACGCGACGGCGCGCGCCGTCTTCTACCAGATCGTTGCCGGCGGCGCGTTCGTTCTGCTGACCTGGTACCTGGTCACCAACACCACCGCCAACATGTCGGAACGGAACCTCTCCGCCGGGTTCGATTTCCTGTCGGTCAGCGCCGGCTTCGCCATCGGCTTCACACTGATCCCCTACCAGGAAGGCGACAGCTACTTCCGGGTGTTCCAAGTGGGGATGGCCAACACGCTGCTCGTCGCATTCGTTGGCATCATCTTGGCGACGGTCCTCGGCCTCATCGTCGGGCTCGCACGGCTGTCGTCCAACTGGCTGATCCGCGCGCTTTCTCGCGTCTACATCGAGGTGCTGCGCAATACGCCTTTGCTACTGCAGATCATCGCTTGGTTCTTCGGCGTGTTCAATCTGCTGCCGCGACCGCGGGACAGCGTGGTCCTGCTGGATGTGTTCGCGTTGAACAATCGTGGTTTTTACATGCCGGCGCCGCTACCGCAGGCTGGGTTCGACTGGGTGCTCGCCGCCTTCCTGGCCGCCGTCGCCGCCGCGATCGGCTTGGCCCTGTGGGCGAAGCGGCGCCAGGACGCGACCGGTGTCATCTTTCCGGCCTTGCCTGTCGGTTTGGCACTGATCGTCCTCGTACCGATGGCCGCCTACTTTGCCCTTGGCGCTCCGTTGCAGTGGGAGATCCCGGTGCTGAGCGGCTTCAACTTCCAAGGCGGCTCGAGCGTCCCGCCGAGCTTCTGCGCGCTCGTGATCGCCCTCAGCGTCTACACCTCGTGCTTCATCGCCGAGATCGTCCGCTCGGGCATCCAATCGGTCGGGCGCGGCCAGACCGAGGCAGCGATGTCGCTCAACCTCAAACCTAGCTGGACGACCCGCCTGATCGTCCTGCCGCAGGCGCTCAAGGTGATCATTCCGCCGTTGATCAGCCAGTACCTCAACGTCACCAAGAACTCGTCACTGGCGATTGCCATCGGCTTTCCCGACCTGGTCAGCGTTTGGATGAACACGTCACTGAACCAGTCCGGGCGGGCGATACCGATCGTGGCGATGACGATGGCATTTTACTGTACGGTGAGCCTGTTGGTGTCGGTGTTGTTGAACTACTACAACAATCGCGTGCTGCTGAAGGAGCGCTGAGCGATGGTCCAGAGCAGCACCAGCGACACGGAAACGTTCCGACCGAAACCGGCACGCGCGGCCCCCTCCGACACCGTCGGCATCATCGGCTGGAGCCGTAAGAACCTGTTCTCCACGCCCGGTAACGCACTGCTGACGCTCCTCGGGCTGTACATCGCCTACGTGGTGTTGAGCGGAGTGCTGAACTGGGCGGTGTTCAACGCCGTTTGGCACGCCGCCGACCGCCGCGAATGCCTGGACGAGGTCGGGCGTGCGGGCGCCTGTTGGCCAGGCGTCATCGCCTGGCTGCCCAATCTCATCTACGGCCTCTACCCCAAAGACGAGGTCTGGCGGATCAACACAGGCTTTTTGGTGTTGGTGCTTTGGGTGGTGCCGCTGTGGTTGCCACGCGTCCGCTCGAAGGTCGCGATCGGGCTGACCGCGGTGCTCGTCTACCCGTTCCTCGCCAGCTACTTCTTCCTCGGTGGCGAACGCGGTTGGCTCTGGGCGGTACTGATCGCCGGGTCACTGGCCTGCTTCGTCTGGGTGTGGCTGACCACCCTGACGGAACGAGCGACCGGGGCGACGTTCGGCACGTTCCTCCTGGCAGCACTAGGCGCGCGTCAGCGCCCAGAGCGCGACCAACGACGCTTGTTGCTGGTTGCCGCGGGCATCGGCTTCGCAATTGCCCTTGCGGTCGTCGGGCTCTGGTCACTGCCAGAGGTGCGAACCAATCAATGGGGCGGGCTGTTCCTGACGCTGGTCGTCTCGGGTATCGGTATCGCCTTCTCGTTGCCGGCAGGTGTGGTCCTCGCCCTCGGCCGCCGCTCGAAACTTCCGGTGATCCGCCTGCTCTGCACCGCGTTCATCGAGTTGTTCCGCTCGGTGCCACTGATCACCATCCTGTTCATGTTCAACACGATGCTGCCGCTGTTCCTGCCGGTCGGCGTCGAGGTGAACCAACTGGCCCGGGCGATCGTCGCTGTGTGTCTGTTCGCTGCAGCCTACATGGCCGAAGTGATTCGCGGCGGGCTGCAAGCCATTCCCCGCGGCCAGTACGAGGCGGCCGATGCCATGGGCCTCACCTACTGGCAGTCGACGACGCTGATCGTCATGCCGCAGGCGCTCAAGATCATGATCCCGACGATCGTCGGCAATTTCATCGGTCTGTTCAAGGACACGACGTTGGTGTCGATCATCGGTCTGTTCGATCTGTTGAGCATGGCACGCGCGGTCGGGGAGGACACGACCTGGCTCGGCCTGTTCATCGAACCGTTCTTCTTCATCACGATGATCTACTTCGTGTTCTGCTTCGCGATGTCGCAGTACAGCATCAATCTGGAGCGCCGGCTCGATACCGGCCCCGGCAGCCGCTGACCGTCGTTCCCGAGATGAGGGCCTAGCCATGACCACTGACATCACCGACTTCGAGGCTGCCGGTCAGACGCACGTGGCGTCCACCGCGTCGCACGAGTCGATCATCGAAATCATCAAGCTCAACAAGTGGTTCGGCTCGTTCCACGTCCTGAAGGACGTCGACCTCACCGTGCGCCAACGCGAACGCATCGTCATTTGCGGCCCGTCCGGCTCGGGCAAGTCGACCCTGATCCGCTGCATCAACCACCTGGAGACCCATCAGGAAGGTCAGGTCGTGGTCGACGGCGTCGAACTGAACAACGATCTGCGCAACATCGACCAAATCCGCAGTGAAGTCGGCATGGTCTTCCAGCAGTTCAACCTCTTCCCGCACCTCACCGTGTTGGAGAACTGCACCTTGGCTCCGGTCTGGGTGAAGAAGCTGCCCAAGGCCGAGGCCGAAGGGCTGGCGATGAGCCTGTTGGAGCGGGTGCAGATTCCGGAGCAGGCGCACAAGTACCCGCTGCAGTTGTCCGGCGGCCAGCAGCAACGGGTGGCCATCGCGCGCGCACTCTGCATGCGCCCGAAGATCATGCTGTTCGACGAACCGACCTCGGCGCTCGACCCGGAAATGATCAAGGAGGTGCTCGACGTGATGGTCGAGTTGGCTCAGGAGGGCATGACCATGTTGGTCGTGACCCACGAGATGGGCTTCGCGCGGATGGTCGCCGACCGGGTGATCTTCATGGACCAGGGCGAGATCGTCGAGCAGAACCACCCGGAAGAGTTCTTCAACAACCCACGCTACGACCGCACCAAGCTGTTCCTCAGCCAGATTCTTCAGCACTGAGCGGTCGTCCTCGGCG
>JBCBTD010000093.1:0-12461 GCA_039818825.1 Pseudomonadota bacterium
CGGTGGCCGGGCTCGGCGGAGACGTGCGCCAGCAGCACGTGGTCGAGGGCGGCGCCGTGCGTACGCACCAAGGGCAGCACGGCGGCGGTGGCGACGAAGCCGTCGACCAGCACGGGCACGCCGCGCTCGCGGGCAGCCAGCGTCGCGGCCGCCATGGCGACCAGCTCGCGGCCACCCAGACGGCGCAGCACCTCCAGCGGTGCGACCGCCTCGACGTGACGGGCAAGGCCGGCATCCACGACGGCCGCCTTGCGGCGGAGGCCCTCGGCGTCGACCCCGGTTCCGGGGCCCACCCAATCGCCGCCGCGGCCTCCGAGCAGTGCTGCGGCGATGGCAGCGGCCGGTGTGGTGTTGGCGATGCCCATTTCGCCGATGGCCAGGAGATCGAGCCCATCGACCACCGCAGCCTCGCCCGCACGGACCGCCTCGTCGAAACCCGCCTCGTCGAGCGCCGGACCCTCGGTAAAGTCCGCCGTCGGTCGCTCGAGGTCCAGGGCGACGACGTGCAGCTCGGCGGCGGCGACCCGCGCGAGCTGGTTCACCGCGGCACCACCGGCTTCGAAATTGGCGACCATCTGCGCCGTCACCGCCGCCGGGAAAGCGGACACGCCGCGGCCGGCGACCCCGTGATTGCCGGCGAAAACGGCGATGCGCACGCGGTCCAGCCGCGGCGGGCTGCGGCCCTGCCAGCGGGCGAGCCAGGCGGTGATCGCCTCCAGCCGGCCGAGCGCACCCGGCGGCTTGGTCAAGGTCGCCTCGCGCGCGGCGACGGCGGCAGCAGCTTCCGCGTTGCCCAAGGGCAGCGCCTCTAGCCGCGCCGCCAGGCTCTTCGGAGTGTGGACAGCCAAGGGGTGACCTCCTAGTGGGGCGTCCGAGCTAGCAGCGACGGGGCGGGAGCGGCACTTGGTCGAAGGTTTGAAGCTCGCCACCCAGTTCCTCACGCGGCTGCCGGTGACGTTGGATCGCACACCTCCACCCTTGGCCCAGGTGGCCGGGTGGTTTCCGGTGGTCGGCGCCGGCCTCGGCCTGATCGCCGGCCTCGTCTTCGCCGGACTGACGCTCGCGGGACTGCCGACCCTGGCGGCCGCATGCGTCGTGCTGGCGCTGTTGGCGCTCCTGACCGGAGCCTTGCACGAGGACGGGCTGGCCGACTGCGCCGACGCCCTGGGCGTCCGCGAGCGCGGCCGCCGGCTGGAGGTGATGCGCGACAGCCGCATCGGCAGCTTCGGTGCGCAGGCGCTGATCTTCGTCACCCTCGCCCGGTTCATCGGGCTGTCGTCGCTCTGGGACCCGTGGCAGCAGTTGACGACGCTGGTGGTTGCCGCCGCCCTGTCACGCGGCGCCATCGTCGCGCTGTGGTCGTTCCTGCCGCCGGCACGGAACGACGGTTTGGCGGCCGGCCGCCGACCGGGGCCAATCGCCGTGGCGCTGGGCCTCGGATTGCCGGCTGCCGCCGCACTCGTCTTGCTACCGCCGGCGGTGGCCACCTCGATGCTGGCCCTGACCGTGGCGACCCTGATCGTCTGGGGTGCCGTCGCCAAGCGCGCCTTCGGCGGGCAGACGGGCGACGTGCTCGGCGCCGGCCAACAGCTTTGCGAAGCGGTGATGCTGTTGTCTTTGACCGTCCACCGTTGAGTGGCCGGGCACCACCAACGTCCGCTACGCGCGACCGGCGGGTCCGATTGACCGGCGATGGCAGCGCCGGTACCGAATCGCCGATGACTGCCGCCTCCGCCCCGCCCGTCACGGGTTTCGTCCATCTGATCGGCGCCGGCCCGGGCGATCCGGACTTGTTGACCGTGAAGGCGCTGCGCCTGCTGCAACGAGCCGACGTGGTGGTCCATGACCGCCTGGTCGGGCCGGGCGTGCTCGCCCTGATCCCGTCGCATGCCGAGCGCGTGTTCGTCGGCAAGCGCCGCGCGCACCACGAGCTTCGCCAGCCGGCGCTGAACGCGTTGCTGGTCGACCGAGCCCGGCGCGGCCAACGGGTCGTTCGGCTGAAAGGCGGTGACCCGTTCGTCTTCGGCCGCGGCGGCGAAGAGCTCGACGCGCTGTTGGAGGCGGGCGTGCCGTTCGAGATCGTCCCGGGCGTGACTGCAGCGATCGGCGCCGCCGCCTATGCCGGCTTTCCATTGACCCACCGCGACCACGCCCACGGCGTGGTGTTCGCGACCGGCCAGGGGCACGACGGCCCGGCGGCCCACGACTGGGCCGCCCTCGCCCGCAGCGGCCACACCTTGTGCTTGTACATGGGCCTGACCGGGCTGCGCGCGGTGGCAGCGGCGTTGATCGGTGCCGGCATGGAGCCGACGACCCCAGCCTGCGCCATCGAGAACGCGACGCTGCCGCAGCAGCGCCTGGTGCGCGGAACGATCGCCAATCTCGGCGACCGCGCCGACGGACTGGACGCCCGCAACCCCGTGCTGGTGGTGGTCGGCCGCGTCGTCGCGTCGGCTGAGCGCTACGGCTGGTTCAAGACCGCCGGTGCCAGCAGTGCCGCACCCTTCGCCGGCGCCGATGCGCCGATCGCAGCCGAGCCGAACGCCGCGGTCAGAAAGCGTAGTGCGTGAAGATCGGATCGACGCTTTCGGCCCAAGGGCCGTGGTAGCGGGCCAACTTCTCCTCGGCCGGCGTCCGACCGCTGTCGGCAATCACCAGGAGCGGCTCCAGGTACTTGCGCTCGTCGAGACCATCGATGTCGTGATGGCCTCGCGCTCGGAGTCCGGCCTCGGCCAACCCCACCACACGCTGAGCGACGGCTTTGAGAGCCCCGCCGCGAAACGGGGTCTTCAAACCGAAGCGCGGGACGTCGCGCCGCAGGCCCTCCCGCTCCTCGGCGGTCCAGTCGGTGACCAGATCGGCGGCCGCGTCGAGCGACGCCGGGTGGTAGAGAAGCCCGACCCAGAGCGCCGGCAGCGCGCAGATCATGTTCCAAGGGCCGCTGTCGGCGCCGCGCATCTCCAGGTACTTCTTGAGACGCACCTCGGGGAACGCGGTCGTCAGGTGGGCTTCCCAGTCGTCGAGGGTCGGCAGCTCGCCAGGTAGCGCCGGCAGCCGTCCTTCCATGAAGTCGCGAAAGGACTGGCCACTGGCGTCGACGTAGCGGCCGGCGCGGTAGACGAAGTACATCGGCACGTCGAGCACGTAGTCGACGTAGCGCTCGAAGCCGAAACCGTCGTCGAAGACGAACGGCAACATGCCGGCGCGGTCCGGGTCCGTGTCGGTCCACATGTGGCTGCGATAGCTCAAGAAGCCGTTGGGTCGCTCTTCGGTGAAGGGCGAATTGGCGAAGAGCGCCGTCGCCACCGGCTGCAGAGCCAAGCCGACCCGGAACTTCTTCACCATATCGGCTTCGCTGGCATGGTCGAGGTTCACCTGAACCGTGCAGGTCCGGTGCATCATGTCCAAACCCATCGAGCCGCGGGTCGGCATGTATTCCCGCATGATCGCGTAGCGGCCCTTGGGCATGCGCGGGATGTCGGCGAGCGGCCATTTCGGATTGAAGCCGATGCCGAGCATCCCGATTCCGGCGCCCTCGGTGATCGTCTTGACCTCGGCAAGATGCTCGTTGGTCTCGCGACAGGTGTCGTGGAGCGTATTGAGCGGCGCGCCGGACAGCTCGAGCTGGCCACCAGGCTCGAGGGTGATGCCCGCACGCTCGCGGACCAGCGCGATCGGCAAGCCCTCCTCGCGTACCACCTGCCAGTCGAACCGCTCCGCCAAGCGCTCCAGGAGCCAGCGGATGCCGCCAGCACCCTCGTAGCTGAGTGGTCGCAAGTCGTTACGGCGGAAAGCGAACTTCTCGTGCTCGGTACCGATCCGATGCGCGGTTGGCGGCTTGGCCGCGCCGGCGAGGTACGCCACGAGATCGGCCTTGCCGGTCACGGGCGGAGCCGTCTTTTCGGCAGACGCCATGGTCGTCCTCCTGGTACACAGCGCCCCCCCAGGCGCCGTGGTCGCGGTGTCCTAGTCGACGGGACCTACCGCGCCAAGCCGAAGCTGCGACCACGAGCGATCGTGAGCAGCCGGGTGGCGACCTCACGGGCTTCGTCGGCTGCCCGGCTGCGGGGCTCGCTCTCGACCGCACCGAGGCCCTGGTGCATCGATCCGGCAAAGGCCGTGCGGTTGCCGAATCCCATCTCCAGCGGCACGGCACCGGCGTCGGCCAATCCGGCACGCGCTTCGTCGAGTGCCCGCCCCCGCGGCGGGGTCCGGTTCCAAACCACCGCCATCGGGCGCTTCTCCGCTTTCACCAGATCGAGGGTGGCGCCGATCGCCCAGACGTCGAGCAGGCTGGGCTGACACGGAATCACCACGAGATCGCTTTCCCGCACCACCACCCGCGCCTCGCTCTCTGCATGCGGTGGGCTGTCGACCAGCACGACGTCGTGACTGGCACGCAGCTCGCGGAGCGCGATCCCGAGGCGCCAGCCTTGGACCGAACGCACCTCGACCGGCGGACGGATCGTCCGCGCCCGCAGCGCCGCCCAGGCGCCGAGCGTCCCTTGCGGGTCGGTATCGATGCAGGCCACCCGCAGCCTCCGCTCGACCCAGGCGGCCGCCAGTTGCGCGGTGACCGTGGTCTTGCCGGCGCCGCCCTTCTGCTGGGCCACTGCAATCACCGACGCACTCATGACGTTGTCCTCAATAGCCGCGCTCGAGATCGACGCGGTGGGGGAGCGGCAAGCCGTTGCGCACCGCATCGACCACAGCCCTGACGGCCACGGCGCCGGTCTCGGGCACCGGGGTCGCCGCGACGTGGGGGGTGACGCGGACCCGCGGATGCCGCCAGAACGGATGGTCCGCCGGCAATGGCTCGACGCGGAAGACGTCCAAGGTCGCGCTCGCCAGCTGGCCATCATCCAAGGCGCGCAGCAGATCGGCGTCGACCACGTGTTCGCCGCGCCCGACGTTGACGAAATGTGCGCCGCGCTTGGTTCGCTGGAGGAACCGGGCGTCGACCAGCCCCGCGGTTTCAGCGGTGGCTGGCAACAGCAATACCACCATGTCGGACCGGGCCAGCAGCCGGTCCAAGCCGTCCGCGCCGCCCTCGACGACGACGCCGGCGATAGTGCGGCCAAGCCGGCTCCAACCGCTGATCGAAAAGCCCGCCGCCGCCAGCCGCGCTGCCACCGCCCGCCCGATCGCACCGAGCCCGAGCAGACCGACGTGGAACGCCGAAGGCGCGCCGGCGGGCGCCCAATCCCACTGCCCGACCGTCGCGCAGCGGGCGTAGTGGTCGAAGCCACGCTGCGCCGTCAGGGCGGCATGGAGCACGTAGTCGGCCATCTGTGCGGCCAGACCGGGCTCCACCATCCGGCACACCGGCACGCCAGACGGCAACGCGGCGAACGGTATGTGGTCGACGCCGGCGGCCAAAGACACCACCGCGCGGACGTGCTTCAGACTGGCGAGCAGCGCCGGCGGCGGGCGATAGACCAGCGCAAACGCGATCGCCGCCGGGTCCGGGACGTGCGGCCATACCCAGACGTCGAGATCAGGCAGCTCCGAAGCGAGCGCCCGACGCCACGGCTCGGGGTCGTCGAGCGGGGAATGAAAAACCAAGGCCATGCGTTACCCGAGCGGGAAACCCGTTCTTTACCCTCGCATGTTTGGCTGGTCGAGACGCGAGCCCCGCGACCCTCGATCGAGCATCCCTCATCGGGGCCGGCCGTGAGGAGTGATGACGATGCAGCCGAAGCTTGCCCTTGCCGCCGGTTGTCTGGGCTTGAGCCTGGCGATCACCGGGTACACGACGATCGCCCGTGCCGAAAGCACGTCGACCGTCACCGCTTGCCACGACCATGCGATCTTGAGCCGAGCGCTCAAGGAGCGCTACAGCGAGGAACCGGTGTCGATCGGCCTGCAGTCGAACGGCGCGTTGATGCAGGTCTACGCCTCGCCGCAGACCGGCACCTGGACGATCACGGCGACGCGGCCGGACGGGATGAGCTGTATCCTCGCCGTGGGCAACAACTACGAGCACCACGAGTTGGGCCTCGGCGGGCCGACCGCTCGCGACGACACCGTGCGGCGCACCGACCCGACGAGCTGACGTCGTCAGCCGGCCGAGCGTCCAAGGCAAGCGTCAAGCGGCGACCAGGGTGGCTGCGGCCCGGCGATGGCGGTCCACCAGCGCCGCGCGGTCGAGCCCGACGACGGCGCCGTTCTCGACGACCCAGCGGCCGGCGACCATCACCCGGTCGGCGCGGTCGAAGCCGCTGCGGACCAGCGCCGCGAGCGGGTCGCGCGCGCCCGCAAAGCGCAGCGCATCCATGTCGAACAACGCCAGATCGGCTTGTCGGCCAACCTCGAGACCACCGATGTCGGTGCGGCCGAGGCACGCGGCGCCCCCGGCGGTGGCCCAACGCAGCGCGTCCAGGTGGCCGACCCGCTCGACGCCAGCCGCCAGCCGCTGCAAGAGGAACGCGAGGCGGACTTCGGCGGCGAGGTTGGAATGGTCGTTCGACGCCGAGCCGTCGACCGCCAAGCCCACCGGTGCACCCGCGGCTTCCAATGCCAACACCGGACAGATGCCCGAACCGAGCACGAGGTTGGCCGACGGACAGTGCGCGACCCCGACGCCGGCACGGCCGAGACGGATGATCTCTTCGGCTGCGAAGTGGATGCCATGGGCCACCCAGGTGCGCGGTCCGAGCCAGCCGCACGCGTCCAGGTAGTCGACGGGCCGACAGCCGTAGCGCTCCAGGCAGAAGCGCTCCTCGTCCGCCGTTTCGGCCAGGTGGGTGTGCAGGCGCACCCCGTGTAGCGAGGCCAACGCAGCCGTTTCCTCCAAGAGCCAGCGCGTCACCGAGAACGGGGAACAGGGTGCGAGCGCGATCTGGCACATGGCACCCGATCCGGGCTGGTGATGCCGGCTGATCAGCCGCTCGCTGTCGCGAAGCACCACTTCGGCCGACTGGGTCACGGCGGGCGGCGGCAGCCCACCGTCGTCGCTCGACAGATCCATGCTGCCGCGGGTCAGGACCACCCGGAGTCCGAGGTCGCGCGCGACCTCGACCTCGAGGTCGATGGCGTTCTCCGTGCCCGCCGGAAAGACGTAGTGATGGTCCACAGCAGTGGTGCAGCCGCTCTCCAACAGCTCGGCGAAGGCCAACCGGAAGGCCGGCTCCAGCGCTTCGGGCGTGAGTCGCGCCCAGATTGGATAGAGGCCCTCGAGCCAGCCGAACAACGGCTGGTCGAGTACCGCCGGCACGGCGCGGGTCAGGGTCTGGTAGGTGTGGTGGTGGGTGTTGACGAGGCCCGGCAGCACGACGTGCCGCCAGGCGTCGAAGACGGCGTCCACCGGTGTCGCGGGCACCCCCCCGGCCGGCACCAGCTCGACGATGCGATCGTCGGCTACGACGACACCGCCGGCCGCCCCGTCGGCGACGATCGCCAGCGGTTGCTTGATCCAGGTCCTGGTCATGCGCGAGCTCCAACGAGGACCGACCGAACGGCGTCGGCGGCCGTCAGAAGAGACGCTTGCCGTCGAGAAAGCCCTTGCGCCACCGCACGACCGTCACCTCTTCGAACAGGCCGACCTTGGTGAAAGGATCGGCGGCGACGAATGCTTCGGCCTCGGCTCGATCGTCGGTGTCGAAGAGGATGATCCCACCGAAGCCGCCGCTGCCGTCGTCCTCTATCTGCGCACCGGCGGCGATGAGCTTGCCGAGGTGGGCCATCAGGTGCTCGAGATGTGCCGCCCGGTGCTCTTGCCTGAGTTCCAGTGCGCCCGCCTTGTCCTTGGTGATGATCGCATAAGCCATGGTCGCGTCCCCAAGCTTGCGTTACCCGGGGAGCCTCGCACGGCGCCCGCCGCGACGCCAGCGTTCCCAAGACCGCAAGGGAAGCCACCGCTGCTCGCGATCCTCGATCTGATTCTGCCGGTATTTCTCGTCATCGCGGCCGGCTACGGCGCCACCTTCACCCCGGTGTTCGATGCTGCCGCAGGCCGTGCCGTATCCGCGTTCGTGTTCAACTTCGCCATTCCGGTGATGTTGTTCCGTGCCATGGCACAGATGGACGGCCCGGCAGCCGGCGCCGGCGATCTGTTGCTGGCGTTCTACATCGCCACAGCGACGGTATTCGTCTGCGGCATCCTCATCACCCGATTCGGGCTCGGCCGGCCGGCCGGTGAGGCGACGATCCTGGGGTTCGCCGGCGCCTACGGCAACACCGTGCTGATCGGCATCCCGGTGGTCCTGACGGTGTTCGGCGAGGCCGGGGCGTTCCCGGCGTTCCTCATCATCTCGCTGCACAGCCTGTTGTTCTTCACCCTGGTGACGGTACTGATGGAGCTCGCCGGGTCCGCCAACGGCGAACTCCGCCACCTGCCCGGCCGCATCCTGAAGAGTATCGCGTTCAACCCGATCATCATCGGCTTGGTGCTCGGCCTCGCGGTCAACCGCTCTGGCTTGGTGCTGCCGGTGGTCGTCGACAGCTTCGCCGAACTGCTGGGACGCGCCGCGATACCTTGCGCCCTCTTCGCCACCGGTGCAGCGCTTCGCTCGTTCTCGATCCAGGGGGCGTTGCCGCTCGCCAGCCTCTTGGTCGTTCTCAAAGGCGTCGTCCACCCGATGGCCACCTTGGCCGTCTGCACACTCTTGTTCGACCTGCCGCCCGCGTGGGTCGCCGTTGCCGTGGTGATGGGTGCCACACCCGTGGGTGTGAACCCCTATCTGTTCGCCAGCCGCTACCGCGTCGGCGAGGCCGAGTGCGCGACCGCGATCGCGCTGTCGACGCCGCTCGCGGTCGTCACCATCACCCTCGCGCTGGCGGCGACCGGAACGCACTGAACGCCGACGGCGCGACCTTGGTGTCACCATCGCCCTGATGGCCGCCGCCAGAACGGTCCTGAGGCGGGGCGTTGACGATCGGTAAACACCTGCGTGGCAGAAGGATGGCGCTCCTCGCGAAGGAGTGATCACGCCTCATTTTGCGGACCAACGCCATGGCCAGAGCCATCAGCCTTTCCCCCGTCCATGCCGAGCCGCGGCCCTGGCAGCTCCTGCAACGCGTCGTCGCGTGGTTGCGCGTCGCCCGCCGTGTGCGCGCCGAACGGGCGGCGCTGGCCGAACTCGACGACCGCCTGCTGGCCGACATCGGCATCGACCGCTACGACGCATTGCGCGAGGCTCGTCGGTCGCCTTGGGACTTGGCAGGCGACCTCGGGGGCCGCTGAGCAGCGTCGACACCGCAAGCCCCAGACTGGACACCACAGCGCCCTGCCCCACTTCGCCGCTGGCGATGGAGAATGGCAATGCGGTGGTTCTGGTTCTTGGTAGTGCTTGGCCTCGTGGGCACCGCCCAGGCGGCCGACACCCACGTCGTCGCCGACGGCTCCTACGTCGCGCGGCCACCGGCGACGTGGGACGGTGAAACCCCGCTGGCGCTCCTGGTGTTTTTCCACGGCTACTCCGCGACCGGCGAAGCGATCACGTCCAACCCGGGCCTCCAGCGCCTGGCCGATCGCCATGACGCGCTGCTGGTGGCACCGAACGGCCTCGCAGGTGCCAACGGGCGGACGAGTTGGTCGCACCAGGGCTCGCCGATGCAGGTCCGCGACGAGCACGGCTTCGTCAAGCAGGTGCTGGCCGACGTCGCGGTGCGCTACCCGCTTCGCGCCAAGCCACCGACCTTTGCGGGCTTCTCCCAGGGCGGCTCGATGGTCTGGGACCTCGCCTGCAGCGAAGGCGCGGCACTTGGTCGCTACGTCGCCATCTCGGGCGGCTTCTGGGAGCCGATGCCGGCCGCCTGTGTGACTCCGGTGGGCAGTCTCGCCCACGTCCATGGCACCAGCGACACGGTGGTACCGATGGCTGGCCGCCCCATTGGCGGCCGCTGGCGCCAGGGTGACATCGAGCAGGGCTGGACCCGGTTCGAGACGGCTGCTGGTTGCCAGGGCGCGCCACGGTCGAACGCCAGCCTCGACGGCCTCCGTTGCCGCCAGTCGACCGACTGCGCCGATGGCGACTTGCTGATCTGCCTGCACGACGGCGGCCACGACATGGACCTGACGTTGCTCGACCGGGCGCTTGGCACCGCGCCCTAGGCGGGCCATGCCGGCGGGCGCCGACCACGACTAAAGTTCGCCGATGGTATCCCGCAACACGGCGCTCGACGCGCACGAGCCGTCGGCGAACACCACCAGCCGCGTTCGCGTTCCCGGCACCAGTTCGGCTTCCACGAGCACGTAGCCAGGCCGACACTTTCGGAAGCGATCGAGCAACGCAGCGGCTGCACTCACCAATCCTTCCTCACTTGCGACTCGGGCGACATGTGCCGAACAACTCTCGGCGAAGATGCATCTGCGACGCAGGGCTGCCGGCGCGAGTTGCTGATAGGCACGGATGGCCAGAACGACCAGCCACCTCATCTGCGGAAAACCATCAAAGACAATGTGTCCGGATAGCCAGGCTCGGCGCCAAAACCAAAACAGCCCCGGCGACCTGGAATGAACGTCGTATGATTACTGACCGTGACGAATTCCCAGCCTTGGGCAACTTCAGCGGTAATCAACGTGTCGAGTTTTTGCGCGGCAGCGCCTTGAGGATCTTGGCGCGGCAACGACGGATTGAATGGGACGACTTTGTACTCCACGGATCTACTCCACGAATATGGTGATGGAACGGTCGCAGCAGATCCGAAGAGATGTCAATTCGCTAATCTGATGAGCGCCATCGTGACTTTCGATCCATCATTCGTGCTGCCGCGAAACCGGGCGTGCGTGGAGAGGTCGCGTCGAAAGCGGGATACCATCGGCAGCCAACCCGTGCTTCATACGACGCTGGGGACGTAACCGAGAGGGGGGCGATGATGCAGGGCGACGAGCTCAATCTCGCCGAAGGTTTCGCCGAGCCAAATCTCCAGGCGTGGCGAGCGGCGGTCGACAAGGTGCTCAAGGGTGCCGACTTCGAACGGCGCATGGTCACACGCAGCGAGGACGGCTTCGCGATCCAGCCGTTGTACACGCCGGCGGATGCCGAGGAGTCCGGGGTGCCGGGCAACGCGCCGTTCGTCCGCGGCACGCGGCCGGCCGATGGCCGCTGGCTGATCGAGCAGCGTCACGCCCACCCGGACCCGGCGCTCGCCAACCGCCAAGGATTGGACGACCTCGCCCGGGGCGTCGAAGGCTTGCGGCTGGTGGTCGCCGACCCCTTGGCCGACACGGCGGAGGGCATTCGCCTCGCCGGCGCTGGCGATCTCGAGGTGGTGCTCGACGGTGTTTTCACCGGCATGGCCGCGGTCAGCCTCGAGGCCGGCAGTCGCGCGGTGGCGTTCGGCGACGGTCTGTTGCGGCTATGGGCCGATCGCGGTGATGCGGCCGACGCCATCGTCGGCGATCTCCACGTCGATCCGATCGCGACCCTGGGCCTGACCGGCAAGCTCGACCGGAGCGTCGACGACGCCTTCGCCGACGCCGCCGGCCTGATCGACCGAGCGGACGGCTTCCCCAAGGTTCGCGTGCTGGGCGTCGATCTTCGCGCCTATCACGACGGCGGTGCTACCGCCGGCGAGGAGCTTGCCTGCGGACTGGCGCATCTCGCCGAGGCGTTGCGCGCGCTCGATCGCGCTGGCGTCGACCCGTCCCGCGCCGCGGCGGCGACGACGCTGACCTTGGCGGTCGACGACGACGTCTTCACGACCATCGCCAAGGTACGGGCCCTCAGGCGGTGCTGGAGCACGCTGGTCGGCGCGCTCGGCGCCGACGTCCCCGCGCCGCGGGTGGTCGCCGAGACCTCGCGGCGGATGCTGACCAAGCGCGATCCCTGGGTGAACCTGCTGCGGAACACGGTGGCGGCCTTCGGTGGCGGCGTCGCCGGCGCCGACGTGCTCACCGTGCTGCCGTTCAGCCATGCGCTGGGCCTTCCGGACCGCACCGCGCGACGGATGGCGCGGAACACCCAGCTGGTGCTGCTCGAGGAATCGAGCCTCGGCAACGTCGTCGATCCGGCCGGCGGCAGTTGGTACGTCGAGCATCTGACGGATGAGATCGCGCACGCGGCGTGGCAGCGCTTCCAGACCATCGAGACCGAAGGCGGGCTGCTCGCAGCGCTCCAGAGCGGTGGCTTGCATGCCCGGCTCGCCGAGGAGCGCGCGGCTCGGGAAAAGGCGGTGGCGACGCGCAAGCGGCCGATCACCGGCGTTTCCACGTTCCCCTTGCTCGACGAGACGGCGGTCGAGGTCGAGACCGTCGATGCGACCGGCTTGCCGCCTTTGCCGACGGCGAGTGCTGCGGTCGAGGTGACACCTTTGCCGCGCTATCGTCTCGCCGAGTCGTTCGAGGCGTTGCGCGATGCAGCCGACCGCCTGCCGGAGCGGCCCGCGGTCGTGCTGCTGACGCTCGGCACCCTCGCCGAGTTCAACGCCCGCTCGACGGCCGCGGCGTCGGCCAAAGGCTCGCTCGGTGCTGCGGCGATGCCGCCGGCTTCGATCAAGCTCGCGATCCAGGTCGAGCG
>JBCBTD010000094.1:0-11496 GCA_039818825.1 Pseudomonadota bacterium
CCTGGGATCAATACATCGACGCGTTTTCCGACGGCATCCCGAACGGCCTGAACCTTTTCTGGTACACAGCATCGAAGTACCCGACGTCGATTCCGATCACGGGGTTCAAAGATTACATCACGTTCAATCAGATCGATACGCAGTACTACTACAACGCGACGCCCGGGTCGGCGCAGCGCGACATCAAGCGGGCGATGAAGGTCTACGATGCCCTACTGGCCTTGGCGAAAACGCACGGAACCATGGATGCGGCAGCATTCGCCGCCGAGTACCGCCGGACGCTCTACGCCGTGCAAGGGTGCCTGGGGGAGCCGGGCTACGCACCGGTGGCGAGCCTCGACACCGAGCGCGCAGA
The DNA here is from genome assembly GCA_039818825.1 of Pseudomonadota bacterium. Taxonomy (GTDB): domain Bacteria; phylum Pseudomonadota; class Alphaproteobacteria; order Geminicoccales; family Geminicoccaceae; genus JBCBTD01. The sequence continues at coordinate 356 of JBCBTD010000094.1, forward strand.
CATTGCCCGTGAGCCGTTCGTCCACGCGGCCGAAGCCAAGGTTTTTCGAGCCGACCGCACGGTCGACGCCTGACATCGCCCGGCGGGAGTAGGTCCATGCCCAACTTCGACACCGGCCACTACTTCTTGACCACCCTGGCGCCCGTGAAAGCCGGCGCGACGGTGGCCGAGGACGGCACGGCCATCTCGTACCTTCATCGGCTGCGGCAGACGCTGGCGGTGCTGCCGACGGCGCTGCAGTCGCCGGCCACCGAGCGGATCGGCTCGAACAGCCCGTTCGCCCGCAACCGGCGCACGCATCTTTGCCGGTTCGCCATCATCGACGACGTCGTCTACAATGGTCGTCCGCGGAGCGACGCGATCGTCAACGCCTTACGCAATCGCGACCCGATCAAGCCCGAACCGGTCGACCGGCTGAACCGGCCCTATCTTTTGTTCGCCGCCGATTTCGACGCGGTGAAAGAAGAAGGGGAGTCTTTGCCGGCAACCCTTTCCGCCGGCGAACAGGACGCCGTTCGAGATTCCTTCGGCCAGCGGCTGTGGGCGACGATGGAACCCGAGTTGCGCGCAGTCTACGCGAACTGCGAAGGTTTCGACGCGGTCAGCGACGGTCGAGGATTCGCCGATTACCTCCGCCGTTGTCAGGTCGAGACGACGATGCCGTTCAACGACTACTGGCTGCACCCGCCAAAGCTGAACGAGTTGCGGATCGCGCCATTGGCCATCTTGGTCGGTGTGCCGCTGCTGTTGGTGCTCCTCGGACTGGTCGGCTGGCTGTTCGGGATGAACGGAATCCCGCTGCTCGGCTGGTCCATCGCCGGCTCGTTCTGGGGCGGTCTGGTCGCCACCGCCCTCGCGGTCTGGCTCGCCTATCAGCTCGTGCTGCGCAACGGTGCCAAGCCGATGCCGCCCGGCGAATACGCCGATCTGCCATCGGTGCTGAAATCGCTCTACCTGCAGCAGGCATTCGCCGACTTCGTCATCGCCCAACAAGGTGCGAGCGACGCCGACCTGCATCGGGCTTTCGGCACGTTCCTCAAGACCCACGAGCCGGAAGACAAGATGACGCCGAGCCAGCCGCCCGGCGTCATCGCCAGCGACCGCGCCGACACGAAGACCGCCTAGGGAGCACGAACCCATGCAGCGCCAGCTCGAGCTCCACGACATCCAGGGCAACGTCACACGCGCCTACGGCCGCTACCGTTTCCCGCTCGGCCGCTACTTCTTCCTGCACATCGGCGATGCCAAGGCCGGCCGGCAGTTCGTGGACGACATCCGTCACCGGGTCACTACGGCCGCTCGGTGGAAAGAAGGCGAACGCCCCGACGTCACGCTCAACATCGGTTTCACCTTCTTCGGTCTCTACGCCCTCGGCCTGCCGACCAGGACGTTGCGGGCGATGCCACCCGAGTTCATCGACGGCATGAAAGCGCGCGCCCACGTATTGGGCGACCGCAGCGTCGACCTCGTCGAGGATTCGGATGGCAGCTGGTGCGCGCATTGGGACCCGATCTGGCGCGAGAACCGCCACCGCGACCCCGGCAAGGACGTGCATGCCTGGATCTCGATGAATGCCCAGGCGAAGCCTGGCTCAGATCAGCCAGTCGACGCACTCGAACAGCAGACCGAATGGCTCCGCGACCGCTGCAACCAGACCGCCGGCGGCGTCACGATTCTGGCCGCCAACGGCGCCTCGGGCGACGCCGAATTCCAGAGCGGCAAAGCGCTGTTCGTCACCCTTCCGGACGGCACGAAGGTGCCGACCGCTCGTGAGCATTTCGGGTTCACCGATGGCATCGGCGACCCGGTCTACGACGGCCAGTATCCCGACGACGACATGAGGCGGCGGGTCGTCGGGCGCGGCAAGTTCATGGACCACGAGACCGGCTGGCAGCCGATCGCCGCCGGTGAGTTCGTGCTCGGCTATCCCGACGAAGCCCAGGAGCTGACGCCGATGGCGGTGCCGTTCAGCTTCGCTCGGAACGGCTCGTTCATGGTCTATCGGAAGCTCCACCAGAACGTCGGCTCGTTTCGCGACGTGGTGGCCGAAGACGCCAAGATCTTCGCCCGGGTCATGGGCGTCGACGAGGCCGAGGCCGAGGTGACACTGAAAGCGAAGATCGTCGGCCGGTGGCCCGACGGCGTGCCTCTGGCCAAGCAGCCGACCTTCGCCGAGTGGCAAGCCTTTCGTGCCGAAAGGGGCTTCGACGACCCCGACCCCCTCAAAGCTGCCGAAGCACAGTATGCTTATCTGAAGTCGTCGGAACCATCGGACTTCCGCTACGCCGATGACATCCCGGGCTACAAGTGTCCCAATGGCGCGCACTTGCGTCGGTCGAACCCGCGCGACTACCTCGATCCGCTCAACCAGCCGGACGCGCCCAACCCCAACGCCACGACCCAGCTCAACAAGCGCCGCCGAATCCTCCGCCGCGGCCTGCCTTATGGCGATGCCGGACTGGGCGAAGGCGATGATGCGACCGAACAGGGCGTCATCTTCATGGCGATCGGCACCAGCCTGTTTCGCCAGTTCGAGTTCGTGCAACAGCAATGGTTGGAGTATGGTCTGGACTTCAACCTCGGCAACGACACCTGTCCGCTCTTGGGCGACCACAGCACCCACAAGCGGCACGTGATCCCGTCCGACCCGAACTCCGGCAAGCCGCCCTTCGTCATGGGGAACCTCCGGACGTTCGTGGAGACCCGCGGCGGCGACTACTTCTTCCTGCCGTCGATGACCGCCCTGCGCATGATCGCCATGGGCAGCACCGACCCGACCTGACCGCGCGGAGTCCTGCAGATGTCGACGGTGCTCAATCCCGTGGCCGTTCTTTGGCGCGTGATGCGCGTCTGGTTCGAGGGGCTGCAGGCACTCGCACGCTTGATCGGCGTCGTTCTGGGCGCCGTCACCGGTCCTGGCTCGTTCCGCACGCGCCTCACGACCAAGCTGCTGGCGCCGGCGACGCAACTTCACGTCATGGCCGTGCTACGGGCTTTCAAACCCAACCTCTCGCTGTCGACGCGGCTGGTGAAGGCCTACGACAATACTGGAACCGCGGTGGTGACCCGCCGCCGCGACGTCCTCGAGGTGCTGACGCGCGACGCCGACTTCGAGGTGGTCTACGAGCCCCGGATGCGCGAGCTCACCGACGGCGACAACTTCTTCCTCGGCATGCAGCCGGGGTGGGACTACGAGCGCGACGTGTCGGCGATGCGGCTGGCCGCGCGCCGGACCGATGCCGCCGACGTCGTTCTGCCGCGCGCCGCCGCCCTGGCCGAACGGCTGGTGTCGGCCAGCGGCGGCGACCTCGACCTGCCGCCGGCGCTGACCCTGCAGGTTCCCTGGGACATCACGGCCACCTATTTCGGCACGCCAGGACCCGATGCCGCGACCATGCAGGGCTGGACCACCCGGCTCTTTTGGTACCTGTTCGGCGACCTCGGCGCCGATGCGGACCTGAAGGTCGGGGCAATGGCCGATGCGGCAGCACTTCGGGACTATCTCGATACGACCATCGCCAGCCGGAAGGCCGCGGCATCCGACGACGACGATCTCTTGGGTCGTTGCCTGGCGCTCCAGCGCGCGAACGTGCCGGGCATGAGCGATCTCGGCATCCGCAACAACCTGCTCGGTTTGCTCATCGGCGCCATCCCGACGATCTCCAAGGCCAGCTGCCTCGCCCTCGACGAACTCTTCCGCCGCCCCGATGCCATGGCCGGCGCCCAGGCGGCGGCACGCGCCGACGACGACGCGACGTTGGCGGCTCACATCTGGGAGGCGCTGCGCTTCAACCCGCACAACCCGGTGATCTACCGCCGCGCCACCCGCGATACGACAGTTGCCGAAAGCACGATGCGTACGCTCCGGATCGCCAAGGGCCAGCTCGTCTTCGCCGCCAACTTCTCGGCGATGTTCGACCGGCTTGAGGTGCCCGAGCCGCAGGCCTTCCGGACCGACCGGCCGTGGGACACCTACATCCACTGGGGACTGGGGATGCACCGGTGCTTTGGCGACGCGATCAACCGCGTGGTCATCCCGGCGATCTTGAAGCCGCTCCTGTCACAGCGTGGGCTGCGCGCCGTCGGCGCCCTCGATACTGGCGGCACCCCGTTTCCGCAGCACTTCAAGGTCGCGTTCGACCCGACCTGACGGAGGACTCGCGCCGATGGCAGCGCCGCCGAACCTGGTCACGCTCTTGCCGAGCACGGACGTGGAAATCTCACGCTGGTGCCTGCACCGTTGGGGGCTCGCGTACCGCGAGCGGCCCCATGCGCCGATCTTCCATTTGCTCGCCGTGATCTGGTACGGGGGCCGCGCCTACCCGATCTTCATCGACGGCAAGCAGAAGCTCTCGGGCCTGGACGCCATGGTCGAGACCCTGGACGGCAGCGCTCCACCCGAGCGGCGCCTCGTGCCGGATGCGACCGACGAGCCGGCGCGCCATACGCAAGTGATGGACCTGCAGAAGACGTTTCGCTGGACGATGGGCAGCGGGACGGTCCAATGGGCCTACTACCATCTCCTGCCACACAAGGACCTGACCTGGGCGAGTTTCACCACCGGTGTACCCGGATGGGAGACCGCGTTCTTGCGAGTGGGTTACGGGCTGATCGCGTGGCTCATGGTCCGTGGCCTGAGCCTCAACCCCGAGAACGCGCGTAAGGGGCTCGACGACGTGCGGCGCGGCTTCGATCAGTGCGAGGAGCTGCTTGCCGACGGCCGCCCTTACCTCACCGGCGATCGTCTGAGCTTCGCCGATCTGGCTTTCGCCGGCTCGGCCGCGCCGATGGTCCTGGAGCCCGGCTATGGCGGGCACTTGCCAGCACTCGACCAGGTGCCCGACGACATGCGTGAGGTCGTCGTCGAGTTGCGCCAGCGCCCGGCCGGCGCGTTCGTCCGACGTCTCTACGAACGGGACCGCTAGAGCGTCTTCCGACCACTTGGGTTCGTCGCCTGCGTTGGTGAAGCAACGGCGCATGCCTGTGCCGACGAAGCCATGCGCCGACAGAGTTGTCCAGGATGACGATTTCGCCGGGGCTCAGGCTCGGGGCGGGCTGTCGCTTTGCGTAGGAGCGGATAGCCGGGCGGTTCATGGCGCCAGCGGACGCAGGATGAAATCAGTTGCGTTCAGCACCTTCCGTTTCCCGGAACGAGGGACGGTTTGCTCGTAGGTGCGGAACCAAGCCTGGACGTCTGCCACACGGGACCGAGCTTGCGTCGCGACCGGCGCCAAGTCCGGCGACCTCGTCGGAAAGCGGTTGCAACGCGCCCCGAACCGGCGCACGTCGGGTCTCACGATGCGGGCTCGGGCCCGCAGCTCGCACAGGCGAAATCCGAACCGAATGGCCGTGACGCTTCGAGAAGTCGCCCAGCTCGCCGGCGTATCGCGATCAGCGGTCTCCCGTGCCTTCACCGAAGGTGCCTCGGTCTCCGAGAAGACGCGCCGCCGCGTGATGAAAGCGGCGGCGGCGCTCGGCTACCGCCCGAATGCCCTCGCCTCCAGCTTGACCACCGGCCGGACGAAGTTGATCGGACTGGTCTCCAACAACTACCAAAACCCGATGTTCCTGCATGTCTTCGATCTGTTCACCCGGGGGCTGCAACAGCGCGGGCTGCGGCCCTTGTTGGTCAATCTGACCGACGAGACCGATCCCGAGAACTCGGTGCGAATGCTGCAACAGTACTCGGTGGACGGCGTGGTCGTTGCCTCGTCCACCCTGGCGCCGAGCTTTGCCGAGGCCTTCCGCGAGGCGGGCATGCCGGTCGTGCACAGCTTCGGCCGCTACTCCCGATCGGCACAGGTTCACGTCGTCGGCATCGACAACGTGGAGTGCGGTCGCATGGCGGCGCGAACGCTGCTCGCCAGAGGCTACACGCGCTTGGCGTTCCTCGGCGGGCCGAGGGAAGCCACCTCCACCCAGGACCGCCAGCAGGGCTTCCTGGAAGAGCTGTCCAAGCGAGCGGACGTTGCCGCGAGCCATTCCCACGCCGAAAGCTACACCTTCAAGGCCGGCCGCCAGGAGATGCAACGCCTGCTCCGCAGCGAGCCTGCGCAAGCCTATTTCTGCGGCGACGACGTACTGTCGATCGGTGCCCTGAGCGCCGCCTCGGACGCCGGCCTGCACGTGCCGAGCGACATCGGCCTCATGGGGCTGAACGACATGGAGATCGCTGGCTGGGAGAACATCAACCTGACCACCATCCGACAACCGATCAGTCAGATCGTCGAGTCCTCGATCGAGCTGATCGTCGCGATGCTGGAGGCGCCCGACCGCTACCCCGAGACGCGCCTGTTCCCCTGCGTGCTGGTCGAACGCGGAACGCTACGTCCGCCGCCGGTCGACCTCGCGACGACGAGGCCCGAACGACCGACCCGCTGACGCGTCCTCCACGGCTTCTGAGCGACCGGCACACCAGCCGAAGCGGACGACACGCTAACGGAACATCGGTGGGCGGGCGTCCATCCAAGCACCGTCGGCCTTACCCGATTCGGCAACCGCATAGACCGCCGCCATCGACCGCAACCCATCCTCGGCGCGCGGGTACAGATCAGCAGCCGGGTCGATTGCGCGGCCCTCGCGTTCGGCCCGGATCGCTTCCGCCAGGTCGCTGTAGACGTTGCCGAACGCCAGCGGCATGCCTTCGGCGTGGCCAATGGTGACGCGGCTGGCGCGGTCCGCTTCGGGTGACAGGTTCACCTCACCACGCTCGATCACCTGCGTCCGGCCGTTCAGCGGCGTGTAGTAGAGTTGGTCGGGACGCTCCTGTTCCCAGGCAAGCCCGCCTCGTTCGCCAAAGACCTGGAGCGCCAAACCGTGCTGGCGGCCAATGGCCACCGACGACGTCCAAAGGCGCCCGACGGCGCCCCCGTCCATCCGAAAGTCGACCATGGCATCGTCTTCCAGGACGCGGCTCTCGATGCAGGATACCGTGTCGGCCGACAGGCGTTCGACGTCCTGGCCGGTGACGAAGCTGGCCATGTGCAACGCGTGGATGCCGCAGTCGGCGAATTGCGCCGAGACGCCCGCCTGGGCGGGGTCGTAGCGCCAGCGCACCCGCGGGTTGTCGGCCGCGGCCGCGTCGGCGTGGTGCCCGTGGGCGAACTCGGCGACGACCAACCGGACCCTGCCCAGATCGCCCCGCGCCACCATCGCCCTCATGTGCCGCACCAGCGAGTAGCCCGTGTAGCCGTAGTTGACGGCGCAGATCCGACCCGTCGAGGCGGCGAGCCGCACCAGCTCCTCGCCTTCCTCGACGGTCAGGGTCATCGGCTTCTCGCAAAGCACGTGAAAGCCTGCCTCGAGGAAGCCCTTGGTGATCGGGAAGTGGGTGGCATTGGGGGTCGCAACGGTCACGAGGTCGATGCGGTCGGCCCGCCCCTTTTCGCCCTCCAGCATCTCCTGCCAATCGCCGTAGGACCGCTCGGCCGCTAGACCCAGGCTCTGCCCGAACCTGCGCCCCTCGTCGGGTCGATGATCGAGCGCACCGGCAACGAAAGCGTACGCACCGTCGAGGCCGGCAGCCAGTCGGTGAGCCGGTCCGATCTGGCTTCCCTCGCCGCCGCCGACCATACCCCAGTTGAGCTTGGCCAATGCCGTGATCCTCAGTTGAAGCCGATGGATTCGAGATACTCGCGGTTGCGGCGAGCGTCTTGGACGGGACTGACGCTGAGCCTCGGGTCGCAGTCCTGCTCGACCGTGCACCAACCCTCGTAGCCGGCATCGAGCAGCACCTGACGCACGGCGGGAAGGTCCACCTCGCCGTCGCCCAGGTTACAGAAGATCCCCTGCCCGCAGGCATCGTAAAAGCCCATCCGGTTGGCGATCGCGTCGGCCTTGACCCGCGGGTTGGTGTCCTTGAAGTGGACGTACGAGATCCTGTCGATGTGGCGCTTTTTGAACGCCACCGGGTCGAATCCCGCGTAGGCGCAGTGGCCGGTGTCGACGCAGAGCTTCATGATCTCGGGGTCGATGGCGGTGAGGATGCGCTCCACCTCCGGCTCGAAATCCATGAAACCGCCGGCATGGGGATGCAACTCCGCGGTCAGGCCGTGTTCTTCGGTGGCCATCTTCGCGACGGCACGGAACCGATCGACGTAGGCCGCCCATTCGGTACCGTCCATCTGCTCGGCCTGCTCGGCCCGACCTGCAGTCGGCGCCCGGCGCGGCGAGATGGAATCGATCAACACCAAGTGCTTGGCCCCATGCGCCACCAACGCGCGGCACGTGCGGACGGCACCGTCCATCACATCGCCCCATTGGTCCGGATCATGAAATGCACGGAAGACGACGCCGCCGATGAGTTCGAGGCCAACCTCCTCGAGCGCGTCACCGAGCTGTGCCGGGTTCTCTGGCATGTAGCCCACGGGACCCAGCTCGATCCCGGTGTAGCCGGCATCCGCACACTCCTGGAGCACCGTGCGCCAGGGCGGGTTGCGCGGGTCGTCCGCGAATTCGACACCCCAGGAGCAAGGCGCATTGCCTATTCTGATGCTCATTCTCGTTGCCTTTCAAACGGTCAGATGGAGGCGACGTCGACCCACGCTCGGGTCGCGTGCGATGCACGGGCGGCGGCGACCACCTGGTTGACCGCCATCCCGTCGCGGAAGGTCGGCCACACCGGTTGGTTGGTCTCGATGGCACGCAGGAAGTCGCGGGCCTCGATGATGATCTGGTCCTGGTAGCCGGTGCCGTGCCCCGGCCCTTGGCAGAAGGGGGCGTAGTCCGGGTGCGCCGGGCCGGTCAGGATGCGGGTGAAGCCGCGTTCGGCCTCGGCCCCGGCCATCCGGTAGAGCCAGATCGAGTTCTGGTCTTCCTGGTCGAAGCGGAGCGCGCCCTTGGTGCCCGTGATCTCGTAGGCGTAGCCCATCTTGCGTCCGGTCGCGACGCGGCTGACGTAGATGTGGCCCATGGCACCGCCTTCGAAGCGGCACATCAGCTGCACCTGGTCGTCGTTGGTGACCTTGCCGCCTGGCCTCGTGGCGTGCACGGTCTCGATCTCGGCCATGACCTGCGCGATCGGGCCGGTCAATGCCAGCGCACCGTTGATCATGTGCGGTGCGAGATCGCCCATCGCCCCGTTCGCAGCACCGTCGGTGCGCCACGAGCAGGGCATCTCGGGATCGGCGTAGAAGTCTTCGGTGTGCTCGCCGCGGAACCACGTGACGTCGCCGATGGCACCCTCGGCAACGAGCGCGCGTGCAAACTGGCTGGCCGGCGTGCGGATGTAATTGAAGCCGACCATGTTGACCACGCCCGCGGCTTCGGCCGCGGCGACCATGGCACGACCGTCCTCCAGCGAGGCGCCGAGGGGCTTTTCGCAGAACACCGGCTTGCCGACGGCGAACGCTGCCTCGGCAGCGGCGCGGTGGGTGTGCTGGGGCGACGCGATCACCACGGCCTCGACCGCCGGATCGGCGATCAGCGCCTGCCAGTCCGAGGTCGCGCGCTTGAAACCATAGGCCGCGCGGTAGCGCCCGGCGGACTGGTCCGAGCGGGCACACACCATCTCCAGCCGCGGACGCAACGCCGTATCGAATACGGCACCGACCGCAGACATCGCCACGGCGTGCGCCTTCCCCATGTACCCACCGCCGATCACACCGATGCCGATTTCCGGCATGCCCGCCCTCCCTGAGCCGGCGCCAACCGATCGAAAACGATTGCAACCGGTTGCAAGACGTGTATCTTCCGATCCGGTGGAGCGTCAAGCTGAAAAGGCGGCCCGAGGTGGTCTGACGCGATGCGCCAATGCACTGGTCATAGCTCGTTGGCCCGGTTCGCGCTGGCGTCGTCGGCGTCCAAGTCGCCGCTGAGAGCGCGGACCGCCGGCAGCTCTTCCGCTTCAACTGAGGGGCCGCGGGCGGCGCTTGGAATTCTGCTGGATGCGCCAATCTTGCGTCAGGCAAGAAGGCGAAGGGGGGAACGACGATGAACCAGCAAGCTCGGTTCGACCAAGCCGACCAGACGATCCGCCTCACGGCCGCGCAGGCCATCGTCCGCTGGATGGCGAACCAGTACACGGTCATCGACGACGACGAGCAGCGGCTGTTCGGCGGCGGTTTCTGCATTTTCGGCCACGGCAACGTCACCTGTCTCGGCGAAGCGCTGCACGACCATCGTGACGCGTTGCCGCTCTACCGCGGTCAGAACGAGCAGAGCATGGGCTTCGCCGCCGCCGCCTATGCCAAGTACCACCTCCGCCGTCGGATCATGTTCTGCACCGCATCGGCGGGACCGGGCACGTCGAACTTGCTGACGTCGGCAGCCCTGGCGCACGCCAACCGCCTGCCGATGCTGCTGCTCTGTGGCGACGCCTACCTCACGCGCCTGCCGGACCCGGTCCTCCAACAGATGGAGAACTTCAGCGACCCCGCCCTCGGCGTGAACGACGCGTTCAAACCGGTCACGCGCTATTGGGACCGCATCTGCCATCCGGCCCAGATCATCCAATCGCTGCCCAACGCGATCGCCACCATGCTCGATCCCGGCGACTGCGGCCCCGCGTTCTTCGGCCTGCCCCAGGACGTGCAGGGCTGGACCTACGACTACCCCCTCGCCTTCTTCGAAACCAAGGTTCATCGCGTTCGCCGGCAGTCGCCCGATGCCGAAGAGATCAAGGACGCGGCGGCTCTGCTCGCGTCAGCAGAACGGCCGATGATCATCGCCGGCGGTGGCGTGCAGTACTCGGGCGCCGTCGCAGAGCTGACTGCGTTCGCCGAAGCGCGCCAAATCCCGGTGGTCGAGACCATCGCCGGCCGGGCCAATCTGGTGGCGACGCATCCGCTCAACATCGGCCCGATCGGCGTCACCGGGTCGGACTCGGCCAATGCGATCGCCGCGAAGGCCGACACGATCGTCGCCATCGGCACACGGCTTCAGGACTTCACGACTGGCTCATGGACCGCCTTCGACCAAGGCGCCAAGTTCGTTTCGATCAACGCCGCGCGCCACGACGCCGGCAAGCACCGCTCAGCACCGGTGGTCGGCGACGCCAAGCTCGCGATCGCCGCGCTCGATGCCGCACTCGGCGACTACCGGGCGCCCGATGGCTGGGTCCGGCTGGCGCGAGAACAGCGCAAGGCCTGGGACGACTACGTCGCCCGCAACGTTGCGCCCGGCAACCGGCCGAACTCCTATGC
>JBCBTD010000095.1:0-11190 GCA_039818825.1 Pseudomonadota bacterium
GGAATGCCGGCAGATAGCGTGTGCCTTTGCCTGCTGCGACCACCGGCAGGCCACAGGTCCACGCCTGAAACGGTCTGGACCAACATGGGGTTCGATCCCGACGCCGCCCAGCGCGCCGGAATGAACCCCAAGATGTTCAACAGCTTCGTCGACGGGACCAAATCGGCCATCGAGATGGCCGCCGTGGCCAACGCCACCGGCCTCGTACCCCAGCGTCGGGGCCTCGGCTTCCCTGCCTGCGGCACTGCCGATCTGGCATATCTACTGCGCCCCGAGGCCGACGGCGGCGTTCTCGAGCACAGCGGCACCGTGGAGGTCGTCGCGGACCTCGAGCGCGACGGGCGCGCCGTGCGCGGCCACCTCCGCTGGGGCGTCTACGTCACCTTCCAGGCGCCGCACCGCTACGTGGCCGAGTGTTTCAGGGAGTACGGGCTGGTCGATACGGCCGACGGCTACGCCGCGCTCTACCGCCCTTATCACCTGATCGGCCTGGAACTCGGCATGAGCGTTGCCGCCGCGTGCGAGCGGGGTGACGCCATCGGCCGCACACGCGGCTTCGTCGGCGACGCGGTCGCCACGGCCAAGACCGACTTGGCCGCCGGAACCATGCTCGACGGCGAAGGTGGTTCCACCGTGTACGGCAAGCTGATGCCGGCGGCGGCGAGCGTCGCTATGGGCGCGCTGCCGATCGGACTAGCAAGCAACCTGAGGTTGACGACTGCTGTGCGAGCCGATAGCATTTTGACCTGGAGCGATGTTTCAATATCGATGAATGCTGCGCTTGCGAAGGCGCGAACGGAGCTTCAGGAACGCTTCGGAGAGTTTTCGACGTTGGTGGATTAACGCTTTTTTTACTTCTCAACTCCAGCTTAGCGGCTATCGTGGGCGCAGTCAGGGAGAACGGTTATGGCAAGCGAGTTGCGGAGGGCGTTCCAGCCCGTTTTGGCGGCACGATCGGGCCAAGAGGCGCACAGATGGCCGCCGTTCGTTGCGTTTTGTTTCGTAACTGGGGCGTCGGCGCTCTTGTGGATCAGCATCGTTCAATTGATCTTCATGTTCGATTGATCTGCGAACGACGCTGTTCAGCTCTTGACGAGATAGCCAACGGATAGTGCTGGTGCGTGGTCGCTCGTGTCGACCGAGATATCAGCAAGCATGGTCGATGCGCCGGCGGAGTCGTCGCGGTCACCCTGGCCGCGAGGTTTTTTGCAGTGCACGCGCCAACACCTGAAGTGTTGTCAGGACTGTCCCCTACGTCTCACTCGGCCCAACCACGCAAGCGATACACCTGAAATCCCAGCCATTCGCGTGCCGCTAGGTCCAGCCGGGCCAACTGCCGAGCCACGTCGAGCCGCTCGCCTGGCCAAGCGGGTCGGTCGATCGTTCGGAAGTCGACGGCGTACGGCACGACTGACCAACCGGCCGCACGGAACGTGGCCAACGCACGCCGCATGTGGAACGCGGACGTCACTAACAGCCACGTCTCGGTCCGCGCCACTTCACCAACGACCCCGCGAGTGTTGACCGCGTTGTCACGGGTGTTGAGTGACGCGTCCTCGACGATCAGTGGCTCAGCAACGCCCATCTCCTCCCAAAACCCGCGGGCATGCCAGGCTTCGCTTTGGCCGCCTCGACCAAGGCCCGAGCCGCCGCCTGTGAATACCCAGGTTGCGTCCGGATAGCGCAGCCCCAGCGCCTGGCGCAGGAGCAACCGCTCGATGCCCTCGCCGGCCTTCATCGTCCGCAGCGGTTCGCCCGGTCCGGGCATCCAGATGCTGCCCCCGCCCAACACCACGATTCCGTGCACGCTCGCAGGCGGCGAGACATCCATCCAACCGGCTTCGAGCCGCGCGAGCGCACGGTCGCCCAGCCGTCCGAAGGTGACGACCACCAGGACGACGACGAGACCCGCGGTGAGCCAACGCGCCCAGGGGCGAGGCCACGCCAGCACGGCGAGCGCCAGCAGCAGCACGACCAAGCTACTCGGACGTGCCAGCGCGAAACCCACCTTGCCGAAAATGACGAGGGCTTCAGCGCCCATGGCGACGGGATACGTCGGCGCTCAACGGGCCGGCGGATGCGGCGGTCTGGCAACGTCGCCCTCTGATCGACGGCCGGATACGCGCCGGCCGGCCGGTGCACCGCCGCAACAGGGCTCGACGTTGATGCCGCAGGAAGCACACTGACCGTGGCCGTGAACCCAGACCGTGCCCACCCTGCCCCCACACCAAGGACGACGTGGTTCGCCGGACCGATCGACTGGACCGTCGAGCAGCGCCGGCTTCACCCGGCCGGCCTTTGTCCGCCGGTCATGCCGACCACCCGTGCGGACGAACCGTCAAGTGCCAGGGTGAACCGGCGCTCGCCAAAGCCGCGACAGGTGTTGCCGCGATCACCGCCGCCGCTACCCCACGAGTACCGCACGTCGAGCGTGGCTCGATCTGCCGTCCGCTCTACCACCGACGAGCCCAGGATGCGTATCGACGGCTCGACGCAAGAGGCGTCTCGCTCCCAGGCACGCGAGGAGTAGTAGTTGGCGATCTGCCGGTCGAGGCCGGGAACGCCCATCGTCTCCGATGGCATCGGGCTGAGGGTGCAGGCACCGACGCCGAGGACGACGGCCACAGCCATGGCAACGTACCGACCGCGCAACCGCGGCCCGTGTGAGGTCCACCTCATCTCATGCCCGTCCCGGCCGCTGCTCGCCGGTCATCGACACGACCCGCGCTTGGTCGACACCTGTCCTCTCGACGACGAAGTGCCGCTCGCCATTCCCTTGGCAGGCATTGAAACGCCTGTCCGGCGGCGGGTCTTCGCGCCAGAAGTACCGCACCGATAGTGTCACGAGGTCGTCCGACTCCGCAACGATCGACGCGCCCGTAATCGCCATCGACGGGTGCAGACAAGTGAAGCTCCGCTCCGTCGCGCGGGCATTGTAGTAGGCCGCTATCTGCCGGTTCAGACCGTCGGCCTGGACGAGCTGGTCCGGTCGCGGGCTCAGCGCGCAGCCCGCCAGCAGCGCGGAAATGAACAAGACCCCGGTTGCGGCTGCCCTTGCCACGGCGTTACCGCTGTTCGCCGGTCATTGCCACCACCCGGGCATCACCGCCCTCGAGATCGACGACGAACCGCCGCTCGCCCGATCCACGACAGGTATTGCCCGGCTCGACATTGCCCTGGCTCCAGAAATAGCGGACGGAGAACGTTACCTCGTCGCCGTTGCGACTGATCTCGTCGGCGCCGATCACCCGCATCGACGGACGGGTGCAGCTTGCTGACCGCTCCCAGGCTCGGCCCGAATAGTAACGCTCGATATCGCGATCGAGGCCAGCGACGCCGGTTATACTGCTAGGGGTCGGCGACAGTGTGCAACCGGCGACGATCACACCAACCGTCACCGCCAAAGCCCGATATCGAAACGCCATTCGGCCCCCGTCTCAGCCACTGCCATCCCATCAGACGTGGGATGCGTGGACCGACCCGCCAAGGTGCTCACTCCACGGTGACCGCCTTGGCCAGATTTCGTGGCTGGTCGACGTCAGTGCCGCGGCGAACTGCCACATGATAGGCAAGAAGTTGCAACGGCACGGCGTAAAGGATGGGCGCGACGAACGGATCGACGTCGGGCAGGACGATCGACCGCCAAACACTTTTGCTCAACTCACGCGCGCGTCGCGGGCCGGTGACCAACAGCACCCGCCCCCCGCGAGCGACCACCTCCTGGAGATTGCTCGCGGTCTTCTCGAAGACCGCGTCGTCCGGCGCCACCACCACCACCGGGCGGTGCTCGTCGACCAAAGCGATCGGGCCGTGCTTCAGCTCACCGGCGGCGTAGCCTTCGGCGTGGATGTAAGTGATCTCCTTGAGCTTGAGCGCACCCTCGAGGGCAATCGGAAAGCCCGTCCCGCGCCCGATGAACAGTACCGAACGAACGTCGTCGAACGTCTCCGCCGCTTCGCGGATGGCATCTTCGGCCTCCAGCGCGTCGCGAACCCGAGCTGGCACTTCGTGGAGTGCTTGGACGTGCCGCGCCAACGTCGCTTCGTCGAGGACCCCACGCGCACGACCGGCGACCAGCGCGAGACAGGCCAGGGTCGCAAGCTGCGTGGTGAACGCCTTGGTCGAAGCGACACCGATTTCGGGTCCGGCGAGCGTGCGCAGCACACCATCGGCCTCGCGGGCAATGGTGCTCTCCGGCACGTTGACCACGGCCAGCGACACCAGGCCTGCGCGCTTGACCATGCGCAAGGCTGCAAGCGTGTCCAAGGTCTCGCCCGACTGTGAAACGACGAGGGCCGCGCTGTCCGGCCCGAAGGGCGGCTCGCGGTAGCGGAACTCGGAGGCGATGTCCCACTCGACGGGCAACCGCGCGAGGCTCTCGAACCAGTACTTGGCCACCAGGCAAGCCAGCGACGCGGTCCCGCAAGCCACGGCGTAGAGTCGGGTCAACGATGCCAGGTCGAACGGCAGTTCGGGCCGAACCAGACCGTCAGCACCGACCCCGAACGCCGTCAACGTATCTCCGAGCACCGCCGGCTGCTCGTGGATCTCCTTCTCCATGAAATGGCGGTGGTTGCCCTTGCCGATCAGGGCGCCGCTGAGGGCGGTGCGCGTGATCGGTCGATCGACAGGCGCACCGGCCGCGTCGAACACCTCGGCACCATCACCCCGAACGACCGCCCAATCGCCCTCCTCGAGATACTGAATTCGATCGGTCAAGGGTGCCAGCGCCATCGCATCGGAGCCGATGAACATCTCGCCGTCGCCATGGCCGATCGCCAGCGGGCTGCCCTTCCTTGCAACGACGAGCGTATCGGGCTGATCTTCGGCCAACAGCGCAAGGGCGTAGGCACCTTCGAGCGCTCGTATCGCCTCGCCGGCGGCTTCGACGAAGCTCGAGCCACGGCGGCGATGGCTGGCGACGAGATGAGGAACGACCTCGGTGTCCGTCTCGGTCTCGAACCGATGGCCGGCAACCTCCAATTCGCCTCGGATGGTCTGGAAATTCTCGATGATGCCGTTGTGCACAACAGCGATGCCCATCGCGACGAGCGGGTGGGCGTTGGTCTCTGTCGGCGGGCCGTGGGTCGCCCATCGAGTGTGACCGATGCCTACGGTCCCCGCCAACGGTCGCGCGCCGAGCAGTTCGGCCAGGTTGGAGAGCTTGCCCTCGGCGCGGCAGCGGTCCAGCCGCCCGTGGTTGATGGTAGCGATCCCGGCACTGTCGTAGCCGCGATATTCGAGGCGGCGCAGCCCATCCAACAGCAGGGGCGCTGCCGGCTGCCGGCCCACGAGCCCGACGATCCCGCACATCAGACGACCTCCATCCACCTCCGGTTCAACCGATGAGCTAGCCGAGCCGGCCCGGCTTGGCTAGCACCCGACGGCTTGCCACCAGGGCGGCCGACGACTAAGCCCCGGCGCAGCCAACGGGGAGGACCGCAGCGCATGACGACACCCGTAGCCCGCCTCACCGGCGCCGTCTGGGGCATGTTCGTCGGCGACGCCTATTGTCTGGGCAGCCACTGGATCTACGACGAAACTGCGTTTCGGACGCGTTTCCCGGATGGGCCCGCCGGTTTCGACGTGCCGGCGGCAGACCACTACCATGCGGGCAAGCCGCCGGGTGGCCTTACCCACTACGGCGACGGCGCGCTGCTGCTCCTGGAAAGCCTCGCGGCGGCCGGCCGGTTCGAACCCATGGACTATGGCGAGCGAATCAACGCCGTCTACGGCGTGCCCGCACCGGCCAGCTACGTCGACAAACCCACCCGGCACCTGGTGGAGCGCCGGCGGGCCGGCAACGCGGAGGCCGCCTATGCCGAGGGGGCTGCGGCCGACGACGCCCAGAACGTGACGACGTCCAGGCTCGCACCACTGGTCGTGCGCTACGCCGGCGCGCCCGAGCTGATGCTGCATGTGGATCGAGCGACGAGGGTTCTCCAGGAGAACGACCGAGCCGTAGCTTATGCGTGCGCCCACGCGCGGCTGTTGACCGAATTGCTGGCCGGTGCGGCGCTCCCCCAAGCGCTCGACCGCGTGGCCGCGAGCGCCGACCCACGCACGCCGCTCGGCAAGGAGCTGCGGGAGCTGATCGCCGCAGCGCGTGAGGCCGAGAGCGAGGATGTGGACGAGGTCACCGGCCGGTTCGGCAGGTCATGCCCACTGGTCAAGGCGTTCCCTGCATCGCTCCACAACGCGCTGGCCCATCGCGACGACTTCGCCGCGGCGATCAGGACCTGTGGCGCCGCGCGCGGCGACAACGCCAGCCGGGCGATGTTGATCGGTAGCTGGCTGGGTGCCATCCACGGCATCGATGCGGTGCCACCGGCTTGGCGCGAACGTCTCGTCGACCGCGATCGCATCGACGCAGCGCTGGCTCGGCTGTTGGCCACCGCGGCCACGCCGGAGCGGGTCGGAGCACTCCACTGACCGACGAACCCGCGTCGACGGTCGTCGTCGACCGCTCGCTCACCGGCCGCCAATGGCGCGAGCCGTTCGCGGACGCCGGAATGGCGCTGATGCTGAGTCAGCGCTTTGCGCTGCCGGCTGTGGTCGGCCGCCTGCTTGCCGGACGCGGCATCGGCCCGGCCGACGCTCCGGGTTTCCTCGATCCGCGCCTGCGCGACCTGATGCCGGATCCGTCGCACCTGCTCGACGTCGACGTCGCTGCGGCGAGGCTCGCGGACGCCGTGGGCCGGCACGAGCGCGTCGGCATCATCAGCGACTACGACGTCGACGGGGCGACCTCGGCGGCGCTGGTCCGCGAATGGGCCGAAACGGCGGGGCTGGAGGTCCGGCTGCGCATCCCGAACCGCCTCACCGATGGCTACGGGCCCAGCCCTGCGTTGTTCGACGCACTGGCCGACGACGGCTGCACGGTCGTCTTCGTACTGGACAGCGGCACGACTGCGTTCGACGCGCTCGACCACGCGCAGCGGCGCGACCTCGACGTCATCGTCGTGGACCACCATCCGGCAGAACGGGCGTTGCCGCGCGCCTGCGCCGTGGTCAACCCGAACCGCGCCGATCAGGTCAGCCCGTGCACCGGCTTGGCCGCCGTAGGCGTGACGTTCTTGGTCTTGGTTGCGGCGAACCGCGAATTGCGCCGCCGCGGCGCGTTCGGGGATGGCGCAGAGCCCGCCTTGATGGGGTCGCTGGACTTGGTGGCGCTCGGCACCGTTGCCGACGTCGTCCCCCTGTTGGGCTTGAACCGTGCGTTCGTCCGCCAGGGCCTCAAGCTCTTGAACGCCGCGCCACGCCCCGGGATCGCAGCGCTGCTGGAGGTCACCGGCGTGCGCCTGCCGCTGACTGCGGAGCGCATAGCCTTCGCCCTTGCGCCAAGACTGAACGCGGCGGGCAGGCTCGCCGATGCGACGCTGGCAGCCGATCTGCTCGGTGCGCGCGACCTCGAAAGGGTCACGAGGCTGGCGCAGCAGCTCGACGCGCTCAATGCCGACCGTCGCGTCGTCGAGGCCGAGGTGACGGCGACCGCACAGCGGCAGCTGCAGGCGCAAGTCGAGGCCGACCGTCGGGTGTTGCTGGCGGCTGGCAAAGACTGGCATCCGGGCGTCCTCGGCATCGTCGCCGGGCGTATGGCAGAGCGCTTCCATCGGCCGGTGTTGGTCGCTGGCGTCGCTGCGGAGGAGGCCGTCGGCTCGGCCAGGGCACCAGACGGCTTCGATCTCGGGGCGGCGCTGCGGGCGACCGTCGCCTCTGGCCTCGCCCGCCGCGCCGGCGGGCACGCCCGCGCAGGTGGTTTCACCGTCGACGCGGCCAAGCTGACCGCGTTCCACGACGCGCTCGAGGCCAACGCTGGCACGCCGTCGACGCCGACGCTACGCGTCGATGCGGCGGTCGCCGTTGGCGGCGCCGACGGCGCCTTGGTCGCAGCGACCGCGGCATTGGAACCCTACGGCGAGCGGCATCCGGCGCCACGATGGCGCATCGTCGGCGGTCGCATCGCCGCCACGCGCCCGGTCGGCGACGCCCATCTGGGGCTGACCTTGGCCGGTGACGACGGGACCAGATTGGACGGAATAGCCTTTCGCGCGCGCGGCCAAGCTTTGGGTCAAGCGTTGACAGCGGCGGCCGGGGGCGCACCGATCCAACT
Organism: Pseudomonadota bacterium; assembly: GCA_039818825.1. Classification (GTDB taxonomy): domain Bacteria; phylum Pseudomonadota; class Alphaproteobacteria; order Geminicoccales; family Geminicoccaceae; genus JBCBTD01. The sequence continues at coordinate 8,114 of JBCBTD010000095.1, forward strand.
TGCCGGTCGGCTGCAAGCTTCCCGCTACCGCGGGCACGGCCGCGCCGAGGTCATCGTCGAGGATGTCGCCGCCGGCAGCTGAGTGCCCGCAGCCTTGCTTCCCGCCAACGGTTCAGGGTACACCCCGCGGGCCCGAAAGGGTGTGGCCCCGTCGTCTAGCGGTTAGGACGCCGGCCTTTCAAGCCGGAGGTCGCGGGTTCGAATCCCGTCGGGGCTACCACCTCTCTCGTCATGGGGCCGTTGCGCCAGACGGCGTTTGGCACGGCTCTTCGAAGGCTCTCCGGTCGTTGCGCTGCGACCGAGGGCAGCTCCGTGAGAAACTTCATCTCACCGCCAACGCCGGGCCCGAGGTTCTCGTGCTGGCCATTCTTGATCGTTCCGAGGGTCTCGATGCCCTTCAACGCGGCCTAGGCAGAACTCAGGCTTCGTAAGTCGTCTGAGCCGCGGCCGCGGTTCATCTCGGTGATGACCCGAGAGTAACAGTGTGCGTTGTCCGTCGTGATGCTGAACGGCTGGTAGACCCGGGCAGCTTCCCGGGCTTGGCGCAGGAAAGCTCTTGCAGCCTTGATGGTCCGCCTTGCCGTCGAACGGAAGTCGACCCGCTGGCCGCGTCGATCGACGGCGCGTCAGAGAAAGCACCTGCGGCCGTTCACACGAACATGGGTCTCGTCGACGTGCCGGCCGAGGCCGCGCCAGCTGCGACGGCGGTAGGCGCGCTTGGCGATCTCGGGTCCAGATTTCTGCATCCAACGAAAGATGGTCGCGGCGTCGACCTCGATGCTGCGCTCCGCCAGAAGATCCCGAACGTCGCGGTAGGATGGCGGGAAGCGGCAGTACCGCCGGACGGCGAGCAGAATGACCGCCCTCGGATAGCGATGGCCCTCGAACGGATCGGACCGCATGATCCCGGCAACTGAGCGATCAACGCAACGGTCCCGACCAACCACAGTCAAGGATTCACGAACGCTCGGCCGGTCACGCAGCCATGGCGGCTTGGCGGCAGAAGCAAGACGCCCGCACGGGTACGTCGGCCCTGGCCCCAGCGAGATCGAAGCGTTGCTTGATGAGCCGCGCTTCGACTTCGGCTCCGCGGTGCGCCAAGCACTCATGCAGCCCGTGTAGGCTCCAGACGTTGTCTGGGTGCTGGCAGGCGCGGCTCAGCTTGCCGTCGAGACCCAGGTCTGAGCGGTAGATCGCTTCGGCCTCCTCGTAGTGCCCCTGCTCCAGGAGCAGGGCGCCCAGGGCATGGCGCGTCGGCTGCATCCAGCCCCAAGGCTCATCGTATGGAAGCGCATCGTCGAGTTCGACCGAACGCCTGAGATGTTCGAACGCCAAGTCGAAGTTGCCGCGGCGATACTCCAGTTCGCCCAAGAGCATCTCCTCGGCGATGGCGAGCAAGTCCACCACCGTGTTGTTGTGCACGCGACGGCTTTCGGGCACGCGTGCTCGGGCCTCGCGGAACGCATCGCGCGATTGCTCAGCCTCGGCGACATTGCCAAGCGCCGAGTGCGCTACCGTCTTGGCGTAGAGCATCATGGCGGTCGTAGAACAGTAGAGGTCGCGGTCGGCGGGCAGCGCCTCCGCCAAGATGTCGTCCCACTTTCCGAAGCGCACGAGCACGTGCTGCTTCATCGGAATGTAGCCCTCGATGAAATCCGCCATCGGCGGCGATTCGATCCGCAGCAGGTCTTCCGGGGTGGTGTCGATGAGTTCCTGCGCAGCCGCCATCGCCGGCCCGAATTGTCCCAAGAACATCGCACCGTAAATCGCGAAGTGGTGATTGTGTGTGCGGTACAGCGAATAAACGTTCAGAGCACCCGCGCGTTCGAGAAATTTCCGATCGGCGGCAATCGCTTTCTGGTTCCAGACGACCACGTCATTGTATTGGCCGCAAAGCACGTCGATGTGCGTTGGCATGTGGATTAGGTGGCCCGCATCGGCCGCGAGTTCCCGTAGCCGATCACCTTGGCGCAGTGCGCGCTGCGGAAAGGGCGACATCTCCATGAGATGCACATAGAGATGGAGAAGTCCCGGATGCGACCAAGCCGCGGGCCGGTCGCGGAACGCGGCGTCCATGACCTCGACGGCCTCGGCCGTCTTGGCGCCTTCCGCAACGCCGCCGGTCGTGAGGTCCCACATCTTCCAAGGCGTCTCGTTCATGATCGCCTCGACGAAAACGCTCCTCATGTCGAGATCGTTTTCGAATCGTTGGAAAACGGAGCGCATCGCCTCGGTGAACGCGCGATCCCACCCGGATTGGTCGTCGATCGGATCGCGCTGCGGGTAGCGGGCAGCCAAAGCCTCAACCAAAGCGCGCTCGCCCTCGCTCGCACCGTCAAAGTTGGCGCGAGCAGCCATCATCGCGTCATGGGCCGCACCGAGGGCCTTCGCCTTACCGGTCGGATCATAGAGGTGCCAGGGCAGGTTGTAGTTGGGGCCCGCCGCGTAGCTCACGCCCCAGTGCGCCATAGCACAGCCGGCATCGGCCTCGATGGCTCGCCGGAAGCAGGCGATCGCTTCTTCATGGTTGTAGCCAAACAGCCAGTTGAGACCTCGATCGAACCAAAGCTGGGCATCCTCAGACGTCGTCGATACTGGCCGACGGTATGAACCGAGATCGTAGTACTCCATGGCCTCCTCCCAGGATTAATGCGCGGGGTTTTCCCAAGCCGGGCCTACCGCTACTCCATGACGCCGGCAAGAGCACGTCGCTAGCGAGCCGCTCGAGCGCACCCGGGCGACTTGGGTCGTGTGACTGTCCGTAGGCGATATCGAAGGTGAGGCTGTCGTCGTGCTTCGGAGTACGCGAGAGAGCGGCAGTGTTGGAAGAGAACGTGAACACGGCCGTTGCCGGGATTGCGAACTGACTGACGACATGTGGCAGAGGTTGGCCAATACTGCAGCGGAAGTCGCCGTTCGGGCCAGAGCGGACATGCGGGTTCGGTCACCGTTCTCGTGAGGGGGACAGCGAGCGGAGCAACAATCGCTGGCGATTGCGCACGCAGCCCGCAGCCCGCAGCCCGCAGCCCGCAGCCCGCAGCCCGCAGCCCGCAGCCCGCAGCCCGCAGCCCGCAGCC
>JBCBTD010000096.1:0-10807 GCA_039818825.1 Pseudomonadota bacterium
ACCGACATAGAGACCGATCCCGGCGATGGTGATGGCGAGCGTCGTCATCCGCAGCGCGCCGTATTTCGCGAAGTACGGTTTCGCGAGAATCATGAAGGCGCCGCCGAAGAACGCGCAGCCGAGCGCCATCGCCATGCCGATCAACTGCTGGCCGGACCCCGCTAGCTGATTGAGCGCGCCGTCGGTGAGCAGGATGCCGATGCCGACCACGGCGGCCACACCGCTCGCCCACTTCATCGGCGTGATCGGCTGACCGTTGCGCCAGAGATTCACCAACGCGATGAAGATCGGCATGCAGGTGACCGTCGTCGCTACCTGCGGCACGGTCGCGAAGTCCAACGACCAGTGGAAGAACAGGTAGGCGACACCGAAGCCAACCAGCGACAACGAGACGATCGGCACGAAGTCGTGGCGCAGCGGCTCCAGGAGATTGCGCGAGCCCGGCAGCGCGAGGGCGATGGCGACGAGGCCGATCCCACCAAGCACGAATCGCCAAACCGAGAGTTCGGGGCCGCTGACCCCGGACAGCACCGCGACGAACTCGGTCGTGGCGTGGCCGATGACGCCGAGGAAGACCGCCAGATAGGCGATGGCGCCGTAGCGATGCCAGAGCCCATCGGCCATCAGCTGTCGCCGATCCGGCCGGCCAGCGAGAGGCACGCGTTGATCACGGCGTTGGGCCTTTCGGCCGGCAGCAAGTGAGCGGCGTCGACGACGTCGTGCCGCACGGCATCGGGCAGGCGCGCGGCGAGGGAAGCCACGTTCGCTTCGTCGTAGAACACCCGGTCGCGCAGGCCGGTCAGTACGACGGTGGGTGCAGTGATCTGCTCGTACGGGACGTCCCAATCGGCACTGCAGCCAGCCTCCAGGAGCTTGAGGTCGGCATCGTCGGGCGTGAGCCCGACATAGGGAGCTGTTTCCAAAGCACCGGCGCGATTGGCGCTCAGCCAGTCGAGGTCGAACAACAACGGTCCATAGACGTCGCGGAGCAGCCGGCCGCCGCCGACGGTCGCCAGCCGCACCACGGCATCGTTGATCCAGGCCAGCCTGGCGTCAGCCTTGCGCAGCGTGTTGACGAGCACGAAGCCCTCGGCGTTCGCGCCCGCCAAGTGGGCTTGGAGTGCGAACAGACCGCCGATCGAAAGCCCGACATAGGCTGGCCGGTTCGGTCCGAGCGCGCGGACGATCCCGGCGGTTGCCGCGGTCAGGCTTGCGGCGGTGATGGTGTGGGCAGCGGCCACCGGGCTTTCCGTTTGGCCCGGCAGATCGAACGTCAGCGTGCCGTACCCGCGTGCCCGCAGCGCCGGCGCGATCGCCGCCTCCCACATCGCGCCGGAGCCGGTCAGCGCATTGACGAACACGAACGTCAGCCGGCCGTCGGCTGGCTCGTGACGGTGACCGATCGGTACGGCATCGACGTCGATCACCGCCATCGCTCGCTCCTTCGGCACTCTCGCGCGGCGCGGCTGATCCCCGCCACGAAGCTCGGTCGCTCGATCAAACCTTCCAGAACACGAACGCCGTCCACAAGATGGCGATGGCGAGGGGACCCCAGAGCGGGCTGCCCAACAACCCGAGCCACGCAAGGAAAATGTAGGCCGAACCCAACAGGCTGATGAAGAGGCGGTCGCCGCGGGTGGTGTCGAGGCCGAGAATGCCGTGACGCGGCGCGCCACCCGGCCAGCGGGCCTCCAGCACACCCATGGTGGCGATGGCGCCGAACACGAACACGAAGAACGCTGCGGTCGGCCACGTCCAAGCCATCCAGCCCAAGCCAGCCATGGCGTCGCCTCCTCAGACCCGCCCGAGCGCGAAGCCGCGGGCGATGTAGTTGCGCACGAAGTAGATGACGATGGCTCCGGGTATGATGGTCAGCACACCGGCTGCGGCCAAGAGGCCAAGCTCGTAGCCGGAGGTCGATGCGGTGCGCGTCATCGTCGCCACGATCGGCTTGGCGTTCACCGCCGTCAGCGTCTTTGCCAGCAGCATCTCCACCCACGAGAACATGAAGCAGAAGAACGCGGCGACGCCCACGCCGGCGCTGATGTTCGGCAGGAAGATGCGGACGAAGAAGTGCGGAAACGAGTAGCCGTCGACATAGGCCGTCTCGTCCAGTTCCTTTGGCACGCCGGACATGAAGCCTTCGAGGATCCACACCGCGAGCGGGATGTTGAACAGGCAGTGGGCGAGGGCCACCGCGAGATAGGTGTCGAACAGGCCGACCGCGGAGTAGAGCTGGAAGAACGGCAGCGCGAACACCGCCGGTGGCGCCATCCGATTGCTGAGCAGCCAGAAGAACAGATGCTTGTCACCAAGGAACCGGTAGCGCGAGAACGCGTAGGCGGCTGGCAGCGCGACGCTGATGACGATGACCGTGTTCAGCGTCACGTAGGCCATGGAGTTGATGTACCCCCAGTACCACGTAGGGTCGGTGAAAATGGTCACGTAATTCTCAAGCGTGAAATTCTGCGGAAACAGGGTGAATCCGCCCAGAATCTCGTTCGTGGTCTTGAACGACATGCTGAGTAGCCAGTAGATCGGCAGCATCAAGAACGAGATGTAGACGATCAGGGCGACGGGGGCGAGGCGGCGCATCGGCGGCGGCCCTCAGTTCGTCTCGCCGCGGGTCATCACGGTGTAGAACACCCACGAGACCAGCAGCGTCATCAAGAAGTAGATCAGCGACATGGCGGCAGCGGGACCGAGGTCGAACTGGCCGAGGGCCATCTTCACGAGATCGATGGAGAGCAACGTCGTCGAATTGCCGGGCCCACCGCCGGTGAGCACGAACGGTTCAGTGTAGATCATGAAGCTGTCCATGAAACGCAACAGGATGGCGATGGTCAGAACCCGGCGAAGCCGCGGCAGCTGGATATGCCGGAACACTGCGAAGGCGCCGGCGCCGTCGATCTTCGCCGCTTGGTAGTAGGGCTCGGGGATGGCGATCAGCCCGGCATAGGCCAGCAGGACCACCAAGGACGTCCAGTGCCAGACGTCCATGAAGATCATGGTCAGCCACGCCGCCACCGGCTGCTGCGTCATGTTGTAGTCGATGCCCATCGCGTTGATGGTCCAGCCGAGCAGGCCGATGTCGGGCAGGGCGAAGATGTTCCACATCGCACCGACCACGTTCCAAGGAACCAACAACGGCAGCGCCATCAGCACCAGGCACACCGAGACCCAGGGCCCGCGACGGGGCATGCAGAGCGCGATCATCACCCCGAGCGGGATCTCGATCAGCAGAATGGTGAAGGTGAACAGGAGCTGGCGGCCCAAGGCCGCGTGGAAGCGTTCCGACGTCAGAATGTCACGGAACCAACCGACGCCGTGCCAGAAGAAGACGTTGTTGCCGAACGTCTCCTGCACCGAGTAGTTGACGACCGTCATCAGCGGCACGAGGGCGTTGAACGCCACGAGCAGCACGACAGGCAGGACGAAAAGCCAGGCTTTCTGGTTGTCGGTCTTGACTGCCATGGCTCAGCTCCGCCCCGCGGCGTCGACCAGCCAACCGTCGGCGTAGAGCCGCGTTCGGGCCGGTTCGAAGCGGAGGTTCACGGAACCCTCTGGCACGTCGGCATCCTCCGCCATCACCACGTTGACCCGGACGTCGCCGGCGCGGGTTTCGACCATCCGGTAGCGGCCGGCGTCGGCGACGCTCACCACCCGCGCGGCGATCCCGTCGTCGCCGAAGCTGACGTGCTCGGGACGGACCCCGAGCTCCAGCCGTGCGGCTGCCGGCGGCGCCGCGATCGGCCCGTCGGTCTCGACCCTTCGGCCAGCCAGGAACGCGCCGCCGTCGCGCACCTCGCACGGCAGGACGTTCATGCCGGGCGAGCCGATGAAGTGGCCGACGAACGTGTGCGCCGGCCGCTCGAACAACTCTTCCGGCGTGCCGATCTGCACGACCTCGCCGTCCTGCATGACGACGACCCGGTCGGCGAACGTCATCGCCTCGGTCTGGTCATGGGTCACGTAGATCATCGTCCGGCCGACCCGGTAGTGGAGCTCCTTGAGCTTCGACCGCAGCCGCCACTTCAGGTGCGGATCGATCACCGTGAGCGGCTCGTCGAACATGATCACGTTGACGTCGTCGCGGACGAGGCCACGGCCAAGGGACAGCTTCTGCTTCAGGTCCGGCGTCAGCCCGGCCGCGCGGCGGTGAAGCAAGGGTTCCAGCTCCAGCATCTCGGCGATCTCGCCGACCCGTGCCTGGATCCGCCCGTCGTCGACTCCACGGTTGCGCAATGGGAACGCCAAGTTGTCGCGCACGGTCATGGTGTCGTAGATGACCGGGAACTGAAACACCTGGGCGATGTTGCGGCGATCCGGCGCGAAGTTCGTCACGTCCTGGTCGCCGAACAGCACCCGGCCCTCGCTCGGTCGCACCAGCCCGGAGATGATGTTGAGCAAGGTCGATTTGCCGCAACCGGACGGGCCCAAGAGCGCGTAGGCGCCGCCGTCACGCCAAGTGACGTCGAGCCGCTTCAGCGCCCAGTCGGCGTCCGTTTCCGGTCGCTTCAGGTAGCTGTGGCGGAGGCCTTCGAGCTTGATCGTCGCCACGCCGTTCTCCGCCTCAGTGCCCGACGCGCGCGCCGTCGGTGCCGAAGTAAAGGCAGCCGCGGACGTCGATGTGGAACTCCTGCAACTCGCCGACGCGAAAGGGATGCACGCCGTGGCTTTGCGACACCCACGTGCGGTCACCCAGTTCGAAATGCGCCGTGCTCTCCGAGCCTGAAAGCTCGGTGATGAGCACGCGCCCGGTAACGGCAGCGCGGTCGTCGCCGTTACGCTTCGGCGAGACGAAATGCGGCCGCACGCCCACGAGATAAGGTCCGTCGGCGGCGTCGGCGATCGCCCCCATCGCCGGCCAGCGCGAGGCGTCGCCGAGACGGACTTCGCCGCCCGTCTTGATCACTGGTGCGACGTTGATCGGTGGGTCGGAGAAGACCCGGGCCGTTTCCAGATCGACCGGCGATCGATAGAGGACCGAGGTGTCGCCGACCTCGGTGACGCGGCCGGCGCTGATGGTTGCCGTCAGACCGCCGAGCATCAACGCTTCTAGGGGCTCCGATGTCGCGTAGACGACGACGGCACCGCGTCCCGCAAAGAGCCGCGGCAGTTCCTCGCGCAACTCCTCGCGCAACTTGTAGTCGAGATTGGCGAGCGGCTCGTCGAGCAGGACGAGATCCGAGTCCTTGACGATGGCGCGGGCCAAGGCCGTCCGTTGCTGTTGCCCGCCCGACAGCTCACCGGGCTTTCGTTGCAGAAAGGGTTCCAGCCGCAGCAGCTCTGCCGCCTCGCCGACCCGCTTGCGCACCTCGGCCTGGGGCAGGCGCGCGACCCGTAGCGGCGAGGCGATGTTCTCGAACACCGTCAGGTGGCCGTAGTTGACGAAGAACTGATGGACCAGGCTGATCCGCCGCTGCTGGGTCGGCACGCCGGTCACGTTTTTGCCCGCGAACCAGATCTCACCGGACGTCGGCCGCTCCAGCCCAGCCATCAGCTTGATCAACGTCGATTTGCCGGCGTTGGTCTGGCCGAGCAGCATGTTGAACCCCGTGGGGCTCAACGTGAACGAGGTCTCGTAGACGTGGGTCTCGGCGCCGACGCGCTTCACCACCTTGCGGAACTCGAGCGTCATGCGGTGGCGCGCCTCGGTTCGGTCACGAAGGAAACGATGCCGCCGGCCCGCCTGGGAGCAGGCTCGGCGGCGTGTGGCCGCGCAAAGGGCGCGCGGCCACGATCAGACGAAGATCACTCGCCGGCTTCCCACCGCTTGATCAGGTCGTCGTACGCCACCGTCTGACCTTGCGGCTTCTCGTTCTCCAGTTTGGGCTTCGGCGCGCCGGGCTGGCTCAGCCAGTACTCGGCGTCCTGAGGTTCGTTCAGCCGCGGGCCGCAGCCACCGTACACGTCGGCGCCTTCGTCGGCGGCCTGCATCCGCGCCATGACCAGATCCATCTCCTCGGCGAGCCGGTCCATGGCCTCTTGTGGGGTGAACGCGCCGGAGTTCACGTCACCGATCTGCTGCCACCAGATCTGCGCCAGCTTCGGATAGTCAGGCACGTTGACGCCGGTCGGCGACCACAGCACGCGGTCCGGAGAGCGATAGAACTCGACGAGGCCGCCAAGCTGTGGCGCGCGCTCGGTGAAGCTCTCGTGGCGTACGGTGCTGTCACGGATGAAGGTAAGCCCGACCTGGCTCTTCTTCACGTCGACCGTCTTCGAGGTGACGAACTGAGCGTAGAGCCAAGCCGCCTTGGCGCGATCGGTCGGTGTGGAGGTCAGAATGGTCCACGAGCCGGCGTCCTGGTAGCCGAGCTTCATGCCCTCTTCCCAATAGGGACCCTTCGGGCTCGGGGCCATCCGCCACAGCGGGTTGCCGTCCGCGTCGACCGTGTTGTTGCCGTCCGACTGAGGCGCCACCATCGATGCCGTGAACGCCGTGTACCAGAAGATCTGCTGGGCGACGTTGCCCTGGGCGAGGGCAGGCAGCGACTGGTAGAAGTCGTAGGAGGCGGCACCGGGCGGTGCGTAGGCCCGCAGCCACTCGTCCCACTTGCGAATCGCGTAGACGGCGGCCGGCCCATTGGCGGCGCCGCCGCGGCTCATGCTGGCGCCGACCGGGTTGCAGCTGTCCGCCTCCATGCGGATGCCCCACTCGTCCACCGGGCGGCCGTTGGGCAGGCCGACGTCGCCGGCACCGGCCATCGACAGCCATGCGTCGGTCATCCGCCAACCGAGGTCGGGAGCCCGCTTGCCGTAGTCCATGTGGCCGTAGATGCGCACACCATCGATCTCTTGGACGTGCACGCTGAAGAACTCGGCGATGTCCTCGTAAGCCGACCAGTTGACTGGCACACCGAGGTCGTAGCCGTATATCTCCTTGAACTGCGCTTGCAGGTCTTCCCGGTCGAACCAGTCCTTGCGGAACCAGTAAAGATTGGCGAACTGCTGGTCCGGCAACTGGTAGATGTCGCCGTCGGGGCCGGTAGTGAACGAAATGCCGATGAAGTCGGTGATGTCGAGACCAGGATTGGTGACGTCGGCGGCCTCGCCGGCCATCCAGTCCGTCAGGTTCACGGCCTGCTGCAGGCGCGAATGCGTGCCGATCAAGTCGCTGTCGTTGACGTAGGCATCGTAGAGGTTGCGGCTGGTCTGGAGCTGGGTTTGTACCGCCTGCACCACTTCGCCCTCACCGAGGAGCTGGTGGTTGACCTTGATGCCAGTGATCTCCTCGAACGCCTGGGTCAGCACCTGAGACTCGTAGGTGTGCGTCGGGATCGTCTCCGACAGCACGTTGACCTCCATACCCTGGAACGGCTGGGCGGCGTCGATGAACCACTGCATCTCCGCCTTCTGCTCTTCGACCGACAAGGTCGACGGCTGAAACTCGTCCTGGATCCACCGCTCAGCCGCCGCCATGTCGGCCCAAGCCGCCGGAACCGGTGCGAGGACGGCAATCGCCGCCGCGGTCGAAAGAAGCCGCCTGCGCATGTTTTTCTCCCTGAAGAGGCCCGTTTGGCCACGGACTTGGCGTTGCTGAAGACGTGCGCGGGATAGTCGCGACGGTTCTCGTTCATGGTCAAGCGCGAAGTTGCGGCAAAATCCGGGTCGTTCGGCCGACCTTCGGTTGATCGGCCAGTGTCTCGTCCGCTTGCCTCCGTCGCTGCCGATCGGCCTGCCGGCGATCGTCGAGCTTCTCCGTTCGCAGCGCCGAAAAAGGCTCATCAGCGCGCCGATCGCAATGCGGCCAGCATCGCCGTACCAGTCGCGTCGAGAACGGGGATTTCGGCCGGTCGTTCTCGCGCCGAGGCCGTGCCGGCGAGGTCGCGGGGCATCGCGCCGCCCTGGCCACCGCCAGCCTTTCCGTTTCTCAACTTTCCGCGGCGCCGGACGTCCGCGGACGCGCCATGGCGGTGCGCGGCACCTCTGGCAACGGCTCGTGCCACTCGGTCCGATCGGGAGTCGGCACAACCTGCGGCGGCGTGTCGAGGAGCGTCCGCCAAGTGGCGATCGCGTCGGCTTCGCGCGCCAGGAGCGTCCGATGCGACGTGGTGTCGAGCGTGCTCGGGGCTTCGCAAACGGGCCGTTCGAGGCTTGCCAGAAGAGCCGTTAGGCTCTCTTCCAAGGCGGCCGCGCGCGCCGCCAATTCGGCTGCTTCGGCGACGACGGCGGGAGTGAGTGGCGCTGGTGGGGCGGGCGGCAGCTGCTGCTCGACGATCTGCGGGACCCGCGTTGCCCATGCCCAGCCAAGCGCCAGTACCAACACCAGCGCGACCCCGGTCGCAGCCGCCCACCAGGCCCAAGGGAAGCGGGCGCGTACGGTGTCGGCGGCGGTTTCGGGCACCGTATTCATGACGCTCGCAACGGGTTGTTCGCGTTGGCGAACTATCGTAGCTCCATGACACGAAGGCAAGATTGTATGTCCGGCTGATGCCGGTGCCGGTCGTGCCGGCGGAGATCGAGACGGAGGATGGCTGAAGACCAGGGGCCTGGTGAGACGGACCGGACCGCCGCGGCACTGGTTGCGTTCGATCGCCCCATCACCGAGCAATACGAGCGCTTGGCGGCGTTGTTGGCCGCCGAGCTGTCGCCGGACGATGCTGCTCTGCTGGGCCGGCCCCCGCCCCCGGGCGGCTTCTGGGCGAGCGCAGACGGCCGGCCGCTCCGGCCGATCGCCGAACTCGCGGCCGCCGAGCGCGATCGGCTGGCGGGGGAGCACACGGCCCGTCGCGCTCGGATCGTCGATCTGGCCGACCGGATGGAGGCGCGCGGCGAGGCCGGTCGGGTCGCCGCCCACGCCCTCCGGACCGCCCTGGTCACGCCGACCGGGGTCGATGCGCTCCAGACCGACGGGACCAGAGCGGTGCTCGCCCCGTGGGGCATGGCGATGCCCGGTCAGCCGCGACCGCTCTTCGTCGAGCGAGCGGTGCCCGATGTGCCGCCAGCGGCGCCGATCGCAGCAGGGCCGCCCGCAGCCGACCCACCAAATGCGGCCGCGGCGGTTTACGGGCCGAGTGAAGGTACCGAAGCGAGAGCGACCGCTTCGCCCCCGCGTCTCGTGTTCCTCGCTTGGGCGTTACCTCTGGCGCTCCTGGCCGTGGCGCTCTGGCTCGCGGTCGAGCTTGCCCGACCCCTGGAACCGGTGATCGTGGCGCTGCCGGCACCGCCTACGCCGCCGCTCGTCGATCCGACCATTGCTGCCGGCCAACGGGTCGACGCCTTGGAGGCAGCGCTGGCGGCCGCTGAGGCAGCGGAGCGCCGGGTGCTGGCCGCCTGTGTGGCGCCCCCCCCTCCGCCGCCGGCCGTCGTCCCTTCCGAACCGGGCGCCGCCGATGCACCGCCGCCAGCCAACCGGCCAGCACTGCCGCCAGTCCGTGGTGCGCCGCCCGGATTGGCGGACGCGGTGCCGACGCTGCGGCCGGACGTCGTGCCGCCGCCGCGTGCCACGACGACGGTCGTCGATCCGCCGACGGCGGCGCAGTCGACGCCGACAGCGCCCCCATCCGCTGCAGCACCACCGAGCCAGGCGGCCCGCCCGCCGGCACCCGCGGCCAGCGTCTGCAACCCCGGTTGGCCGCCGGGTCGTCGGCCGCGCGTGATCTTCGTGGTCGATGGGTCCGGCAGCATGGCCGAGCCCTTGCCGGGTGCTGCCTCACGGATGAGTGGGGCGAAGCGCGCGATCGGTGACGTGACGGGCAACCTGCATCGCGATATCGAAGTCGGTATGGTGTCGTTCAGCGATTGCAGTGCAACCCAGCGGTCCAGATTCTACAGCTACGGTCAGCGCGGCGCGTTCCTCGGCCGGGTCAATGGTCTGGCGCCGCAAAGACAGACCTCGCTGGCGCGTTCGATCGCCCGCGGGGGTGCGACGGCGCCACGCCGCGGTGACGTCGTGATGGTGGTGGTGACGGATGGTGCCGACACCTGTGGCGGTGATCCCTGCGGCGCGGCGCGGGCGGCGATGGCTTCCAAGCCGAATCTGCGGATCAACGTCGTCGATCTTAGCGGCGGCCGTGGTGGCGCCGGGTTGAGCTGCATCGCCCAGGCCGGTCGGGGACGGGTCTTCACACCGGCCAGTGCCGGACAGATGAATGCGCAACTGCAGCGGGCGACCGGGCAGGGTGACGCCAGCGGTTGCCCCTGAGCGGGCGGGAAGGGCGTACGGATGCGGCAAGGGACGGTCCTGAGCGATGCTGCGAGCGACGGCTACGAGCCGCTCGGCGCGTTCGGTCAGCCGGTGCACGAGAGCTACGTCCAGCTCCGCGCCGCGGTGCAGAACCGGCTCGGCGCCCGCTATGCCGACTTCTTCGCACGACCGCAGCTCGACGATCAGGCCGGCCGGATCCGTTGGGTCGCCCCGATCACCGGCGACGTGCGCCACTGGCGCGACCTGCCGCGGGAAGAACAGACCGCGCGTGCGCTGGACCTACAGATCATGCGCAGCCAGTTCCGGGCCTATCTCGACGAGCTGCGCGCCGATCCGGCAGCCGCGGGCGACGGCGGGGGCCAAGCGTTCGCGGCGGTCCTGGAGCAGGCGCTCAAGACCCCGGACGACGGTCACCTGCACTTCGTCGGTGACCAGCCGGTGGCGAGTTTCTGGGGGTTTCGCGGTGTTGGCGCCGAGCCGTTCGAGCCGCTGTCCGCCGCACCGCCACCTTTGACCGCGGCGGCGGAGCCGCGGCCGTCCAGCTCCACGGCGGCGGCACCCTCCGTCGACGACGCACCGCAGGCGGAGCGCGGGTGGGCGTGGCCGTGGTGGCTGTTGTTGCTGTTGTTGCTGCTGCTCTTGGCGCTCGCGCTC
>JBCBTD010000097.1:0-10654 GCA_039818825.1 Pseudomonadota bacterium
GCCTCCGTGGCCAACGAGGAGCGGTTGCTGGACTACCTGACGCTGACCGCGGAGCCTGGGGTGGTCGGCGGAGTTCCCGCCGCCGGCCTGGACTTCGGCGCGGCGGTCAACACCCAAGCCATCATCCACCAGAACCAACAGTTCGACTTCTACGACGGCGGCGGCCTCGACATGGCATGCCTTGGCATGGGCGAGGCTGACAGCGCGGGCAACGTCAACGTCAGTCGGCTTGGCCCAAGGCTCGTCGGCGCCGGCGGCTTCATCAACATCTCGCAGAACGCCAAGAAGCTCGTCTTCGCCGGGACGTTCACGGCCGGCGGCTTGCGGGTCGACATCGTCGACGGCCGCTTGTCGGTCGCCGAGGAAGGCCGTGCGCGGAAGTTCATCGATCGCGTGAAGCAGGTGACGTTCTCGGGCGAGCGCGCGGCGCGGCTCCAGCAACCCGTACTGTTCGTCACCGAACGCTGCGTCTTCCGGCTCACGGTCCAGGGCTTGGAGCTGATCGAGATCGCCCCTGGAATCGACCTCGAGCGGGACATCCTCGCGCATATGAGCTTCCGACCGATGGTCAACGACGACCCGAAGCTGATGGATGCCTCGATCTTCGGGCCGCAGCCGATGGACCTGAAGGAGCGGCTGCTGGACCTCGACCTCGACAGCCGGGTCTCGTTCGACCGCGAGCGAGGCTTGCTGTTCCTCAACTTCGAGGGCCTCGAGATCAAAAACGACTCCGACATTGCCAGTGTCCGCGCTGCCGTCGTCGACAAGTGCCAGCAGATCGGCCGCCGCATCCCGGTCATCGTCAATTACGAGGGTTTCGATCTGGCCAACCACCTCGCCGAGGACTACGCGACACTCGTTCGCGACTTGGAAGATCGATACTACACCGAGGTCTCGCGCTATACGACGAGCGCGTTCATGCGGCTGAAGCTCGGCCGCACCCTGTCGCGGGTGGTGGCACCGCACATCTTCGAACGCCGCGAGGATGCCCAAGCGTTCCACGACCACCACTCGACACCTTGATCAGGCGCCCGAGCCGATCGGGCGGAGACCCGTGTCAGAGGCGCGGTCGGCGCATCGACAACCAGTAGCCGCCACCGCCGATCAAGGCGCCCAACAGCCAGTCGAACCCCGCAAGGACGTCGAGCGCCGGAAGCCAGACCGCGACCACCGACAGCACGGCGCTGGCCACGAAGATCAGCAGCGCTTTTCGGTTCCAACCGCCTTCGTAGAAGTAGGCGCCGTCGGTGTTCGTCGAGAACAACTGTTGGAGGTCGAGGCGGCCTCGTTTGACGAGGTAGTAGTCGGCGATGAGAATGCCGTAGGCTGGCGCCAACACGGCGCCGAGGGTGTCGACGAACTTGTCGATGCCCAGATGACTGATCACGGTCACCCAGAAGGCGGCGACGAAGAAGGCGACGCCGGCGGCGACCAGCCCGCCAAGCCGGAAGCTGATGCGGCTCGGCAACAGGTTGGAAAGGTCGTTGGCGGGCGGCACGAAGTTCGCGACCAGATTGATGCCGACGGTCGCAGCGAAGAAGGTCAACGCCGCGACGACGGTCAGCACCAGGTTGTCGACCCGACCGATGATCTCGGTCGGGCTGGTCAGGCGCTCGCCGAACACGACCGCCGTGCCGGCGGTGATGAACAGCGCCATGAACGCGAACAGGGCGATGCTGATCGGCAGGCCGAGCAGATTGCCGAGGCGCATGTCGGACTCGCGGCCGACATAGCGGGTGAAGTCCCCGTAGTTCAGGATGATCGGCGCGTACGACGCGATCATCGTCCCGACGATGGCCATGAATGCAGCAACGCCGCCGCCGGTCTTGCTCTCACCCTGAAAGATGCTGCCCAGCTCGTTGAACAGGCCATTTCCAGCTTTGGCCCACAGAAGAACCATCAGCACCAGCATCACCGCGTAGATCATCGGCGCCGCCCAATTCAGATAGCGGCGGATCGCGTCGATGCCGTTCCAGAACAGCACCATCTGGAACGACCACACGAAGACCAGGGCGATCCAGCCCACCGGGGTCAGCCCGAGCGTCGTCGCCGCGCGCGAGTCGTCGATACCGAGAAGCGAGTTCAGCAGAAGGGCGATGGCCGTCGAGGCGATGTAGGTCTGCGCGCCGTACCAGAAGACCGCGACGATCCCACGGCACATGGCAGGGACGTTGGCACCGCGGACGCCCATGCTGGCACGGGCCATCACCGGATAGGGCACGCCGTAGCGGATGCTCGGTCGGCCCGAGAGATTGACGAGCACCATGATGATCAGGCCGGCGACGGCGATTGCGCCGAACACCGCCCATCCGTTCAAACCGGACGTAACGAAGAACGAGGCTGCCAGCGTGTACATGAACAGGCTCTGCACGACGTTCGACCAGACATTGAAGACGGCGAACCACCCCCACGAGCGCTGGTCGTGCTCGATCGGCGCGAGGTCGGCGTTGTAGAGGCGCGGGTCCACCGTCTGGATGCGCAGAGCCGGTCGATCGTCCGCGGTGGTGTCGGTCGGCTGCCCGGAGCCGCGCACGGCTCAGATCTGCAAGCGTGACAGAATGGGCTCGGCGATGTCGACGGGGTGGGCGCGGATCGCGGCGATGCCAGCGCGCACACCGGCAGCGGCCGTAGCGGCCGACATGCTCGGCGCGCCCAAGTTCTCGTCCAGCGCGGCGACCTCCGGCAAATGCGGCAGGTGGATCCAACCGGCCCTGATCGGCAAGTCGTTCACCGCGATCTGGTGGAGGATGCCGTACATCAGGTGGTTGCAGCAGAACGTCGCCGCGACGTCGGAAATGTCGGCCGGAATGCCGGCTTCGCGCATGGCTTGGACCATCGCCCGTAGCGGCAAGGTCGCGTAGTAGGCGGCCGGGCCGTCCGGGACGGTCAGCTCGCCCTGCATGCGCCGCCCCTGGTTGTCACGCAGTTGGTATCGCGTGCAGTCGTTGAGGTTCTGCGCGATCCGTTCGACCGTGAGCACGGCCCGCCCGCCGTACTCGCCCATCATGACGACGATCTCGGGCCGAAGTTCGAGGATCGCACGCCGCACCACGTCGATACACTCGAAGAACGTGTTCGGGACCACACGAGCGACGACGGTCGCTCCGCCGATCGTAGCGCCGTCCAGATCCTTGGCGACGAGCTCGGCCGGATTGACCGGTGTGTTGCCGAAAGCTTCGAAACCGGTCAGCAGAACGATAGCCACGGTCAGGCCTCCTTGCGGGTGTCGCGAGCGACGACGACGGGCACCGTGGCGACGTTCTTCGCGCATTCACTTGAACTTCGCGACCCCCCACCGCTATATCCACAAAGCTGCGGGTCCCCCACGGGTCCGGCCGCGGTCTGCTGCGGCCATCGTTTCATGGCCTCTGACCGGGGTCAGGGAACCGCGCCCCGAAGTTTCGTTCATCGGCAAGTCGGCGCACGCGGCTCGCGGCGCGGGGCTTGCCTCATCGACTGGAGAAGCGGATGCCCGAGGTGATCTTCAACGGGGAAGGCCGGCTCGAAGGTCGCTACGTCCATGGCGAGGGAACCAATCCCCCGCTCGCGATCGTCCTTCATCCGCACCCGTTGCACGGCGGCACGATGAACAACCGCGTCGTCTTCGCCATGTTCCAGGTGTTCCAACGGCGCGGCTTTTCGGTGCTGCGGTTCAACTTTCGCGGCGTCGGCCGATCGCAAGGGATCTTCGACCACGGCCAGGGGGAGCTTCGGGACGCCGCGTCGGCGCTCGACTGGATGCAGCTCCAGAACCCCAACAGCCGTATCGTCTGGTGCGCCGGCTTCTCGTTCGGCTCGTGGATCGCGATGCAGCTTCTGATGCGGCGGCCGGAAATCCACCGCTTCGTCTGCGCCGCACTGCCGGCCAAACTCTACGACTTCAGCTTCCTCGCACCCTGCCCGTCTTCGGGTCTGGTGATCCATGCGGAACAAGACATCGTCACGCCCACGGACGAGGTGAAGAAGCTGACCGACAAACTGCAACACCAGCGAGCCATCGACATCGAAGTCGACGTCATTCCCGAGACCGACCACATGTTCTCCAAGCGCATGGACGCTTTCGGCGCCTCGATGGAACGCTATCTCGACGCCCACATGGTGGATGCGACGACCACCACGACAGACTGACGGCGGATCGACGACGTGGACGCGCAACGAAGCCCGTTCCTACGCACCTTGGCGGCGCGGGGTTTCATCCACCAACTGACCGACGTGGCCGGACTAGACGCCCTGCTCGAGGCCGGGCCGGTCACCGGCTATGTCGGCTTCGACTGCACCGCCGACAGCCTGCACATCGGCAACCTGGTCTCGATCATGATGCTGCGGCATCTGCAGGAGACGGGGCATCGGCCGATGGCGCTGGTCGGCGGCGGCACCTCCAAGGTCGGCGACCCCTCGGGTCGCGACGAGAGCCGCCGGCTGCTCGACGACGAGGCGCTGCGGACCAACCAAGCGGGTATCCGGCGGTCGCTCGCCGCGTTCCTCGATTTCGAGGGCGGCCGCACACGCATGGTCGACAACGCCGAGTGGCTCGACCCGCTCGCCTACGTGCCGTTCCTCCGCCAGGTCGGGCCGCACTTCACGATCAATCGTATGCTCACGTTCGATTCGGTGAGGCTGCGGCTGGACCGCGAGCAGCCGCTGACGTTCCTCGAATTCAACTACATGATCATGCAGGCCTACGACTTCACCGAGCTGGCGAAGCGCTACGACTGCCGGCTGCAAATGGGCGGCTCCGACCAGTGGGGCAACATCGTCAACGGCGTCGAGCTCAACCGCCGGCTCGGCGGCAAGGAACTCTTTGGCCTGACGACGCCGCTGATCACCAAGGCGTCCGGCGAGAAGATGGGCAAATCGGTGCACGGCGCCGTGTGGCTCAACGCCGATCGGCTCAGCCCGTTCGACTACTGGCAGTTCTGGCGCAACACCGAGGACGCCGATGTCGGCCGCTTCCTGAAGATCTTCACGCTCTTGCCACTCGACGAGATCGCGCGGCTCGAAGCGCTGCAAGGTGCCGAGATCAACGAAGCCAAGAAGGTGCTGGCGACGGCGGCAACGACCCTCTGCCACGGCGCCGACGCCGCCGCCGAGGCCCAGGCGACGGCGGAGGGAATGTACGAAGCGGCCGCAGGCGGCGATGCAGCGCTGCCTGAGGTGACGGTTCCGCTCGGCGACGTCGCGCGTGGCCTCTCCGTCCTCGACGCCCTGGTCGTCGCCGGCCTCGCCGGCACCAAAGGCGACGCCAGGCGACTGATCCGCGGCGGCGGCGCCAAGCTCAACGACGACCGGCTGGACGACGAGACCCGGGTGCTCGCTGAAACCGACCTGCGCGGCGACGGCGCCTTCAAGCTTTCGGCCGGCAAGAAGCGCCACGTGCTGGTGCGGCCGGCTCGAGGCGCAGGCGCACGCTCAGGTGCGTAGCGCAAAGAGTTCGCACGGACGCGCCAAGCCCTCCAGCGCGTGCTCGCCCAACGCCTGAAACTCGTCCCCGGCCCTCGCCAAGACCTGGAAAGAACCGGAAACGAGGACATCCCGGTCGAGCGGTCGGCAGAGCGCCTGGATCCGGCTGGCTTCGTTGACCGCCGGGCCGATCACGGTGAAGTCGAGGCGATCGCAGGCGCCGACATTGCCGTAGAGCACGTCGCCCAGATGCAGCGCCAACCCGAACTCCATGACCGGCTTGCCGGCGGCCCGGCGGGCATCACCGAGGATCGGGATCGTCCGGCGCAGGTCCCGAGCAGCGGCGAGCGCATCCTGGCAAACGGTCGCAGCGTCGCGCCCGCTCAACGCGAAGTTGGCCAACAGACCGTCGCCCAGGAATTTGAGGATCTGGCCGCCGTGGTCATGCACCGGCCGCGCCATGGCCTCCAGATAGTCGTTGAGCGTCTCGATCAGCGCATCCTGCGCCAGGCCGTCGGCGAGGTGGGTGAAGCCGCGCAGGTCGGAGAACCAGATGACCGAACGGATCGTCTCGACCGAGCCGCGGGCGATTGCGCCGGTCAGCACCCGATGACCGGCGTCTTCGCCGAGGTAGGTTTCCACCACCGTCGTGGCGACGTCGTAGGTCAACCGTGCCTTCACCGCCAAGGCGAGGAAGGGCAAGGTCGCCAGCACCTGGTCGAGTTCGCCGTCGTCGAAGCCCCCTGGACGGTCCGTGGCGCAGGAGAAGAACACGCCGTCCAACCCCTCGTCGTCAGCGGGCATCGACGGGCCGGTGGTGGCACGGCCAGCAACGGCCGCAGCCTCGGCGGGATCGAACGGAACGATCCGAGCGGCGTAGTCGGTGAGCCCGGCCGCCCGCAGCTCCGCCAGGATCGGAAACGCCACGTCATCGCTGCCGTCGAGGCGGTGCCGGAGATCCAGGACGCCGCGGCTCCGCATGTGGTGGACCGGGCTCTGCCGGTAGACGTCCCTGCCGACGAGGTCGGGCTCGGCTGCGGCGTACTCGATGGCGCCGGCATCCGACCGCCAAAGGAACGTGTGCATGCCGTAGCGCGGATGCAGCGTGTTCATCCCCATCAACACCCGGCGGACCGGAAATCCTCGGTCGTGGAGCTGCCTGCAATACGCCTCGAGCTGCGCGTCCAACGATGCGGCGCGCATCCCGCCTCGAACGAGCCAGAGCGGCAGATCGGCCAAGTCGAACCGGTCGGCCCTTGCTCGGGGGCCGCCGGCTGCCGTTTGATCGTCGTGATCCGTCAAGCCGGCGGCTCGGCCGCCAGTGCCTTGACCATCGCCCGCCGGTCGAGCCCCCGCTCGGCGAACGCCTCGACCTTCACCTGGCCGAGTTCGGTCGCGGCGATGTGCCGGTAGAGATCGGCAGCGCCCTCGAAGGTCTTGGGCGTCAGATCCACGCTGGCGAACGTACTGGCGATCTCTTCCATCTCGGCGATCCAGCGGAACGCTTTGGGGATCGCGTTGGTGAGCCGTCCTCCTGCTCGCTGCAGCTCCGGCCCCTGGCTGACCGCCATTTCCGCCTCCAGGGTGTCGCCGACACCCAAGCGTTCGGCGGCCATCAGCAGTTGCGCGATCAGCGCCGCGGAGCCCTTGGTGAGCGCTGCATAGCACATCTTGAGCGCCGAGGCGTCGCCGACACGGGCGCCCATCGCTCGAACATCCAGTCCGTGGTCGGCGAGCCCGACGAACGCCGCCGTGTCGACGCCCGAGGCGTAGAACCGCGTCAGTTCGGCACCCCGACTTGGCGGCGGGCCGATGATCGCGGCATCGACGAACCGTGCGCCCGCAGCCTCGACGATGGCGCCGACCGTCGCCACGGTGGCCGGCGCTATGGCGTTGCAGTCGACCACGACCGGCCTCGTCGCTGCGGCCGCGAGCGCCGGCGCCAGCCGGTCCGCAAGGGCAACGGCCGCGGCGGGCACCGTGATGCTGAGGATCAGATCGGCGGCGTCGACCAGTGCTGTGTCGCTGCCCACGTCCTCGATGCCGGCGGCCGCGGCGAAATCGCGGGTGCGTCGACTGCGTCCGTCCAGGTTCGTGAGGACATGCGCGCCGTGAGCCCGGAGCTCTCTCCCGACCGCTGCCCCCATGTCACCCGTCGAGAGGATCCCTACCGTGGGCATCGTGCCATCGCTCCGTCGCCATCGCGCCGCTCAGGCGGCCACCCGGCTCCCGTGCTCGTCGAACAGGTGGAGCTTGTCGTCGGCGAAAACCAAGCCTACCGCATCGCCCGCCCCTAGCGCCACGTCGCCGACATGACGAACGGTGACGAGACCAAGACCGTCACAATCGACGAACAGCATCACGTCGGCACCCAAATACTCGGCGACCTCGACCCGACCCGCGGCGTGGCCCTCGTCTGGTGCGGCAAGTGCGATGTGCTCGGGGCGGACACCCAAATGCCGTGCAGCACCACCGCCTGGCAGCGCCGGCAGTGCCCGACCGCCCTGCCCGGGCAGCACGATCGCGCCGTTCGATGCGGTGCACGGGAACAGGTTCATCTTCGGGCTGCCGATGAACTGAGCAACGAACAGGTTGTCGGGCGTCTCGTAGAGCGTGCGCGGCGATCCGACTTGCTCGATCCGGCCGGCGCTCAACACGACGATCCGGTCGGCCAGGGTCATCGCCTCGACCTGATCGTGGGTCACGTAGATCATCGTCGAGCCGAGCGACTGGTGGAGCTTGGCGATCTCCAGGCGCATCTCGACCCGAAGCGCCGCATCGAGGTTGGACAAAGGCTCGTCGAACAGGAATGCGGTCGGCTCGCGCACGATGGCGCGGCCGATGGCGACGCGCTGCCGCTGACCACCGGAGAGTTCCTTGGGCCGCCGCTCCAACAGCGGCTCCAGCTTCAGCACCGCCGCCGCCTCGTCGACCTTGGCGGCAATCTCGTTGCGCGGCCGGCCTGCGGTCTTGAGGCCGAACCCCATGTTGTCGCGGACGGTCATGTGCGGGTACAGCGCGTAGGACTGAAACACCATGGCGAGGCCACGTGACGAGGGCGGCTCGGCGGTGACGTCGCGGCCGTCGATCGTCATCCCGCCGCGGCTGATCTCCTCCAAGCCGGAAATCAGCCGCAGCAGGGTCGACTTGCCGCAGCCGGAAGGGCCGACGAAGATCACGAACTGACCCGGCTCGATGTCGAGGTCGACGCCCTTGATGACTTGGACGTCGCCGAACCACTTCTCGACGGCAGTCAGTTGGATCGCACCCATCAACGCACCTCCCGGCGATTGGGCGATGCCCAGGCGAGCCACATCGCCGCCGTCCACGTAAAGTCGGCCCCACCACAACCAGCACCGGTCAGCGGGTCGAAGTACTCGAAGAACCCTGCCGTCTCGATCAGTCGCGACGTGTCGCTGCGGACCCGTTCGGCGAGCACCTGCTCACCTTGCTCTGCCAAGCCACAGCCGATCATGAAGTTGACGACCGCCCAGACCGGCCCGCGCCAGTACCGCCGCTGATCGAAAGCGTCGTGCGCCGGGTCGAGGCTCGGCACGCCGAACGACACCGCGCCGAGCATCCGCTCCAGGTTCGTGCGCAGCGGTGCCGCCCAGGGCCCGGGCGGCAGACCGGCGTACCAGGCGAGGAACGCAACACTGGAGAGCGCAGGCGCCAACGCGCCGCTGCGGAGATCCAAGGCGACGAAGCCGCCGACGTCGTCACTCCAAAGCTCGCGAACGCCAGCGTTCGCCCGCTCGATCCAAGCGCGCAACTCGCTCTGGCCCTCGTCCAATCCCAGGCTGCGGGCAACCGCGAGCAGATCCCGGTCGGCGCGCAGCAGCATGAAGGTCAGGCCTGGATCGGCGACCAGGAGCGGGCTCTCGCGGTAGATGCGCTCCGGATTCCAACCGGTCTCACGACCGAACTCGACCAACTTCAGATAGCGGTCGTACTCCGCTTGGGTCGGTCGCATCGAAGGGTCGACATGGCCTGTGTCGCGGCGTTGATAGGGCGCGATCCCGCTCGGATCGACCGCCGCCATCGCCCCGTCCCAATCGAGCGCATTGTCGCGACCGCTTTCCCACGGGTGCGTCGTCGCGACATAGCCCTTGGCGTCGGGGTCGCGGGCGCTGTGGAACCAGCGGTGCCAAGCCAGCAGCGCGGGATAGAGCGCTCTGGCGGCCGGCTCGGCCACCGCAGCATCGCCAGCCTCCAGCAACCAACGAACGACGCTCGCCGCGACCGGCGGCTGGCTGATGCCCGATGCGGGCGGGGTGCGGCCCGTTCCCCAGACGGCCGGGCCCGGGAAATAGTCGGCATCGTCGTGGCGGAAGACGATGTGCGGCAGCATGCCGTCGGGCGCCTGGCCCTCCACCAGCAACTGCAGCTCCCGCCACGCCCGAGGCTCGTCGAAGGTGGCGAAGCCGAGCGCCGCGAAGGCCGAGTCCCAGTTCCACTGAAAAGGGTAAAGCCGTGCGGTCGGCACGGTGTAGCCACCGCGGTCGTTGGCGCGAAGGATGGCAACGGCGCGGGCGTCGAGATCGGTCATCGGTCAGCCCTTGACGCTACCGGCGGCAAGGCCCTGGACCATGAACCGCTCGAGCCAGAGGAAGATCGCCATGATGGGCACCGTGGCGATCACCGCGCCCGCCATCATCAGCTCACGCGGCAGCTCGGACGAGTTGAGCGAGGCAACGCCGCGCGGCAGAGTGAAAATCGCCGGATCGTCGAGGAACATGAACGCGAACAGGAACTCGTTCCAGGCGATCATGAAGACGTAGAGCGACACCGAGGCCAACGCCGGCAGCGACAACGGCAAGGTGATCTTGATGATGACCCCGAGCCGCGAGAGGCCGTCCATCAACCCCGCCTCTTCCATTTCCGCCGGCAGGCCGCGGAAGTAGCCCTGGAGCATGTACAACGCGACCGGAATGGTGGTTGCCGGGTACACGATCAACAAGCCGACCAGCGTGTTGCGCAGGCCGACTTGGGAGAACACCGCGTAGAGCGGCAACACCAGAACGATCGCGGGCACCATGTAAATGAGGAGGACCGACTGGCCGAACACTTCACGACCGCTGAACCGCAAGCGGGCGATGGCGTAGGCACCCGGCACCGCGATCAACAGCGTCAACATGACCGTCATGACCGCGACGAAGAACGAATTCAATATATAGATGCCGAAATTGAAGTTGCTGAACAATTCGATGTAGCTGGAGAGCAGATCGGCACCGCGGCCCAGATCGATCGAGAA
>JBCBTD010000098.1:0-10577 GCA_039818825.1 Pseudomonadota bacterium
ATCGGCGCGGTGTGGAAGCCCGGGTCGAGGACCAGGACCGGGCGGTCGTGGAGGCCATCCTGGGCCGCCGCGGGCCAGGCGACGAGGAGGGCCACCAGGAGCCCGAGCCGCAACATGCTTGTCACTCCAAAGAATGACGAAGTCGTAACACGACGCTGGTTTGGCCACAAGCGTCACGCGCTGCCGCGACGGGCCTCCGGGCGGCGCACGGGAAGGGCGGGTGGGTGGGGCCAGACGCGGCGGCGGCGTCACGCAAGGGAGGTGATCGCCGCCCACAGGGTGCCGTCGCCCGTCCTCAGCCCGGCTTCAGTGAGCGCAGCGCCTGGCGGGCGATGCGGGGGGCGACGGGGCGGGTGGTGTCGGCGGACCACCGGTCCATCCGCTCGCGCACCCAGGCCGGCTGCGTCTTGGCGGCGTCGTTCAGCCAGTTGCCGACGGACTCCTGAACGTAGCGGGCGTCGTCATCGCGCAAGGGCTCCAGCACCGGAAGGCCCAAGGCCGGCTCCGCTTTCAAGAGACCGATGTGGGCGCACCAGACGCCGCGGGGGCGGGTGGCTTCGGACGCGAAGCGGCGGACGTTGGCGGCGGGATCGGCCGTCCAGTCGGCGAGCAGGGCGATGGCGTCGAGGGGTGCTTTGGCGATGCGCGGGCGGATGGCAAGCCAGGCCCACTCCCGCACGCCGAAATGGTGGTCGTCGGCGAGCGGCCGGACGGCGGCCAGCAGATCGGCCAGGCCCAGCTCGTCGCGGGCGCCCAGCGCAAAGGCAGCGACGCCCCGCACCGTGTCGGACGGATGCGTCGCCAGCTCGGCTGCGCCTTGGGGGCCGAGGCGGTCGTGGACCAGGCGTCCGGCGAGCGCCATGCGCCGGGTGATGCCGGCCGTCGCGGCGGCGCGGAGTTCCCGGATCGCGGCGTCGCCAAGCTGCGGCACGCAGCGCGCGGCCAGCTCGGCGAGGTCGATGGCCAGACCCTCGGTGAGCGTCGTCGTCTCGGCCGCGCCGGCATGCAGGGCGGCGAGCCGGTCGGCCGACACGTCGGCGACCTTGCGGGCGGCGCCGGTCACCGGGATCGCCTCAGGGTGGATGCGAGGCGCGCGCGGTGCCGAGCGGCCACCGTCGCCACCAAGCCGCAGTCAGCGTAACCTGCGAGGGTGAGCATGGGGCTCATCATCGGCGGAGTGCAGCGTGATGCAACGTGTCGACGGCATCGGCGGCCTGTTCTTTCGTGCCCGCGGCCCCCGCGGCCCCATCGGCCAAGGTCCGCCTTCGGCCATCGCTTGATCTCGATCGCCGCTGCGTCGATACCCGACGACATGAAACCGGTCGAGGTGCGCCCGTTGTCGGAGAATGGCCCGCTGCCCGAGGACGCCGCACCGCTCGATGTGGTTTGGCTCGCGGCGCCCGGACCGAGCGGAAACGCGTTCGCCCACCAGCGATGACGACCTCCGAACTCGAAGGGCCGCCCGCGCCGGCTGCGCTCGCCACGGCTACGGCCCCCGTCCGCGTCGGCTTCGCCAGCCACGACGGCCAGGCGGCGAAGATCGCCTCGCGCATCGCCGCGCGCTTGCGGGCGGACGGGCTCGCCGCCGAAACGCTGGACCTCGCCACGACCCCGTCGGTGGCCGAAGTGCTCGGCGGCGCCTCGCTCGTGGTGGTCGTCGCGGCCGTTCGCTACGGCCACCATCTCGAGGCGGCCGACCGCTTTCTGCGGGCGTACCGCGCGCATCCGGGCGCGCCGCCGCTCGCGTTGGCCTCCGTCAATCTGACCGCCCGCAAGCCGGACAAACGGACGGTCGCGGCCAATCCCTACGTCCGGAAGCTGATCGCCAAGCACGGGCTGCGGCCGGTCGCGGCGGCGGTGTTCGCCGGGCGGCTCGACTATCCGAGCTATCGTTGGTTCGACCGGCAGATGATCCGGTTCATCATGTGGCTGACCGGTGGGCCGACCGACCCCGCGACCGCCATCGACTATACCTCGTGGCCGAGCGTCGACGCGTTCGCCGACGACGTTCTGGCCGCGGCACTGTTCGACACCATTTCGCCCCGGTGTCGCCGTGATGCGGAAGGATAGGTGGAACGCGGAGGTCGGCACCGTCGCCCGCATCCACGGCCCGGAGGACAACCCGATCGAGCTTTGGAAGACGTCCGAGCGAGCGGCGCGCGCCCGAAGCCGAGCTACCGTCGGCGTGGGCGGATGCGATCGGCAGCGCCGCACCGGAGGACACGATCCTCACCCGTGCCTTCTCCGGACGCCTCGGTCGGAGCCTGCGCACGGCGTACGCCGACGGGGCACGCGCGGCTGAAGCACCCCGGCCGGCGCCTTATCCGATCCGGCGCCATCTCACCCAAGCGATGCGAAGCCAAGCCACGGCCTCGAACACGCTCGCCGGCATGCAGGCGTGGGCCGGGCAGTCGGCCAAGCTCGCGACGTCAGCCTCGGCCACGGACACGGTCGCCGCCCTATGGGACGGCGCACCCGCCATGCTCGACTGAGGGTTCGACGCGGCGGAGCGGCGATTGCGTGACCGACGCGACGCAGCCGTCGGAGACGCGCGGTGCAGCGGACGGCGTGACGCGACGGTGCGCCCGTGCCGGCGCAGGTGACCGGGCGCCGAGCCCGCGCTAAGTGAAGGGCTCACCGCCCGTTCGGGAGACCCGCATGCTGCGCCGCGGCCGCAACCTCATCCAACTGCCTGGTCCGACCAACATTCCGGACCGGGTGCTGAGCGCGATGCACCGGCCGGTCGTCGACTTCGCCGCGGACCCGTTCAAGTCGATGGCGCGCCAGTGCCTGATCGACCTGCAGCAGGTTTTTCAGACCAAGGGCGCCGTCTATGCCTACTCGGCCAATGGTCACGGGGTGTGGGAGGTCGCCATCGACAACCTGTTGGCGCCGGGCGATCGGGTGCTGATGCCCGAGACCGGGCGTTTTTCGCAGGCTTGGGCGGAGATGGCCGAAGCGCTCGGCATTCAGATCGTGACCACCGAGGCGTTCCACGACCGCCCGGTCGACCCGGCCGTGATCGAGCAGGTGCTGCGCGAGGACCAGGGCCACGCGATCAAGGCGCTGATGATGGTCCACGTCGAGACCTCCACCGGCATCACCCACGACATCGCCGCCATGCGCCGCGCCCTCGACGCCGCCGGCCACCCGGCGCTGCTCCTGATCGACGCCATCGCGTCCTTGGGCTGTATCGACCTGCCGATGGACGACCTCGGCATCGACCTGGTCATCACCGCCTCGCAGAAAGGCTTGATGATGCCCGCCGGCATGGCCTTCGTCGCCGTCGGCGAGCGGGCCGAGCATGTCTCGGCCAATGGCGGGTCGCGCCGACGCTATTGGGACTGGCGGCTGCGCCAGGGCGACGAGAGCTATTTCTGGTTCTATGGCACGCCGCCGGTGCAGATGATGTTCGGTCTCCGCGCCGCCCTCGACATGCTGTTCGAGGAGGGGCTCGCCAACGTCTTCGCCCGCCACGCGCGCCTCGGCGAAGCCACGCGCCGGGCGGTCGCCGCTTGGGGCAGGGAGGGCGATCTGGCCTTTCAGTGTGTCGTGCCCGAAGCTCGCTCCGACGTGGTGACTGCCGTGCGGTTTCCTTCGGGCGCCAATCCCAACGACTTGCGCACGCTCTGCCGTGAGCGGCTGTCGGTGGCCTTCGGCGGCGGCATCGGTCCGTTCGAGGGCGAGCTGTTGCGGATCGGCCATCTGGGCGACCTCAACGAGCAGATGATCTTGGGCGCGCTTGCCTCCCTCGAGGTGGCGATGAAGGCCACCGGCGTGCCCCATGCGCCGGGCGGTGTCGCCGCCGCGACCGGCTACCTCGCCGAGGTGGTCGCCGGCTGAGCGCGTAGCCGGCTCCCGTCAGCCAGCGGCGGTCTCGATCAGGATCTCGCTCTCCAGGGTGCGGTGAACGGGACAGCGGTCGGCGATCGCCAGCAGTTGCGCCCGTGTCGCGTCGTCCAACTCGCCCTGCAGATGCACCACACGGCTGAGCCGGTCGACTTTACTCTCGGTGGTTTCGCAGGAGCCGCAGTCGGCTGCGTGGATCTTGTCGTGGGTGACGTCGACGCCGACGTGCTCCAGCGCGATGCCCTTTTTCCGTGCGTACATGCGGATCGTCATCGAGGTGCAGGTGGCGAGCGCTGCCGCGAGCAGTTGGTAAGGGGACATGCCGAGATCGGTGCCGCCATAGCTCCTGGGCTCGTCGGCGACGAGATGGTGCTGGCCGGCCCGGACCTCCTGGAGAAAGCCGGCCGGATCGGCCTCGCAGGCGCGGACCACGCCTTCGGGCGGGGCCGTCGGCTCGGCGGCGACCGGCTCCAGATAGCGTTCGACCCAGGCGGCGATCACCTGCGCCGCGTAGTCGGCATCGCTACTGCGGGACAGGAGGTGGTCGGCATCGTCCAGGCTGACGAAGCTCTTGGGGTGCTTGGCGGCGACGAACAGCGCCGTGGCGTTCTCGACGCCGACGATCCCGTCGAGCGGGGCATGAAGGATCAGGAGCGGCCGCTTCAGGTTGGCCGCGGCATCGGCCAGCCGCTGGGTCTCGACGTCCTCGACGAAGCCGCGGCCGATGCTGATTGCGCGGCCGCCGAGTTGAACCTCGGCCTGGCCCTCGCTGCGGATGGTCTCGATGGCGCCGCCGAGGTTGTGCAGCACGTGCGCCGTGTCCGCTGGTGCGCCGATCGTGGCGACGGCTCGGGCTGATGGAATACGTGCAGCGGCGGCGACGACGGCCGCACCGCCGAGGGAATGGCCGATGAGCAGTTGCGGTGCGGCCAACCGCCGAGTGAGGGCTTCCGCGGCCAGGATCAGATCGTCGACGTTGGTGGCAAAGGTGGTGTTGGCGAACTCGCCCGCCGAGTGGCCGAGGCCGGTGAAGTCGAAGCGCAAGGTGGCGATGCCGAGCTCGGCCAGTCGGCTGGCCACGCGCTTGGCCGCCAGGATGTCCTTGCCGCAGGTGAAGCAGTGGGCGAAGAGCGCCGTCGCCCGGACGTCGCCGGTCGGCAGGTCGAGGCGTGCCGCCAGGGACGTCCCGCCATGGCCGTCGAACGCCAGCTTCTCCATGCGCGCCATGGCTCGGTGCCTCCCTAGGCAGCTCGTCGTGGGCGAGGAGCCTAGGCGGCGTTCATGCGCAGATCAGGTCACGATGCCGTGCAGCCCAGGCTGCATAGTCGTCCGCGGACGCTTCGAGGCCTGCGAACGCGGCGATGCCGAGGTCGTCGCGCAGGCGATCGACCGCCAGCGGCTGGCGCAGGCGTGGCATGTGGGTGCGGATCGTCGGGTTCTCCGCATCGATCGACACTTGGAGCGCGGGAAAGCGCGTGCGCAAACGTTCTGCCCAGCCCACGAGATCGAAGCTGGTGCCGGGCCCGACGTTGTAGAGGTCGTGGCTCGGGCGTACGTGATGCAACAGCGCCCGTACCGCCCGGCCGACGTCCGGCGCGTAGACCCAATCGCGCACGTCCGATCGCTCGCACCGGACCGGCTCGCCCTGGAGGGCGGCACGCATCACCTGGAACGGCGGGCTGAGAGTGTCGCGCACGCCCGTAGGCCGCTCCCAGGGGCCGAACACCGAGGACAGCCTGACGCTGACGACGTCCATGCCCCAAAGATCGCGCAGCCGCGCGCCGGCCCGCTCGCTGGCCAGCTTGCTGATGGCGTAGAGCGTGCGCGGGTCGGGCAGGGTGGTCGCTTCGTCCAAGGGGGCGGTGCCGAACGCGGCTTCGCCGTAGGCGCCCGCCGAGCTCAGGTTGACGAGGCGGCCGACCCCGGTGCGTCGCGCCGCTTCCAGCACGGTCAGCCAACCCATGAGATTGACGTCGAGCACGGTGCGTGGTGAGGCCGCCTCGCGTAGCGCGTCGGAGGTAATGGCGGCGCCATAGACGGCGGCTCCTGCGCCGGCGAGGGCGCGGGCCACCGCCTCGGCATCGGTGACGTCGCCCAGATGCACGTTGACCCGGTCAGCGGCGAAGGTGGCGGGCGGCTTCTGCCGGTCGAACAGCACGACCTCGTCGCCCCCTCGGCTCAGCGCCTCGGCCAGGTTGAGGCCGACGAAGCCGGCGCCACCGAACAGGACGACCCGCATCGTCGTGTCAGCTCGGCCGGTTGGCGCGCAACAGGCCCTGGTTGACGCAGGACCGGAGCCGGCCGTGGTGGACGTAGTCGAGCACGTTGGTGATGGCGATCCGCCGCATGTCGCGCACGCCGTCGGGGCTGAAGAAGGCGGCATGGGGCGTGACGATCATCCGGCCGTCGAGCCAAGGCTCGTCCGCTGCCCAGGCCTCGATCAACGGGTGGTCGTAGGTCAGCGGCTCGACCGGTACGACATCGAGCCCGACGCCGCCAAGCTGGCCGGTCCGAAGGGCGTCTTGAACCGCGTCGAGGTCGACGATCGGACCGCGTGCGGTGTTGATCAGGATCAGGCCCGGTTTGACGTGCGCCAAAGCTGCGGCGTCGATCATCTCGCGGGTTTCGTCGGTGAGCGGAGTGTGGATGCTGACCACATCGACGTTGCTGAGAAGAGCTTCGAGCGAGGCCGTCCGCTCGAAGCCCAGCGCCCGCTCGATGCCGGCCGGCAGGTAGGGATCGTAGAAGGCGATCTCGACGCCGAACGCCTGGGCGCGGAAGGCTGCGGCAAGGCCGATGCGGCCAAGCCCGATCACCCCGAACCGGGTGCCGAAGATGCGGCGCACCGTCCCTTGCTCGCGAGCGTTCCAGCCCATGCGCCGGTCGCGGAGCTTGCGGTCGTAGGCGACGATGCCGCGAACGAGCGCGAGGGTCAGGCCGACGGCGTGGTCGGCGACCTCCATGGTGCCGTAGTCGGGGACGTTGCAGACGGGGATGCCCCGCTCGGCACAGGCTTCGATGTCGACGTGGTTGAAGCCGACGCTCGACTGGCTGACGATCCGACAGCGGTCCAGGAGGGCCACCTCCGCGGCGGTGATGCTGCTGGACGACCGGCAGTTGACGAGGGCATCGGCCGCGCGGAACCGGGCTTCGGGTACGGGGCCCTGACGGGCGATGCGCCAGACGTCGACCGCGAATTCCGGACCCGCAGCCTCCCGCTCCAGGTCCGGCTCGCCCTCGTAGGGCGGATCGATGATCAGAATTTGCATGACTCGCTTATGCGGTGGCGTCTTGCCGCCGTGCAAGAGTGGAAGCCCTCGGGCTGCAAAACACCGTTGCCAGGGTCGGCATTTGGGTCGAGTTTCGCCCAGCGAACGAAGCAGCGACCGCGGGGAGGCGGTTCGACGGAGGGTGCTGCGCGGCGGCGTCGACCGCCATGCCGCCCGGCGTCATCGGCTCCCGCCGAACGAGAACGAAACGGGAGACGACCGATGCGCGAGTGTCCGAGCCGATTGACCGCCCTGGCGGCGGTGGCCGCCATGGCCATGTCGACGACGGCGGCGGCCGAGACGATCCGGTTCTGGACGACCGAGGAACAGCCGGAGCGGCTGGCCAAGCAAGAAGCGTTGGCGACGGCGTTCGAGGAGTCGAACGGCATCGCCGTCGACGTCATTCCGGTGACCGAGACCGAACTCGGCCAGCGGGCGACCGCTGCCTATGCCGCGGGCGATTTGCCCGACGTCATCTACCACACGCTCCAATACGTGCAGCCTTGGGCCGAGGCCGGCATCCTCGACATCGACGCCAACACGGAGATCGTCGAGGACCTGGGCGTCGACACCTTCGCGCCGGGGGCGTTGGTCATGGCGGACATCGACGGCGACTTCGCCGCGGTGCCGGTCGAC
This sequence comes from Pseudomonadota bacterium, assembly GCA_039818825.1. GTDB lineage: Bacteria > Pseudomonadota > Alphaproteobacteria > Geminicoccales > Geminicoccaceae > JBCBTD01. Next base: position 7,755 of record JBCBTD010000098.1, read on the forward strand.
GGCTGGACCCAGCTACTCCTCTATCGTGCGGACTTGTTCGAAGCGGCGGGCCTGGAGCCGCCGACCAGCTACGCCACGATCGAGGCGGCGATCGACGCCTTGCACAACCCGCCCGAGCTCTACGGCTTCGTCGCACCGACCAAGGTCGACGAGAACTTCATGAGCCAGGTGCTGGAGCACGTGTTCCTGGCCAATGGCGTCACGCCGGTCGGCGCCGACGGCGTCGCCGCGATCGATGCCCAGCCGCTCGGCGAGACCCTCGAGTTCTACAAGAAGCTGGTCGAGGCCTCGCCGCCGGGCGAGCTGTACTGGCAGCAGTCACGCGAGCTGTACTTTGCCGGCAAGGCGGCGATGATCATCTGGTCGCCGTTCATCCTCGACGAGCTTGCCGGCCTGCGTGATTCGGCGCCGCCGACGATCAACGACGACCCGACCTCGACCGAACTTGCCGGCAAGACGGCGGTCGTCGCGACCCTGGCCGGGCCGTCCAATCCGGACGGTGCGGCCTGGGCCGACATCCGCTACTTCGGCGTCACCACCGATGCGAGCACCAACGCCGCCGTCGACTTCGTCATGTTCTCCATGGACGAAGGCTACACCGAGACCCTGTCCATCGCCCCGGAGGGCAAGTTCCCGGTGCGGCGCGGCACCGCCGACGCGCCCGACCGGTTCGTCGAGGCATGGAGCGAGCTGCCGGTCGGCGTCGACCGCAAGGCGCCGTTGACCGACGTCTATCCGCCGGAAGTGGTCCGGACGATCATCTCGGGTCTGGAGACGGCGCAACGTTGGGGCGTGACGGAGGGCCAATTGGCGCTCGCCTCGAAGATCCAGAACAGCCAGGTCATCAACCGCATCGTCCGCGAGTACATCGACGGCGAGCGCACGACGGACGAGGCGGTGACGCTGATCAACGAGGAGGTCGCTCGCATCGACTAACGGGGCGAAGGGTGATGACGATGCCGAACGACACGAACGCGGGACCACCGCGCGGTGCGGGACCGATGGGCAAGCGCGAGGCGCGCCTCGCCTACACCATGTTGGCGCCGACCTTCCTGATCGTCCTGATCATCGTCATCACGCCGCTCTTTGCCAACTTCTGGATCAGCCTCAAGCCGGTGGAGCTCGGCGACCTTCGGCCGCCCGAGGCGTCGGTCGCCGAGCGGGTCCGCGCCGAGGCGGTGGCCGCCGGCGAGAGCTTCGACGTCCGCTACACGGTCCGCAATTCGGCACGCGATCTGCCGCTGCGCGACGTGACGTTCACCGACGAGATCCCGGCCGACGTCGCCATCGACGTTGGCGACGCCCCGTGCACGGTCGATGCCGACGTCTTGCGGTGCGAGCTCGGTACGCTCGAAGGTGGCGGACGCGAGCGCTTCGAGCTGATGGCTACGGCGGCGACGCCACTGGCCGACGCCGAGACGGCGCTGGAAGCAACGCAGCCGGTCGCCACCGGTCGTGGCGAGAACGTCCTGACCAACTTCGACTTCACCTTCGAGAACTTCCGTCGCGTGTTCGACGCGCGGGAGTTCTGGGGGGTCCTGTGGGTGTCGCTCCTCTATACCGTGTTCGGTACCGGCGGCGCGCTGATCCTGGGGTTGTTCGCGGCTCTGTTGCTGCAGGAGGCGTTCCGCGGCCGGGCGTTTCTTCGTGGCCTCTTCCTCTTCCCCTACGTCGCCCCGGTGATCGCCGTGGCCTACACTTGGGTGACGTTGCTCGATCCGAATTCGGGGGCGCTGAACGCCATTCTGCTGCAAACCGGGGCGGTCGAAGCGCCAATCAACTTTCTTGGCCAACGCACCGCGTTCGAGGTCGGCATCTTCGGCTTCACGATCAGCTTCCCACTGGCGCTGACCACGGTGATCGTCTTCGAGGCCTGGCGTTACTTCCCGCTCAGCTTCCTGTTCATCCTCGCACGGATGCAATCGATCAACACCGACATGTACGAGGCTGCGGAACTCGACGGGGCCTCGCCGTTCCAGCAGTTCTGGTATCTGTCGTTGCCGCAGCTGGCGGCGATTCTGGCTATTCTGTTCCTCCTCCGCTTCATTTGGACGTTCAACAAGTTCGACGACATCTTCCTGCTGACCGGCGGCGCTGCGGGCACCCGAACGCTGACGGTCAACGTCTACGAGCAGGCGATCGGGCTGGCGAACATCGGCGCCGGCGCCGCGGTCGCCGTGGTGGTGTTCGTCGTGCTGCTGAGCTCGGCGTTGGTGTTCTTCCGATTCGCGCCGCGGGAGCAGGGCTGATGGCAACCGCACGCGCAGCCGCCACCACGCCGACGTTCACCTTACGGACCGGCCTGGTCCTGGCACTGCTTGCCGGCGTCTGTTGGGGGCTGGTCGGTGTGCTCGTGGTCGCCATCGCGCTGATGCTCGTCACTGGCGCGCCGGTCGTCCCGTCGCTGGGTGCGGGCGTGGCGGCGGGCCTCGTGGCCGCCTTGATCTGCCTGTTCGTCGAGGGCGGTTGGCGACAGCGAGCGATGGCGGCCGGCGCCGCGGCGGCCACGCTGGTATTGCTCACCGCTGGACAGCCGTTCGGCCTGCCGGCGGACGTGGCGACGCTGGCCCAGGCCGTCTCGTTGGCGGTGCTGGCTGCCTGCCTCGCTTTGCTGATCGGCTACGTGATGGGCGATGTCACGCCGGGAGCGATGCGCCGCTACGCTTTCGAGGTTGTCGTCATTCGCCTCTTGAAGGGGCTCGGCCTGCTCGCGTTCGGCGTCTTCGTCTTCCTGCCGTTCTACGTCATGGTCATGACCAGCTTCAAAAGCCAAGCCGAGTTGCTGGCCAACCCGCTTGACTTCTCGATGTAGCTGGAGAGCAG
>JBCBTD010000099.1:0-10436 GCA_039818825.1 Pseudomonadota bacterium
TATGGTCGCCCCGAGGCCAGCGGGGAATCCGCCCGCCAGCTCATGGTCTCGAGGTCCAGATGAGAAATGCGGGCTAGTCACTGGCGAATGAGGAGCGTGATCGATCGGTCGGATGCGCCGGTACTGCCAAGTGCTTGGTGGCTGCGCATATCCCCCGACGCCGAGCTGACCGACGACCTTTAACCATCAGCGGCGCGCTCCTTAAACTCGGCACGCCATCGTTGGTTGCGCACACAGCCCCTTAGGAAATGCTAGTCGATCGCCACGCCGAAGAAATGCTGCTCGCCCGCGGCAGGCATCTATGCGCACAACGCCCAGCGCGCTGGTGGCGCTAGCCGAAGTGACGCGACAGCCGCAGCGCTAGCGCCCCCAGCGTGCGTACGGGATTGGCGGCCGAGCTAAACGGCATCACCGACATGTCGCAGACGTAGAGGTTGGTAGTGCCAGCCACGCGCAGATCCTCGTCGACCACGGCGTGGAAGTTGAAGGCGCTGTTGAGGCTGGTCCTGTAAGGCATGCGCAGGCTGCCCGCCGCGTGGTGAACCGTGCCCCAGCCGAACCCCTTGCCGCCCTGGCCGTACCAGACGTTGTTGTCGGGGATGGCAGCTCGACCGTCGTTGCCGAACTGCGAAAAGATCCGCTGCGCGACACTGTTCATGACAGCGAAGATCTGCTGATCGTTCTTCTGCCAGCCGGCGAGCGCTGGAAATCTCGAGCCGGCGAGGTGCGAGGTCCAGCTCAGATTTGGAAACAGGATCTCCGGTACGTACTCAAACGGCGCCGCTGGTCTGATCTCCGAGCTATCGTCGAGACAGTTGCCGAAGCTAAACTTGATGTCGATGCGCGAAGCACCTGGGAGCTTCGGCGGCGGCAGCCCCGCCGGGCCTGCTGAGCTCGGGTCGTTCTCGCGCAAATGCCAGTATTCGTGGTTGATGTTCATCTCAACATTGAACGGAAACTTGATCTCCCCGGCGCCGTCGCGGTCGCCTTTGGAGTAGAAGACGATCTTGGCGTGGTCGTTCTTCGGGATGTCCAATCCACCAACGTGGGTGACGAACGCCTCGAGCTTGTCCGAAGTGGGATGGTCGGTCAGGCCGCGCCCGACCAAGGCCTTGGCGTGATCCGGCAAATCCGGAAAGAGGCTCGACCGGCGGAGGAGCTTCGGGCTCTCGATGGAGCCGGCCGCCAGCACCACCGTGCCGGCAGTAAGGAACCGCGGCAGCTGGCTCAGCGTATCGCGCGCCACGATCTGGAAGTGGCCGCCGAGATTCTGCACGTCCTCAACATAATGGTTAAGCAGCAAGAACAGGCCGTTGTGGTCACCGTGATAGACGCCCGGCGTCAGCCCGACCTGATTGATCAACAGCTCGGCGGTGTTGAACACGCCGGTGGGCTCGGTGAAGAACCTGTCGCGAGGTGCACCGTCGGCCTTGAGGTAGGGCTGGTGCAGCGCGCGCGGGGTCTGCTCGATGACGAAATCGCCGGCAAGCTCGCTACTCTGCAGGTGCTGGACGATCTCGTCGGCCTTTCTGCCCATCGAGCGTGACTCGTTCATGACGTCGCCAGCCCACTCCAAGAGTTCGTCGGCTAGGCTCTGCCGGACGCCCGGTGGGAAGAAGTCGAGCTCCCAGCTCTGCACCGTCGGGATCAGGCCGGACCAGAAGATCGAGCGGCCACCGAAGGCCAGTTGCGGCTTCTCGCCGATGAAGTGCTGCGATTCGGAATCGCCGTACTGCCAAAAAGTGTCGCAGCCATAGTGTTTCGCCAAGCTGTCGTTGGGAAATCGGCAGAAATTGTAAACATGGGTCGGGTAGACGAACGAGCCGGCTTCGACGACCAGAATACGTTTCGTCGGTCCGAGCCGATCCGCCAAATCATCAGCCAGCATGCCGCCGCCGATACCAGAGCCGACAACGATGATATCGAAGTCGTTGCGCGGACCAATGTAATTCAGAAATAGGCGTTCTTGCAGCGCAGTCGCTTGAGCGATGAAATTGGCGTACTTGGAGCTATTGAAGGTCAAAATGGAGCCTCCTGAACATACATGAAACGAGCACTTTACACCTAAGCCGGCCTCGCGTCCAGACACGCGGGAAGAGCCGGGACGGTATCCTTGAGAAGGGAGCCCGTCATCGCGGGCTCCGGAGGAAGCTGTGTTTCTAGAAACCTGTGGTCAAGCGGGAAGCGCAGATGAGCAAGTCGAGTACAATCTTTCGGTTGGTCGCGGGTCTGCCTGATCAACTCGAAGACGCGCGACGTGCCGGCCCGGTTTGATCGGACGAGCCGCCCGATGCAGAGGGAGCTGATCTCGATGATCCAGCCGCTGTCGTCGCCGAGGTTCCAGTCAGCACTCTCCAGATGAGCGCCATTCTTGGATCAACTCAATCCTTAAAGCCCAGTACCAACGCTCCGTGCGTATGGCGTGAGGGCGAGGGGACGCTCTGCAACGAAATCAGCGCTTAGGGTCCCTTATCGGCGGATTTAGCACGCCAATCAGCGGTCGTGTCCGTATCGCTCGGCCCTCGCCGCCACCAGATGGCGGCAGGACACTCGAAAGCGGAAGCACTAGCTCGGTGTGCGAATGTCCGAGACCCGTCCAAACCACGTGTCCCGAGCCCGCGCCACCGCCTGACGACCGAGATCGACCTGCTGGGGCGATCGATATCGCGACGAAGCTCGCGGTCCGTCTCTCGATATTGTATACGATCTGTGGCCGCCGATGGATTGCGGCCCAACGACAGGGAGCGAACGATGCCAACCTACATTGGCTTGGTGAATTGGACCGAAAAAGGGATTCAGGAAGTCAAGGATTCGCCGACGCGTCTCGACGCGGTGAAGGGCTTGATGAAGGGCATGGGGGCCGAGATGACGGCGTTTTACATGACCATGGGCGCGTACGACATGGTCGTCGTCATGGAGGCGCCGAGCGATGAGGTGATGGCGCAAGCGATGTTGCGGATCAACAGCGGTGGACACGTCCGTAGCACGACGTTGAAGGCGTTCCCCGAGGCCGACTACCGAAAGCTGGTCGCCGCACTCGGCTGAGGACCGCCTCGGGCGCATCGCCACGGGCTGGCGTTGCTGAGCCACGCCGGCTCGCTTAAGGATCATCGTGACCGGGCTCGGTCCGCCTGCGCCCCGAGGCGCTCGGCGGGTCGGCCTGCCAACCAAGGCTCGGAACGAAACGCTTGGACGCTGCCCACGGCGGCCGCGGGCGTGCGGTCGTCGCTGCCGCCAAGCGGCTCGGCGAGGCGCGCCCGAGCCTCTTGCTGCTGGCCACGACGCTGGTGGCGTTGCTCGTGGCGACGCCGATCCTCACCGTGGCCGTCAGCCTCGCCCAGCCTTGGGGGCCGTCGCTCACCCACCTCGCGCGCACGACCTTGCCGGGCGTGCTGGTGAACACCTTGGCCATCGGTCTGATCGTTGGCTCGTTGGCGATCGTCGTCGGCGTCGGTACCGCATGGCTGGTCGCCCGCTGCAGCTTTCCGGGCGCGCACACGTTCCAGTGGCTGTTGGTGCTGCCACTGGCCATGCCGGCCTACATCATCGCCTACGCCTATGCCGACGCCTTGGCCTTCGCCGGCCCGGTGCAGAGCGCGCTGCGCGCCGCCTTCGATTGGCAGCGCGGTGACTATTGGTTTCCGAACGTGCACTCGACGGGCGGTGCCGGGTTCATGCTGGGCCTGGTCTTGTACCCCTACGTCTTCTTGATGGCACGGACGGCCTTCAGCGAGCAGTCCGGACGGGCCGTCGACGCTGCCCGCGCCTTGGGGCAGGGGCCGTGGCAGATCTTCTGGCGGGTGTCGTTGCCCTTGGCGCGGCCGGCGGTCGTCGCCGGCACCGCGTTGGTGCTGATGGAAGCGCTCGCCGATTTCGCGACCGTGCACTACTTCGGGGTGCCGACCTTCACCACCGCGATCTACCGCACTTGGTTCGGCATGGGCGACCGGGTCGCGGCCACGCAGCTCGCGACCGGGTTGCTCGTGTTCGTGCTGGCGCTCGCTTGGTTGGAGGCGCAGTCACGGGGCCAACGGCGGTTCCACGGCAGCTCGGCGGGCGGTGCAGCAACGGCCGGCTACGCGATCGGCGGCTGGCGAGCCGTGGCGGCCTGGCTTGCCTGCGCTCTTCCCGTATCCCTCGGTTTTGCGATCCCCGTGGTGCTCCTCGTCGATCTGCAGATCGGCGGCGGCGACGAACTCTTGGGATCGCGGTTCCTCGGCTACGCGTCGAACTCGCTGGTATTGGCGACGACGGCGAGCGTCCTCATCGTCGGCGTCGCGCTGTTGCTCGGCTATGCGGTGCGATGGTCGCGCTCGCGGCTGCTGCGGCCTTTGGTTCGCGTGGCGACCATCGGCTACGCGGTTCCCGGTACCGTCGTCGCCGTCGGAATTCTCGTGCCGCTCGGTTGGCTCGACAACACGATCGATGCGTGGCTGCGCAGCCTGTTCGGGCTCTCGACCGGGTTGTTGCTGAGCGGCACGATGGTGGCGCTCCTGTTCGCCTATCTCGTGCGTTTTCTCGCGGTTGCCCATGGCGCGGTCGAAGCAGGCTTCGCCAAAATCCCGTCGTCTTTGGACGAAGCGGCTCGTCTGCTCGGCGTTGGGCCGCGGCAGGTCGTGGTGCGGGTCCACGCGCCGCTGCTCCGGCGCTCGCTCTTGATCGCTCTGCTCGTCGTGTTCGTCGACGTGATCAAGGAGCTGCCGGCAACCTTGATCATCCGCCCCTTCGACTTCGACACCCTGGCGATCCGTGTCTATCAGCTCGCGGCCGACGAACGCTTGAGCGAGGCGGCCACCGGTTCCCTGGCGATCGTCGCCGTCGGGCTCTTGCCGGTGCTCTTGGTGACGAGGCTGACGGCGACCCGTCGCTGAACGGCGCGACCCGGCGTGTCGTCTTGGATGGCGGATCGGCGCGCCAGGGAGTAAAGCTGGGCGACTGGGAAAGGGAATGGCAATGGCAAGTGTGACCGGCCAACCGAGCGTGGTGCGCGTCGGTGACGCCGCGTTCCACGTCCGCCGCGACGGTCCGTGGACGACGGACGCGCCGGCATTGGTGTTCGCCAATTCGCTCGGCACCGACTTTCGCGTTTGGGACGCACTTCTGGGCGAACTCGCCGGGCGCTATCGCGTGCTGCGCTACGACAAGCGCGGCCACGGCCTGAGCACGCTGACGCCTGGGCCGTACGCCATGGACGATCTGGTCGGCGATCTCGCCGCGCTGATGGACGCCGAGGACCTGCAGGATGCGGTCGTCGTCGGCTTGTCGATCGGTGGGATGATCGCCCAAGGCTTGGCGGCGGCTCGGCCCGATCTGGTGAGCGGCCTCGTGCTGATGGACACGGCGCACAAGATCGGCACCGACGAGATCTGGGACGAGCGCATCGCCGCCGTCCGCGCCGGTGGTGTCGAGGCGATCGCCGACGCGGTGATGACCCGCTGGTTCACGCCAACGTTCCATGCGCGCCGGGCGGACGAGCTCGGCTTGTGGCGGACCATGCTGGTGCGGACGCCGGTGGAGGGCTATCTCGGCTGCAGCCTGGCGATCCGCAACGCCGATCTGACCGAGGCGACCTCGGGGTTGGCGCTGCCGACGCTGTGCATGGCTGGTGATCAGGACGGGTCGACGCCGGTGGACGTCGTGCGGGCGACTGCGGAGCTGATCGTCGGCGCGCGGATGGAAGTGGTGGTCGACGCGGGTCATCTGCCTGGGGTCGAGCAGCCCCAGGCGGTGGCGCGACTGGTCGAGGATTTCCTCCGCGACATGGGCCATGGGTGACGACCGCTACGTCGCCGGCATGGCCGTGCGCCGGGCCGTCCTCGGCGCCGAACACGTCGAGCGGGCGACCGCTGCGGCATCGCCGTTCGATGCGCCGTTCCAGCGGTTCATCACCGAGGCGGCGTGGGGCTCCGTTTGGACCCGTGCGGGCCTGGATCGGCGAACCCGGTCGTTGGTGACGCTCGCCATTCTTGCCACACGCGGTTGCTGGGAGGAGTTCCGTCTCCACGTCAGGGCGATGGTGAACACCGGGGCGACCGCCGCGGAGCTCGACGAGGTGCTCCGTCATGTCGCCGCCTCCGCCGGCCTGCCAACGGCCGCGCGTGGCCGGCAGGTGCTCCGTGAGGAGGAGGCACGAGCCACCGTCGGCAGTGCCGGCTCGTGACGAGCCGCGTCCAGGGCTACTTGCCACGGGATGCGGGCGTCCAGCCACCTGCGCTGGCACCCGCTTATCGCTCGTCGGTCCTCCGCGCGCCGCGCTTGCCGCCGCTCGCGATCGAGGCAACACCGTCGGAGCTGAGCGGGCCCGTGTTCGGGCATCAGCCGCTGGACCCGCTGGACCATGACCTGTTGCAGAACGGCCGGGTGACGGGTGATCCGATCGGCGAGCGCATCGTCGTTCACGGCACGGTTCGAGATCAGGGTGGCCGGCCGGTCCGAGGAGCGTTGATCGAGCTTTGGCAAGCCAACGCAGGCGGCCGCTACCGCCACGTCAACGACGACTACCTGGCGGCGCTCGATCCGAACTTTCTGGGGTACGGACGCTGTTTGACGGATGGCGAGGGAGCCTTTCGGTTCCGGACGGTGCGCCCTGGGCCCTATCCGTGGCGCAACGGGCCGAACGACTGGCGCCCCGCCCACATACATCTGTCGCTTTTCGGTGACGCGTTCGCTCAGCGTCTGGTCACCCAGATGTACTTCGAGGGCGACCCGCTGATTGCCCGCTGCCCGATCGTCCAGGCGATCCCTGATCCCCGCGCGATCGAGCGGCTGACCGCAAAGCTCGACTGGTCGGCCAGTACGCCGTTCGACTGCCTCGCCTACCGCTTCGACGTCGTGCTGCGCGGTGCCGACCAAACGCACTTCGAGACACGGCCGGAGGGAGTTTGACGGTGGTGGCAACGACCTCCGAGCCGCTGCCGCAGACGGCGTCGCAGACGGCGGGACCGTTCGTCCACATCGGTCTGCTCCCTGCGGCGGCGGGGTTGCCCCGCCGCGGGGCCGAGGCGGCACCACCTGATCTGATCGTGGGCGAGGGCCTGCGTATTCGCGTCGGGGGCCGGATGTTCGACGGCGCCGGTGAGGTCGTGCGCGACGCCGTCCTGGAGCTGTGGCAGGCGGATGCTACGGGGCGGTACGTCCAGCCGGGGGAGCCACGCCGGGCGGACGGCTTCCAAGGCTTTGCCAGGACGGCGACCGGTTTCGACGACGGATGTTGGTGGTTCGACACCCTGAAGCCCGGTCCCGTGCAGCTCCCCGGCGGCGAGCACATGGCACCGCATCTGACGCTTTGGATCATGGCCCGGGGGCTCAATGTCGGCCTGCACACGCGCGTCTATTTCGGCGACGAGACGACCGCCAACGCGGCGGACCCGGTCCTGCAGCGCATCGATCCGCCAGCGCGTCGCGAAACCCTGATCACGCGGGTCGATACGTCCGCTACTCAAGTGATGCATCACTTCGATATTCGCCTTCAAGGCACTGCAGAGACGGTATTTTTTGATGTCTAGTGCTGCCGGCAACTAGGCGATGGCGTGGCTTGCCCAACCGCTTCTGACGGACCGTTGGGTGGAGGATCGGCTGGGCCCAGCAGCGTTGGCGAGCACGATGGTCGACGTCGAACGCGCGCTGGCTCGCGTGCAGGCGCCGCTCGGCATCGTGCCCACGACCGCCGCCGAGGCGATCGACCGGACGCTCGAGGGCTACCGGCCGGACCTCAGCCTGCTCCACGAGGGAGCCGCGGCTGACGCCGTACCGGTGCCGGCATTGGTACGGGCGCTTCGCGTGGCCGTTGGCGGCAGTGCCGCCGACTTCGTCCACTACGGCGCGACCTCACAAGACATTCTCGACACTGCCTTCGTGTTGCAACTTTCCGGTGTTCTGGATGTGCTGGAGGATCGCCGGCAGCGGCTTGTCGAGGCTCTGGCCGTCCTTGCCGATCGCCACCGGCGAACCGCCATGGTCGGGCGGACGCGGTATCAACAGGCAGCGCCGACGGCCTTCGGCGTGAAGGTCACAGGTTGGCTCCTGCCGTTGGTTCGCCACGGCGCCCGGCTGACCGAGCTGCGCCCGCGCGTGCTGTGTGTGCAGCTGGGTGGGGCTACCGGGCATCTCAGCGCGTTCGGCGCGCTCGGACCGGCGATGACCGACGCCCTGGCGACGGAACTCGGTCTGGCCGTGCCGCCGGCGCCCTGGCACGCCCAGCGCGACGGCTTCGTCGAGCTTGGCGCCTGGTTTTTGATGGTCGGCGGCGGGCTTGGCAAGATCGGTTCGGACGTCCTGTCGATGGCGCAGACGGAGGTAGGCGAACTCGCCGAAGGTCAGGGCGGCGGATCGTCCAGTCTGCCGCAGAAGGCCAACCCGATCCGTGCGGAGGCCCTGGTCACGCTGGCGCGCCGCGCGCCAGGAGATTTCGCATCGCTGGCCCAAGCGTTGGTGCACGTCCACGAACGAGACGGGGCCGCGTGGCAGCTGGAGGCGCCGGCACTAGCGAAGCTGGCCGTCGGCGCTGCTGCCAGCCTGCGCGTCGCCGCCGAGCTGGTCGATGGCCTGGTCGTCGATCCGGTCCGCATGGTGCATCACCTGGACCATGGCGGCGGCACGGTTCTGGCGGAAGGGGCGATCCTGGCGCTACTGCCTCATGTCGGGCGCGCGGAGGCAGAATCTTTGGTGAAGTCCGCGCTGGCCGCAGCCGTCGCCGACGGCAGCCATTTGATCGACGAGATCGCGTCGCGCGCGACCGCGCCGGTCGACTGGGCGGCGGCGCTCGATCCCGCCCAACAGTTCGGCGCCGTCGACGCGTTGATCGACTCGGCCATCGCCGCTGCCGGGTTGACGCTGCCGCCGTCCAACGACGTCTAGTCGAACGTTCACGTCGCCGGTTGCGACGGCGTGGTCACCGCAGCGCGATGCCGGGCGATCCGGCCTTGCGCCTTCGGGCCGATGGGTCCAGCGATGAAGCGGGGACGAGCGCCGACGGTAACGATGATCCGCCGCCGTTTCGGCTTGGGTTTTGGGGGCCTAACGTGACTGCACAGTTTCTGCCGGTCGATCCGTTCGACCTGATCGTCATGGGCGGTACCGGCGATCTCGCTTTGCGGAAGCTGCTGCCGGGCATGCTCCATCGCGACGCGGACGACCAACTGCCGCCAGCGTCGCGGATCATCGGCCTCGCGCGGGGCGAGCTCGACGGCGACGGCTACCGCCGGCTGGCCCGCGACGCGATCGCCAAGCACGTCGGCGATCGGGTCGACGACGTAGTCGTGGAGCGGTTCTTGGGCCGACTGCATTACGTCCGGCTCGATGCCGCTGGCGACGAGGGTTGGGGAGAGCTTGGGGCGCTCTGCGCCGACTACGAGGAGCAGGTCCGCGTTCTCTATCTCGCGACGTCGCCGGCTCTGTTCGGCACGGTCTGCCACCGCTTCAGCGAAGCGGGGCTGGCAACTGCGGCGACTCGCGTGGTCCTGGAGAAGCCGATCGGCACCGACCTGGTCTCTGCGCAGGCCACCAACACCGCGGTCGCCGAGGTGTTCGACGAGGCCCAGACCTTCCGCATCGACCACTACCTGGGCAAGGAGACGGTCCAGAACCTGATCACGCTGCGCTTCGGCAACAGCCTGTTCGAGCCGGTCTGGTCCGCCGCAACGATCGACCACGTGCAGATCACGGTCGCCGAGACCTTGGGCGTCGGCAGCCGCGGCGGCTATTACGACCGCTCGGGCGCGCTGCGGGACATGGTGCAGAACCACATCCTCCAGCTCCTCTGTTTGGTGGCGATGGAGCCGCCCAGCGCGCTGGACGCCGATGCAGTCCGCGACGAAAAGCTGAAGGTGTTGCGGGCGCTACGGCCGATCGGCCCGGCCGAGGTCGGCCAGAAGACGGTTCGCGGCCAATACACGGCCGGGGCGGTCGACGGTACCGCTGTCCGCGGCTACGTCGACGAGTTGGGCCACGCCAGCAACACCGAGACCTTCGCGATGATCAAGGCCGAGGTCGACAACTGGCGCTGGGCTGGTGTGCCGTTTTATCTCCGGACCGGTAAGCGGCTGGCGGCGCGCCAATCGGAGATCGCCATCCAGTTCCGCTGCATTCCGCACTCCATCTTCGGCGACGCGAGCCATGGCTTGCAGCCCAACCGCATGCTGCTGCGGTTGCAACCCGACGAGGGGGTGAAGTTGTTCATGACGGTGAAGGACCCGGGGCCGGGCGGCCTCCGGCTGAAGAGCGTGCCGCTCAACCTGTCCTACGCCGAGACCTTCACGGTGCGTTACCCGGACGCCTACGAGCGGTTGCTCCTCGACGTCGTTCGCGGCAACCAGACCCTCTTCATGCGCGCAGACGAGGTCGATGCTGCGTGGCGCTGGATCGACCCGATCGCCGCCGGCCGGGCCCCAGCTACCGGCGTGATAGGGCTTCGCCGGCGTACCGCGTGCGGCCCAGCC
>JBCBTD010000100.1:0-10396 GCA_039818825.1 Pseudomonadota bacterium
ACCGAGAACCTCGCGCCGACCAGCCGCGCAGCATAACGGGCCACCGACGTTGGCGTGTGCAAAAAGTGGGCATGGACGTGGTCGGCCGGGCGCAAGACTTCGGTCGCCAGCACCATTGCCTGGCCAAGCCGTCGAATCCGGTTGCGTGTCGGGTCACGCCGGAGGTCGGTCCACCACAGATCCCGCACCGCGGCGAAACCGGCCAAGCGATGCGCACGGCGCCAAGCGCGGACGACTCGCCGGGGCTCGTCGTGAAGATACTCGGGGAGATAGACGACCGGTGCCTGCACCAGATCGTGGACCGGGTGGGTGCGGTCGTCGGTCGGGTGGCGCAGTGACACCAACACCAGCTCGTGACCGCGCGCCTCCAGGGCGGCGATCTCTTGGGCGATGAAGGTCTCCGATAGCCGAGGCCAACCTTTGAGAACGATGATGGTGCGGGCCATCGGCAGCTCAGGCGAGCGCCCGAAGTCGCTCGCCTGCCGGCCGTGGTCGCAGATCGGCCTCGAGGTCGGCGGCGATGTGGTCCAGGCCGTCGAGCGACAGAGGGACCCGCGCGCGGCTCGGTGGCGCCGACTTCGGCAGCGTCCGCAGCGCCGCCGCCATGGTCGGCGGATCGGACGCTTGCTCCAAGGTCAGGGTTTGTAGGACCCCCAACTTCGATGCCCGTTGTGCACGCAGCAGCTGTTCACGGCGCGGCAGCGTGCGCGGAACCAGCAGCGCCGGCTTGTCGAAGGACAGGATCTCGCAGAACACGTTGTAGCCGCCCATGGCAACGACGGCGGCAGCACCAGCGTAGAGCCGCTCGACCTGCGCATCGAAGGTGAGGCAGCGGATCTGCGGCAGCCGGTCGGCGCGCTCGTGGAAGCGCGCGCGGTCCTCGCCATTCATGAATGGACCGAACAGCACGACACACGCCCAGGGCAGGCTCGGGTCGGATTCGTAGGCGCGCAGGACGGTATCCACCAGCCCCTCGCCGTCGCCGCCGCCGCCGGGGGTGACCAGGATGTAGGGCGGCTCCGGCAGTTCGACGTCGGCAGCGCCAGCACCGACGTTGCTCGGCATCGACCGGCGCAGGTAGCCCGTGAACTGGACCTTGGAGGCGAACTCGGCAAAGCCCGGCAACTCCGTCAACGGGTCGAAGACCTCCCGGGGACCGTAGACCCAGATCGTGTCGTAGAAGTCGCGCAAAGCCGGGTAGACCTGCTTGCGCTGCCATTCCTCGAGCAGTGGCTGTGGGTCGTCGATGACGTCGCGGAGCCCGAGGACCAAACGGCAGCCGCGGGCCTTGAGCATCGCCAGGGTGTCACGCACTTCGCCCCGCAGGCCCAGAGGCTCCTTGTCGATCAGGCAGACGTGGGGCTCGAAGACGTCGGCGGTGTGCTGGATGATCGAGCTGCGGATCGCCAGAGTATGCTCGGGATCGATGTGCAAATGCAGCGAGGTGTACTCGCCGTTGCGGAGCTTGATGACCCCCGGAACACGAACGAAATCGACCCGGGACTTGAAGTCGAAACTGCCGATGATCGGCGAGCCCGACAGAATCAAGACGGACAGGTCGTTGAACTGTTCGACCAGGTGATGGGCGATGGCACGGCAACGACGCAGGTGACCGAGGCCAAAGCTGTCGTGGCTGTAGATCAGAAGGCGACGCGACACGTTGCATTCACCATCGTTGGACTCGCTTCCGGCGTAGCGCGGACGGCTGGGGTTCGCAAGGGACCGCCCCGATGGGCCACATCGACGCCGCCACGGCCGTGGCCTATGGGACACTGGGGACAGGGAGACTGCCGTGGGCGCCAAACGAGATGAACCGACCGTTGGCTTGCTGGTCACTTGCATCGCCGACGCGATGCGGCCGACGGTGGGCTTTGCAACGCTACGCCTGCTGGAAGCGGCCGGTTGCCGGGTCGAAGTGCCAACGGTCCAAACCTGTTGTGGCCAGCCTGCCTACAACTCGGGCGACGCCGAGAGTGCGCGGACCTTGGCGAAGCGGGTGGTCGCCGCGTTCGAGCGGTTCGACTACTGCGTTGCCCCGTCGGGCTCGTGCATGGGCATGGTCAAACACCACTATGCCCACTTGTTCCGCGATGACCCTGACTGGGCCGCGCGGCACCGTGCCTTCGCCGAGGGCTGTCACGAGTTGT
The DNA here is from genome assembly GCA_039818825.1 of Pseudomonadota bacterium. Taxonomy (GTDB): domain Bacteria; phylum Pseudomonadota; class Alphaproteobacteria; order Geminicoccales; family Geminicoccaceae; genus JBCBTD01. Next base: position 2,148 of record JBCBTD010000100.1, read on the forward strand.
TGAGCTTCCTGCATGACGTCCGGGGCCTGCGTCGAAGCTCGATCGAAGACGCTCGCTATGCGGGCCGCGTCACGTACCACCACAGCTGCTCGGGGTTGCGCGAGATCGGTGTTCGCGAGCAGGCGGAGACGCTGCTGCGGGCCGTTCCGGGGGTGGATTTCGTCGGACTGGCCGATCCGGAGGCTTGCTGCGGTTTCGGCGGCACCTTCTGTGTGAAGTACCCCGAGATCTCGACGTCGATCGTCGCTGACAAGGTCGCGGACATCGAGGCGACGGGCGCCGATACACTGGTCGGCGGCGACCTCGGCTGCCTGATGAACATCGCCGGTCGCCTGAGCCGCCAAGGCACCGGCGTCAGAGTCTATCACACCGCCGAAGTACTCGCCGGTATGGCCGACGTGCCGTTCGGAAGCCAAAGATGACCGTCACCTACACCAGCCAGCACTTCAAGCGGGAAGCCAAGGCGGCGCTGGTTCAGCCCAACCTACAGCGCGCCCTGGACCGGACCACCACCCTGCTCCAGGCCCGTCGTGCCGACGCCTACCGGACCTACCCAGCTTTCGAGACGAACCGCGACGCCGCGTCGGCGATCAAGGACCACGTGCTTCGGCATCTCGATCACTACCTCGAGACCTTCGAACGCAACGCGACGGACGCCGGTTGTGTCGTCCACTGGGCGCGAGACGCCCAGGAGGCGTGCCGCATCGTCGTCGACCTCTGCCGCGGCGCCGACGCCAAGACGGTCACCCGAGTGAAGTCGATGCTCGGCGAGGAGATCGGCCTGCCCGAGGCGCTGGACGGCGCCGGCTTCGACCGGGTCGAGACCGACCTTGCGGAGCACATCAACCAGCTGGCCGGCGACCGCCCGTCGCACATCGTCATCCCGGCGTTGCACAAAACCCGTGAAGAGGTCAGCGATCTGTTCGAACGCCACCACCCACAACACCGGCACATCGACGACATCGGCGAGCTGGTCGAGAGCGCGAGGCTGACCCTTCGCGAGAAGTACTTCGCCGCCGACGTCGGCATCTCGGGCGCCAATTTCCTGCTCGCCGACAGCGGTGCGGTGTGCACGGTGACCAACGAAGGCAATGCCGAGCTCACGATGCAGTTGCCGAAGGTACAGATCGTCACCGCCGGCATCGAGAAGCTGGTGCCGTCCTTGGATCACGCCGGCGTGTTGCTGCGGTTGCTGGCGCGCTCGGCGCTGGGGATGGAGCTGACCCAATACACCACCTTCCTGACCGGCGCGCGGCGGCCGGGCGATCGCGACGGCCCGGAGGAGATGCACATCGTCCTGGTCGATGCCGGCCGAACCGAACTGCTGGCCGACGAACTGCGCCCGATCCTGAAGTGCATCCGCTGCGCCGCGTGCATCAACCACTGTCCGGTGTACGGCCAGATCGGCGGCCATGCCTATGGTGGCATCTATCAGGGGCCGATGGGGTCGGTTCTGACCCCGGCGATGGCCAGCCTCGCTCAGGCGAAGGACCTGCCGCACGCCTGTACTTTGAACGGCCGCTGCGACGAGGTCTGCCCGGTGAAGATCCCACTCACCGACCTGATGCGGACGCTGCGCGAGCGGACATGGCGGGAGGGGCTGGTCGACTCACAAAGCCGACTGGCGATGAGGCTTTGGGGACGGGTCGCCGCGGCACCCGCCCTCTACCGCATGGCGACCCGGTGGGCGGTGCGGACGCTGCGCACCGCCGCGCGCGGACGCGGCAGGATCGGGAACATGCCGCTCGCTGGCGCCTGGACCAAGGGCCGCGACCTGCCGGCGCCCGAAGGCGGCACGTTCATGGATCGCTACCGGCGGGGCGAACGATGAGCGCGCGGGAGACCATCCTGGCGCGGGTGCGTGACGCGCTCGGCGGCACGTCGGAGGGCGCCTCGATCATCGCCGCCGAGGCCGCTGCCCTCGTCGCTGCTCCCGACCGGCTCCGCCCGGAAGTGCCGACTGACGCGGTGCTCGATCGCTTCGTGGCCAAGGCGACGTCGGAGAAGGTGACGGCCACCGTGGAGCACGTGACCGAAGCCGCGGTGCTGCCTGAGGCCGTCCGGCGCTACCTGGACGAGCGGCAGCTCGGCCCGCGGATCGCTGCCGCCCTACCGCGCGAGCTGGTTCAACTGGACTGGACGGGCCTGGAGCTTGCCGACGACATCGACCGCAACGAGACGGTCGCCCTCACCTTTGCCGACGCAGGGATCGCCGAAACGGGCACGCTGGTGTTTCCGTCGTCGCCGGAGGTTCCGAACCTGTTCAATTTCTTGTCGCTGCATCATCTGGCGGTCGTCCGGGCCCGCGACGTGGTGCCCCACATGGAAGACGCCTGGCGTCGGTTCACTCCGGGAACCATGCCTCGGTCGCTCAGCCTCGTGACCGGTACGTCGGGTACGGCTGACATCGAAGGGAAGAACATCCGCGGCGCCCACGGGCCGAGGTTTCTCCACATCCTGATCCTAGCGGACTGAGAAGCCCCGTGGGCGCCAACCGCCATCGGTAACGGTCGGACTATCGGGTCGGTCGGCTGGCCTTCCGCTCCCCCGACCGTGGCGCGAGGCCGTAGGCCGCCGCCAACCGCCACACGTGGGCCGGGACCATGTGGCGGAGCCGCGCCGGATGTTGGCGGCGCAGATGGACGATCGTCTCCAGCGCCTTCATCTCGACTCGCGCCCGGGCGAACTCCAAGCCCCGCGGCCCGATCCGCGGCATCAACCAGCCGACCACCGGCCGGAGCCAACCTGGCATCCGCCTGAGCGGCAAGCCGCCGGCCGCGCGCTCGACGTTGCTGAGGAATCCTTTGACGGCGCCGGCTCGCCGACCGGCGCTGCGTAGCGCACCGATCTCCACCTCGTCACCCAACAGATCGAGCAGGTCGGCGCCACGCTGATTGCGTACGATCAGCCACTGGGCGCCCTCCCCCGCCATGTAGCCGACGGTCAGATCAGCGAGGACGTTGGTGTAGTCGACACAGGTTCGACAGGTGAGCGGGAAGAAGTCGGGCGGCAGCGTCGACAGCGGTAGCTGCAGAAACGGGATGAGCCGCGTTCGGCCGTCGTTGAAACGTAGCTCCACGTGATAATCGGCACGAAACTCCAGGTACGTGATGGTCGAGGGGTCTGGCGTCAGCAGTGCGAGGAACTGGTGGAATCGCTCGGTCGTCGTGTTGTCGGAACAGGGTGTCCCGATCACCAGGATCTCGTCGAAGCCGAGCTCCGCCTGCAACGCTCGAAGCGCGAAGACTTGGCAAGGGATGCCGATGACCGCCAACCGCCGAAAACCGCGTGCCCGCGCTGGCTCCAGCAGCGCGAGCAACGGCGCATAGCCCATCTTCATCCCACGGCAGGCTGCCATCGCCGCAGGCTCGGTCACCAGCACCGGCCTTGGTCGCCACCGGTCTTCCGGATCGGCCGCCATCGTCAGCACCGCGTCGACGCGCCCGGTCTCCAGAAGACGCTCGCCGAGCCGCGACGCGACGCCCGTCCACTGGGCGCCGGCGCGCGGCGGCCGGAGAGCGGCGCGAACCATCGTCCGATAGGGCCCGAAGTGGAGCTCGTCGCCGCGCTCAGGGTCGCGAGCGCGACCGTGGACCGCGGTCTCCAGCACTGCGTAATCGGGCTCGATGAACTGACAGGCACGGCCGCAGCGCTTCGGGTCCGCCATCCGCGAGACGCCGCAATCGGTGCACAAACCGCGCGGCGCGGCAGGTCCCGTTTGGGGCGCCCAAAGGCCCGGCGGCTCCGGGTGCAAATCGATGGCCCGCCCTCCCGTCGACGTCTCGACGGGCTGGAGGAGAGGCGCTGGAGGGTGCCGTGGTCATCCTGGTCATTCGTCGAACTCCTGGGACTGGCCAACCGCCGGCCGCATCGCCACGTCACGATGATCGATGTCGGAGTGCCCATGACGTTCGTGAAGCCCAAAGCCGTGCGCGACTACCCTTGGTGGGTCCGGCTGTTCTTCTGGAAGCAGCGCCGTACCTACGGTGTCGTGCTCGACCCCGGTCTGCTTTGGGCGCGGACGCCGACCGTCTTCGCCACGGTGGCCCTGCTCTACGGGGCGTTGAATCGCCGCCGCTCGCCGCTTTCGCCAGCACTCCGTTCGCTGGTTACTGTCCGGGTATCGCAGATCAATCACTGCGCCTTCTGCGTCGACATCAATGCCCACACGCTCCGCCAGCGCGGCGTGCCCCTGTCGAAGGTCGAGGCGTTGGCGGACTGGCGGCAGAGCCGGCTGTTCGACGACACCGAGCGCTTGGCGCTCGACTACGCCGAAGCGATGACCCGACCGGACCCGGGCGTCGACGACGATCTGCGCGCGCGCCTCGCCCAGCGTTTCGACGAAGACACCGTCGTCGAGCTTACCGGTCTGATCGCCTTCCAGAACCTGTCGTCCAAGTTCAACGCAGCTTTGGACGTGCCGCCCCAGGGGTTCTGCAAGCTGCCCGCCCCGCGGGACACGACGGCCGATGCGGCGGCCGACTGAGCATCGACGACGCCCTTTGCCGGCCACGGCGGGCGACGCGCCATCGGCCCTTCCCAACCTGCCGTCGCGCCTCGTCGATCACCATGTCGATGGTACGCACACCCGAAGTCGCGATCGCTCCTCGAACCGCGGGCCGCACCTTCTACCTGCCCTATCGGTGCGACGAACGAAGCTCGAGCGGGCGTTGGTTCTCAGGCGCCGTTGAGCGCCCAGTCATAGGTGTAACTGTCGATCGAGGCGCCGGCCAACCGCTCGCGCAAGCCCGGTTCGGCGAACGCCTGGAGGTGGCCGAGAACCGCGGTCTCGCTGCCGCCGAAATCCGCCCGGAACCAGTTGTAGATACTGGATAGCTCCACATCGCCGCCAACCGTGAGGGCAACACCTCGCGGGTCGTTGACGTAGGACCTGGCCGCCTGGTCGAGCTGGTCGTCCAAGCCCGCCGCCGTGAAGGGCGTCATCTGCAGGTTCGGACAGCCCACGGCCGCGCAGTTGACGGCGTAGTGGATGCGCGGCTCGTCGAACACTGGCCGGATGATCCCGTGCTCGATGTCATCCAGGGACAGGTCGCGGTCCTCGACGGTGACCAGGGGCTCACCCCACGGTCCCGACGCACCGCTGCGTCCGAACGTGATCTCACGAATGCTGTCGACGCCCGGATGGTCGAGCACCGTCCTTACGGTCAGAGCGTTGTAGAGGTTGATCCACAGTGCCAGCTGCTCGGCGCGCGCCAGCGCGGTCACGTCGGTGGCGGCGAGATCGGCGATGTATGCGTCGAGCGCCGCCCGGTCGGCCGGGCCGACCTGATCGTAGCGGACCCGGTTCACGCCGGCGTCGTCTGCCGTGACGAAGCGTTGTAGGAACGCGGCCCAGGGGCCATGGTCCACGCTGGAGCCGCTGCCTGACTGGGTCCAATGGGCGTCGACCAGGCGGCTCGCCGGCGCAGCCCACCGCTCCAACCAAGTGAAGCCCGTGGTGACGGATGCCGCACCGATGATCAGGATCGTCCGTCGCCGCATGAGCAGCCTCCTCGCCTCGCCTACCCTCCAGGTGGCAGCACCCGCGACCGAACGCTACCCGGCGCGCAGCAACGTGAGGCGGCGAGAGCTGCACCCCTCACGCTGCTTCGTTCTGCTTGCCGTCCTTGCGGCACTGATCGTGACGCCGGTTGCGGCAGCGGCCGACTGGGAGGCGGTCGGTCGGGTGAACGTTGCCGGCTTGCGCGCGCGAAGCTTCTGCACGGGCACACTCGTCGCGCCGGATCGCGTGCTCACCGCGGCGCATTGCCTGTTCAACGATGCGACCGGCCAGCGGGTCGCGCTTTCCAACGTCCACTTCGTTGCCGGCTGGGACCGCGGCCAGTTCGTTGCGCACGGCCAGCCGACGAGTGCGCAGGTGGCACCGGGCTACGTCTGGCGGCGATCGCCCACCGCGGCGACCTTCCGCCACGACCTCGCCGTCCTCGAGCTCGCTCAGCCACTCGATGCGCCAGTGATCGACACCGCCCGGGTGCACCGGCCCGACGGGCCGGTGACGATCGTGCACTACGATCGCAGCCGTCCGCACCTCGCCGCTACGTCGAAGGCGTGCAACGTCGTCGATGACGTTGCCGGTCTCTGGCTCCTCGACTGCGCCGTCGAGGCCGGCGCGTCCGGCGGTCCCGTGCTGGTGGGCGGCCCGGGCGACGCTCGCGTCGTCGCCATCGTCGTCGGCAGCCGCCCTGGGTCAGGCACCGCATCGACCGTGGCGTTGCCCCTGGGCGCCCCGACTGGAGCACCCTGACCAGACGACTTGTCTGCGACCACGAGGCATGGTCGGCTGAAGGCAAGACGGAAGGGGAGGTCCAAGATGACGGAACACAAAATCGCGGTGGTGACGGGCGCCGGCAGCGGCGTTGGTCGCGCGGTGTCGCTGGCGTTGGCAAAGGCCGGACATCAGGTGGTGCTGGCCGGCAGGCGCGGCGATGCACTCGACGAAACGGCATCGCTCGGCCGCAGCGGCGCGTTCGTCGCGGTACCCACCGACGTCGGCGACGCCGCCTCGGTGCATGCACTGTTCGAGCACGCCGTTGGGCGTTTCGGCCGCGTCGACGTCGTGTTCAACAATGCCGGCCGCGGCGCCCCACCGGTACCGATCGACGAACTCGACGTGGCGCTGTGGGACGACGTCGTTCGCGTCAACCTCTCCGGCGCCTTCTACTGCGCTCGCGAAGCGTTCCGGGTGATGCGGACGCAGGCGCCGCGAGGTGGCCGGATCATCAACAACGGCTCCATCTCCGCGCATACGCCGCGGCCCTTCTCGGCGCCCTACACCGCCACCAAGCACGCGATCACCGGTCTTACCAAGTCGCTGGCGCTCGATGGCCGCGCCTTCGACATTGCGTGCGGCCAGATCGACATCGGCAACGCGGCCACACCGATGACCGAGCGGATGAAGGGTGGCGTGCTGCAGCCGGACGGCACCAGCCGACCGGAGCCGACCATGGCCGTACAGCACGTCGCCGATGCCGTCGTCCACATGGCGGGCCTGCCGCTCGACGCAAACGTGCTGTTCATGACCGTCATGGCGACGCAAATGCCGTTCGTCGGCCGCGGCTGACGACCTCAGGCGAGCGGTAGCGTCGCCGCGGCAGCATCAGCAGGCATCGAACGAGGCACGGAGGCCAGCGCCCGATCCTCGCAGCGACCATGCGACCGCCAGGTCATCGTCTCGGTATCGAGATCGATCTCCACGTGGGCCGGCGTGTCGCCGGGCTGACGCCCCGGATTGACCAGCCAGGTCCCGTCGAGTCGGTCGAGCCAGGACCCGCCGTCGTGGAACGGGGCATCGTGGACGTGCCCGGCGATGACGCCATGTGGCGCATGGAGCTCGATGGCCCGGCGGAGCGCCGTACAGCCGTGTGACGTTCGCCGCGCGCGCGCCACCGCCGTGCCATGAGGCGGCTCGTGATGGACCCAGAGCCATCGGCAGCCAACGGGAACGCTCGTGTGTCCGAGCTGTAGCGACAGGGACGCTTCCGCAATGGCAGGCGGCCGCCAGGGGCAAAGGGTGATGGCCACGTCGTCGAACACCGCCGTGGCACCGTCGACGATGCAGCCTCCGGCCGCCAAACGATGGAGCCAGTGCGCCGACCGCCCACCTTCGTCAACGTCGTGATTGCCGCTGGCGACCAACACGGCCGCGCGCTGCCGAGCCGCCTGCAACGTTCGAACGACATGCCCCTGCTGCTCGGCGAGCGGCGTGTGTCCAGCACGATCGACCAAATCGCCGGCGACGATCACGGCGTCCACCGTCGACGCGTTGTCCACCAGCCATTCGAGCTGGCGCAGATTGCCGTGCAGGTCGGCCGTGATCAGCAGGCGCATGTGGCCGCCTCCTCGGAAGGACAAGACGGCTCTATCTACCCAGAGTAGATTTTTTCAGCGACCCCTAACGTTAGCGGCGAACGGTCACGTGTGCAGCACGACCAAATCCAACGGCTCGTCGACACCGACCACCCGCCGCGCCGGTCGGGGCTCCGCCGCAGCCGGGGCGGCGTAGCCCTCCTCGACGGCGCGTCGATGATCGGCCGCGGTCGTCAGCGCCCGGCACCCTTCGGCTTTGTTGTGCTTTTCCAACTTGGCGGCGAGGTTGGTCGCCTCGCCGATCACGGTGTACTCCAGGCGGTGCTCGTGGCCGATGGCGGCGAAGACGATCCGTCCCGAAGCCATCGCGGCGTTGACCTCCAACGGCACGTCGATCGACGCTTTCCAGGCAGCCGCTGCCG
>JBCBTD010000101.1:0-10209 GCA_039818825.1 Pseudomonadota bacterium
AGCTCGTCGACGAGGACGAGCCCGCCTACGTGCCGACGAGCTTGACCCGATCGTGCCCTTGGCCCAGCTCGAAGAAGGCCTTGAGCACCGTCACGCAGGCGCCTGCCACGGTCGCATGGCCGGCGCCGTAGGCCGGATGCATCGGCGAACCCTCGGGGAACGCCATCGGCAACAGCCAGCTGCTGTGCGGTCCGGGACCCTCGTCGACGTCGTTCTGCCGCGCGTTGTGGCGGCGGACCTCGGTCAACAGATCGTCGAACGCCGGCTCACCCGGCGCATCCGTGGGGAATGCGTAAGGGGCGATGGTGTTGCCGAGCAGCCGCCGCGCGTCGTCGTCGAGCGTGCTGCCGGGCCCGTCCGGCTGGTAGCCCGAGTAGACCGTGTGCATCAGCGCGCCCAGCGCTTCGGGACGCAGCCGCCGGTGGACCGAGAACTTCTGCGCACGAACGGCGCGGAGCGCTCGGCTCGCCACTTCGCAGACCAGCGTCAGCAGGTGCGGCGGACCGAACACGGCGAAGGGCTCACGGTTCGGGCCACCGGCGCCGGCGGGGTTGGTCGTGGCGCCATGGAACGGCAGGCCGGCGTCGAAGGCGAACCGCCGGTTGCCCGGCGACCGCTCCTCGCCGAGAAGGAACAGGCAGGCCGTTAGGTACGCTTGGTACAACGCATCGTCGTGCACGTAGGTTGCGAGGTCGCGGAGCCGGGTCATGATCCGGTACTGGATCGCACCTTCGACCTTGACGAACTCGTCGGTGCCGGGGCGCACGTTGGCTGCGTTCTGCACGTCCAGCCAGCTCTGCCAGGCGGTCATGTAGTCGACGCCGGGGTGGGCGACGCGAACCTTTTGCTCGATGCGTTGGTTGCCGTAGCGGATCGCTGCGCTCGCCCGGTCGCCGTTGTCGGTGCCGATGACCATGAACTGCGACAAGAACGGGCCCTGGTCGTCACCGAACGCGACGCCCCGGTAAAGGTTGGCAGGCGTTGGTGCGACGCCGAAGCGGCGGCGCTCGCGCTTGTTCGGGTCCGTCTCGTCCTTGTCGGCCACGACGTTGCCCTGGAACCACCGAAACGTCCCGAGGCGGGTGGCGGCGGCGGCCACGTCGCTGGCCGCGTCGTCGAGGACCTGCCGCTCGTCGTCGGCCAGTGCTGGGCCCATCGCTTGGACCAATCCCGCGTCCATGAACGCTGCGACTGGCAGCTCGCGGTGCAGCGCCATCTGGTAGACCTCGGCGAGCTCGGCGGCCAGCTCGGTGGAACCGGCCCGCGGCGCTGGCGGCATGGTCAGCGCGAACGGGTCTGGGCCCTCCAGCACGTAGGCGTGCCCTCCGGTCGGGCTTTCGTACTCGCGCGGGCCGAGGTCACCGATCTGGAACGGGTTGAGCATCACGCCGGCGAAGACCGCGGGGTCGGCCGAGAGCGTCGCGTCGCGGAATGTATGATATGTAGAAAAATCCATGATAAGGCCGTCGGCGCCGTGCCTCAAACCCTTCGTGAAGTTGAACATGAATGGCTCGGCCTCGTCGCCATTGTCGATTTGCGCCGGGAACGGCTGGTTGGTGGACGCGGCCGCAGCGGCCTGGCGACGTTCGAGAGCTTTGATACGGCGGGGTTCAGGATCAATGTCGGAGGCGGTGCGGAATTCCGGATCGATGTCGGCCATGCGCCAACTCCAGCGTTTGGGTTGATGGACACGTCTGAGCGGTTCGCGTAGAACGCCTAAAAAAATGGGCGAATAGACATAAATGTCTCAAATGTCAATATTTCTTCATCTTGTTCGCTGCTGACGATCGGCACCGTCCGTTCACAACTGCCGGGCGCTCATGGTAGCTGCCGCGTCGGGGTTCACCGTCCGTGTTGCGGACAGAGCGAGGTGCAGCTCGTCATGGCCCGCGGGTCGAAGTTGGAAACGTTCGGCCTTCGCGAGGCCGACGACGGCGATGGCGACGCGCTCGCCGCGCTCATCGCCGGCTGCTTCGCCGAGTACGACGGCTGTGTGTTCGATCGCGCCTGCGAGTTCCCCGAGCTCGATGCCATCGCAACGCACTTCCGAGCGGCCGGCGGGTGCATGTGGGTGGTCGAGGCCGATCTGGCCGTCGTCGGCTGCCTCGGCGTCCGACCATTGCGGAGCGACGCCATCGAACTGCTGAAGGTCTACGTCGACGGGCGCTGCCGCGGTACGGGGATCGCGCAGGAGCTCCTCGCGGAGGCCGAGGCATTCGCCCGACGCCTGGGCGCCAGCCAGCTCGAACTCTGGAGCGACACACGGTTTCTACGCGGGCACCGATTCTACGAAAAGCAGGGCTTCGAGCGTACCGGCGAGAAGCGGTTCTTGAACGATCTCAGCGACAGCTGGGAGTATCGGTTCGTGCGGTCGGTGGATCGGCCGTTCAAGCCAGGAGGAGAGTGACCGCCAGCATGGCGGCGAACGCGACGGTGACGACCACGCCGAGGGTCTCGGTCGTCGTCGCTTCGCTGGCTTCCGGCAACAGTTCGGCGAAGACCATCCACAGCATCGCGCCGGCGGCAAGGCCCAGGCCCACCGGGAGCAACGGCTGGAATAGCAGGACGAACAGGAAGGCCGGGACTGCCAACAACGGCTGCGGCAAGCTGGAGAAGATGCTCCAGCCCGCGGCGCTCAGCACGCTGGCGCCGCGGGGCACCATGACGAGGCTGATGGCGAGCCCTTCCGGCACGTTGTGCAGGGCCATTGCCAGCGTGATGAACTCGCCGAGGTTCATGCTGCCGCCGAATGCCACGCCGACGCCGACGCCTTCGGCGGCCGAATGGACCGTCATGATGCCGACCACCAGCAGGATCCGCTTGGCGTCCGCTCCCTTCACGTCGGCGACCGAGACGTCGCCGTGGCCGTGGAGAAAGCGGCCGGCGACGACGACCAGGACGACGCCAGCCAGAAGGCCGAACAAGGTTCGGGCCGGATCGAAGGCAAAGCCCTCGACGATGAGGCTGTGACACGCGGCGAGCATCAATCCGGCGGCCACCGCGTTGCCCAAAGCGAGCGCGCGGTCGCCGCTGGCCCGGGTGAACAGCAACGGCAGGGCCCCGAGCCCAGTTGCCAGCGCCGTGACCAACGCTGCGAGGAAAACGACGAGGACCGAGGGATCGGACAAGGGTTGTTCGCCGAAGACTGACGAGTCGATTTCGACCCATTCCAATTCTAGAACACGTGTTCATCCCGGCAAGCGCCAGCACCGCCAACGTCGGGTTGTCATCGGCCTCTCACGAAAGCAGGGTAGGGCCCCCTAACGAGGGTGCGCGCGGCTACCGCCTCACCCCGGGACGAGGTGGCAAGGTCCGAGAGAGCCGTTGCACGAGCCTATCGTCGATATCCAGGTCGCCCCCCCGGTAGCCTTGCCGAGTGTGACCGAGACGCTGATCCTCTCCGACGTTCATCTCGGTCTGCCGGCGTGCCGCGCCGCTGCCCTTCTCGAGACGCTCAAGCGCTGGCGTTTTCAGCGGCTGATCCTGCTGGGCGACATTTTTCACGACCTCGACTTTCGCCGCCTCAATGCCGAGCACTGGGACCTGCTGTCCCACGTCCGCAAGCTGTCGAACCCGAAGCGACGGGTCGAAGTCGTGTGGGTCCTGGGTAACCACGATCGCGTTGCCGCCAAGGTCGCGTCGCATCTGATGGGTGTCGACGTCTGCGAGACCTTCGCCTGGGAGGCGCACGGTCGCCGTCACGTCGCGGTCCACGGCGACCGGTTCGATCGCCTCATCACCAATCACCCCTTCCTCAGCGACGTCGGCGCGCGTCTGCTGGCCGCGAGCCAGCGGTGGCTGCGGGTCGGGCCGAGTGGTGTCGGTTGGATGGATCGCCGCCACAACCGCTGGCTCGGGCTGACGGCCAAGGTGCGCTCGGGCGCCAAGGTGATGGCCGCCGACCGCGGCATCGATGTGGTCTTCTGCGGCCACACCCACGAGGCGTTGCACGAGAAGCTGTCGGTTGGCGCCGGTTCCGTGGAGTACGTCAACACCGGCTGCTGGACTCGCCGGCCCTCCCACTACGCCACCGTCGACGCTGCCGGCGTGCGTCTGCACGCTTGTCGTTGAGCCGCTGGCGCGAACGGCTATCTTGCCGCCGCGTCGATCCCACGCCGGAAGGACAGAAATGCCGAACGCCCTCTTGGAGGATGCCGCCCTCACTCGCCCCAAACGGCGCGGTGATCGCTTGGCCGAGCGCCTCTTCGCCTGGTCGTTCGACGGGTTCGTCTACAACCAGATCTGGGAGGATCCGATCGTCGATCTGGCGGCGATGGAGCCGGTGGCCGGCAAGCGGATCCTCACCATCGCCTCGGCGGGCTGCAACGTCCTGAACTATCTGGACGCCGATCCCGAAGCCGTGGTCGCGGTCGACCTCAATCCGGCGCATGTGGCGCTGAGCCGCCTGAAGGTGGCGGCGCTGGAGCACCTGCCGGACCACGAAACGTTCTTTCGCTTTTTCGGCCATGGCGCCGATCAGGCCAACGTCGACGCCTACGACCACTACCTGAAGCCGTATCTCGACGAAGCGGTCAGGGACTACTGGGACGACTCCAGCGTCTGGCGCGGTCGTAGGATCGAGCTGTTCCGCCGCGGGCTCTATCGTCGCTCGCTGCTGGGGCGGACGATCAAGTCTGCCCACCTGACGGCCAGGCTCTTGGGCGGACGGCCGCGGTCGATGCTCCGCGCCAAGAGCCGCGACGACCAGACCCGCCTGTTCGAACGCCATCTGGCGCCGGTGTTCGAGAAGCGGGCCGTCCGCCGCCTCGCCCGCACCCGCGCGGCCTATTACGGGCTAGGCATCCCACCCAACCAGTACCGGGCGCTGCACGAAGCCAGCTCGGAGCCGGCGGCGGAGATCCGCGAGCGGGTGCGGCGCCTCGCTTGCGATTTCGACCTCGCCGACAACTACTTTGCGTGGCAGGCCTTCGGCCGCGGCTACGACCTGGAGAACCGCGAAGCGGTGCCACCCTACCTGAAGCCGGCAGTCTACGAGCGGATCAAGCCGCGCGCCCAGCGGGTGAGCATCCTCAACGATCTGCTCGTCCATCACCTGGCCGACCAACCGGCGGCGAGCTACGACCGCTACGTGTTCCTCGATGCGCAAGACTGGATGACGCGGGTCCAGTTGCAGGGGTTGTGGCGCGAGGTCACGCGCACGGCGCGGCCAGGCGGCAAGGTGATCTTCCGCACCGCAGGCGCCGCATCGCCGCTCGCCGACAACCTCTCGGCAGATCTGCTCGCAGCGTGGCACTACGACGCCGTGCGCAGCGAAGAGCTGTTCAAGGTCGACCGCTCAGCCATCTACGGTGGGTTCCACGTCTACGAGCTCAAAGCCTCGTGAGCACCGTCGCCCCGGACGATGCCGCCAGCCGCATGGCGCGGATGTACGGGTGGCAGCGGCACCTCTACGACCTGAGCCGGAAATACTACCTCTGGGGCCGCGATCGCTTGATCGACGAGTTGGCGCTCGCGCCGGACGAAGCGTTGCTCGAAGTCGGCTGCGGTACCGGCCGCAATCTGATCGCCATCGCCAAGCGCTACCCGATGTCGCCGCTCTACGGCTTCGATGCGGCCGAGCCGATGCTGGACGTCGCCAGAAGCAAGGTCGAGGGAGCCGGTCTCGACGACCGGATCACGCTGGCCTTCGGTTTGGCCGGGACCGGTGTCGAGCGGACGCTCTTCGATCGCCCGGCGTTCGAGCGGATCGCCTTCTCCTACGCGCTGTCGATGTTCGACGATCCGGCAGGCGCCGTCGACACGGCGCTGGCGGCGCTCGTGCCGGGCGGCCGCCTGCACGTCGTCGACTTCGGCCTGATGGAAGGCTTGCCGTCGCCGCTCCGTGCTGGCTTGCGAGCGTGGCTTCGGAGTTTCCACGTTCACCCTTCGGCGGCAGCCGCGGAACGCCTCGCCGCGCACCGAGCTGCGGCCGGCGGCGAGTTGCGGGTCGAGAGCCTCGCCGGCGGCTACGCCCAGCTTTTGGAGTACCGCGCCGCCTGACGCTGGCATCCACCGTCGGGTCTCACCAGACGCGACCCCTCGCAGCGACGTGCACCGGCCCGATCAACTGCTCGCCGCGCACCGTCACGACCTCGTCCAGCATGTTGGCGACGACGCACGCATGGTTCGGGATGATCCGCAGCCGATCGCCCACGGCCAGGCCGGTCGGACCGTCGGCAACGATGCGCCCGTGCTCTTCGGACAAGCGGTCGATCGCCAAGCCGCCATGATCCAACACGCGGCCGTGGCCTTCCAGTCCGAACAGATCGGCCGTCAGCACCTTGGAGCCGGCATCGATGATCGCCCGTTCGGGCGTCGGCACCGAAACCACGGTGGTGAGCACGGTGAGGGCGCATTCGGCGACCGTGCAAACCCCGCGCTCGACCAGCGAGCGGTCGTTGTAGACGTAGGTTCCTGGCCGGTACTCGGTCACGACCGGCGCCGTGTGGGCCAGCCACAGGTCGGGCGAGCCGCCTGACGACACCGTGTCCACCGTCATTCCGGCGGCTTCGCAGCAGGCCTTGGCCGCGGCGAGCCAAGTCTGCGCGGCGGCCGCCTCGTCCGCCGCCGGGTAGGTCATCAATCCGCCGAAGCGCAAGCCCCGCGAGCGTTCGACGTGGCGGGCGAGGCGCGCCGCTGCCTCGGGCGTTTGGACGCCACAGCGCTGTCCGCCGGTCTCGCCCTCGACGAGCACCCGCAGCGGCCGGCTCGCGTCGTCGAACGCAGCGCTGAGCCCCTCCACCACGGCCTCGCTGTCGGCGACCACGGCGACGCGGATCGTCTCTGCAAGCCGCTTCAGCCGGGCGAGCTTGGCCGCGCCGACGACGTTGTAGGTGATCAACAGGTCGTCGATTCCGCCACCAGCGATCATCGCTTCCGCCTCGCTGACCTTTTGGCAAGTCAGGCCGACGGCGCCTGCGGCCAACTGATGCTTGGCGAGCGAAGGCAGCTTGTGGGTCTTGACGTGCGGGCGGACCGCCAGGCCGTGGGCGTCGGCGTAGCGTTGGAAGCGCTCGATGTTCGCTTCGGCGACGTCGAGATCGACGACGACGGCGGGAGTGTCGATCTCATCAGTCGCAATCAAGGCGGGCTCCGCGTTTCCAAGCAGGAAGACTGTGCGCGTACCGGACCGAACCGGTCAACGCGGTGTCGCACGTGGTGCCGCGGCTTGCGTCGGGTCGGCAGACCGTTCAAGCACGGTTCAAAGCGGATCGGGCACCCGCCCTGACGATCGCTGTTCCAAAGGTGACACCATGCCCGCACGCCGTGCGTTTCTCGGTGCTGCGCTCGCTTTGGCGGTTCCATTCCGGGCCGCCGCCGCGCTGCCATCCGACATCATCGCCCAGGTCGAAGCCTACCTGAACGGCATCGAGACCCTGCGCGCCCGCTTCGTCCAGGTCGCGCCGAACGGCACGCGTAGCGACGGCAAGGTGTTCATGCATCGTCCCGGCCGGATGCGTTTCGAATACGACCCGCCCAATCAGCTCGTGATCCTGGCGACCGACTGGCGGGTCGTGGTCATCGACGATCGCACCGGCCAGACCAACACGATTCCGGTCGCCCGGACACCTTTGGGCCTGATCCTCGAGGAGCCGGTTCGCTTGAGCGGTGACGTGACCATCGACCGTATCGAAGAGGTCGACGGCGAGCTTCGCCTGACGGTGTTCAAGACCGATGAGCCTGGGCTCGGGGAGCTGGAGTTGGTGTTCGGCCAGGAACCCCTGGAACTCCGTCGCTGGCGCGTGCTGGACGCCCAGGGCAAGGTCACCCACATCCAGTTGCAGGACGTCGAGATCAACGTGCCGTTGGACGGCCGACTGTTCTCCTCGTCCAACCGTTGACCGGGAGCCCGGGATGAAGGTCGCGCTCGTCCAACTGAACGGCCAGCCGGAGAAGGCGGCCAACCTTCGCGCCGTCGAGCGACTGGTCGACGAGGCGTGCTGGGCCGAGCGTCCCGATCTGGTGTTGCTGCCGGAGGTGGTAACTGCCATCGGCGGTGACCGAGAGGCGCGGCTTGGTGCGGCCGAGAGCATCCCCGACGGCGCCATGTACCGCCTTCTCGCCGACCTTGCCCGGCGCCACGGCGTGGTCGTGCACGGCGGCTCGCTGCTCGAGACCGGCGCCGACGGCAAGTGCTTCAACACGACGGTCCTGTTCGACGCCGATGGCGCCGAGCTGGCGCGCTACCGCAAGCTCCACCTGTTCGACATCACCACCCCGAGCGGCAAGGTCTTCAGGGAAAGCGACAACTTCGACCGCGGTGATCGGGTGGTGACGGTCGACCTGCTCGGCACCCGGCTCGGTCTCTCGATCTGCTACGATCTCCGCTTCCCCGAGCTGTACCGCGCGCTGGCCGACCGCGGGGCCAAGCTCGTGGCGGTGCCTTCAGCGTTCACCGTCGAAACGGGACGTGACCACTGGGAGGTATTGCTCCGCGCCCGAGCGATCGAGACGGGGTGCTTCGTCCTCGCCGCGGCTCAATGGGGCGTACATGGTACCAGTGGCCGGCGGTCCTTCGGCCATTCCATGGTCGTCGACCCCTGGGGCCACGTCATCGCCCGCCTCGGCGACGGCGAGGGGTGGCTGGCGACGCGGCTCGATCTCGCCAAGGTGGACCGGGTGCGCCAGCAGATCCCGGTTCACGCCCATCGGGTGCTCTGAGCGCGTGCGCCGCGCCGCCGTCCTGCTGCTGGTGACGGGCGTCGTTGCCGCCTGTTCGGGGCCACCCGAGGTCGAGCGGGATTTCTCGACGTCGCCGCGTGACGCACGCCTGGCGCTCGAACTGTTGGCGGCGGAGGGGCCGGTCCCGGCGCGGGTCGTCGGCTTTCCGTTCGTCGACACGACCAGGGGCAGTCCTTCGGACGCGCTTGCGGTCGTCGCCGACGGGGTGCCGGCGTTGACGGTGCGGTTCGTCGAGGAGCCCGACAGTACGGCGCGGACATTCCTGGTTCTCGCCTACAACCAGCGGCCGGGCGCATCGCCCTGCCCGCCGCCGGGCGTCGACCTGGAACCGGCTCCCGCGACCGACGCCTTCCAGCGCGTGAGCCTGGCGATGTGTGACGGCCCTGTCGCGGTCGGTGCGGTGCGCGGCGAAGCCATCGCCGGCACGGCTGATTCGGGCGAGCTAGCGCGGACGTACCGACGTCTCAGTCGAGCCTTGTTTCCGAGCCTCTACAACGAGCGCTACGGTCTCGGCGTCGGGCCCTTCAGGTTCGGCCTGAACACCACGTTCGGCTTCTGACAGGTCGGCTCCGACGATCGGCGCAGTAGCCGGGGCCGCCCCGTCGGCCACGTTTGGAGACGACCGATCCCTGCGCTTGCCCTCTTGTTCGCCGTCCTTGCCGCTTCGACGGGGATCGCCGTCTACGTTCAGGGCGGCATGGATCTCGTATTCGAGCGTGTCGGTGTCGCGGTCGCCTTGTTCCTGCGCGTGGCGCCGCTGATCGTCGCAGCGTTGATCCTCGCCGAGTTCCTGCAACGGCTGCTGCCGGCAGACCGGATGCAGCGCTGGGTCGGCGCCGAGTCCGGCTGGCGAGGGTTGGTTGTGGCGACGGTGGCGGGGACCATCACGCCCGGCGGTCCGTTCGCCGCCTTTCCGCTGGTCCTGGCGTTCCAGCGTGCCGGCGCGGATTTCGGGGCTTGCGTCGCGTACGTCACCGCTTGGTCCGTGCTGGGCTTTCACCGCGTGCTGATCTTCGAGCTGCCGTTGCTCGGGCCTGAGTTCACGTGGCTCCGGTTGGTCGTGTCGCTGCCGATGCCGCTCGCCGCCGGCGCGCTCGCCAGGCTCTGGGAGCGGAACGGCGTCGGCCAACGCCCATGCTGATCACCAGCGCGATCATCTCGTTGATGCTGGTGACCGCCTGGTTCTTGCTGGCGCGGCGCGAGCCGGAGGCGATCCGGCCGGCGCTCGGCCGCGCGCTCGGTCAGACCAAGCTGATAGGCACGCGCATTCCTTTCGCCTTGCTGTTCGCCAGCTTCCTCGCGGCGCTGTTGCCGCCGGAGCTCGTGCTGGTGACGGTGGGCGCCGATACGGGCGTCGTCGGTGTACTGGTAGCGGCGGTGGTCGGGATCCTGCTGCCGGGCGGGCCGTTCGTGTCGTTCCCCCTAGCCGTCGGTCTCGCCGAGCGCGGTGCCGGGATCGCCCAGCTCGAACACCAGCGCCCGTTGCAGCCCGACGATCGACCAGGCGCTGACGAGGGTGACGAGCTG
>JBCBTD010000102.1:0-10042 GCA_039818825.1 Pseudomonadota bacterium
ACGAAGAGCCGCTGCGGCTCGCCACACGCAAAGGACTCCTGCTCGACGGGGTCGAGGGGGCCGGCAACTTCGATCTGGTCATCAGCCTGCCGATGTTGCGCGATCTCAGCTTCGACGACGTGGAGTTGGCGTTCGGCGCGACCTTCGACGGCGTGCGCCTGCCGGGCGTGATCGCCGGACGTGACCTCGATAGCAGCGATTTCGAAGTCCGTGCCGGGCCTACCTGGTTCGAGGCGCGAGGTCGCGGCACCATCGTCGGTGTGCCGTTGAACCTCGCGTTCGTCTCCGACGCCGCCAACGACAGTGAAATCCTGACGGCCACCGGCCGGGTGAACGCCGATGATCTCGACGACCTGGGTGTGCCCAGCGTCCTAGGCCTCGCCGGCACCGTCGCCATCGACGCGTCCGCCGACGTCCGCGACAAGGACCGCCCGAACCTCGACGTGGTCGTCGACATCACCACGGCGGAAGTCCTGTTCGAACCGTTGAGCCTCTGGAAGCCTGAAGGGATTCAAGGCGAACTCCGTGCCACGGTGATCCAGGAACCGGCAGGCGTCACCATCGAGAGCGCCACCGCGAGCTGGGCTGGCGTCGAGCTGGCGGCGGAGGGGTCGGTCGACGCCGCCGGGCGGCTGGAACGGCTGCTGGTCGATCCGATCGTGATCGGCGGCAGCAGCGCGCGCCTAGCGATCGTACGTGAGGGCGAGCTTCTGGACGTCCAGCTGACCGGCTCGCGGCTGGAGTTCGACCCGCAGCAACTGTTCAGGCAGCAGGACCGCGACACGCGCCCAGCAGCCCCCGCCGACGCGACTGCAACGGAGGATCTCCGAGCGACCATCGATCTCGGCGAAGTCGTCACCGGCAATGGTCTGGGCTTCGCCCAGGTGACCGGGCTCGTCGAGCGTGTCGACGGTATCATCCAGCGCGCGGATCTTCGAGGCGCGACACTCGCGTCCGCGGCACCGTTCACGTTGACGATCGAGCCCCGCACTGCCGGCCACCAGCTCGTACTCACCAGCGACGACGCCGGCGATGTGCTTCAGGGTCTGGGCCTCTCACAGGCGCTGCACGGTGGCCGGCTCCGCATCGATGGCCTCATCACGCGGCAACGCCCCGATCTGTTGGCCGAGGGCTCGCTGGAGCTGGACGACTTCGTGATCAGGAAGGGGCCGACGGCGATCAAGGTGCTGAGCCTGACGCCGCCGATCGAGGGCTTGGATCCCGACGCAATCCAAATCGACCGGTTCACGGGCACTTTCGGCATCGACGGCGACACACTGCGGATCGGCGACGTGCTGATGGTCGGCTCCAACATCGCCGTCCGCGCCAACGGCACGTTCGATCTTGCGTCCGACCGTATCGACCTCCAGGGCAACCTGGCACCGCTCGCGACCGTCAATCGATTCCTCGGGAGGGTGCCGCTGATCGGCGCCCTGCTGCAAGGGTCGTCCGGTGCCGGCGCCTTCGCCGTGACCTTCACCGTGGTCGGCGACCCGGCCAACCCGGAGGTGACCGTCAATCCGTTCTCGTTACTGGCACCGGGTGTCTTGCGCGACCTGTTCGGCGGCACGCCCATGCCTGAAACGAACTAGGTCGCGCCGCGACCGAGACCGAACGGCAAGCACGCGACGAAGCGCTCGCGGAGGTGACGCCCACCAGCGGGAGGGGCGTGGTAGCGGAGGAGGGATTTGAACCCCCGACCAAGGGATTATGATTCCCCTGCTCTACCGCTGAGCTACTCCGCCACCGAGGGTGCGCAGGCGTGTAGGAGGTGGCCCAGGTGGTGTCAAGCCAACGCCGCAACCGCCACCGGGCCGCGCTCGACCGGTACTTCGACCCGGTCGATCCATCCCCCGCCAAGCACCCTCGACCCGGCATAGACGACACAGGCCTGACCCGGCGCAACACCGAAAGCCGGGTCATCCAGATGCACACGCATGCCGCCGTCGTCGAGCGCAACGCGACCACGCGCCGCCGGCTCGTTGGCCCGATGCTTGACGTCCACCGCAACACCGACGTCATCCAGGGAACCGTCGCCCAACCAGTTCGGCTCACGCAGAACTAGGGTCTCGGCCAGCAGCGAGTCCCTGGGGCCGACCACCACCGCGCGCCGCGCCGTATCCAACCCGACGACGTACAATGGCTCGCCAGCTGCGATGCCGAGGCCGCGGCGTTGGCCGACCGTGTAGTGGGCGAGCCCGCGGTGCTGGCCGAGGACCTGCCCTGCGAGGTCGACGATCGGACCCGGCTCGCCCGACTCCGGCCGCAACCGCTCGACGATGCGGGCGTAGGAGCCGGTCGGGACGAAGCAGATGTCCTGGCTGTCCGGCTTCGCCGCGACCGGCAGCTCGAGAGTCGCTGCCAGCGCCCGGACCTCGGCCTTGGGCAAGCCGCCGAGCGGAAACCGGAGGAATTCGAGCTGGGCGCGCGTGGTCTGGAACAAGAAATGAGTTTGATCGCGATCAGAATCGACGGCGCGGTGCAGCTCCGCGCCCAACGCCCCCGGCATGCGCCGTGCGTAGTGGCCGGTGGCCAGGGCGGCGGCACCGAGGTCCTCGGCCACGGTCAGCAGGTCGCGAAACTTTACCCGCTGGTTGCAGCGCACACACGGCAGTGGGGTGCGGCCGGCGGCGTACTCGTCGACGAAGTCGTCGATCACGGCGGCCTGGAACCGCGCCTCGAAGTCCAGCACGTAGTGGGCGATGCCCAACTGGTCGGCGACGCGACGCGCGTCGTGGACATCCTGGCCCGCACAGCAGGCACCCTTTCGTCCGGCAGCCGCGCCGTGATCGTACAGCTGCAAGGTAACGCCGACGACGTCGTACCCTTCGCGGCGAAGCAGCGCCGCGACGACCGAGCTGTCGACGCCACCAGACATGGCGACGACGACTCGTGCCGAGCGGTCGAGATCGAGTGCGGTTGTCATTCGCCGATGACCTCGAATGCCAGGCCATCGAGTGTGCCGGCGAGCCGCACCTGACAGCCGAGCCTGGACGTACGGCGCGGCCGCGCGGCCAGCTCCAGCATATCCCGCTCCTCGTTGCTCGGTGGCGGCAGCCGAGCGTACCAATCGGGCCCGATCACCACGTGGCAGGTGGCGCACGCCATCTGTCCACCGCACGTGCCCTCCAACTCCAAGTCGAACCGGCGGGCGACCTCCAGGATGGTGCTGCCGTCGACAGCATCGAGGTGACGCGTCTGCCCGCGTCGGTCGGTCACGATGATCCGCGGCATCTCAAGTGGTGAAGCTCTCTCCGCAGCCACACCGCGCCTTCTCGTGCGGGTTCTTGAACGTGAAGTTGGCGCCGAGCTTGCTCTCGACGTAGTCCATCTCGGTGCCAGAGACGAAGTCCATGGCCTCGGCGTCGATGACCACTTTGGCGCCGTCCAGTTCGACCACCTCGTCGCGTTCGCCAATCGCGTTGGCGAAGTCGAGCTTGTAGGTCAGACCGGAACAACCGGCGGTCTTGATGCCTAGTCTGATGCCGAGCGCGTCGCCCCCATGCTGTTCGATGAGGTGTTTGATCCGTGCCGCCGCCGCCGGCGTCAACGAGAGCGAAACTGCTTCCATGGCCTAGGCCTCCGAAAACCTGATACGCCGCGCCGTCAGGCGACGCGACGGCGGGCGGTCACGTCGTGGAACGCCGCGAGGGCTGCGTCGACCTCGGCTTCCGTCGAAGACCAACCCAGCGACAGACGAACCGCATCGCCGGCGACACCCATCGCCGCCAGAACGTGACTTCGCCCAACTTTACCCGAGGAGCACGCCGCTCCGCTACTGACTGCGACACCGGCGAGATCGAGCGCGATGACCAAAGTCTCGGCCGACCAGCCAGGCACGACCACAGCCGTGGTGTTGGGCAACCGCTCGACCTCGTCGCCGAGCACCCGGAGGTCTGGAAGAACCGCGCGCAATCCCACCTCCAGGCGGTCGCGTAGCGCGCCGACCCTTCGGGTCTCCGCGACGGTGATCGCACCAAGCGCCGCAGCGAAACCTGCAGCACCGGGCACGTTCTCGGTGCCGCCACGCCTACCCCGCTCCTGCCCGCCGCCGGCAACCAACGTCGAAGGCTGCCGACCGGGCGCGAGCACCAACGCGCCGATGCCAGGCGGCCCGCCGACCTTGTGAGAGGACAGAGCGACGCTGTCGGCGAGCGCCGTTAGCGTCGGCAAGTCGAGACGGCCAGGTGCCTGAACCGCATCGACGTGCAGGGCAACACCTTCCGGCAAGCGCTCGCGCACGGCGACGAGCGGCTGGAGAACGCCGGTCTCGTTGTTGGCTGCCATCACAGCCACCTGGTCGACCCCACTCGCGGCGACACGCACCGACAGACCGTCGAGGTCGACGCGGCCGTCACCGTCCACCGGCAGCCGTTCGGCGACCACCCCGGGCTGGGCGAGCACGCACGGATGCTCGACCGCGCTCGCCATGGCCCGTAGACCGTTCAGCGCCAGGGCGTTGGCCTCGGTCCCGCCGCTGGTGAAAACGATCTGCGCAGGCGTCACGGCGCAGGCCCCGGCGATCGCCTCGCGGGCGTCCTCCAAAATCCGTTTCGCTCTTCGCCCACCCGAATGGACGGACGACGGGTTGCCGCCGACCTCCAGCGCCGACTCCATGGCCATTCGTGCCGCCGGGCGAAGCGCCGTTCCGGCGTTGTGGTCGAGATCGATCAAGAAGCGACGCGCTCGCCGGCGCGAACGACACGCAAAGCCTCACGTTCGCTTTCCAAGGCGGCGATCCGCTCGTGCAGCGCGACGACCTGCTGGCACAAGCTCTTCACGGTCTTGTCCAACGGGTCGTCGGACGCCTCCGGGCAGCAGCCGTAAGACTGGAAGTCGTGCGTCGGTGCCGGCACGTGCGGCGTGCCGACCGCGCGTGCCGGGATCCCGACCATCGTCGCGCCGGCGGGAACTTCCTTCACCACCACGGCGTTCGAGCCGATTCGCGCATCGCGCCCGACGGTGAAGGGGCCCAGCACTGCTGCACCGGCGCCGATGATGGCGCCGTCCTCGACGGTCGGATGCCGTTTGCCACGCTCGGTGCTGGTACCGCCGAGAGTCACGCCCTGGTAGAGCGTCACGTCGTTGCCGACGACGGCGGTTTCACCGATCACGACGCCCATGCCGTGGTCGATGAAGACCCGCTCGCCTAGCACGGCGCCCGGATGGATCTCGATGCCGGTGACCAGTCGGTTGAGGTTCGAGACGAGCCGACCGAGCAGCTTGAAGCCGCGCCGCCACAGCGCATGCGCCAGCCGGTGCCCGACGACGGCATGGAGGCCCGGATAGCAGAGCAGGATTTCGACGACCGAATGGGCGGCAGGATCGCGCTCCGCGACCGCCCGGATATCGTCGCGCAGTCTCCTGAACATCAGAACCCCCCGACGCTGTGCCCCGCGGGCCATAGAGCCGTCCGCAACATCGAACGACGGTCACTGGCGCGAATTCGGACATATAAGTGCAGGTTGCTGTAGGTCAACGCGGACCCGCTATTTCAGTCCGGCGCCCAATCGACTTGTCGTACTGCGGACGAGGGTCGGCGGTCGGAGCGTTTCCGGTCGCGCGAGGCCGTCGATCACCGGTGATCGACGAGCACCACCGACACCATGGGCCAACATCGACGAAAAAGGTGGTTGAGATGCATTGGATGCGTCGGCTCTGTTGCGTCACGGAACGAGAACGCGGGAGGAACGTGACCGTGCATCAACGCCTTCGAGCCCATCGTCATCTTGCCGCGGCCCTGGCGGGCGCGGCCGTCCTCGTATTGGGCACATGGCCTGCGGAAGCCCAGGACCGCGTCCGCTGGCGGGTGCCGATCGCCTTTCCGTCATCGTTGCCGGCGCTTGGCGACAACATGCCTTGGGTCGCCGAGCAGGTCGCTGCGGCGAGCGACGGCCGCATCGAGATGCGCGTCATCGAGCCAGGTGAAATGGTCCCGGCGCTGGAGCTGTCGGAAGCCGTGGGTCAGGGACAGGTGGTCGCTGGCTACAACTGGCTCGGCTACGACCAAGGCCGCATCCCGGCGTCGCCGCTCTTCTCCGCGGTGCCGTTCGGCATGGAGCCGCTCGAATACATCGCCTGGTGGCGGCACGCCGGCGGCCGCGACCTCGCCGAGGAGATCTACGGTGCCATCAACGTCATGCCGATCCTGTGCGGCATGACCGGACCGGAGACCGCGGGCTGGTTCAAGGAGCCGATCGAGGGCGTCGCCGACATCGACGGGCTCAAGATCCGCTTCGCCGGCCTCGGCGGCCAGGTCCTCGAGTCGCTCGGCGCGTCGGTCTCGATCATCCCCGGCGGCGAGATCTATCAGTCGCTGGAGCGCGGTGTCATCGATGCGAGCGAGTTCTCGCAGCCGGTCGTCGACCAGCGCCTCGGCTTCCACCAGATCGCGCCGTACAACTACTTCCCGGGCTGGCATCAGACGTTCACCGCGTTCCACCTGGTCGTGAACCTCGACGAGTGGAACGGCCTGAGCGCGGCCGATCAGGCGCTGCTGCGGACGGCATGCAGCGCCGGCGTCATCGACAACCTGTCGAACTCGGAAGGCCTCCAGGGCGAGATCATCGCCGGTTTCTCCGACATCGGCGTGACCGCGACCAAGCTTCCCGAGGACGTCTTGCGCGAGCTGCAGGCGGCGACCTTGGCCGTGCTCGAAGCGCAAGCCGAGGCGGATGCCGACTTCGCCCGCGTCTACGAGAGCCAGAAGACGTTCGGCGACAACTACCGATACTGGAAAGAGCTCGGCTACCTGCCGCGCGATTTCTGAGGGGCCACGAGCCTGGGGCGCTCCGGCGCCCCAGGTCGCCGACCTGTTCCAGGCTCCTGCGTAGCTCTCGTGAGGTTCCGATGACGTCAGCCACCCCGACACCCGGTCCGTCACCGGCTGCCGCACCGACCCTGCCCCACACCCGCTTCTCGACCGTCGTCGACGGCATCGTCAACCGGATCGGCGCAGTCGCATCCTGGTTGTGGATCCTCATCATCGCGGCGATCGTGATCAACGTCGTCTACCGCTACGCACTGCGCAACAACGTCGGTCAGCTCGAAGAGCTGCAGTGGCATCTCTACGCCGTGGCATTCCTCATCGGTTTGTCGTTCACGGTCGCATCGGACCAGCACGTCCGCGTCGACATCGTCTACGGCCGGCGCTCGCTCCGCGCCAAGGCGTGGATCGACCTGATCGGCATCCTCGTTTTCGCCCTGCCCTTCGTGCTGCTCGTCCTCTGGTATGGCGTGCCGTTCGTCGAAGCCGCGTTCGTTGCGGCGGAGCGCTCGGACCAGCCGAGCGGACTACCCCACCGGTTCTTGATCAAAGCCGCCCTGCCGGCGGCATTCGTCCTGTTGCTCGCGGCCTTCCTGGCCCGGCTTTCTCGCCTGACGGCGCTCTTGTTCGGCTTTCCCAAGCCGCTCGAAGCGGTTTGGGAGGACTGACCGTTGGAATTCAACGACATCCTGACGCTGGTACTGTTCGGCAGCTTCATCGCCCTGCTGTTCACCGGCTTTCCGATCGCCTGGCTGCTGGGCGGCTTGTCCTTGATCGTCGCCTGCATCGCCATCTTCGTCGACACCTACATGCAGGACTGGCTGGTCGCGAACTTCCCCGACACGTGGATGGACCTGACCTGGCCCTACGTCTCGGCGATCGTCCGCAACATCTGGGACCAGGCCATGGCCAACGAGGTCCTGGTCGCCCTACCCATGTTCATCTTCATGGGCTTCATGCTCGACCGCTCGGGCATCGCCGAGACGTTGATGACGAGCTTCGCGCAGATCTTCGGCCGGCTGCGCGGCGGCTACGCCATCACGGTCGTCGCGATCGGCGTGCTTTTGGCGGCGTCGACAGGTGTCGTGGGCGCATCGGTGGTGTTGTTGGCGCTGCTTGGCCTGCCGGTCATGCTGAACAACCGGTATCAGCCCGAGATCGCCGTCGGCACGGTCACCGCCGTCGGCACGCTTGGGATCTTGATCCCGCCGTCGATCATGCTGGTGCTGATGGCCGACAAGCTGGCGATCTCGCCCGGCGGCCTGTTCCTCGGAGCGTTCTTTCCGGGGCTGATGCTGGCGCTGCTCTACGTCACCTACATCGTCCTGGTCGGCATCGTGTTCCCGCGGGCAACGCCGGCGCCCGAGGCCGGCGAACCGGTGACTGCACGCATGCTCCTGGCCCTGGTGTGGGCCGTGGTGCCGCCGGTCATGCTGATCCTGGCGGTTCTCGGTTCGATCTTTTTCGGCATCGCCACACCGACCGAGGCGTCCGGCGTCGGCGCGCTCGGCGCGACCCTGCTGGCCCTCGTGAACGGCAAGGTCAGCTTCCGTGTCCTGAGCGAGGTCTCGCAAGCAACCACCAAGACCAGCGCCTTCATTCTCGCCATCGTCCTCGGCGCCGTCGCCTTCGCGCACATCCTGCGTGGGCTGGAGGGCGACCTCCTGATCGAGAGTTCGATCCTGGGCCTCGGCTTCGACGAGACCGGCACGCTCATCTTGATGCTCTGCCTCGTCTTCCTGCTCGGTTTCGTTCTGGATTGGATCCAGATCGTGCTGATCATCCTGCCGCTGGCCGGCGCACTGATCGGCGATCCGTCGCAACCGACGAGTGGCATGTGGCAGGCGCTGGGCTTCCAGTCGCCGGAGGAAGCGCTCACCTGGTTCACGGTGCTCTTCGCCATCGTGCTGCAAACGTCGTTCCTGACGCCGCCGGTGGGCTATGCGCTGTTCTACGTCAAAGGCGTGGCGCCGCCCGGGATCACGCTCATGCACATCTACCGCGGCGTGATGCCCTTCATCGCCGTCCAGGCACTGGCCGCCATCATCGTTTTTTACTGGCGCGATCTGGTGCTTTGGTTACCCAATCTCGCGTTGACGCCGTCTTGATGATGGCTCCAGCGGCCCGGATACGAGCAGCCGAAGGCCGCTGATCCGGTGCCGATGCGGGTGCGGCAAAACGGCACCCCAAAACTCAGACGATCAGGGACGAACGACGATGCGCGACAAAACAGTCTCCGCCAGCGAGGCCGCAGCGCTCATTCAAGACAAGGACGTCATCGCGACCTCGGGTTTCATCGGTATCGGCACGCCGGACGCCTTGCTCTCCGCCATCGAGCGACGGTTCCTCGCCGAGGGTCATCCGCGCGATCTGACGCTGCTCTTTGCCGGCGGCCAGGGCGATGGCGGCGAACGCGGCCTCAACCTTCTGGGCCACGACGGTCTGCTGAAGCGGGTCATCGGCGGCCATTTCGGTCTAGCGCCCAAGGTCGCCCAACTCGCCGTCGACAACCGAATCGAGGCGTACAACATCCCCCAAGGCTGCGTGTCGCACCTCTACCGCGACATCGCCGCCGGCAAGCCGGGCACGCTCTCCAAGGTGGGCCTTGATACGTTCGTCGACCCGCTGCTCGAAGGCGGCAAGGTCAACGCCGTGAGCACCGACGACGTCGTCGAGCGGGTGACGATCAACGGCGAAGCCTACCTGCTGTACAAGGCCATGCCGCTCAAAGTAGCGCTGCTGCGGGGTACGACGGCCGATCTCGCCGGCAACATCACCATGGAGCGCGAAGCGCTGGTGCTCGATGCTCTGGCGATGGCCATGGCGGCCAAGAACTCCCACGGCATCGTCATCGTACAGGTCGAGCGTATCGCCGCGACGGACAGCTTGAATCCGCGCAACGTCGTGGTGCCGGGTGCCTTGGTCGACTGCGTCGTGCAGGCGCCGCCCGAGCTGCACCCGCAGACGTACTCGACGCCCTACAGCCCGGCCTTTTCGGGCGAATTGCGCGTGCCCTTGGACAGTCTGACACCGCTCCCGCTGAATGCGCGCAAGATCATCGCCCGTCGTTGCGCGTTCGAGCTCCCCGTCAACGGCATCGTGAACCTCGGTATCGGCATGCCCGAGGGCGTCGCCTCAGTGGCCAACGAGGAGCGGTT
Source organism: Pseudomonadota bacterium (assembly GCA_039818825.1). Classification (GTDB taxonomy): domain Bacteria; phylum Pseudomonadota; class Alphaproteobacteria; order Geminicoccales; family Geminicoccaceae; genus JBCBTD01. The sequence goes on from JBCBTD010000102.1 coordinate 9,925, forward strand.
GCTGGACTACCTGACGCTGACCGCAGAGCCCGGTGTGGTCGGCGGGGTTCCCGCTGCCGTTGACGGGGAGCTCGAACGCGCAACGACGGGCGATGATCTTGCGCGCATTCAGCGGGAG
>JBCBTD010000103.1:0-9771 GCA_039818825.1 Pseudomonadota bacterium
TATGTGCAGTTACTGCACATATTATACCGAATATATGGTCTGAGCTCTAGCGTCTCTCGGTTGTGTCGGCATTGTTCCGACCATCTCGATGCGACCAGCGCTTGTTGCGGGAGGGTGGGCGATCCACTTTGCTTCGACGACCGGCAACTGCGCCCCACCTGCACCATGATCCATCGTCTTCGAGCGAGCGTCCGCCGCCAACCGAGAGACGCTAGAGCTCAGACCATATATTCGGTATAATATGTGCAGTTGAAATGGACGACATCGAGGAGACCGTCATGGCGACGACGACGGAAATCCGGGTGCCGGCGTCCATGCGCGCCGACCCCTTGCACGGCTTCCGCAGCGAGATGGAGCGGATGATGCAGGGCTTTTTCGGTGCCCCGCACTGGACCGGCACGGCGAGCGGCGACCGCTCGGTCGTCCTGCCGGCGATCGACGTGAAGGAGGACGACGGTGCCTTCGTCCTCACCGCGGAGATCCCGGGCATGGACGAGAAGGACGTCCGACTGGAGGTCCGCAACGGCATGCTGCTCCTCAGCGGCGAGAAGGTGCACGACTACACGGACCGCAAAGATGCCGTGCACGTGATGGAGCGGCGCTACGGAAGCGTCCAGCGCGCTTGGCGGCTTCCCGAGGTGGTCGACGCCGACGCGATCAGCGCGCGGTTCGACAAGGGGGTGCTCACGGTGACGATGCCGAAGCGCGCGGATGTGCCGCCGGCCAGCCGAACCATCCAGATCACCTGATGCCCGAGCCGCGGGCGATGCCGATGTCGCCCGCGGTCAGTGCGCATCCAGATGGTGACGCCGCAACCGGTCGTCGCCGAACACGTCGTCGGGCTCGTGCCACACGGCATGGACGTGGTTCGCCGCGTTCTGCACGTTGTCGTACTCGACCACGGTGGCCGGTCCGTGCAGCCGGAAGTAGTGCGGGTCACCGAGGCGGTCGCCACCGGCCCAGGCGAAATGGACGCGGCCCAACCCGACGTCGCGAATCCGCGCTTCGGCCGCCGCGCGGTGGTCGTCGGCGAGATGCACCAGGAACGACGAGAGCAGGTGCCAGCCGAGTTCCTGTTGGCCCAGCGCAAGCTCGGCCAGCGCCAAACCCTCGATGCGCTCCAGCCGCCGCTCGGCACCCGGCCCGGTCAGGATGTCGCGGGGAGCGTCGATCGCCAGCACACACTGGGCCCGCGAACTCGGATCGAGGCTGTGCAGCAGCTCGAAGGCCAGCTTGCGCGGAACGACGAGCAACTCGGCCCCGGCGTGGGCGTGAGGGGCGGGGACGATCGCGGGGTTGGCACCGAAAAAGCTGGGCGTGACGGCGACCCCGGCACCGGGGACGTGGGTCAAAGTGAGCGACACGTGGTGCCCCTCGAAACGCCAGGCCCAGGGCGCCTCCGTGCCGGGCTCACCGAACACGGCAAGCGCGTAGTTCGACGGGTCACGTCGGGCTGGCCGTCCTTCGATGTCGCCGAGCACCGCCTCCAGAGCCAGCACCTCGCGCACCTTGGTGCGGCCGGCCTCGCTGAGTGCGGCATCGACCATCGCCCACGCTCGCGCGCGGCTGGACGCATCCATGGCGCCCAGCGGTAGGCCGGGGCGCGACCGCGGCGTGTAGTGCCAATCGCGCCGCGCGTCGTCGGCAAAGCGATAACGCGCCTGCGCCTGCTGTGCCGCCGTCAAGCCGCCGAGCCACGCTCTCGCCAGCTCGTCCATGGATCGACCCTCCCCGTCCGGCCACCCGACCGTCTTCGTTCGCGAGCGGCCGTTTCACGATCCCAGTTGTGATCCGCGGGGGCAACCTTGGCGACGACGAGCGGCCCGAAGTGCCGTCCGCGAGTGCTGACGCATTCGAGCCACCCGAGAGGATCGACGACGCGTCAGGACGACGCCGCCAGCACGACCACACCGATCATGGCGGCCGCCATGGCGACGTTGATCGTCCGCTGCCAGCGTGGGGGCAGGTCGAGCCGGCGGACCTGGATGCCGAACACCAGCCAGACCAGGTGCACGGGCACCCAAATCGCGTTGACGATCAAGAGCTTGACGAGGATTTCGACGACCGGCCCGGTGTCGACGAACGGAAAGCCGCCGAACAGCGTGGTGTTCACCACATAGGCCTTGGGGTTGACGAACTGGAGCGCCAGCCCGTCGCGCAGGCGTGGCGGCGTCCGTGCGTCCATAAAGGCGATGCGGCTACCGGCAAGGGCGATCCGCGCCGCCAACCACGCCAGATAGGCGATCGAGGCAAGGGTGAGCACGACGCGAAGACCGGGCAAAGCGAAGACCGCTGCCGCCAATCCACTGATCACCGCCAAGGCAACGAGATTGGTGCCGACAAAGAGCCCGGCGAGGTAGCGGAGCCCCACTCGGCGGCCGAACGCCGCGCCGACGCCGGCGGTCGAGAGCACACCCGGACCCGGCGTGATCAACAGCAGGAAAACGGCAACGGCGAAGGCGAGCAAGGCACGTCCCGGACGACGACGCGGTCAGTCGTAGCGGAGCTCGCCCGCCTTGCCGCGAAAAACGGTGTAGGCGAGCACGGTGGAGGCGATGATGGCCGGCAACACGATACACACGCCGACGAAGATGATGAACAGGCTCTCGGGTGCCGATGCGGCGGCGTAGATCGTCAACCGGTCCGGAACGACGTAGGGGTAAAAGGAGTATGCCAAGCCGGCGAACGCGAGCACGACGAGCGCCGCCGAGCCGGCAAACGGCTGCCACGAGCCTCGGTCATCCGATAGGGGTCCGGCCAGGAGCCGACGCCACAGCCAGACCATCAGCGCCGCAGAGACGAGCGGTAGTGGCGCCAGCAAGACGATCTCCGGAAACTCGAACCATTTCGCGAAGATTCGAGGGCTCACCAGCGGACTTGCCAGAGAGATCGCAGCGATGCCCGCGACCACGCCCGAAAGACCCCAGCGCGCCCAACCAAAGGCACGGCGTTGGAGATCGCCCTCGGTCTTGAGGATCAGCCAGGTAGCCCCGTTGAAGGCATAGCCTGCGGTGAGGCAAAGGGCGGTCAGCATGGCGAAGGCCACGGCCACCGGGGTCCATGCCAAGCCCATGACGTAAAGGCCGAGCATGAAGCCTTGTGCCAGACCGGTCATCAGCGACCCGACGAAGAACGCACCGTCCCAAAGCCCCTTACGCGCCACCGGCGCCTTGGCGCGAAACTCGAACGCCACGCCGCGCAGGATCAGGCCCACGAGCATCACGAAAACGGGCAGGTAGAGCGCCTGGAGAATGATGCCGTGGGCTTGGGGAAACGCCACCAGTAGCAAACCGACGGTCAGCACCAGCCAAGTCTCGTTCGCGTCCCAGAACGGGCCGATGGACGCCACCATCCGATCGCGGTCGCCCGGCTCCGCCGCGGCGAAGAGGACGCCCACGCCGAGGTCGAAGCCATCGAGAACGACGTAGACGAGGATGGCGACGCCCATCAGCACGGCGAAGGCGAAAGGCAACCAAACCGCGGGATCGCCAAAGGTGGCCATGCCGGTCACTCCGCGGGCGTGGCGTCGACACCGACCGGCGCGATCGGCCGGCGCACCGGGTCCAACGTCGGCGGACCGTGCACCGCCGCCTTGCCTGCCAAATGGAAGAGAGCACCGATGTACGCCGACAGGAGTGCCACGTAGAGGAAGAGGTAGATGATCAGCGTCGTGCCGACCATGGTGGCGGCGACGTCACCAGCCGCATCGGCGGTCGGCAGCACGCCCGTGACCAACCACGGCTGGCGACCGATCTCGGTCGTGTACCAGCCGGCCAGCGTCGCGACCCAGCCGGAGAACGTCATTGCCACCAACACGCGGGCAAGGCCCGGGCTCATGCCCTCGAGCCCCGGCTGCCGCCAAAAGCGGCGCGCCGTGAACCAGCTCACGAGCAGCATCAGCACGCCGACGCCGACCATCACCCGAAACGAGAAGAACACGGGCGCGACCGGTGGGTGGAGCACGGTGCCATCCGGGGCCACGAACTGGTCGAGCCCCGGCACCTCGCCGTCGAACTCGTGGGTGAGGATCAGGCTCGCCAGATGGGGGATGCTGATCTCGAAGAGATTTCGCCGCTCTTCCTCGTCGGGCCAAGCGAACAGCACCAGGGGCACACCGCGTGCCGTCTCCCAGTTGGCCTCGATGGCGGCGATCTTCTGGGGCTGGTGCTCCAGTGTGTTCAATCCGTGCTGGTCGCCGGCGAAGATCTGCACCGGAATGAGGATCGCCGCCATGAACACGGCGGTCCGCAGGGCCAGCGCGAGGCTTTTGGCGCGGTCACCGCAGAGCCAGCGAAAAGCCGATAGACCAGCGACGAGAAACGCCACCGTCAGCCCGCTGGCCAACAGCATGTGGGTCAAGCGATAGGGGAACGAGGGGCTGAAGATGATGGCGAGCCAGTCGACGGCGTAGATCACGCCGTCGCGCACCTCGTAGCCGGCCGGGGTGTGCATCCAGGAGTTGAGCGCCAAAATCCAAAAGGCCGAGAGCGTCGTCGCGACGGCGACCAGTACGGTTGCCGTGATGTGCAGCCAGTTCGGGACCCGACGAAACCCGAACAGCATGATGCCCAAAAACACCGCCTCCAAAAAGAAGGCGGTCATGACTTCGTAAGCCAGGAGCGGGCCGGCCACGTTGCCGACGGTTTCCATGAAGCCCGGCCAATTGGTGCCGAACTGGAAGCTCATGGTGATCCCGGACACGACGCCGAGACCGAAGGTGAGCGCGAACACCTTCACCCAGAAGTGGTACGCCTCCATCCAGGCCTCGTCGCCGGTAGCCGCGAAACGAAACCGGAAAAACAAGAGCACCCAACCGAGCGCGATCGAGATCGACGGGAACAGGATGTGAAAAGAGATGTTCGCCGCAAACTGAATGCGCGCCAAGTCAACGGCATCCATCACCCGGTCTCCTCGTCATCGCCGAGCGATGCCGTCGTAGCAGCTCGCTCACCGTCCAAAAGTGGAACGTCGCCGACGCGACGGCCACCGGGCGCGGCAGGTCGCAACGCCGCAGGACTGAGAAGATCTGGCGCGAACCGGCGTAGATAGGCGCGAAGCGCGAGGTCGCGCCGTTGCCGCGGGAACGACGAGGGTCGGACGGCACCCGCCCAGACGATCTCACGACCGTCGACCGTCACCGCCGGCATGGCGCTGACCCGGTACTCGAAGAGATGGATGGTACTGCGGCAGTCCATGTAGCGACCGCGTATCGCGCCGAGGCTGGCCAAGTCAGCAGCGTCGACCGCCATGCCTACTTCCTCTTGCAGCTCGCGGCAGGCCGTCTGGCGCGGCGTTTCCCCCGCGTCGATGCCGCCGCCCGGCAGGCCCAGGCGCGGCCGGTAGGACGGCTGGACCACGAGCAATTCCGTCGCAGTTCGCACGGCGACCAGGGAGCCCATGGCGTGGTAGCGTCGCCGCCGGCGCCACCACCAGACCATCGCGTGGGCGGTCCGGTACGCGGCCCGCCAAACGCGATCGGCTGGCGACGGGTTGGTTCTCTCGACCACCCCGTACGCCGAGCCGTCGGCAGATCAGCGGTCGATTCGCGTATACTTGGAGCCGTCGAGGCTGACGTTCGCCAGCAGGCCGGCCTGGCCCCAAACGAAGGCGATGATCGGCTCGTTGTTCTGGAGGGTGTCGACGCCGGTACCGGTGCCAGCGGTCACCACCGCGACTTTCGCCGAAACACCGGCCTCCCACCCACTGGACTCGCGGAACTGCGCCAGGGCTTCGTCGGTCAAGAACAGCAAGGCTTGGCTGCTGGTCTGAAAACCGGCCAAGAGCCCGACCTGGGCACCGGCAACCGAATAGTACTGGACCGCAATTCCGTCGATCAGCAGGGCACCCTCGCCATAGGTGCCGCCGACGACCAAGCCGGCCTCGGTCACATCCGGCATGACGAGGACGCCCTTGGCCCGTTGCAGAAGATCGTCCGCACCAGGGATCTTCTCTCGCAGCTCCCGGAGCGCGACACTGATCTTCGCATCGATGACCTCGCGGTCGGCAGCCACCGATGGCGCCAAAGGCACGGTCGAAGCCAGTACGACAGCGACGAGCGCGAACAAAGCGCGCTTTGCGATGAGCATCACTACCACCCGTTTTTTTTGTCGAACGGCGCGGACCATGGACCAACGTCCTGCCTCCGCCAAGCGCCGATCTTCCGTCAGACGTCGACGCCCTCGTGCCGGAGCAGCCAACGCTTCCGTTCCAGACCACCGGCATAACCGGTCAACCGACCGTTGGCGCCGACCACCCGGTGGCAGGGAACGAACACGGAAACGGGGTTGGCACCGACCGCCGCGCCGACGGCACGGCTGGCGCGGGACGTCAGTCCGACGCGCTCGGCGAGTTGGCCGTAGCTCACGGTCTCGCCAGCGCCGATCTCGAGGAGCGCGCGCCAGATCTGCCGTTGGAACGGCGTGCCGCCCGTCAGCCAAACGAGTTCGCCAACGCTGTCGAACGCGCCCTGGAAGTAGCCGTCGAGCGCCCGCTGGATCGGCGTCGGCACCGGCTGTGCCGAACATGAGCGAGACGGAAAGCGCCGCCCGACACCGCGCTCCAACCGGCTCTCGTTACCGACGAAATCGAGATGCAGGAGCGTTTCGCCGGCGAACACCACGTGGATGTCGTCGAGTGGCGATGCGACCGCGCCACGCCCCAAGGCTGGCAGTGCCTCTGCCATCGAGTAGGGCCCCGGAGACTCAGCTGTTCATCGTGTCCCAGAAATCGTCGTTGGTCTTCGAATGCTTCATCTTGTCGAGCAGGAAGTCCATCGCGTCGGCGACACCCATCGGGTTGAGGATCCGGCGCAGCACCCACATCCGCGAGAGAGTGCCACGATCGACCAGCAACTCCTCTTTGCGGGTTCCGGACTTGTTGATGTCGATCGACGGGTAGGTCCGCTTGTCGGCAAGGCGGCGATCGAGAACGATCTCGGCGTTACCGGTACCTTTGAATTCTTCGAAGATGACCTCGTCCATCCGCGAGCCGGTGTCGATCAACGCCGTAGCGATGATCGTCATCGAACCCCCGTCTTCGATGTTGCGCGCGGCGCCGAAAAAGCGCTTGGGCCGCTGCAGCGCATTGGCGTCCACACCGCCGGTGAGCACCTTGCCGGAGCTCGGAACGACCGTGTTGTAGGCCCGCGCCAAGCGCGTGATCGAGTCCAGCAGGATCACGACGTCCTTGCCGTGCTCGACCAACCGCTTCGCCTTCTCGATCACCATCTCGGCGACCTGGACGTGACGGTGCGCCGGCTCGTCGAAGGTCGACGAAACGACCTCGCCACGGACCGTGCGCTGCATGTCGGTGACCTCTTCGGGCCGCTCGTCGATGAGCAGGACGATGAGGAACACTTCCGGATGGTTGGCGGTGATCGAGTGCGCGATGTGTTGCATCAGCACCGTCTTGCCGGTGCGTGGCTGGGCGACGATCAATGCCCGCTGGCCTTTGCCCAACGGCGCGACGATCTCGATCACGCGGGTCGAATAGTCCTTTTGACCTTCGACCTCCAAATTGAGCTTCTGCGTCGGATAGTAGGGCGTGAGATTGTCGAAATGGACCCGATGCCGCGCCATCTCCGGACGGTCGAAGTTGATCGAGTCGACCTTCAGCAGCGCAAAGTAACGCTCGCCTTCTTTCGGCGCGCGCACTTGACCTTCGACCACGTCACCCGTCCGCAAACCGAAGCGGCGGATCTGGCTAGGCGAGACGTAAATGTCGTCTGGTCCGGCGACGTAGTTGACGTCCGGCGTCCTCAAAAAGCCAAAGCCATCCTGCAGAATTTCCAGCACACCATCGCCCTGGATGGGCACACCCGTCTGCGCCAACTGCTTGAGCGTGGCGAAGATCAGATCGGATTTTTTGAGGGTGCTGGCGTTGTCGATGCCGATTTCTTCGGCATATCGAAGCAATTCACTAGGTGGCCGGCGCTTCAGTTCCGTGAGGTTGATCGAGCCGGGCATGTCGGCCGGCGGCGGTGGGGTGTCCGCAGCGCCGTCGTCCTCGACATCGAACAGCTCGTCAGTCATGGCCTCCGACGACGGCCGGTCGGACCGTGGCCGAGACCGCCGCCGGCGCGGGGTCGGTTGCGTTGCCAGGGGAGGGACTTCTCGAAAAGATACGTGATCGTTGCCAATAACGGCATTGCGCGGCGGCTGTCAAACCCCGTCGTCAGAACGGCCGGAAGACCGCCAACAACACGATCAAGATGAACAGCACCGTCGGCACCTCGTTGAGAACCCGATAGGTCACCGCCGACCGCGGCCGCTCGTCCCGCGCGAACTTCTTCAGATCCGCAGCCAGCACCCCGTGGAACGCGCCCATGAGCAGGAGCAGCGTGAGTTTGGCGTGGAGCCAGCCACCCGGGTTCCAGCCGACACCGGTCTGGATCAGCACGACACCAGCGACGAACGTGACCACCATCGCCGGCGTGGTGATCGCCTTCAACAACCGCCGCTCCATCACCTTGAACCGTTCCGAAGCCTCGGACCCGGCGGCAACCCCGCTGTGGTAGATGTACAAGCGCGGCAGGTACCACAGTCCGGCCATCCAAGCGGCGAACGCCATGAAGTGGATGGCCTTGGACCACAGCCAGACGTCGGTCATCGAGCATGCTCCTGCAGCCGACGCAGCAAACGGGTCACGTTCTCGGGCGGCGTCGGCTGCATCACCCCGTGACCGAGATTGAAGACGTGGGGCCGGCCGGCGAAGTCGGCCACGATACGGTCGACCGCTTCATCGAGCTGATCGCCGCCGACCAGCAGGGCCACCGGGTCCAGATTGCCTTGAAGCGTGACCCGCGCTGGCAGCGACTGCGCAGCCCACGGCCGCGGCACACTCGTGTCGAGCGCCAAGCCCTGACACGATACCGTGTCGGCGAAGTCGAGGTAACCGGCACCGGCTCCCCGCGGAAAGGCGATCACCGGCACCTGTGGATGCCGCGCTCGGACCGCCTCGACGATGCGACCGATCGGCGCTGTCGACCAGCGCTGGAAGCCCTCGGGCGACAACACGCCGGCCCAACTGTCGAACAGCTTGACGACCTCGGCACCGGCTTCGATCTGCCGACCGAGATAGGCGACGATCGCCTGCTCCAGACGGTCGACGAGCATCGCAAAGGCCGCTGGATCGCGCGCGGCGAACGACCTCGTGGCCGGAAACTCCTTCGAGCCCTGGCCGTCGATCATGTAGCAGGCGAGCGTCCACGGCGCGCCGGCGAAACCGATCAGCGCGACTTGGTCCGGGAGCCCTGCGCGCACCCGCTCGACGGTTTCGTAGACTGGCGCCAAGTGGGCGTGGATCGTCTCGGGGCGCAGCGCCTCGATCTCCGCCGTCGTCGTCAGTGGTTCGAGCTTGGGCCCTTCGTTCTCCGCGAACCAGAGCTTCCGGCCGAGCGCCTGAGGGACGACGAGGATGTCCGAGAACAAGATTGCCGCATCCAACGGATAGCGGCGGATCGGCTGGAGCGTGACTTCGGCAGCAAGCTCGGGTCGGTAGCAGAGGTCGAGAAAGCCCCCGGCCTCCGCCCGCACGGCACGATACTCGGGCAGATAGCGGCCAGCCTGTCGCATCAGCCACGCTGGCGGCGGGTCGACACGGTGGCCCGCCAGCGCGCGCAGCAGGGGCTTGGTCATGGTCCTTCCTTCGGCCGGTCGACACGAACAATCCCGGAAACGGGCTGGCGTCTACCTTTCTCTATGTCGAATGGAAAAGGGGTGTGTGATCGTTGTTGGGCGCGGGCATGTCGGGGATCGTCGCTCGCGCACAATC
>JBCBTD010000104.1:0-8870 GCA_039818825.1 Pseudomonadota bacterium
TGGCCGTCGAGCACGGTCGCCGCCGCGCCAGACGTCCCGGGCACGCCGAACAGCACGGCCGGGATCGTGTCCGACGTCGTCTTCACGGCGCTCATACCGATCAACAGGGCGAAGGCTGCGATCGGGTCGAGCTGATAGGTGAACGGGATCAGCAGAGCGAGACCGGCAACGCCGCCGATGCCTGGGATCAGACCGACCAGCAAGCCGATGCCGACACCGCCCACCAGGTAGGTCAGCCGGTAAGGCTCCAGCACCAACAGCAGCGACGTCCAGGCCACGTCAGGCACGAAGTCGGTACGTCACGGCAGTTCCCCAGATTGATTCCGACGGCGGTCCCGTGGTGGCAAGCGCGCTCGCTCGTCGCCGGATCGACGGACCCTAGGCGCATGTGCGACGTGGCAGCAGTCCGGCCGATGCCGTGCATACTCGGATATCGCCGGTGCCTGTAGCAGCGGATGGTAGCTCGACCACGAGCGTATGCGGCATAACGTGTCTGCGTCCGAGACCTCACCAACCGAAATGCCGGGACTCCGTATGACCTCGAGCTCCGCGTTGCCGCCAGCGGCCGTCAGTGGCAGCCCTTGCGGCGCTGTGGAAGATTGGTCCGGCACCGGTTGGGTCGATCGAGGCGATGGCCGCTTCGTGCCCGTCGTCGATGGGTTGGCGTTTTTCGATCGGTGCGTGCCGGGTCCGCTCGAGGCGTTGCCGGATGGCGTCGCGTTGGAACGGCACGCGCTCGATATGGCCTGTGACGCCATGCGTCTCTGCACGCGGGACGACGACGACCTGCCGGCACCCACGGTCGGCGCCGTGTTGGCGCTCCTCGACGAGGTCGTATGGCGCGGCCTGGAGGAGCTTTGCGTCCTCGGCGGCGCGGGTCTGGTCGGCGAGTTGGTCGCGGCTGCCCGACCGAGGGTCCGGGTCACGACGATCTTGGGGCGGAAGGGGCCGCTGCCGTCACCGACCGTCGCCCATGCTTTGCTGCGTGCCGGGGAGCGCGCTGCCAATCACCGCGTCGCCTACGCCGTCGCCGAGGAGCCCTTGCCGTTCGATGATGGCGCCTTCGCTGCGGTCGTGATCGGCTCCGCCGACGTACCGGCCGCGTGGCGCGACGATGCCGTCCGGCTTCTTGGCACTGACGGATCGTTGCTGGACGTCGCGCGGTTGCCCAGCGGCCATCGGGCGCCGCGGTCGGTCGGACCGGAGCAGCGCGTCCTCGGGCGCGGTGTCTCCGCAACCGCGCTGGTGTCCGGTCGTGCGGCCGATCCTGGCGGGGAGCCTAGGCCGCTCACCGACGTCGACGTCGAGATCCTTTACTTTGGCGCTCGCGGTCGGACCCTCGGCGAGATTGCCGACGCCGCCGATCGCGACCCGGCGACGGTCGTCGCCGCGGCGCTCGCCTTGGTGCGCGACGAGCTGGCCTGGTTGGTCGACACGACCCCGGCGGCGGCTCGGCTCCACCATCGGCTTGCCACTGGGGAACTCTTGCCGACGCCGGCGGACACCCGACCGGACGTACTCTGGCGTCGCGCTGTGGCGGCGCATGGCGACCGACCCGCGTTGATCCTCCATGACGGCTTCGAGCTCTCCTACGTCCAGGCCGACGTCGTCGTTCGTCGCTTCTGGCAGATCCTGGTGGACCTGGACGTCCGGCCAGGCGACCGGATCGGCGTTCTGGCGCGGTCGTCGCTCGAACTCTTCGCGCTCTTTTGGGCGGCGATGCACCGCGGCGTCGGTTTCGCGACCATCCCGATGGACACCACGGCCCCCGGCCTCGAGGCACTGATCGAGCGTCTGGACCTCCGTGTCTGCTTCGTCGACCAGGCCCTGCCCACGGTAGCCGACGTGGCCGCGTTCGGTTCGGTGGTCGAGGTGTTCGAGCCGACGCTACAGGCCACGGAAGAGCTTCGGGCACTGGTGGCGCGTCCCGCGGACGACGGGCCCGTTACCTCGTCCGTCCCCCGACCGCCAGGCGCCACGGCGTCGGTGGTTGCCATGACGTCAGGCACGACGGGCGCGTCGAAGGCCGTCGTCATGGGAGGGGCTGGCTTGGTCCGCTCGACCTTGCCGCGCGAGTACGCGTTCCAGTGGGCGCCGACGGAGCGGGCACTCTCCAGCCAGTATCCGTCGAACGTCACCGAGCTTCGCTTCTGCTTTCTGTCGACGGCCTGTAGCGCTGCGGCGTCGATCGTCGGTGTGGTGCCGCAGCCCGGTCACGTCTTCAACTTCTGGGCGTTGGGGGAGCAGCTGGGTGCCAATCGGGTCCGCCTGTCGGCCGCGGTGGCCTTGCAGCTCGACCGCGAGACGGCGGCGGAGCGCTTGGCGACGTTGCCGGCGTTGGGTGCGATCGAGACCGGCGGCACGCATTTGCGTCGCGAGGTCCGCAGCGCGTTGGCCACCCGACTAGGCTGCCGCATGTTCTATCACTACGGCGCGACCGAGGCCGGCTCGATCGCCTGTCAACTCTGGGCGGCCGACCACGAGGGCGAGCCGACGCCTCGAACGTTCGACCACGTCGTGCAACTGCGCCGCCCCGACGGCAGCCTCGCCGACGCCGACGAACTCGCCGACATCTGGATCCTCCACGACCGAATGATGGACGGCTATCTGACGCCGGACGGGCTCGACCGCAGCGTCTTGCGCGGCGCGTGGTACGCGCCGCCGGACGTCGTGCGGCGGGCACCCGGGGGCTATCTGGAGGTGGTAGGCCGTCGCGACGACATCTTCAGCACGGCGACCGGCCAACTGGTGGTGCCGAGCGGGATCGAGTCGCTGCTGGCAAGCCAAGACCTGGTCAACGCTGCCGCGATCGTGCCCGGCAGCGATTCCGCCGGCGGCATACAGATCGTCGCATTCCTCGAATGTCTCGATCCCGCGACCGATCGGACCGCAGTCGCTTTGGCATCGAAACGGCTGTGCCGAGAGCGCTTGGGCGAAGGTTTCGTACCCTTCGCGATCCACGTGGTCGATGCGTTGCCGCGGAACGCTGCCGGCAAGATCACCCGGAACGACTTGCGGGCGCGGGCGAGCGCTTGACCAAGCTCGGCTGCGGGTGTGCCGAGAACGGTCCGTCGCCGCCCGCTTGATCTACGATTCGCCGCTGGTGTTTCGCCATGGCTGCGCGCATTGATCCGCCATCGGCGGTTGGAACGCCGACCGGAGTCGCGGCGTTTCGCCCTCCGTAGCCGATCGTGGTGGAGGCGTTGTGAGCGACATGCGGGTGATGCCCGGCAATCCCTATCCCCTGGGCGCGACGTGGGATGGCGCCGGCACCAATTTCGCCATCTTCTCCGCCCACGCGTCTCGCGTGCAGCTCTGTCTGTTCGACGCCCGTGGGCGGCGCGAGACGCATCGGCTCGACCTTCCGGAGATGACCCACGAAGTTTGGCATGGCTACTTGCCCGACGTCCGGCCGGGTCAGCTCTACGGCTACCGCGTCCACGGCCCCTACGCCCCGACGGAAGGCCATCGGTTCAACCCCAACAAGCTGCTGATCGACCCCTACGCCAAGGCGCTCTCCGGTTCGATCAAGTGGCACGACGCGCTGTTCGGGTACACGATCGGTCACGCCAGAGCCGACCTGTCGTTCGACCGGCGCGACTCGGCCCGCTACCTGCCGAAATGCGTCGTCGTCGACCCGGCCTACACCTGGGGGCATGGACGACCGCCGCCGCGGCCGTGGGACGATACCGTCGTCTACGAGATGCATGCCCGCGGCTTCACCATGCGCCACCCTGAGGTACCGGACGCCGAGCGTGGCACGATCGGCGCGCTGAGCCGCGCTCCCGTGGTCGAGTACCTGCAAGATCTCGGCGTGACGGCGATCGAGCTCCTGCCGATCCACGCTTTCGTGCACGACCGTTTGCTCCAGGAGCGCGGCCTCCGCAACTATTGGGGCTACAATTCCATCGGCTTTTTCGCCCCGCATCCCGAATATCTCGGTCGCAACGGCATCTCCGAGGTCAAGACCTTGTCGCAGGTGCTCCACGATCACGGCATCGAACTCTTTCTCGACGTCGTCTACAATCACACGGCGGAGGGAAATCACCTAGGCCCGACTCTGAGTTTCCGCGGGATCGACAATCGTTCGTACTACTACCTGGTTGACGGCGACGAGCGTTACTACAATGACTTCACCGGTACGGGTAATACCTTGGAGCTGCGGCATCCGGTGGTGTTGCGGCTCGTCACCGACAGTCTGCGCTATTGGCGGACCGAAATGGGCATCGACGGGTTCCGCTTCGATCTGGCCACCACTTTGGCGCGCGTGCACGGCGAGTTCGACCAGCATGCCGGCTTCTTGGATGCGGTGTCGCAGGACCCGATCCTCGACCGCGCCAAACTGATCGCCGAACCCTGGGATACCGGCGCCGGCGGCTACCGGGTCGGCGGATTTCCGCCGGGTTGGGCCGAGTGGAACGACAAGTACCGCGACTGCCTCCGCCGCTATTGGAAGGGTGATGCCGGCCAGCTCGGCGAACTCGCGTCGCGCCTGGCGGGATCGGCAGATCTCTACGACCATCGCGGGCGCAAGCCTTGGGCCAGCGTCAACTTCGTCACTGCCCATGACGGCTTCACCCTCGCCGACCTGGTCAGCTACGACCACAAGCGCAACCACGCCAACGGCGAAGACAACCGTGACGGGGCGGACGACAACAACAGCTGGAACCACGGCCGCGAAGGTCCCACCGACGATCCGGCCATCAAGGCGTTGCGGCTCCGCCAGATGAAGAACCTGCTGTCGACGCTGCTCTTGGCGCAGGGCGTGCCGATGCTGGTGGCGGGCGACGAGCTGGGGCGGAGCCAGGGCGGCAACAACAACGCCTATTGCCAGGACAACGAGGTCAGCTGGATCGACTGGCAGTTGCTCGATGGCGAATGGGGCCGGGTGGTGCACCGCTTCGTTCGACAGTTGTTGCGGTTGCGGCACCGTCACCGGGTGTTCCACCGACAGCGTTTCTTCGTCGGTCGGATCATACCCGGCACCGACGCGCTCGACGTGACGTGGCTCCGCCCCGACGGCGAGCCTATGACCGAATCGGATTGGCAAGTCGGCCATGCCCGCGCGCTCGGCATGTTGTTGTCCGGCGAAGCGGGGTTCGCGCACGTCAGCGAACGCGGCGTGCCCGAGCCTGACGACACGCATCTGCTGCTGATGAACGCCGATGCCGACCCCATTGCCTTTCGACTGCCGCCTGCACGTTGGGCGCGCGTGTTCGATACGGCGGTCGACGACGGCTTGGACGAAGGCGTCTCGGACCAAGGCGGCGTCGATCTCGATGATGCCGTCAGCTACGCGTTGGAGGCACGGAGTTGTGCGTTGCTACGGTGGAACGGAGAGCCGGGATGAGCGAGCGCACGTTCGGGTTCGGTCCGCTGCTCGAAGAGGACGGCGTCCGTTTCCGCCTGTGGGCGCCCGCGGTCGAGCGAGCGGGCGTCGTCGTCGCCCCGGGCACCGCCGACGAGGCCGTTCACGCGATGACGGGTGTCGGCGACGGCTGGCTGGAGGCGCGCGTCAAAGGGGCTGGGGCCGGCACCCTCTACCAGTTCGAAGTCGGTGATCTGCGGGTGCCCGACCCGGCATCTCGCTACCAGCCTCAGGACGTGATGGGACCGAGCGAGGTCGTTGATCTGGCGGCGCTGCCATTCGGGACCACGGGCTGGTCCGGCCGCCCGTGGTCCGAGGCCGTACTTTACGAGCTGCACGTCGGGACCTTCTCGCCCGAGGGCACCTACGACGGCGTCATCCAGCGGCTCGACCATCTGGCGCGGACGGGCATCACCGCCATCGAACTGATGCCGCTCGCCGACTTTCCGGGGCTCCGCAACTGGGGCTATGACGGGGTGCTGCACTACGCGCCGGACGCGAGCTATGGCCGCCCGGAAGACCTTGCCCGTCTGATCGACGTTGCCCACCAGAAGGGCCTGATGGTGTTCGTCGACGTCGTCTACAATCACTTCGGGCCCGAGGGGAACTTCCTGCACGCCTACGCGCCGGGGTTCTTCCGCGACGACATCACGACGCCCTGGGGCGCCGCCATCGACTTCCGCCGCCAGGAAGTCCGCCGCTTCTTCATCGAGAACGCAGCCCACTGGCTGGAGAACTATCGCTTCGACGGTATCCGCTTCGATGCGGTCCACGCGATCGCCGACGACAGCGATCCCGACGTGCTGACCGAACTCGCGGCCGTCGTCCACGCGCGGCTCGATGGCGAGCGGCAGGTCCACCTGGTGCTCGAGAACGACGCGAACGAAGCGCGACGGTTGCGGCCACGACCGGGAGCCGAACGCGGCCCCTACGATGCCCAGTGGAACGATGACTTCCACCATGTGGCGCACCATCTGCTGACCGGCGAGCGTGACGGTTACTACGTCGACTTCGCCGACGCGCCCCATGCGAAGCTCGTCCGCTCGCTGACCTCCGGTTTCGTCTTCCAAGGCGAGCCGTCGCCGTTCCGCGGCGGCGAGGTGCGCGGCGAGCCGAGCGCCGATCTGCCGCCGCGCGCCTTCGTCAACTTCCTCCAGAACCACGACCAGGTCGGCAATCGAGCGTTTGGTGAGCGGCTGGCGAGCCTCGCCGACCAACGCCGTATCGACGCGCTGACGA
Organism: Pseudomonadota bacterium; assembly: GCA_039818825.1. Taxonomy (GTDB): domain Bacteria; phylum Pseudomonadota; class Alphaproteobacteria; order Geminicoccales; family Geminicoccaceae; genus JBCBTD01. The sequence continues at coordinate 6,608 of JBCBTD010000104.1, forward strand.
CCATCGTGCTGTTGGCGCCGTCGCCGCCACTTTTGTTCATGGGCGAGGAATGGGGTGCGACCACGCCGTTCCTGTTCTTCTGCGACTTCCACGATGCGCTGGCCGACGCGGTTCGCGAGGGGCGTCGCCGGGAGTTCGCCAAGTTCCCCGCCTTCGCCGATCCGGCGTACCGCGCGTCGATCCCCGATCCGAACGCGGCGGCCACTTTCGAGGGATCGAAGCTCGATTGGGCTAGCGTCGAGACCGCGTCGGGGCAGCGCAATCTGGAGCGGACGCGCGATCTGCTCGCCATCAGGGTCGCCAATGTGGCGCCGCTGGTCGACGGTCTGGTCGGCGCGAGCGGGTCGGTGGAGGGTCGGGTGGTTCGGGTCGTTTGGCACGACGCCGAGGGAGCGGTCCTGACCTTGCTGGCCAACCTCGGCGATCAGCCGGCGGCGGCGCCGCCGCCAGATGCGTCGACGTTGCTGCTGGGCGAGGGCGTCGACGACCGGGCGATGGTGCAGCTTGCACCCTGGACCACGACCTGGTGGCGTGCTCGGGGTGAAGGGTGACCCCGCGCACCGAGCTCCGGGCAACCTACAGGCTGCAGCTCCATGCCGGGTTTCCGTTCGTCGCGGCCGAGGCGATCGTCCCCTATCTCGCTGACCTCGGTGTCAGCCATCTCTATCTCTCGCCGATCTGGGCCGCGCGGCCGGGATCGACCCACGGCTACGACGTGGTCGACCATGCGCGGATCAGCCCGGAGCTGGGCGGGCGCGAAGGCTTCGACGCGCTGGCCGACCGCGCGCGTGCCCACGGCCTCGGCATCATTCTCGATTGCGTGCCGAACCACATGGGTATCGGCTACGACAACCCGTGGTGGGCAGACATGCTCCGCTGGGGCGAAGCCTCGCCCTACGCGGCCTATTTCGACGTCGAGTGGGATGCGCTGGAGCCGTCGCTCGCCGGCAAGGTGCTGCTGCCTGTTCTTGGTGACCACTATGGCCGTTGCCTGGACGACGGCCAGCTCGTGCCGGACATCGAGGGCGGGCGAATGGTCGTGCGTTACCACGAGCACACGGTGCCGATCCATCCGCGCGACACGGCCGAACTCCTGGAGACGGCGGGGCGCAATACCGACGCGGCCGTTGCGGCGACTCTCAACGACCTCGCCTCGCTGGCGCGCCAGATTGCGCGCCGCCGCGAGCGCGTGTCGCGGCAACGCCGCCGCGCCGACCGCGACCGTGCCGATCAACTCGACCTGCAACTGGCGACGGCGAGGCAGGTGCCGACCGTCGAGGCGGCGTTGCGCGACGCCCTGGCAACGTTCACGCCCACGCGCGACGACCACCGCCCCGCCGATCGGCTGCATCGGCTCCTCGAGCGGCAAGCCTATCGGCTCAGCTATTGGCGGCTCGCTGGCGAGGAGATCAACTATCGCCGGTTCTTCGACGTCAACGGTCTCGCCGGCTTGCGGATGGAGGAGCCGGGGCTGTTCGATGCGGTTCACCGCCTGGTGGTCGAGCTGACCGCGGCCGGCGTGGTCGACGGACTGCGGCTCGACCACATCGACGGCTTGTACGATCCGCGCACCTATCTCACTCGGCTGCGGCGAGCCACGCGTCGCGGCGATGGCACCGCCCCGTGGTTGTTCGTCGAGAAAATCCTGGGCGAGCACGAGGAACTGCGCCGCGACTGGCCGGTCGACGGGACTACCGGCTACGAGGTCATGGCGCTCTTGCATGGCGTCCAGGTCGACCCGGCGGCCTGCCGCCCGCTTCTGGCGCTCTATCGCTCGCTGACGCAGCCGAGCGCCGAGTTCCATGCCGAGACGGTGCGCGCCAAGTACTTGATGATGTCGACGGCGTTGCAGGCCGAGTTGAACGTCCTGGCGATGGAGCTGAACCGGATCGCGAAACGCTCGAGGCGCACCCGCGATTTCGGCCGCCACGCGCTGCGCGAGGCGCTCAGGAACGTCGTGGCGCACTTTCCGGTGTATCGGACCTACTTCAGCGGCAAACGTTCGGCCGCCGCGGATCTGGCTGTGATCGATGATGCCATCGCGCGGGCGCGGCAGGCTGCAGGCACACCGGAAATCGAGATCTACGACTTCGTCCGCGATGCACTTCGTGGTGAGGCGGGTGGGGCGTGGTCGGCGGTGTCGGCGCACCTTGCAGGCCGCTTCCAGCAGTACACCGGGCCGGTCACCGCCAAGGCGGTCGAGGACACGACGTTCTATCGCTGGGTGCCGCTCGCCTCGCTGAACGAGGTCGGCAGCGAGCCG
>JBCBTD010000105.1:0-8806 GCA_039818825.1 Pseudomonadota bacterium
CAACCCCTCCTGCACGTCGACCGGCAGCGACGTCGAGAGCCCGTTTGGATAAACCGTATCGTCGTCGAGCCCTTCCGCGGCCTGGAAGGTGCCGTGCTCCGACGCCCGGGCTATGCCATCGAGTACGATCACGTCGACCCTCGCGAGCTGGCCCCGAGCCTGGAAACGCAGCGTCTGCCGGGGCTGTTCCTCGCCGGCCAGATCAACGGCACGACCGGTTACGAGGAGGCCGCGGGTCAGGGGATCGTCGCCGGCATCAACGCCGCCCACAGGGCCCTGGGCCGCGCACCGCTACGGTTCGATCGCGCCGACGGCTATCTCGGCGTCCTGATCGACGACCTCACCACCCTTGGGGTCAGCGAGCCCTATCGGATGTTCACGTCACGCGCCGAGTACCGTTTGAGCCTCAGGATCGACAACGCCGACCGCCGGCTGACACCCAAAGGCATGACCGCCGGCTGCGTCGGCCCCGAGCGGGCGGCGCGCTTCCGGGCGGATGCCGCCGCCCTGGCCGCCGCCGCGGCCAAGCTCGAAGCGCGGACCCTGACGCCCAACCAGGCGGCCACGCACGGCATCGCGGTGAACCCGGATGGCCGTCGCCGGACGGCATCCGAGCTGCTCGGTCGGCCTGACGTCGGGTGGGAGCGGCTGGTCGCGGTGTGGCCCGAACTGGCCGCTGTGCCGGCTCGCGCCCGCGAAAGCCTGACCGTCGAAGCGCGCTACGCTGGCTATCTCGACCGTCAACGGGTCGACATCGACGGTTTTCGTGCCGAGGAAGGGCTGGTGCTGGCGCCCGAGCTCGACTTCGCCGAGGTCGCCGGGCTCAGCAACGAGGTCCGCGAACGGCTGGCGCTGGTTCGGCCGACCAGCCTTGGCGCCGCGGCACGGATCCCGGGCATGACCCCGGCGGCGTTGACCTTGCTCTATCGCTACGTGCGGAAGGCAGCGTGAACCGCGAGGCGGTCGCCGACCAGCTCGACCTGACTGATGACGAACTGGCTCGGCTCGACGTCTATGTGGCGCTCTTGGAAAAGTGGCAGGCCAAGCTGAACCTCGTCGGACCGAAAACGCTCGTCGAGGTGTGGCAGCGCCACGTGTTGGATTCGGCGCAGCTTCGGCCGTTGATCCCAGAGTCGGCAAGAAACTTGGTGGACATGGGCAGCGGCGCCGGCTTTCCGGGCCTCGTCCTGGCGGCACTCGGAATCACCGGGGTGACCTTGATCGACTCTGACGCCCGCAAATGCGTGTTCCTGCGCGAGGCGGCGCGAGCGATGGAGGTGGCCGTCGACGTGCGGACCGCGCGGCTGGAGCGAACGCCCCAGGCCCCGGTCGACGTCTTGACCGCGCGCGCGTTGGCGCCCCTCGGTCTCCTTCTTCGATTCGGTGAGGGGTTCATCGGGCCGGACACGCGCTGCCTGTTCTTGAAGGGCGAACGGGCCCACGGCGAATTGACCGAGGCGTCGGTGGAATGGATGATGAAGGTGAACCTTCATCCGAGCCTCGCTCACGAGTTGGGCGTGGTGGTGGAACTGACGCATGTCCAGCCCCGATAGCGGGCCCAACGCCGCCGGCCGCATCGTCGCCGTTGCCAACCAAAAGGGCGGGGTCGGCAAGACGACCACCGCCGTGAATCTCGGAACGGCGCTCGCCGACGCCAAGCAGCGCGTCCTGATCGTCGACTTCGACCCCCAGGGCAACGCCACCACGCATCTGGGTCTCGGTCAGGCACAGCGCCGCCTAACGGCCTACGACGTGCTGGTCGGCCGAGCACCCGCGAGGCAGGCGGTGCAGCCGACCGATGTGGTCGGGCTGCACGTCTTGCCGTCGGTGGTCGACCTGTCGGCCGCCGAGGTCGAACTCGCCCAGGATCAGGATCGCGCGGGCAGGTTGGCCGAAGCGCTGGCGCCGTTGCGCGAGCAGTTCGACGTCGTGCTGATCGACTGCCCGCCGTCGCTCGGTGTGCTGACGGTCAACGCGCTGGTTGCAGCCGACGGCGTGCTCATTCCGTTACAGTGCGAGTTTTTCGCATTGGAAGGCTTGAGCCTGATCGTCCGCACGGTCGATCGCATCCGACGCGCCAGCAACTCGAAGTTGAGGATCGAAGGGATCGTGCTCACCATGTTCGACCGCCGCAACAACCTCTCCGACCAGGTGGCCGTGGACGTCCGCAGCTTCATGGGCACACGGGTGTTCGAGACCGTGATTCCGCGGAACGTCCGGGTGTCGGAAGCACCGTCCTTCGGGCAGCCCGTGCAGCGCTACGACCTGCAGTGCCCTGGCTCGATCGCCTACGCTCACCTTGCTCGCGAGTATCTCGAGCGGTTGCGCGGACCCGACAGCCGGCGGGCTGCGTGAGCGGCGGCGTGGAGCGTCGTCGCGGCCTCGGCCGTGGGTTGGAGGCGCTCTTGGCAGAGAGCCCCGGGCCGGGTGGCGACGGTACGCGGCAGTTGCCGATCGAGTTTCTGGAGCCGTCGCGCTACCAGCCGCGGCGGCGCTTCGACGACGAGGAGATGGCGGCGCTGACCGCGTCGGTGCGGGCCATCGGTATTCTGCAGCCTTTGCTGGTGCGGCCGCTCGACGATCTGGGCGAGCGCTACGAGATCGTCGCCGGCGAGCGGCGCTGGCGGGCTGCCCAGGCGGCGGGTCTGGCCGACCTGCCGGTCGTGGTGCGGCCGCTCTCCGACGGCGACGCCCTCGAAGCGGCGCTGCTCGAGAACGTCCAGCGCGCCGATCTCGGCCCGCTGGAAGAGGCGGACGGCTACCGCCGGCTGATCGAGCAGTTCGGCCATACCCAGGAGGTGCTGGCCGAGCGGGTCGGCAAGAGCCGCCCGCATATCGCCAATCTGCTCAGGCTGCTGGCTCTGCCGGAGCCCGTGAAGGCGATGCTCGACGACGGCCGGTTGACCGCGGGCCACGCTCGCGCCCTGCTCGGCACCGCCGATCCGGTGAGCCTGGCCAAGCTCGTCGTGGAAAAGGGCCTCAACGTCCGCCAGACCGAGGCGCTGGCCAAGGCCGGTGCCCGCCGACCCGCGCGGCCGAGCGAGCCGGACCCCGACGTGAGAGACCTGGAGCACCGTATCGCCAATGAGCTCGGTCTAGCCGTCGAGCTGAAGACCAAAGGCCATGGCGGCCGCATCACCATTGCCTGGTCGTCGCCCGAGCAGTTGGACCGGTTGTTGGAACGGTTGGTGTAAGAGCGACCGCTCAGGTTACAACACGTCTTGCGGCGCCCTCCGCCTGCGCTTGGCCATGACGGCGATGGCGCCGAGGCCAGCAAGCATCAGGTAGCCCGCGGCGGGCAAGGGAACGACCTGCGGGCGATCGTGCGGTGGCATGCTGACGAGATAGTCGAAACCCGAGTCCGAGGTCACCACGGCGTTGCTGACGATGAGCCCGGCCGCGTCGCGGACGGTGCCGGCCAACAGTCGTAGGCTGGAGGAGAAGTCGGCGTTCACTGTGCAAGAGCCGCCCGCGCCGACGGCCCCGCAAGCGGCGAACGCGGTCAGGCCGCCAGCCAACGGCAATTGGCCGTCGGTGAAGGCCAACTCGACGACCTCGACGGGCAGGTTGGTGTTCGTGCGCTGGACGCGCGGGCTCGTCGAGACGCCGCCGAGCGCCGAGTGGACGAGCCCCTACCGAGGCGCCGGCCGCGGTTGGCGGTGCAAAGTCCGGTTGACGATCTCGGCGACCATGTGTTCGAACGCGTCTCGGTAGGTGGCGGGCCGTTTCGTGGGAAGCGCGCCATCGGGTACCGAGCGCGACTTCCTTGCACCGCTCAACTATTCCGGAACGTGGTGCCCTGCACGCAAGTGCCGGTGCGCTGGCGCCGACATCAAGCCGCGCTTGCGCGCGCCTTCGCCGCCTGGACCTCTCCCTCCAATCTGCCCTCCTCCACCGCGTGGCAGCGGATGTCGCGGCCGAGGAGGTGCTTGGGCTCGGGCGTTGCGCTCTTGCACCGGTCGTTGGCGAACGGGCAGCGTGGGTGGAAGTGGCAGCCTGTGGGTGGGCTGATCGGGCTCGGGACTTCGCCGCCGACGGGGATGCGCTTGCGGCCGGACATTTCCAGGTCGGGGATCGCGTCGAGCAGCATCCGCGTGTAGGGGTGCTGCGGGTTCTTGAAGATTTCCCGTGCCGGGCCGACTTCGACCAGCCGGCCCAAGTACATCACGCCGAGCGCGTCGGCGATGTGATAGACGACGGCGAGATCGTGGCTGATGAAAAGATAGGAAAGGCCGAGGTCCTTCTGCAGCTCTTTCATCAGGTTGAGAATCTGCGCCTGCACCGAGACGTCGAGGGCGGAGGTGGGTTCGTCGCAGACGATGAATTCGGGTTCGCTGGCAAGCGCGCGGGCGATGGAGATGCGCTGGCGCTGCCCGCCGGAGAACTCGTGCGGGAACTTCTCGGCATCGCGGGGGCTCAGGCGCACCTGCTCCAGGTGCAGGCCGACCCGCCGCGTGACGTCGCGCTCATCGGTGGCGAGGCCGTGGGCGCGGATCGGTTCGGCGATGATGTCGTGGACCCGCCAGCGTGGGTTGAGGCTGGCATAGGGGTCTTGAAAAATCATCTGGAAACGGCGGCGAAGGCCTGCCATGTCGGCGCGTGAGCGGGCGGCTTGCAGGTCATGGCCGTCGAAGCGGATGCCGCCCTCGGTCGGCTTGTAGAGGCCGACGACCAACCGCGCGACCGTCGACTTGCCGCAACCGCTCTCGCCGACCAAGCTCAACGTCTGGCCGCGGGGGATGGTGAAGCTGACCTCGTCGACGGCGGTCAAGGTCGAGCGGCCCTCGCCGCGCAGCCAGCGGCGCAGCATCGGTGCGGAGACGTCGAACGACTTGGTGAGGCCCTGGACCTCCAGGATCGGCGCGCTCTCGGTCATCGTCACTCCGCCGCCTCGGCGGCACCCTCGTGCAGCCAGCAGGCTGCCTGTGAGCCACCGGCTGGCAACAGCTCCGGGCGGTCATGACGGCACCGCTCGAACACCTGCGGGCAGCGCGGGTTGTAGGCGCAGCCGCGCGGGATCTCGGTCAGGCGCGGCATCGAGCCTTCGATCTGGGCCAGCTTCTCCAAGTCGTGGCCGACCACCGGAATCGAGCCCATGAGCCCCTTGGTGTAGGGGTGCTGGGCGCGCTGGATGACGTCGGCGACCGGGCCGATCTCGGCAATCCGGCCAGCGTACATCACCGCCACGCGGTCGGCGGTCTCCGCGATCACGCCCATGTCGTGGGTGATCAACATGACCGCAGCACCGTGCTCGTCGCACAGGCGCTTCAACAGCTTGATGATCTGCGCCTGGATCGAGACGTCGAGGGCCGTGGTCGGTTCGTCGGCGATGATCATCCGCGGACTGACGCACAAGGCGAGTGCGATGACCACCCGCTGGCGCATGCCGCCCGAAAACTGGTGCGGGTACTGGTCGATCCGCCGTTCCGGTGACGGGATGCCGACCTCGCCCAGGAGGTCGATCGCGTGTTGGCGGGCCTGGCGCTCGCCGAGGTCCTGGTGGGTGAGGATCGTCTCGATGAGTTGGCGACCGACGGTGTACAGCGGGTTCAACGAGGTCAGCGGGTCCTGGAACACCATGCCGATGCGTTTGCCGCGGATGCGCCGCATCTGGTCGGCCGAGAGATGATCGATCCGCTCGCCGTCGAGGCGGACCTCGCCGCCGGCAACGCGGCCCGGCGGTTCCAACAGGCCGATGATCGCAGCACCCGTGATCGATTTGCCGGCACCGGATTCGCCGACGACCCCCAGCACCTCGCCCTCGTTGACTTGGAACGTCGCCCCGTCGACGGCGACCAGCGGCCCGCGGCGTGTCTCGAAGACGACGCGCAGGTCGCGGACGTCGAGGACCGGCTGGCGTGCGGTGTTCATGTCAGCGGAGCTTCGGGTTGAGCGCGTCGCGCAGCCAGTCGCCCAGCAGGTTGACCGCGAGCACGAGAATGACGAGCGCCACCCCGGGGAACACCGACATCCACCATTCCCCGGAGAAGAGGAAGTCGTTGCCGATCCGGATCAAGGTACCGAGCGACGGGTTGGTGACCGGCACGCCGACGCCGAGGAACGACAGGGTCGCCTCGGTGATCACGGCGATGGCCAAGGACAAGGTAGCGATGACCAACACCGGGCCCATGACGTTGGGCAGCACGTGGCGATACATGATCAAGATCGGGTGGATACCGATGACCCGCGCGGCCTGCACGTACTCCTTGTTCTTCTCGACCATGGTCGAGCCGCGGACCGTGCGGGCGAAGTTGACCCACAAGGAGGCGGCGATGGCGAAGATGAGCACGCCCATTTTGATGTCGGCATCGGCACGGGTGTCGACGATCGCGCCGACGATGCCGTCGATCATCAAAGCGATGAGGATCGCCGGGAAGGTGAGTTGGACGTCGGCGATGCGCATGATGAGCGCGTCCACCCAGCCCCCGACATAGCCGCTGATCAGGCCGAGGATCGTGCCGAACACGGCGGCGAACAGGACGCCCAAAAAGCCCACCATGAGCGATATGCGAAGCCCGAAGATCATCGCCGAGAGCAGGTCGCGGCCCTGCTCGTCGGTGCCGAGCAGGAAGCGCGGATCGCCGCCCGCCTCCCAGATCGGCGGGCGGAACGCATCCATCAGGTTGAGCGAGGCGAGATCGTAGGTGTTGTGAGGGGCGATCCACGGCGCGAACACCGCGCAGACCATCAACGCCACCGTCACCAGAAAGGCGACGATGGTCACCGGCGACCGTTTGAAGCTGTCGAAGACGTCGCTGTCGAGGAACAGTCGAACGTTCTCCGCGAGGCGGGCGCCGAGGCGCGGAGGTACCGGCAGATCGACGCTCGGGCGTTCGACGTTCTGCATCGCTCAGTGCCCCGCCACTGGCCGCTCGATCCTCAGGCGCGGATCGACGACGTAGTAGAGCAGGTCGACGGCGAGGTTGATGGTGACGAAAAACAAGGCAACCAGCACCAGATAGCTCGACATGATCGGGATGTCCGCGAACTGGATGGCCTGGATGATCAGGAGCCCCATGCCCGGCCACTGGAACACGGTCTCGGTGATGATCGAAAACGCAAGAAGCGCGCCAATCTGCAGGCCCATGATGGTGATCACCGGCACCAGGGTATTCTTCAGCGCGTGGCCGAAGTTGATCGAGCGTTGTTTGAGACCGCGGGCGCGGGCGAACTTGATGTAATCGGTCCGGAGCACTTCGAGCATTTCGGCACGGACCAGCCGCATGATCAAGGTGAGCTGGAAGAGGGCGAGGGTGAAGGCCGGCATGATGATGTGGCTCCAGCCCTGCAACGTCAAAAAGCTGGTTTGCCAGCCCCCCAGATCGACCACACCGCCGCGACCGAAGGTCGGCAGCCAGCCGAGCCAGACGCCGAAGATCAGGATCAGCAGGATGCCGATCAGAAAGGTCGGCAGCGAGATGCCGATCAGCGACACCGTCAACAACAGACGCGACAACCAGGAGTTGCGGTTCAGGCCGGTATACACGCCCATGGGCACGCCGATCACCAGCGCCAGAATGGCCGAGAGGAACACGAGCTCGAGGGTCGCCGGCAGCCGTTCGGCGATCAGCTCGTCGACCGGTTTGCCCATGCGGTAGGAGATGCCGAACTCGCCCTGCACGGCATTGCCGACCCAGCGGGCGAATTGGATGGGCACGGCATCGTTGAGGCCCAACCGCTCGCGCAATGCCTCGCGCTGTTCGTTGGTGGCCTCCTGCCCGACCATGTTGTTGATCGGGTCGCCGACGAACTGAAACAGGGAGAACGAGATCAACGCCACGACCAGCATGACGAAGACGGCTTGGACCAAGCGCTGGACGACGTAGTCGAGCATCGACGCCTCTCCCTACGGTGCCGCCGCCGCCGAACCGGTCGGCGGCGGCCACGCCATGATCAGTTCATGGTCACGTAGCGGAGGTCGATGTCGTTCATTGGCCGCTGAACGATGTCGTCCACGGTATCCGTGCGGTAGCCCCAGGCCAGCGCCTGCTGGTGCAAGGGCACGTGGCCGACGTCGTCGTAGTGGATCTGGAACGCCTCGCGAATCAGTTCGTTGCGGAGTTCCTCGTCGACCGTCGCAGCGATCTGATCAGCCAACTCCTCGATCCGCGGGTTGGTGTAGCGGCCGGAGTTCCAAGCCCCCTGCCCCGGACCGTCGAGCGTCATCAAGTTCTGGAAGGGATTGTGGGCGTCGTAGGAGCCGGGAGTCCACCCGAGCATGTAGAGGCTCGTGGCGTTGTCCTTGATGTGGTTGAAGTGCAGGGATTTGGTCTGGGCGTTCAACGACGCGTCGATGCCGATGCGCTGCAGCATCGGGATCATCGCCGTGCAGATCGCCTCGTCGTTGACGTAGCGGTCGTTCGGGCAATCGAGCGTTACCGGGAAGCCGTCGGCGAAGCCCGCTTCGGCGAGCAGCTCCTTGGCGCGCTCGGGGTCGTAGGCGTAAGGGACGTTCATGTCCTCCTGAAAGCCGTTAATCCCCGGGGCGACCATCAACCCGGTCGGCGTCGAGGCGCCGCGCATCACCACGCGCTGGATGCCTTCCTTGTCGATGGCGTGAGCGACCGCTTGGCGGACCCGCACGTCCTTGAACGGGTTCACGCCGGAGCCCGGCATGTCGAGCGATTCGTCACGATGGTGGTCGAAGCCGAAGAAGATCGTGCGCAGTTCGGGGCCTTGGAGCACGCCGACATCCGCTTCGCTCTCCAGGCGCGGTACGTCCTGCAGCGGTACCGGGTACATGGCGTCGATCTCGCCGGACAAGAGCGCCGCAACGCGGGTCGCGTCGTTGCCGATCGGCGTGAAG
>JBCBTD010000106.1:0-8728 GCA_039818825.1 Pseudomonadota bacterium
TAAGGCTTTGTCGCAGAAGAACTTTCCCACGCTCAGGACCCCGATGCACCCCTCACTCGTGAGAAATGCGGGCTAGGTGGCCATCGCTCGGGCGCGCATCGCCAAGTACTGCTCGTCGAAAGCTTGCCCGTAACCGTTGGCCGCCTGACGGAAGGAGTCGAGGCTGCTGTGGATCCGGCCGGCGAGCGGGCTGGTTGCTGCAAGTTCGGTAAGGACCGCTCTGGTTTCGGCGGCCAAGGCATCGACGACGTCGTCCGGCCAGGTGCGCAGTTCGACGCCTTCCGCCATGAGAGGCTCGAACGACATGATGTTGTTGAACGCGAAGTCGGCCGTCGTTTCGGTGGCGATGGCCTGCGCGCAGACTTCGACGATGGCGCGGAGGTCGTCCGGCAGCGCCTCGAAGCTCGCTTGATTGACGCTGATCTCCAAGCCGGCGCCGGGCTCGTGGAACGCCGGCACGTAGTAGTAGGTCGCGGCCTGCTGCAGGCCCGCTGCCCGATCGTTCCAGGGGCCGACCCATTCCGCGGCGTCGACGGTCCCGGCCATCAGTGACGGTCCGATGTCGCCCGGCGCGATGAGCACCGTGTTCACGCCGAGCCGTCGCAAGACGTCGCCGCCGAGGCCGGCGATGCGCATCTTCAGCCCGTTGAAGTCGTCGACGCTGGTGATCTCGCGGTTGAACCAGCCGCCCGCCTGAATCCGCGAATTGCCTGCATAGAACGGAATGACGCCGAACGGCTCGTAGACCTCGCGCCAAAGCGCCATGCCGTCGCCCTTGTACAGCCAAGCCTGGAGCTCCTCGGCCAGCAGACCGAACGGCGTCGTCGTGAAGAACTGCAGCGCTGGGGCCTTGCCCGACCAGTAGTAGGGCGTGCCGTGCATCACGTCCGCCGTACCGCTCTGCAATGCATCGAAACTCTCGAAGGGAGGGACCAGCTCGCCGGCGCCGTAGACGGTGATCGCCAGACGCCCGCCCGACATGATGCCCACCAACTCGGCGAAGCGCTGGGCGTTGATGCCGAGCCCCGGAGTCTGCTTGGGCCAGGGCATCACCATGTTCCAGGCGAAGCGCTCTTGGGCCCTGGCCGGCGTCGCGGCGAGCGCTGCCGCGGCGAACGGGGCCGTGTGCAGAAGGCGTCGGCGGTCCATCGGTCAATCTCCTCGTTCGGGTCGTTGGGGGTCGTCGCGGTCGATCAGATGCATGAAGGAGCCGAGCACCCGCCCCGATTGGATGCCCGCGGTGCCCAGGGAGCGCCCCATTGCGTCGGCGGTGTCGAACAGGGCGGGCGCGGTCCCGGCCGTGCCGTCCAGCCGCGCGTAGTGGAACTCGTGGCCACGGAAGCCGGTACCGATCGGTCCGAGTGGGCACGCGCCGCGCAAGGTCATGCGTCGATAGCCGAGATGCAGCTTCGGCCGGTCGAATGCCGTCGACACCGGCAAGAGTCCGGCCATCCGGTGGCGCAGGCCCTCGCCGTCGATCAGCGTCTCGCCCATCACCATGAACCCGCCGCACTCGCCGTAGACGACGGCACCGCGCTCGGCTGCCTGCTTCAAGCCACCCAAGAACCGCTGATTGCCGGCAAGGCTGCCGGCATGGAGCTCCGGATAGCCGCCAGGCAGCATCACGGCATCGGCGTCGGCGTCGGGCGCTTCGTCGGCGAGTGGCGAGAACGGGTGCACGCTTGCACCGGCATCGCGCCACCCGTCGCGTACAGCCGCGTAGCTGAAGGCGAAGGCGTCGTCGTCGGCGATCGCGATCCGCTGACCCAGGACCGGTACCGGCGAACCATGGTTGCCAAAGGCAGCCAGCGCGTGCGGCCGAGCGATGGTCAGCAGACGATCGAGGTCGAGATGCGCGTCGACGTGGTCGGCCGCGCGGTGGATCAGCGCCTCGAGGTCACCCCGCTCGCGCGCTTGAACGAGACCCAGATGGCGCGACGGCAGATGCAGCTCGGGGTCGGCGGGCAGGGCGCCCAACCGTGCGGTCGACAGGTGATCGTCGCAGGCGTCGGCCAAGAGCCTCGCGTGCCGCTCGCCGGCGACCCGGTTGAAGATCAAGCCGAGCACGTCGACGTCGGCACGGTGCTGGACGAAGCCCGCGGCGAGTGCGGCCACCGATTGGCCCATGCCCTTGGTGTCGATGACCAGTGCCACGGGATAGCCCAGCAGTGCGGCAAGGTCTGCCGTCGCCCCGCTGCCGTCGCTGGCGCCGTCGAACAGGCCCATGACCCCTTCGCCGATGACGACGTCGACGCCGTTGGCGGCCGTATCGGCCAGCCGCGCCAGTGTCGCCAATCGCATCGCCCAGCCGTCGAGATTGGGGCAGCGGGCCGCGCCGGCGGCCAAATGGAAGGCCGGGTCGATGTAGTCCGGGCCGACCTTGAAGCTGCCGACCCGCAAGCCGCGACGACAAAGCGCCCGGACGATGCCGAGCGTCACCAGCGTCTTGCCGGCGCCGGAGTGAGGCGCCGCGATGATGAGGCCGGGTGCCTGCAAGCTCGATCCCGTTTCGGTTGCCGCGGTCGTTCTGCGCGGAATGGTCCTCGTTGCAGTCCTCTAGTGGGTTGTTTCCTGCCGTGGAAGCGCCGGGCGAACGTATCCGGGTCGGTCGCCGGAACCGCAGCGGCGACTTTGTGGGATCTCGTGGAGCGCCGGACTTGACCCAGGCGCCTGCGCGCGGACAAGAGCGCCATGGGCGACAACGCATCCGCGACCAAAACCGAACTCCGCCGCGGCTGGACCACGGGTACGTGTGCCACGGCCGCGGCCAAGGCTGCGGCGACTGCGTTGATCGGCGACGGCTTCCCCGATCCGGTCAAGATCCGCTTGCCGCGCGGTGGCGAGGCCGCGTTCGTCCTGGCCGATCGGGCGGCGGGCGAGGGTTGGGCGCGTGCCGTGGTGGTCAAGGACGCGGGCGACGATCCAGACGTCACCCACGGCTGCCAGGTGGTCGCCACGGTGCGGCCAGCCAGGGCCATCGACGGCGTGGTGTTTCGCGCGGGCGAGGGCATCGGCATGGTGACGCGACCAGGCTTGCCGGTCCCGGTCGGTGAGCCAGCGATCAATCCGGTGCCGCGGCAGATGATCCGTGCGGCGCTCGCAGAGGTCGCCGACACCCATGGTGTCAACGTTGGCTTCGAGGTGACGTTGGCCATTCCAGGTGGCGGCGCCTTGGCGGCGCATACCCTCAACCCGCGGCTCGGGATCGAGGGCGGCTTGTCCGTGCTCGGTACGACCGGCGTGGTGGTGCCGTTCTCCTGCGCCGCTTGGATTCACTCGATCCACCGCGGCATCGACGTCGCCCGCGCGGCTGGCCTCGACCACGTTGCGGCCTCCACCGGGTCGACCAGCGAGGCGGCGATCCGTACGCGGCACGGTCTCGACGAGGTCGCTCTGATCGAGATGGGCGACTTCGCGGGTGCCACCTTCAAGTATCTCCGCCGGCACCCGATCCCTCGGCTGAGCCTGGCTGGCGGTTTCGCCAAGCTCGCCAAGCTGGGGCAGGGCGCGCGGGACCTCCACAGCGGCCGCTCGCGCCTCGACATCGAGGCGCTGGCGTTGCTCGGGCGCAGCGCCGGCCTTAGCGACGACGAGGCGGGGCGGATCGGGGCGTCGGGCAGCGGTGGTGAGGTTCTGGCCGGGTTGGGAGCGCGGGCACCGGTCTTGGCGCGGGCCGTTGCCGAGGCGGCAGGTGCCGTCGCCCGAGGGGCGCTGGGGGACGGCATCGCCGTCGAGGTCGTCGTCTACGACCGTGGCGGGCGGGACCTCGCCGTCGCCCGTGGCTGGTAGCAGGGTCGTTTTGTTGTTGGGCGGCAGCGGCGAGGCCGTGTCGCTGGCCCATGCGCTGGAGGCGCGTGTCGACATCCGGCTGATCACCTCGCTCCGGGGCGTGACCCGCAACGCCGAGCCGCTGCCGGGCGAACTCGTCGTCGGCGGCTTCGGCGGTGTCGAGGGACTACGTGCGTTGCTGGCAGCGCGCGGGGTCGAGGCCGTGGTCGACGCGACCCATCCGTTCGCTCGACGAATTGCATGGAACGTTTGGCAAGCGGCCACGGCGGCAGGTTTGCCACGGCTGAAGATCTGGCGAGCGCCCTGGGCACCCGAACCCGGCGACCGCTGGCTCGACGTCGCCGACGTAGCGGCGGCACGACGGCTCACCGCCGCCTCGTGGCGGCGCCCCTTCGTCAGCCTGGGCCGCAGCGCCATGGCTTCGTTTCCGAGCGATGGCTTCGATCGCGTGCTGTACCGCTCGATCGAGCCGGCGGGCGACCCGACCTCGGAACTGCCGGCGAACACCGTCTGGGTGCAGGGGCGTGGCCCGTTCGACGTGGCGGGCGAACTGTCGTTGTTCAGGGAACACGGCATCGACGTGGTCGTCACGAAGAACAGCGGCGGCGAGGCAACCGTGGCCAAGCTGGCGGCGGCTCGGCAACTCGGGCTGCCGGTGGTGATGATCCGCCGTCCGCCGGACCCGCCGCCGCCGCTGGTGGCGACGGTCGACGCCGCCCTCGACTGGTTCGATCAGCGCCTGCCGAACACCCAGCGTGACGACAACGTGTAGCTCCAGACGAACGTGACCACGACGGCGACGAGCTTCGCCAAGAGCGGGTCGACGAACGGCAGGCTCGCCCACACGACGGCCGTGCTGATGCCGAGCGCGCTGGTGGCCACGAGCAGAAACCGCAGCCCATCGACGAGCGCGCCACGCGACCAGCCCGCCGCCTCGAACGTCCAGACCTTGTTCAGGACGTAGCTGTTCGCGACCGCGACGAGGAAGCCGGCGACGTGGGCGGGTACGGGCGCCCAATCGAAGACGTAGAGCAGTGCCGCGAAGACACCGACGTCGATCGCCGTGTTCAGGCCGCCAACGAGGCCGAACCGCAGCCAGCGCGGGATCCGCGGGAAGGCTGGCGCCAGATCGTCGTCTGACAGGGACAGGGCGATGTCTCCTCACCAACGAGGCGCCGTCGGGACGAGGGCGCCGGATTGCCGGGCCCAACTGCCCGCCCGGCGTCGGTGGCGTCAATCCGCGTAGGCGTGCATTCGGTGGTGCCAACGGACCGCTGGTGGGGTGTCTGGTTCCCTCGGACTTGCGGCGCGCGACGCACGCCGCCAAGTTCGCGATCATGTGAGGAAGGACGATGCACCTAGAGATCGACGTCCGGCGCGACCATGCCGGTGGGACCGAGCGCCTGCGGTGGGGTGCCGGCTGATGTTGCAGGAGGCTGGCTACCGCTCGTTCGACGCGGCGCCGAGCGCCAAGCCTGAGCTCACGATCGTCGTGCCTGCGTACAACGAGAGTGCCAGCCTGCCGCCCTTTTTCGCACGGCTTTTGCCGGTGCTGCGCGGCCTCGGGCGCAGTTTCGAAGTTCTGGTGGTCGACGACGGCAGCCGCGACGCGACACCGGCGGTCCTGGCCCAGCTCCACGACGACGACGGGCGCATCGGTACGCTCCGGCTGTCGCGCAATTTCGGCAAGGAGGCAGCGATGTCGGCGGGTCTCGACCACGCCCGCGGCGCTGCCGTCGTACTGATCGACGCCGATTTGCAGCAGCCTCCCGAAGTGATCCCCCAACTGGTCGCCGCGTGGGACGCCGGTGCCCAGGTGGTCCACGCCCAGGAGAGCACGCGGCCGCCCGAGCGCCTGCTGGCGAGGCTTGGGGCCAAGCTCTTCTACCGCCTGTTCAATCGCATGGCGGACGTCCGTTTGCCCACGGGCATCGGCGACTATTGCCTGCTCGACCGGCAGGCCGTCGACGCGCTCGGCCGGTTGCCCGAGCGCAGCCGCTTCATGAAGGGCCTCTACTTCTGGATCGGCTTTCGCCGCGAGCAAGTGCACTACGAGCGCGACGCGCGACGCCGCGGCGGCAGTCGCTGGAGTTACCGCCGGCTCGGCGGACTGGCGCTCGATGGGCTCACCGCCTTCAGTACGATGCCGCTCCGCCTCGCGTCCTTGGCCGGGATGCTGGTCTCCGCGCTTGCCCTGGGCTACGCGCTGGTGATCGTCACCAACGTGCTGTTCTTCGGCGTCGACGTCCCCGGCTATCCGTCGATCATGGTGACGCTCTTGTTTCTCGGCGGCGTGCAGCTGATCGGGCTCGGCATTCTCGGCGAGTACGTTGGCCGCATCTACGAAGAGATCAAGCAGCGCCCTCTCTACCTGATCGCCGAGGCGACCCTACCGGTCGACCTTACCTTGGCGACGGCTCCGGTCAGGGAGGCCGTCGGTGAGCCGCTCGGGGGGAACGAGCGCCCAGTTCACGTAGACGGTCGCCGCACCGCCTAGCCAGCGTGCCCTCAAAGCCAAGGGCGGCTCCTCGACCAAGCCAGGGAAGCGCTCTCGGAGGTCCGCGAGCGGGCTCAGCTCCAGCCGCGAGGGCTGGGTTCCGCGCTTGTCGGCCGTCCAGACGACCATCGCTCCCTGCTGGCGCACCGCGGCATCGTCGAGCCAAGGGGCCAGGGCCGCGTCGGCCCGGAGATAGACGCTCGGGCGCTTGCGGGCGTACGCGGCAGCGTTGCCGGCGACCCACTCGTCGCCGACCACGATGGCCAAGGGCGCGTCGGTCGCCTCGCGCCAGCGCTCCTCGATCGCTCGCGCCAGTTCCTGGCCCGGAAAGTGGGCACGCTCGAACCGTCCGGTGAGGGCTGGACCGGCGAGCCCCGCGGCGAGGGCGAGCGCAAGCCCGAACGACAGCCACGCGCCCAAGCCCCAGGCGAACCGGCGGACATGGAACCTAGCTTGGCTGAGGTCGGCGGGCCTCAGCGCCAGCATCAGCATGGGGCCGGCCGTGGTGAAGACCGGTGCTGCCCACATGTCGCGGAGGCCGACGCCGGCGACGCCCAGGACCACCATCGATGCGAGCGGGCCGGCGCCGAGCGTCACCAACAGCCAGGCGTCGCGACCCGGCCGGCCTGGCCGCGGGCACGGGCGCCCGAGCAGGCAGAGCGCCACGACCAAGGGGCCGACGGCGAGCAGCTGGGCCGCGAGGAAATCCAGGGTGCCGAGGAGCCGGCCGCCGAGATCGGGTGGCGCTTCGGCGGCCGACCGTGCCGCAGCATAGGCCAAGCCCGGAAAGCCGTTCGCCACCGTCCAGAGCGCATGTGGCAGCAGGACGATCACGAACGCGGCCGCCGCGAGATAGGGGCCGAGCGTCGACAACGTCCGTCGCCCGTCGGGGTGCAGCAGCAAGAAGACACCCATGGCGCCGGGCAACAGCAGGAACGAGTGTTTGCCGAGGACGCCGAGCGACGCTGCGATGCCGAGCACCAGCCACCAGCCCAAGTGGCTCCCGCGCACCGCTCGCCAGAACGCCAAGGACGCCAGTGCCCACAACGGGAATTGGACCACGTTGGAGTTGAACTCGACGGCACTGAAGCCGTGGTAATGCACCGCGGCCATGGCGATGACCGATAGCGTCGCCGGCCACGGTTCGAGCACGTCCCTGGCCAGTCGCCAGGTTGCCCAAAAGGCGCCGCCGACCATGATCTGCGACAGCAGATAGAGGCCCCACGCTGCGCGCGGCGACCACGCGAGCTCTGCCAGCCACGCCGAGAGTGGCGGGTGCTTGGCATAGCCCCACTGCCACTCGTGCCCCCAGGCCAACGCCTCGACGACGTCGAGCGGCAGGTTGTGGTTGGCGATCGTCGGTACCAGCGTCCAGACGGCGGCATGGACGACGACGAACGCCATCAACGTGAGGCTTGCGGCACGGGTGGCGAGCGGCAGGGGGCGGCCCCTCTGAGCAGACCGGGCTAACGGAGGTCGTGTTCTAGGCGAGGCCGGTCCCCGGCGCTACCGAGCGATGCTGGCCGGCACGCGACGCCTCCCTTCCGGTCCAAGGCATTGACTTGGCGTCCGAACAACGTCGAGGGGTGGGTTCACGGTTCGGCGCCGACCCACAGCTTGCCCCTCAAAGGGCGGCAGCGGTCCAATCCTGCGCGTAGGTGGCGAGGCCCTGTGGCGCTAGGGGCAGAGCACGCCTGAGAACCGGGGCCGGGACAGGCTCCCGCTCGGCGAGGCTGGCGAGCAGTGCGGCGCCGGCGATCGTGCCGTCGGCAACGGTCGAGCTCGACCGAAGCCTGGCGCACTGCGGCCAGCAACGGCCCGAACAACGGTTCTTGGGCCAATGGGCCGTCGACGATCAGCCGGTCGGCAGCGCCGACCGCATCGAGCGCCAGGTCGGTCATCAGCGCGACGTACAAGAGCGCCAGCGCGCGCCGCTCGCCGGCCGCGAGATCGTCGGCACCGATCAGGCGACCGCTTCCGCTCGAGCCGGGGACCGGCCCGCCCATGTCGGTGAACGACGGCAGCGCCATGGCGCCCTTGCCGATCACGGCCGTGACGTCGGCGGGGGTCGCGGCGGCGGCCATCCCTTCCGGCCCGGCGACGCGCTCGAACTCGCGCCCGATCATGAACCGGCTGCACGGCACCGGCTGGCCGAACACATCGGTGTTGGTACAGGTGTCGCGTGCCGCCTCCAACGCGTCGACGCTGCCGGCCGGATTGAAGGTGATCAGCCAGGTGCCGGTCGACAAGAGGGTCCAGTCGCGGGTCGGCTGGGCGAGGTAGCGGAGATAGTTGGCGTTGCTGTCGTGGATCCCGGTCAGAACCGGCGTTGCCGGATCGAGCCCCGTCGCTCGCGCGACCGCCGGGTCGATCGGGCCGAGCACGTCGTAGGCGCGGCGAATCGGTGCCAGCAGCCGCGACCAGCCGCGGCGAAGCGCCAGG
>JBCBTD010000107.1:0-8650 GCA_039818825.1 Pseudomonadota bacterium
CCTGCAGCACGGCCACCGTCCGGCGGAACAGCTTGCGGCCGAGACCGGCGCCCTGGTGCTCTGGCAGAACGTAGAGTGTGTGGATTTCCTGGTCGGTACCGAGTGCTCGGTCACGGGCCGGGCCGCCAGTCGAGAAGCCAACCACGGCGCCGTCCCGCGTGGTTGCCACCCGCGCTGCCGTCCGACCGGTCATCAAGACCGAGCGCCAGAACGCCAAGCGTTGCGGATCGTCCGCCCGGGGAAGGGCACGATCGGGCAACAGCCCGCGGTAAGCAGCGTCCCAGGTCCGAGCTTGAACCGCCAGAATCTGGCTCGCATCCGCGACGGTCGCGGCCCGGACGCCGGTCCGTTCGCGAGTTGGGCTCGATGGCGTCGACCGCACCGACTTCCCCTTGCCGACACTTCCCTACTCTACGAAGGTATGTAGTCGGATAGCCGCTGGAACGAGAAAGGCGCAGCATGCTTCGTATCTGGGGGCGACTCAATTCGGTCAACGTTCAGAAGGTCGTGTGGTGCGCGGCCGAGTTGCGCCTGGCGTTCGAACGCGTTGACGCCGGAGGCAGCTTCGGCCGCCTGGATGACGCCAGCTACCGCGCCAAGAACCCCAACCAACGGATTCCGACCCTCGAAGATGGCAGCGTGATCGTTTGGGAGAGCCACGCCATCCTCCGTTATCTCGGCGCGACCTATGGCGCCGGTCGGTTGTGGCCGACGAGTGCGGTCGACCGTGCGCCGGTCGACATGTGGCTCGATTGGTACCACTGCGAAGGCTACGTGCTGATGCGGGACGTCTTCTGGAACTTGGTTCGCACGCCGCCCGCCGAGCGCGACACGGCGCTGATCGAGCGCAACCGCGCGGCGCTCGATGCCAAGTTGGCGATGGTCGACGACGCGCTGCGGCTGCGGCCCTTCATCGCTGGCGACGGCTTCACCATCGCGGACATCGCCATGGGCCTGCTCGCCGACCGGTGGTTCAGACTGGACATCCGGCGGAGCGAACGGCCGAACTTGCGGCGCTGGTACGACGGTCTCGCGGCACGGCCGGCCTTCAAAGAGTATTGTGCGGCGCCGTTGACCTGAGCCGGTCGATGGCGCGTTCCCGACAGAGCGTGATTCTCGGTGGCGGTGTGCTACCTGTCTGCGACACCCCCTCGATCACCCTGCACCCCCGGGACCATGCATGGCACCTCACCAGGTCGAGACGTCTGCGCCGCCGGTCGGCGAGCCCGTCGACGACTTGCGCGCCTACCGTCGCGCCCTCGGCAGCTTCGCCACCGGCGTGACCGTCGTCACGACGGCGACGCCCGACGGCCGCCTGGCCGGGCTGACCGTCAATTCGTTCGCCAGCGTCTCGTTGGAGCCACCCCTGGTGTCGTGGTGCCTCTCGCGCAACGCCCTGAGCCGCGACCTCTTCTTTGCTGGCAGCCACTTCGCCGTGAACGTGCTCTCCGTGCATCAGGTCGATCTCGTCCGGCACTTCGCCAAGCGAACCCTCGACAAGTTCGGCGTCGTCGAAACGACGCCGGGGCTGGGTGGGGCGCCGTTGCTGCCGGAGGTGTCGGCGCGGTTCGAATGCCGCAACGTGGGCCGCTACGAGGGCGGCGATCACGCCATACACCTGGGCGAAGTCGAACGTTATCATCGGTTCGATCGCGAGCCGCTGGTGTTCCTCGGTGGACGCTTCGGCCGGCTGGCCGATGGCTGAGGGTTGGCACGCCATCGCGGCATCGAGCCCGTTCATGCAAGCGTTGGGTGTCGAGATCGAAGCTTGGGAGGCGGGGTTCGTCCGGCTCGCGGCCCCGGTGGCGCCATGGCACGCCAATCGCGGCGGACTGGTCCATGGCGGCATCACGTCCGGCCTGTTGGATACGGCGGCTGGCCTTGCCGGCACGTTCACCCCGCCCGGTGAGCCGGCGCGGTTCGCCGTCACGTTGTCGCTGACCGTCAACTACCTGGAGCCGCCGAAGGGTGGTGAGCTCGTCGCCGAGGGTCGTGTCATGAGGGCCGGTCGGCGCGTCTTCTTCGCCGACGCCAACCTGCTCGATCGGCAGGGCCAGCGGCTTGCCAATGGCAGCGGCGTGTTCCGCCTGATGCCCGCCCGCTGACCCATGGTCAGGATCAGCAGCCATGCCGCCATGCCGACGGTCTTCGCTGATGGCCCCCGTCGTCTGACCATGGGCCTTGGCCGGTTGCCGCCCGAAGACTGGCTCTTGGTGACCGAGCAGCGCGCCAACGAGTTGGCCGAAAAGCGGCGACTGCTGGCGGTCGGCGCCGAGGTGCTGGCAGAACTAACGGAGGCCGAAGGCGCCGCGAGCGAGCTGCTGGCGACGATCGAAGCCTATCTGGCGCGGCACCATCCCGAACTCGAGATCGCCATCGACGACGGCCGCGCTTTGGTTCGCGCAGGTTTGTCGGTCCAGGAGGACCTTTGCCTGCTGCTGCCTGGGCCGGCTGGTCATCGTTTGGTGGCGGCGTTCGTCGCCTTTCCGGCACGGTGGCGGCTGGCGGACAAGATCGGCCGGCCGCTGGCGACGATCCACGCACCGGTTCCGGGCTTTGCCGAGCGCCTCGGTCAGCCGACCGAAAGGCTGTTCGCCGGGCTGAAGGACGGGACTGCAGTCTGGCGCGCGAACTGGTCACTGGTCGACGATCCAAGTCTTCACCAACCGCAGCCATCTACGGCCGCCGCTGCCGTGGTGCCGGAGGCGCTGCACCTGCGCGTCGAGCGGCAGTGCCTGTCGCGGCTGCCCCTGAGCGGTGCGGTCGCATTCACCATCCACACCTTCGTTCGTCCGCTCACCGAGGTTGTCGCCGACCCGCGGCTGGCGTTGGCGCTTGCCGATCGGCTCGACGAGATGCCGCCGGACATGCTGGCCTACAAGGCGTTGGACCGATCTGGCACGGCGGCTGCACGCTATCTGCGCGAGCAATGCGGTGCTGGCTGACTGGTTGGGTTCGGCCGCCGATGCTGTGGTGCGGACATGAGTGAGGGGAGTTCGTCGATGCGTCCTATCCAGCGCTTGCTGGTGGCCAACCGGTCGGAGATCGCGATCCGCGTGTTTCGTGGTGCGACCGAACTCGGGATTCGTACCGTCGCGGTGTACGCCCGAGAGGATCGCCTGTCGCTGCATCGCTTCAAGGCCGACGAGGCCTACGAGGTGGGCACCGGAAAGGGGCCGATCGACGCCTATCTGGACATCGACGACGTCCTCCGCATCGCCCGCGCCGCCGAGATCGACGCGATCCACCCGGGCTACGGTTTCCTCGCCGAAAGTCCGGAGTTCGCCGATGCGTGCGCCGCCGCCGGGATCACCTTCATCGGCCCTTCGGCCGACGCCATGCGCCGGCTCGGCAACAAGGTCTCGGCGCGCGAGCTTGCCGCCGCCGTCGGTGTGCCGGTGATCCCGGCGACCGGGCCTTTGCCGGACGACCCGGCGACCGTGGCGCGGCTCGCGGCCGAGGTCGGTTACCCGCTTATGCTCAAGGCATCTTGGGGTGGGGGCGGGCGCGGGATGCGCGTCGTCGAGGACGAGGCCGGGCTGATGGAGGCCGTCGGCTCCGCCAAGCGCGAAGCCAAGGCCGCTTTCGGCAAAGACGAGGTCTACCTGGAGAAGTTGATCCGGCGAGCGCGGCACGTCGAGGTCCAGCTTCTGGGCGACGCCCACGGCGCGCTGGTGCACCTGTTCGAGCGCGACTGCTCGATCCAACGCCGCAACCAGAAGGTCATCGAGCGCGCGCCGGCGCCCTACGTCGATCCGCCGCTGCGGCAACGGCTCGGCGAGGCCGCGTGCGCGATCGGCCGCGAGGTCGACTATCGAGGGGCCGGCACCGTCGAGTTCCTGATGGATGCCGACAGCGGCGCTTTCTACTTCATCGAGGTCAACCCGCGGATTCAGGTCGAGCATACGGTCACCGAAGAAGTGACCGGGATCGACGTCGTCAAAGCCCAGATCAGGATCGCCGAGGGGGGCCGCATCGGCGTTCCCGAAGAAACCGGCATCCCCGTTCAAGCTTCCATCCGGCTCGACGGTCACGCATTGCAGTGCCGGATCACGACCGAAGACCCGGAGAACAACTTCATCCCGGACTACGGTCGCATCATCGCTTATCGCGGCGCGATGGGCTTCGGCATTCGGGTCGACGGCGGCACCGCTTACTCGGGCGCTCTCGTCACCCGCTACTACGACGCGCTCCTGGAGAAGGTGACGGCCTGGGCACCGACGCCGGACGAGGTTGTCGACCGGATGTTGCGGGCGCTGACCGAGTACCGGATCAGGGGGGTGGCGACCAACCTGACCTTCCTCGAGGCGTTGCTCCGGCACCCGACGTTTCGCGATTCGAGCTACACGACGCGGTTCATCGACGACACGCGCGAGCTGTTCGACATCGCTCAGCCTCAGGATCGCGCGACCCGCCTGCTCAGCTACGTCGCCGACGTTACGGTCAATGGCCAACCCGACGTCCGCGATCGGCCGAAGCCTCCGCCCACCGTGCGCGAGCCCATCGCCCCGACGTTCGATCTCGATCCGCTGCCAGGCACGCGCCAACGGCTCGACGCGCTCGGCCCACGCGCCTTCGCCGCATGGATGAAGGCCGAGCGCCGTGTGCTCGTCACCGACACCACCATGCGCGATGCTCACCAGTCGCTGCTGGCAACGCGTATGCGCGGCTACGATCTCGTCGAAGTCGCGGACGCTTACGCTCGCGGCCTGCCGGGCCTGTTCTCACTGGAATGTTGGGGCGGTGCCACGTTCGACGTCGCCATGCGGTTCCTGTTCGAGGACCCGTGGGAGCGGCTCGTCCAGGTGCGCGAGCGGGTGCCGAACGTGTTGACGCAGATGTTGCTGCGCGGCGCCAACGGCGTCGGCTACACCAACTACCCGGACAACGTCGTCCGCGCGTTCATCGCCGAAGCCGCCAACGCCGGCATGGACGTCTTCCGCATCTTCGACTGCCTCAACTGGGTCGAGAACATGCGGGTGGCGATCGATGCTGTCGGCGAGAGCGGCAAATTGATCGAAGGCGCCATCTGCTACACGGGCGACATCCTCGACCCCGACCGCGCCAAGTACTCGCTCCGCTACTATGTCGACTTGGCGAAGGAGCTCGAGGCTGCCGGTTGTCACGTGCTCGGCCTGAAGGACATGGCGGGACTGTTGAAGCCGGCGGCGGCGCGCACCCTCGTCACGGCCTTGAAGGATGCGGTCGACCTGCCGATCCACTTCCACACTCACGACACGTCGGGCATCGCGGGCGCCTCGATCCTTGCTGCGGTCGATGCGGGTGTCGACGCGGTCGATGCGGCGATGGACTCGATGAGCGGCACGACCTCACAGCCGTGCCTGGGCTCGATCGTCGAAGCGCTCCGCTACACCGAGCGGGAGACCGGCCTCGATCCCGAGGCCATCCGGCAGGTGTCGTTCTACTGGGAAGCCGTCCGCGCCCAGTACCGGGCGTTCGAAAGCGATCTCTTGAGCGGTGCGAGTGAAGTCTACCTGCACGAGATGCCAGGCGGACAGTTCACCAACTTGCGTGCGCAGGCGCGTTCGATGGGTCTGGAAGAGCGTTGGCACGACGTCGCTGCGCGCTATCGCGAGGCGAACGATCTCTGCGGCGACATCGTCAAGGTGACGCCCTCGTCGAAGGTGGTGGGCGATCTGGCACTGATGATGGTGAGCCAAGGGCTGAGCGCAGCGGACGTGGTCGATCCCGACAAGGACGTCGCTCTGCCAGGTTCGGTGGTCGAGATGCTTCGGGGCGACCTTGGTCAGCCACCCGGCGGCTGGCCCGAGGCACTACAGCGGAAGGCCCTTGGCGACGAGGCGCCGATCACCGTCCGCCCGGGATCGTTGATGCCGCCGGCGGACCTCCAGAAGGCACGTGAGACCGCCGAAGGGGCCTGCGGGCGCAAGCTCAGCAACCAGGAGTTCGCCGCCTACCTGATGTATCCGAAGGTCTTCACGGACTACGCAGCCATCAACGCCGACTACGGCCCGGTGTTCGCGTTGCCTACCCGCGTCTTTTACTACGGCATGACGCCTGGCGAGGAGATCCACGTCGACATCGAACGCGGCAAGCGGCTGATCATACAGCTGACGGCGGTCGGAACCACCCATGACGACGGGCGGGTCGAGGTGTTCTTCGAGATGAACGGCCAGCCGCGGGTGGTGTCCGTGCCCAATCGCGGCGTCCAGGCGACCCGGCCGGCCGCACGCAAGGCCGACCCAGGCAACGCGGCGCACGTCGGCGCGCCGATGCCCGGGGTCGTCGGCGCCATTCTGGTGCAGCAGGGCCAACAGGTGGCGGCAGGCGACGCGCTCATGACGTTGGAAGCGATGAAGATGGAGACCTCGCTGCGTGCCCCTCACGCGGGCACCGTTGCGGAGATCGCCATCGAACCGCACGCTCAGGTCGATGCGAAGGATTTGTTGATCGTGTTGACACCAACGGCATGACGGTCGCGGGGCGCAAGGGCCGACCGGGATGCCGCTGCTCAATCGTCCGCCTTGCCGATCCGCAGGAATTCGCCGGGTGGGCCCATGCGAATGTCGAACAGGAGCGTCGCCCCGCGCGTGAGGAAGGTGGTCGCGAACCCGATCGCCGCAGCGACGTCCTCTTCGGCGCCCCACAGCGAGAGTCCGACGACCGCAGTGGCGCCGGCCAGCGCAGTCGACGCGTAGAGCTGACCGCGAAAGATCATGGGCCGGTCGCCCGCCAGCAGGTCGCGGATCACGCCGCCGCCGGTTGCCGTCATGACGCCCATCACGACCGCGACCAGGGGGCTCACGCCGACGGCGAGGGCGATCAGGCTACCCTGAACGGCGAACGCCGCTAGCCCCGCGGCGTCGGACCACGCCAGCCAACGATCGCGCGCTACCGTTGGCTTCAGAAACAGGTACACGGTCAGCGCCGCGGCCACGCTCAGCACGAGCTGGCCCGGCTCCTCGACCCAGAAGACGGGCCGGCCCAACAGCAGGTCGCGGAGCGTGCCGCCGCCGATGGCGGTCACGGTCCCGAGCAGCACGAAGCCGACCGGGTCGAGGCGTAGGCGGCCGGCCGCAAGCGCGCCGCTGATGGCAAAGACGACGACACCGAACATGCCGACCGCGTCGATGAGAGACCCTGCACCCCCAAGCGTCACCGTCGCTCCTCCACCGGCTCGACCCGAGCCGTCCACCTCCCGGCGGACCGATGTCGACGACGCGGCTCCGCGACGTCCTCTCACCCACCGCCATCGCCGACCGTAGCGCCCGCACCCGTCACTTGGCACCTCATCGTCGTGGCTGACCGGTGGACGGTCGACGACGTTCGGGTGGCCCGGTATCTCATCGGGGCCGTCCACGGTTCCCCGGCGACGTCCTCGCCTTCGGGCGTCCCCGTTTCGGCAGCAATCGAGCGTCCGCCGTGAACAGACCGATCGGGCGCGGCGGCGATCGCTCACGACAGCCATAGGAACGACCGAACCATGTTGCCGGAAGCTGCGCTCACCAGTTTCATCGCTGCGCTGTTCTCGACCACCAACCCGCTCGGCAATCTCGGCTTGTTCGTCGGCTTGACGGCGCATCGGCCACCCGAGGAGGTGCGCGGTATCGCCTGGCGGTGTGCGGCCGCCGTCGCGATCGCACTTTTGGTGTTCGCTTGGACCGGCTCGGTCTTGCTGGCGTTCTTCGGCGTCACGGTCGACGCGCTGCGGGCCGCCGGCGGGGTGATCGTGCTCTTGATCGGCTTGAGCATGCTCTCCAATCGCCCGCACCAGAACCACAGCGACGACGAGATGGCCGACGGTAAGGCGAGGCCGTCGATCGCCATCGTGCCGCTCGCCATTCCGATCGTTGCGGGGCCTGGTGCTCTGTCGACGGTGCTGGTTGCCGCCCAGCAACACCAGGGCGTCATCAGCCAATTGGAGCATTCGGTGGTGATCTTGGCGATCGCGGGGCTCGTGGGCTTGGTGTTCCGTTTCGCGTCGCCGCTCGCCAGTCTGCTCGGTGCTGCAGGCATTGGCGTCGTCACGCGGGTCATGGGCATGCTGCTCGCCGCCATCGCCATGGGCATGCTGGCCGATGGTTTGAAGGGCATGCTGCCCGGCTTGGCCGGTTGATCCGTGGGGTAGGCCGCGGCTAGCGCGCGATCCGACGATCGGGTTATCGTCCAGTGGTTGGTCACGTCGGGGAGGGTTGTGGTGTTCGACCATCTTTCGCTTGCCGTTGCGGATTTCGACCGGTCGCGGGCGTTCTACGACGCGCTACTGTCAGCACTCGGTCACGCTCGGGTCATGGAGCTCGACGAAGCGGATTACATCGCCGCGGGCTACGGGGTTGGCCAAGAGCCTGGCTTCTGGATCGGCGCCGCCAAGCCGCCTTCTCCGGTTCGACCCAACGAGGGCCAGCACGTGGCTTTCCGCGCCGCCGATCGCCCGACCGTCGATGCGTTTCATGCGGCGGGCCTTGCAGCGGGTGGCACCGACAACGGTCCGCCGGGCTTGCGCCCCGACTACCATCCCCATTACTACGCCGCTTTCCTCATCGACCCTGACGGGCACCACCTCGAAGCCGTCTGTCACCAGCCGATCTGATGTTCGGATCTGCGCGTTTGGTCGGGTGAGGTCGTTCGCCGCTGGTACTCGCGCTTCCGGCCGGTGTTCCCACATGCA
>JBCBTD010000108.1:0-8489 GCA_039818825.1 Pseudomonadota bacterium
ATCGATCCCGTCCCACAGGACGCAACGGGCACGATGGCGCCTGCCGGCATCGACCGTCTGCATAGGAATAAAATCTGAATCGCATCGCCCGGCGCGGAAATGGTCGCAGCGCGGCCCGAAATTGCAGCCCGGCGGGCGTTCGTGCGGCAGGGGCAGCTGGCCGCGGATCGGCATCAACGGGCGGGCGTGCTTGTCGGCACCGGGCAAGGGAATGGAGTTGAACAACCCGCGCGTGTAGGGGTGACGCATCGCCTCGAATACCTGGGCGACCGAGCCCGTCTCGACGGCCTCGCCCGAATACATGACCGTCAAACGGTCGCAGGTCTCGAGGATCAGACCGAGATTGTGACTGATGTAGAGCATCGAAGCCCCGGAGCTCGAGGCGAGTTCCCGGATCAGCTCGATCACGCCCGCCTCGACGGTGACGTCGAGTGCGGTGGTCGGCTCGTCGAGCAGCAACAGTGATGGCCCGCCGAGCAAGGCCATGGCGATCACCACCCGCTGCTGCTGTCCGCCCGACAGCTGGTGCGGATAGGCGGCCATGATCCGCCCGGGGTCGGGGAGCTTTACCCGTTCGAGCATGTCGAGGGCGCGGTCGCGGGCCTCCGCCTCACCGATCGACAGATGGTTGAGCGGGACCTCCATGAGCTGGCGGGCGACGCTCATCGACGGGTTCAGCGAAGCCATTGGCTCCTGATAGACCATGGCGATCTCGGAGCCACGGAGACGCCGCAATCGTTCCGCCGACAACGTCGCCAGATCGTCGCCCTTGAAGCGGATCCGGCCGCCGACGACTCGGCCGTTGCGGCCCAGGTACTGCATGATCGCGAGCGCGACGGTGGACTTCCCGCAGCCACTCTCGCCGACGAGGCCAACCGCGTCGCCGGGCATGACCTCCAAGCTGAAGTCCACGACTGCGGGGATCTCCCCAGCCCGCGTGAAGTAGGAGATCGACAGATTCTCACAGGTCAAAACGGGGGTCGGCTCGGTCATCGGCGACCTCCTCAATCCTTGAGCGACAATTCGCGCAGGCCGTCGGCCAGCAGGTTGAAACCCAGAATCAGACTGGACACCGACAATGCCGGGACGAGCAGCATGTAGGCGAACTGCCAGAGCAACGCCACGCGCGCGCTCTCGCGGATCATCAACCCCCAGTCCGGGTCCGGCGGCTGCAGGCCGAGGCCGAGAAAGGTCAGTGTCGTGATGGCGACGGTGGTGTAGCCGAGCCGCAGGCACGCATCGACGATGATCGGCCCGCGGACGTTCGGCAGCAGCTCCACCAGCATGATGTACAGTGGGTGTTCGCCGCGCGTTTGGGCGGCGAAGACGTAGTCGCGGGTTTTGATGTCGAGCGTCAGACCGCGGACGATGCGCATGATCGCCGGTGCGGAGGCGAAGGTCACCGCGATGACGATGTTGAGACCGCTCGCGCCCAGGTAGTTCAGGATGACGATGAACAACACCATCACCGGAAACGACAAGAAGACGTTGGCGACGAAGGAAATGATCTCGTCCCACCAGCCGGCGAGATAGCCGGCGACCAAGCCGAAGACCGTGCCGATCAGGTAGGCCACCAGCGTCGCCGTCACGCCCCAAACCAGAACCCGCTGACACCCCCAGATCGCGCGACTGAGCATGTCACGGCCGCGGCCGTCGGCGCCGAGCCAGAAGAAATGGTCGCGCGTCTCGGTCAGCGGCAGGGTGAATGGGGCGATCGGTCGATTGGGGTCTTCGAGCGGCAGGTAGGGCGCGGTGACCGCCATCAGCAGCCAGAAGAAGACGAGGGTGGTGCCGATCACCGCGACCGTGCTCTCGCGGAAAGCGCGGATCGCCAGGACGTAGAGCACGAGCGTCGCCGGGATCGCCGGCAGCAGAACGTAAGGCTGGAGCGGTCCCAAGTGCCGGCCCAGCAGCACGTAGGCGGTCAGCGGCAGCCACATCGTCGCGATCAGCACGAACAGCGCATCGGGCGACGTCAGGCGGTCGAGCAGGCGCGGTCGCTCCAGATCAGCCGGGATCGTGGCCATCGGGCGCTCTCATTGGAAACGGATCCGGGGATTGAGAAAGGTGTAGCCGACGTCCGAGATGATCTGCGACGTGACGGCCACGCCGACGGCAACCAACGTCGCCGCTTGAACCACGTAGACGTCGCCGAACAGCGCCGCTTCCAACAGCAGCTTGCCGAATCCGTTGTACTCGAAGAACACCTCGACGACGACGACACCCGACAAGAGCCAGTTGAGCTGCAGGACGATGATGGTGAAGGGTGCGATCAGCGCGTTGCGCAGGGCGTGGCCGACGATCACGCGATGGTACGGCAGCCCCTTCAACACCGCCGTCCGGACGTACTGGGACGTCATCACCTCGGCCATCGACGCACGGGTCATGCGCGCGACGTAGCCGAAGCCGTAGAGGACCAGGGTCAGGACCGGCAGCACCAACTGCCAGCCGTCGAAGCCCTGAACCATCGCCGACTTGGCCGGCAGCCAGCCGAGGCCGAGGGCGAAGACCACGGTCAGCATGATCGCCGTGGCGATTTCGGGGATCGAGGTGGTGAAGACGGCAACGAACGAAAGCGCCCGGTCCTGGATCGAGCCCTCGCGCATCCCGGCCAGGACACCCGTGACCAAGGCCAAGGGGATCATCAGGGCGAACACCCAGAACGCCAACACCGCGGTGTTCCACAGCCGGTCGGCCAGCAGGGGGCCGACGGCGGTGTTCTTTTCGAACGACGTCCCGAGCTCGCCCTGGGCCACGTCAGCGACCCAGGCGACGTAGCGTTCGTGGAAGGGACGATCGAGCCCCTTCTCGGCCAACCAGTTCTGGTAGGCCTCGTCGCTCAGGGTCGCCACACCGAAGCCACCGAGTTCGGCGACCGCCAGCTTCTTCTTGAACGCCGGCGTGTCGAAGATGACGAAGATCAGCAACGAGGCGAACGCCATGATCAGCAGCATCTGACCGAGGCGGCGGAGGATCAGCGCCGGCATCGTCGGACACCTCGTGCGGTGCGGCGTGCCGGCGTCGAGCGAGCGGCCCGGCCGACGGACATGGCCGTCGGCACCCGGGCCCGAAGCGTCAGGTCGCGATCCAGGCCTGACCGTATTGGTGGTAGACGGTCGGATGCGCGTGCAGGTTCCGCACGTTGTCACGGACGATCGTGAAGATCGGGCGGAACACCGGCTGCACCATCACCGCCTGATCCTGGAGGATGCGCTCGACGGCTTCCATCTTTGCCCGCCGCTCGTCGACGTCGAAGGTGGCCTCCGCCTCGTCGAGCGCGGCGTCGAACGCGGCATCACTGAACTTGCTCTCGTTCCACGGCGTGCCGGTCCGGTACGCGAGCGAGAGAACCATGGTGCCGAGCGGCCGGTGGGTCCAAGCGGTCGCGCCGAACGGCGTCTCGTCCCAGATCTCCCAGAAGCGGGAGGCCGGCATGACGTTGATGTTGAGCTGCACGCCGATGTCTTGGAGCTGGTCACGCATGATCTCGGTCGCGGCCTGATGCCAGGGGCCGTCGGTGTTGCCCACGTCGATCGTCAACTCCAGCCCCTCGCCGTGGCCCGCTTCGGCGAGCAAGGCCCTGGCACCCTCGACGTCTCGCTGCAACGGCGGCAGCTCGAAGTACTCGGGGTGGATCGGTGCCACGTGATGATTTTCGCCGCGATCGCCAGCGCCGAGAAAGACCAGGTCGGTGAATACGCCGTTGTCGACGCCCTTGACGATCGCCTGTCGCACGCGGATGTCGTCGAAGGGTGGCGTGTCGGTACGGAACCGGCAGCAAAGCGTCTGCGCCGTGCGCGCCTCCAGCACCGTACCGGGGAGCGAGCGGGCCAGTGGCAACTGTTCGATCCCGAACTCGTACACGGTATCGACGTCGCCCGACGCGTAGGCGGTCAGTTGGTTCTCGGCGTCGAAGTTGTAGTAGTGAATCTCGTCCAGATAGACGTCACCGCCCCAATAGACGAAGGGTTCGCCCGTCGCCGTCTCGGTAACGCGGCGAAGAATGCAGCGTGAGCCGACCTCGAACTCGGCGAACGTGTACGGCCCGGTGCCGATGGGGTCGACGTCGAAGGGCGGGCTGAACGACGGGTGCAGGATCGCCGCGGGGTAATTGTAGAGGTCCTCCGGCACCGAGAGCACCGGCTTGGTGAGGTTGAAGCGGACAGTGTGGGGATCGATGACGTCGACCGCCCCTTCGATCATCCGGCTGCCACCGTCGCCCGGCTCCACCATGGCAGCGAAGGTCGAAAGGCCGGCGTTCGAACTGCCCAGATTCGGATCGAGCCAACGCTCCACGTTCCAGCGCACGTCGTCGGCGGTGAAGTCGTCGCCATTGTGCCACTTCACGCCCTGGCGCAGAAAAAATGTCCAAGTTTTAAGGTCGTCGGATGCTTCCCAGCGCTCGGCCAACAGCGGCCGGGTGACGTTGTCCGGGCCGGTGATCGCCAGATACTCGACGACGTGCCGCGACTGGTTGGACATTTGCGTCCAGGAGTAGGTCGCTGGGTCGTCCATCTTCTGGACCTGCATGGCCACCCGCAGGATGCCGCCCGATTGCGGGCTGTCCGTCTGCTGCGCGGCGGCCGGATCGACCGAAGACTCGCCCGTGATGTGCCCCGCCATCGCATAGGCGGCTGCCGACGAAACGCCCAAAAGTGTGGCGGAGCGCAAGAACTCGCGCCGATCCGTCTTCCCGTCAGCCAATTGCCGCGCAAACACGTGCACCAAGGGGTGCTGGGGTCGATCGGTCATCATGGAACTCCCGAGCGTCTTGGTTATGGCTCGTCAGCGGTGTCCACCGCGCTCAGGAGCAAAACTTAGGAACGGCTGGCCCGGACGGCTACCCCCAATCCGTCCGGCAAGCCCGCTGCGGCGTTCGGCCGTTCCACGTCACGGTTGAGCAGTCAGGCCCTGCGCCATCGCCGTCACGGTCCGACGATGCACCAGCTCGCTCAGCAAGCGGACACGTGCCCACGCATGCTGCACGGCCTGTTCGTGGTCGACATTCGGCTCACGAGCGAATGCGCGCACGGCCATTTGCGCGGTTTGTCTAGCCTCTCGACGCGCACGTCTGAGGTCGGTTGTTGTCATCGTCGTTGTCTCCTACGACTTTCCACCTGTGACGATACGTAGCTCGCTACTGCCGTCGAGGGGGTCATCTCGCACGCGCGAAGGTAGAAAGAGCGAGATGAGATACGATGAATGAACGATGATACGATGACTGGGTGATCAGGACACCGGTCGGCCACCGCCGAGCCGACGACGGCAACGGGGCATGACGTCATGACGATGACACTGGCTGGCAAAACGGCCGTGGTGACCGGCGCCGCCGCCGGGATCGGCCGCGCGATCGTCGAGCGTTTGGCAGCGGCGGAAGCCAGGGTGATCGTCACCGACGTCGATGGCGACGGCGCTCTGGCCGTCGCGACGTCCCTGCGCCAAGCCGGAGCTGTCGCCGAAGCGCATGTGCTCGACGTCACCGACGAGACTGCGATCGAAGCCGTCTTCGGCCACGTCGACGCGACCCACGGCCTCGACGTCGTCGTCAACAATGCCGGGTTCGCGTTCCAGGCGCCGATGGTCGACACCGACGTCGCCGCCTTTCGCCGCATCGTCGACGTCAACGTCCTCGGCGTCTTCCTCGGAATGCGGACGGCGGCGAGGCTGATGCTTGCACGCGGTACTGCCGGGCGCATCGTCAACATGGCGTCGGTATCGGGCCTGCGTGGCTCGGCCGGACGCATCGCGTATGGCGCCACCAAGGCCGCCGTGGTCAACATGACCCAGGTCGCCGCGGTGGAGTTGGGCCCGACGCCGATCACCGTCAACGCAATCGCACCCGGACCGGTCGAGACCCCGCTCATCAAGCGGATGCACACGCCGGCGACACGGGCTGGCTGGGCACGGCACGTGCCGCAGCGCCGCTATGCCGAACCCGCCGAAATCGCCGGCGTCGTGGTCTATCTGGCGTCGGACGAAGCCGGGTTCACGACCGGGCAGGTGGTCGCCGTCGACGGCGGGTTCCAGGCCGCAGGCATGATCTTCGACATCGCCGACGAGTCATGAGCGTCACCTCGGCCTTGCCTCGCCAGGGCGCATGTGGATTGGTCAGGCTGGTCCGAACTCAGTGGAGCCGCACGTGCCCTTCGAACTCTGGCTGGCCTTCACCATTGCCGCCACCGTGTTGCTGGCGGTACCGGGCCCGACGATCCTGTTGGTGACCGGTTTCGCGATCCGCCACGGGTCCGCCGCAGCGCTCCGAACCGTGGCCGGTGTCGTCGCCGGCGATGCGTTGGCGATGACCCTCTCGTTGCTCGGTGTCGGCGCGGTGCTCGCTGCGTCGGCCGAGGCGTTCACCGTCCTCAAGCTGTTGGGCGCCGGCTATCTCATCTATCTGGGCGTGAAGCAGTGGCGAGCGCCATCGCTCCTGCCGGGCGACGCCCCGGACACGACACCCACCGACCTTTCCCGGCAGGCGTTCGTCGTAACGGCGCTCAACCCGAAGAGCATCGCCTTCTTCGTCGCGTTCATGCCGCAGTTCGTCACGCCGACGGCACCAGTGCTGCCGCAGCTCCTGATCATGGGGACGACGTTCCTCGTGCTGGCGGGCGTCAACGCGGCGCTCTACGCGCTGCTCGCCGGATCGGTGCGGCAGCGTATTCGCGACGCGCGCCTCCTCACCTGGGCCAATCGCGCCGGCGGGAGCATGCTGGTCGGCGCCGGGGTGCTGACGGCGTTGCTCCGCCGTCCGGCCTGACCACGTGGCACTCGACTACTGGCTGGCGCTGGTCGTCGCCAACACGATCCTCCTGGCGACGCCCGGCCCGACGATGCTGCTGATCATGGGTACCGGCATCGAGCGCGGTAGCCGCGCAGGGCTGGTGACGGCGGCGGGTGGGATCGCCGGCGCCTGCACCGCCCTCGGTCTCTCGTTGATCGGCATCGGCGCGTTGTTGAGCGCGTCATCGACGGCGTTCACGGTCCTCAAGCTCGTGGGTGCGGCGTATCTGGTCTTTCTCGGGTGGCGCGCCTGGACCGCACCGCCGCCGGTACTGGCGACGGTATCGGCGCCGCCGATGGCCGTGGGCTGGCTGGTGGCACGCGGCTTCGTCACGGCGATTTTCAATCCGAAAGCCATCGTCTTCTACGTCGCGTTCGTGCCCCAATTCGTCGACCCGAGCCGCGCCGTCGGCCCACAGCTCACCGTCATCCTGCTGACCTTCGCCGTCCAAGGCCTGGTCATGGATGGCGCGGTGGCCCTGGTCGCGGGGCGCGTCCGCCGCACGCTGGTTACGCCGGCAGCCGGGCGCCTCGTCAACCGCTTGGCGGCCTGCTGCCTGATCGGTGCCGGGTTGTTGACACTGACGCTTCGACGCACCTCGTGAGGCGCGGCTCTGTCGCGCGACCCGCTCAGCCGATCCTGCGACCGAGGCGCACTGCGGTCTGGCCCGGCCAGAGCCGCCGGCTGGGCATGATCAAGATGCAGTCGTCATAGGGCGTGGTCACCGGCCGCGTGCCCTCCCAACCGATGACACTGCCGGCTCGGGGTATCACTTCCATGCCCTTGTAGGGCGCAACGAAGCGGAAATCCGGCTCGCGGATGGTCACCGCCTCCGTGACCTGAACGACCATCTGGATCGGCGGCGTCGCCAACGGCACGCGGTCGGCCGCAAAGTCGGAGGCCACGACGGCCGTCGCGCGGAGAAACCGGACGACGCTCTCGATGGCCAACTCCGCGGTGGCCGCCGCCCAGTGCTGACCGCACTCGGCCAAAAGGGCGGTCCGACCACCCGGAACGGCGCCGAACTCTCCGTAGTCGCGGAGCCGTGGCCCGGCCGCGTGACCGGCGTCTTGAACGACGATGGAGGGCGTGCCGACGCGGATCGCCAGGTCGGTTGCGCGTGGGCGGGTCCCGGCGAGCATCAGCGGCGGCGACGTATGCTGCATGGAGTGGACGTCCAGCAGCAAGTCGACGTCGTCGATCCAGGTGCGGATGGCGCGCGCTCGCTGCAGCTCCACGGAGGTCCGCGGACCATCGAGGATGGTCGCGTCCCAGATGCGGTTGAAATCCTCGTCCGACCAGCGCGAGAGGTTGGGCGCGGCCGGATCGAACGCGCGGTAGGCGTCGACGTTGAGGAACGCGAGGCTCAGGCGACCGCGGACTGGCCGGACACCCCGGCGGAACAGCCAGTCGAGCGCGATCGCGCCGCAGGGCTCGTTGCCGTGAACCAGAGCGGTCACGGCGACATGCGGGCCCGCGCGGTCAGCAAAAAACGTGGTCACCCATTCGACGCCGGCATTGCCCGCGCGGTAGGGCTCGATGTCGACCGCCTGCAGCTCGACCGGCGGATGCGGCTCCAACCAAGTCACCATCCGCAGCCCCGTGGGCGACACCACTGGTCCGGGAGATCGGGTTGGCGGCGGACGCTCGCTCGAAGACGATGGATCATGGTGCAGGTGGGGCGCAGTTGCCGGTCGTCGAAGCAAAG
>JBCBTD010000109.1:0-8366 GCA_039818825.1 Pseudomonadota bacterium
GGATCGCGCTGGCCGTTTCGGCCATCACGGCGTCGCGTTCGACCCGCCCCGCGTGGGCGGCCGGTTCGCCTTCGCCTTCACCGAAACTGGACGTGAACAAGCGCGTCGCCGACGCCATGGCGCCGGAAAAACGACCGGGCGACGGCGACGGCGACGGCGACCGGGCCGCCGACGAGGAGCGGATCGAACTCGACGCCGTGATGACCTACTCGGCCAGCGAGATCCTGCAGACCAAAGACTTCGAGGACATGAGCCAAGCGGAGATCGAAGCGGCGAAACGGGCGATGAGCCGTCTGACCCTGCCGATCGCCGACGTGCTGACGCGCCGCTTCGATCCGCACACCCACGGCCAACGGATCGACATGCGGCGGACGCTTCGCGGCTCGCTTCGTGGTGGCGCTGCGCTCATCGATCTGGAGCGCAAGCAGCGGCGACGCCGGCCGCCGCCGTTGGTCGTGCTGTGCGACATTTCCGGGTCGATGAGCCGCTATGCGCGGCTGCTCCTACACTTTCTCCATCTGCTGACGAACGACCGCGATCGGGTGCACACGTTCTTGTTCGGTACGCACCTCACCAACGTGACGCGCCAGCTCCGCCACCGCGACATCGACGTCGCTCTCGACAAGATCGGCGTCGCCTGCACCGACTGGTCGGGCGGTACACGCATCGGCCATTGCCTGGAGCTGTTCAACCGTAAATGGGGGCGACGGGTCCTGACCCAAGGCGCGGTCGTTCTTCTGATCACCGACGGCTTGGACCGTGACGCCGGCAGCGGGCTCGAACGCGAGATGGACCGCCTGCAGCGGAGCTGTCGGCGCTTGGTCTGGCTGAACCCGTTGCTGCGGTTCGACGGCTATGCGCCATTGGCGTCAGGCGCCAAGGCCATGATCCGACACGTCGACGGCTTTCATTCCGTGCACAACCTCGAAAGCCTGGATCAGCTTGCCCACATCATGAGCATCGAGACACCGGCCCGCGGCGCCATGCGCCGCTGGGTCGAGGCCAGCCAGGGGACGGAGGCAGCATGACGGACGACGTACTCCAGCAGGTCCAGGCTTGGCGCGACACCGGCGCGAAGGCAGCACTGGCCACGGTCGTAGCAACCTGGGGCTCGTCGCCGCGACCGGTCGGCAGTCTCCTCGGTGTCAACGAGCGTGGCGAGATGGTCGGCTCGGTGTCGGGGGGTTGCATCGAGGGCGCGGTCGTCACCGAGGCGATGGACGTGATGGACGGTGCACCGGCGAAACTCTTGAGCTTCGGTGTATCCAACGAGCAGGCATGGGAGGTCGGTCTCGCTTGCGGCGGCACCGTCGAGGTCTTCGTGGAGGCGGTCGGGTGACACCGGCCATTCTGGAGCAGCTGAACGCCGCACGAGCCGGTGCGAAGCCGGCGCTGGTGGTTCGACGGCTGCGCGACAACGCCCAAAGCCTGTGGATCGACGGTCTCCTGGTCGATGGCGACGCCCTCCCCGCCGAGGTCGAGACGACGCTGCTCGATGCGTTGCGCAGCGACCGCAGCACCAAACTCGAGGCCGCAGGTGAAAGTTGGTTCGTCCAAGTCTTCAACCCGCCGCTCCGCCTGGTCGTCGTCGGCGCCGTGCACATCGCGCAGGCGCTGGTGCCGATGGCCCAGGTCGCCGGCTACGCCGTCACCGTCGTCGACCCGCGTCGCGCGTTCGGCTCCGACGTCCGCTTCCCTGGCGTCTCGATGAGCAACGACTGGCCGGACGAAGCCTTGGCGCAGCTCCAGCCCGACGCGCGAACGGCCGTCGTCACGCTGACCCACGACCCCAAGATCGATGACCCGGCCTTGGTCGCAGCACTGCGCTCCGAGGCGTTCTACGTCGCTGCCCTCGGCAGCAAGCGTACCCACGGCCAACGGGTCGAACGGCTGCGCGCGGCGGGGTTCGTCGATGTCGAGATCGGCCGCGTCCACGGGCCGGCAGGCTTGCCACTGGGGGCCGTGAGCCCGGCCGAGATCGCGATCTCGGTGCTGGCGGAGATGACCAGCGTGCTGCGCCGC
This sequence comes from Pseudomonadota bacterium, assembly GCA_039818825.1. Classification (GTDB taxonomy): domain Bacteria; phylum Pseudomonadota; class Alphaproteobacteria; order Geminicoccales; family Geminicoccaceae; genus JBCBTD01. Next base: position 2,023 of record JBCBTD010000109.1, read on the forward strand.
GCCGCATGAGATTCGGCACCGTGAACACGGTGGACGCCGAGGGCGCCCTGCTTGTCCACAGCACGAAGGCCGGTGCGCGGACGTTGCGGAAGGGCCGGCGGTTGGACGCGACCGACGTCGACGCACTCCGCGCGGCGGGCGTGGCCAGCGTCGTTGCGTGCTTCTTCGACGCTCAGGACGTCCCCGAGGACGACGCCGCCACTCGCCTGGCAACACCGCTGGTCGGTCCCGGCGTCGCCGCTGACCGCGCCTTTACCGGACGCGTCAATCTGCGCGCGCAGACTGCCGGCGTCGTCCGCCTCGATCGGACGGCGATCGACAGCGTCAACCGGCTCGACGAAGCGTTGACCATCGCCACGGTCGACGACTATGCGCCCGTCGTCACGGGGCAGCTCGTCGTGACCGTGAAGATCATACCGTTCGCGGCACCCGAAGACGCCCTCGCTCTCGCCGAGGCGACGCTCGAAGCCGCGCGGCCGGCCTTCCGCGTGGCACCTTATCGGGGCATCAGCGCCTTCCTGATCCAAACGACACTCCCGAGCCTCAAGCCGAGCGTGCTCGACAAGTCGGCAGACATCACCGCGGAGCGCGTCCGCCTGGTCGGTGGCCGGCTCCTGGGCGAGCGGCGGACGGTGCACGATGCCGCCGCCCTGGCCGAAGCGATCGCCGACGCGCCGCAGGTCGACGTATTGCTGATTGCCGGTGCGTCCGCGATCACCGACCGGCGAGACGTCCTGCCGAGCGGGCTCGAGAAGGCCGGCGGGACGGTCGAGCATTTCGGCATGCCGGTCGATCCCGGCAACCTCCTGCTGTTCGGCCATCGCGACGGCCGGCCGGTGATCGGGCTGCCCGGCTGCGCCCGCTCGCCCAAGCTGAACGGCTTCGACTGGGTGCTCCAGCGCCTCGGCGTCGGCATCAAGGTCGACGCCCCGCAGATCATGGGCATGGGCGTCGGCGGGCTGCTTGCCGAAATCCCGACCCGGCCGCAACCGCGCGAAGGCACGGCCGTGGCCTCGAGCCCGCGCATCGCGGTCATCGTGCTGGCGGGCGGCCAGTCGAGACGTATGGGCCGGCTGAACAAGCTGGTCCAGCCGGTGGGCTCGAAGCCTCTGATCTCCTACCCGGTGGACGCGGCACTAGCCTCGAAAGCTTCGCAGATCGTCGTCGTCACCGGCCACGAACCCCGAGCTGTCGAGGCGGCGCTCGCCGGTCGCTCCGTGCACTTCGTGCACAATCCAACGTTCGCCGAGGGGCTCAGCACGTCACTTCAGCGCGGGATTGCAGCGCTCGCGCCCGATATCGACGGCGCCATCGTCTGCCTCGGCGACATGCCGCGCGTGACGGCCCAACATCTCGATCGGCTGATCGATGCGTTCGCACCGGACGACCAGGCCACGATCATCGTGCCGACGGTCGACGGCAAGCGCGGTAACCCCGTGCTCTGGGGGCGTCGCCATTTCGCTGCCATGCGCGAGCTCGAAGGTGACGTCGGCGCGCGCCACTTGATCGGTGCGCACGCCGCGGAACTGCTCGAGGTGCCGATGGAGGACGATGCCGCCCTGATCGACGTCGATACCTCGGCAGCGCTCGATGCGGTCAGGACCCGGGGCCGGTGACGATCGACCTCTACCAAGATGCGATCCGCGCCCTGGCGCAGAGCGGCCGGACCGACAGCCGACTGGCGGCGCCCGATCGGTCGGTGACGCTTGACAACCCGCTTTGCGGCGACCGTGTCACCATCGATCTGCATCTCGATGGCGACCGTGTCATGGCGGTCGGGCACGAGGTGCGCGGTTGTCTGCTCTGCGAAGCGAGCGCCGCCCTTGCTGCGGACGCAGCCCCGGGGCGGGACGTCGCCGAGTTCGCCGGGATCTCGAAGCGCATCAAGGCGTACTTGGCCGATCGCGCTGACACGGCGCCGCCACTGACCGGCATGGAGGTATTCGCCCCAGCTAGAGCATTTCGCTCGCGTCACCGTTGCGTGACCCTGGCGTTCGAAGCCCTGGAACGGGCGCTACGCGAACCGTCTTGACCCCTTGGACCGGCGGCCACGGATGCCCAAATGCCGGAGGGAACGGACGGAGGACGGCCATGGAAAAGTTGCACCGGACGGACGCCGAGTGGCGCACCCTGCTGTCGCCGGAAGAGTACCGTGTGGCCCGCGCCCACGGTACCGAGCGAGCGTTCAGCGGTCGCTACGCGAACGCCAAGGACCAGGGAACTTACAGTTGTGTCGGTTGCGGTTTGCCGCTGTTCGGCTCCGACGCCAAGTACGATAGCGGCACCGGCTGGCCGAGCTTCTTCGCGCCCATCGAGCCAGGGCACGTCGAGACGACGACCGACCGGAGCCTCTTCATGGTCCGCACCGAGGTGCATTGCGCCCGCTGCGACAGCCATCTCGGTCACCTCTTCCCCGACGGACCACCGCCGACCGGCCAGCGCTACTGCATGAATTCGGTGAGCCTCAAGTTCGAGCCGGCGGCCGCCACCGAGGACTCTGCCGCCGGCTGAGCCTTGACAATGCCGCGCTGGCCCTGAAGCTCCGCGCCGAACGAGAACGCGGCGGCGGGTGACGTCTTTCGTCCGCCCGCCGACACTTCGGAGGGTGCGTGATGCAGAGGTTCGTCGTCGTAGGGGCTGCGCTGGCGGCATTGGCCTGGCCGGCGGTCGCCGACGAGCCGGTCAAGGTCGGTATGATCGTCACCCTCTCGGGACCGCCGGCGGCACTCGGCCAGCACGCCAGGGACGGCTTTCAGCTGGCGCTCGATCAGCTGGGCGGCAAGTTCGGCGACCGCGACGTCGAGCTGATCGTTGCCGACGCCGAACTGAAACCCGACGTCGCCATTGACCGCGCCCGTGCACTGGTCGAGCGTGACGACGTCGACTTCGTCGTCGGTACGATCTTCTCGAACATGCTGGGTGCGATCTTCAAGCCCGTGACCGACAGCGGGACCTTCCTGCTGAGCCCGAATGCCGGGCCCTCGCCCTTCGCCGGGGCCAACTGCCACGAGGACTTCTTCGCAGTCTCCTACCAGAACGACCAGAACCACGAGGTCCTCGGACGTTACGCCCAAGACCAGGGCTTCGAGCGGGTGTTTCTCCTGGCGCCCAACTACCAGGCCGGGCGCGATAGCTTGGCCGGCTTCAAGCGGCACTTCGACGGCACGGTCGTCGACGAGGCCTACGTGCCGCTGACCCAGCAAGATTTCTCGTCGGAGGTTGCGCGGATTGCCGCGGCCGACCCCGAGGCGTTGTTCGTGTTCATGCCGGGCGGGCTCGGCGTCCGTTTCGTCAACCAGTTTCGCCAGTCGGGCTTGGCCGACCGGGTCGCGTTCCTCTCGGCGTTCACCGTCGACGAGACGACCTTGCCCGCGCAAAAAGATGCGGCGCTGGGCTTCTTCGGTGGCGGCAACTGGTCGCCCGGCCTGGATACGCCGGGCAACGCCGAGTTCGTCGAGGCGTTCGAGGCGGCCTACGGCTACGTGCCGGCGCTCTACGCCATGCAAGGCTATGACACGGCCATGCTGCTCGACAGCGTCGTTCGCGCCGTCGGCGGCGACCTCGATGACCGGGACGCCGTGCGCGCCGCCATCCGCGCTGCCGACTTCCAGAGCCTGCGTGGCGACTTCAGTTTCAACACCAACGGCTACCCGATCCAGGATTTCTATCTGTTGCGGGTGGTGGCGCGCGACGACGGCAACTACCAGACCGAGGTGGTGCAGCAGGTCTTCGACGACTACGGCGACGTTTACGCTGCGGAGTGCGCGCTCGACTGACCTGGCGACGGCTTGCGGAGCGCGGCGGTGAGCGGCACGCTGCTGCTGGTGCAGGTCCTCAACGGGCTGCAGCTCGGTGTCATCTTGTTCCTCGTCGCAGCAGGGCTGACCTTGGTGTTCGGCGTGATGGGCTTCATCAACTTGGCCCACGGCGTTCAGTACATGGTCGGTGCCTATCTGACGTGGCAGTTCCACGCCTGGACTGGCAATTTCGCGCTCGGTCTGGCGCTGGCGCTCGTCACGGCGCTCGGCCTCGGACTGCTTCTCGAGCGGCTGATCTTCCGCCAGCTCTACGACCGCGACCATCTCGATCAGGTGCTCGCGACCTTCGGTGTCATCCTGTTCGTCAACGAAGCAGTGAAGGTCGTTTGGGGCCCGGTGCCGTTGTCGTTGGCGCCACCCGAATGGCTCGCCGGCTCGGTGACTCTGGTGCCGGGCCTGCTCTACCCGGTCTACCGCTTTGCCGTGATCGGCGCCGGGTTGTTGGTCGCTCTCGGGCTCTACCTGTTGGTCATGCGGACCAGAGCGGGGATGCTGGTGCGTGCTGGTTCCACCCACCCCGACGTCGTTGCCGCCCTTGGCGTCGACATTCGCAAGCTGTTCATGGCCGTGTTCGGCTTCGGCGCGATGCTGGCGGGCTTCGCTGGCGGCTTGGCGGCACCCCTGTTCGCCGTCCAAACGGGCATGGGTGACGATCTCCTGATCGTGGCATTCGTCGTCATCGTCATCGGCGGCATCGGCTCGATCCGAGGGGCTTTCGTCGCCGCCCTGCTGGTCGGTTTGGTCGACACCGTTGGCCGCCAGCTGTTGACCGACGGCCTTCGGCTCGCCCTTGATCCCTCGAGCGCCAACCAGATCGGCCCGGCCTTGGCGTCGATGCTCGTCTACGTCGTCATGGCGGTGATCCTCGCGATCCGCCCGACGGGGCTGTTCGCCGGGAAGGCCGCGTGACCGGCGCGACCCGTGGCGCCGTCACCGATCGCACGACGAACCGTTGGCTCTCCCGCCGGTCGTTGCCGGCAACCGTCGTCTTCCTCGGCCTCCTCGTCTTGCCGCTCGTCGCGGTGTTCGGCGCTGAGGGTTACGTGCTCTCCCTGGTCACCCGGATCATGATCCTGGCGATCGCCGCGATCTCGCTCGACCTGTTGGTCGGCCAGGCCGGCTTGGTCAGCTTCGGCCACGCCGCGTTCCTCGGCCTCGGCGCTTACACGACCGGGATCATGTTGACCGAAGGCGTCACCGAGGTGGCTCTGATCCTGCCGATGGTGGTGGCGACCAGCGGGGCGTTCGCCTTGTTGACCGGTTTGGTCTGCCTCCGCACGTCAGGCGTGTACTTCATCATGATCACGCTCGCCTTCGGACAGATGCTGTTCTTCGTCGCGAGTTCGCTCTCGGCCTATGGTGGCGATGACGGGCTGACCTTGTGGGCGAGCCCCACCCTGCTCGGTACCGAACTGCTGGCGAGCGACCGTGGGCTCTACGCGTTCACCTTCGTCGCACTGTTCGGGAGCTTCCTGTTCGCCCACGGGCTCCGCGTCAGCCGCTTTGGGCGGGTGCTGCGCGCGACGCGCGAGAACGAGCTCCGCTGCGCAGCCCTCGGTTACGACGTCGTCCGCATCCGCATCGTCGCCTACGTCATCGCCGGCACGCTCGCCGGCATCGCCGGCTGCCTCTTGGCGCTGCAAGCCGAGTTCGTCAGCCCGGCCACGATGAGCTGGCAACGCTCGGGCGAGCTGATCGCGATGGTCGTGCTCGGTGGTATGGGCACGCCGACCGGCGCGTTGCTCGGGGCCATTGCGTTCGCCTTGCTGGAGGTCGGGCTTGCCGACGTCACCCAGCACTGGAAGCTGGTGTTCGGCCCTCTGCTGGTTCTCGCCGTCATCTACTTCAAGGGCGGCCTTGCCGGCTTGGTCGGGGTTCACGACCGAGACGATCATCGTGGCTGAGCCGGTGCTGCGGCTGGCAGGGCTCACCAAGCGGTTCGGTGCGCTGGTAGCAACCGACGACGTCTGGTTCGATCTCCGCGCGCGCGAATGCCATGCGCTGATCGGCCCCAACGGCGCCGGCAAGACCACCCTGGTCCAGCAGGTCTCGGGCCTCGTCCGGCCCGATCTTGGACACATCCACTTCGCCGGCCAGGACATCACTCGGTTGGCGCCGCACCGGCGCGCCGCACTCGGCCTCGGACGGACCTTCCAGACGACCTCGATCGTGCCTGGCGCCACCGCGCTGGCGAACGTCGCACTCGCCGTCCAAGCCCGCAGTGGCTCCAGCTTCCGCTTCGTCGCATCAGCCAGGGATGACGCGGCACTGGACCGTGAAGCCTTCGGCGCGCTGGAGCGGATCGGCCTGGCCGAGCGCGCTCGCCAGCCCGCCTCGTCCCTCGCCCACGGCGAAAAACGCGCGCTGGAGCTGGCAATGGCGTTGGCGATGGCGCCAAAGCTCCTGCTGCTCGACGAACCGATGGCAGGCGTGGGTCGGGACGAGAGCCAGGTGCTGCTGGCGATCCTCCGCGACTTGAAGGCGACTTTGCCGATGCTGTTGATCGAGCACGACATGGACGCCGTG
>JBCBTD010000110.1:0-8328 GCA_039818825.1 Pseudomonadota bacterium
GGTCTCCGCTGCCTACGGAGCGGCGGTCTCGTGCGTCACCAAGGACGAGGCCGAGCGCGGGGTTCTGCTCGTCGACTGCGGGGCGCGGACGACCTCGCTGGCGGTGTTCCACGCCGGTCGACTGCAGTTCGTGAGTGCGATCAACGGCGGCGCCGACCATCTGACCCAGGAGCTGGCCACGAAGCTGGGCGTTGCCCATGCTGCCGCCGAGCGGATCAAGACTTTGCGGGTGTCGGTCGGTTGGCCGTCCTACGACGCGCTCGATTTCGTGGAGGTCTCCCCGCTCGGCGCGGTTTCGGCGACCGACACGGTCGAGCTGCCGCGCGGCCAGCTCAGCGAAATCCTGCGCCCGCTCGCCGAAGCGATGCTCGCCCGGGTCGCCGACGAGCTGGACCGCGCGCCCGTCGCTGCGCGCGATGCTGCGCGGCGCGGGATCGTATTGACGGGCGGCGGCGCCCAACAGGATGGCTTGGTCGAACTCGCCACCGACGTGCTCGGCGTCGGTACGCGGCTTGGTCGTCCGGACGTGTTTGCCGGTTGGGCCGACCCCCAACACGCCGCCGCCAGCGGCGGTCTGGCGTTGGTCGCCGGTGACGATGGCGGTGTCGGCTACGTCGCCCGCCGCGCGGCCCGAATCGGTGTCGAAAAACCCATCGAGCGTCTCGGCCAATGGCTCCGCGAGAGCCTGGGCGTGGCGTGAGGGGCCCCGCGGGTGGGGCCTGAGATGTTGGAGTTCAATGGGGTGTGGAGGAGGAGAGCATGTCCCTGACTTTGGGTGTTGCAACGAACCACGAGTTGAAGCCGAAGATCTCGGTCATCGGGGTCGGCGGTGCCGGCGGCAACGCCGTGACGAACATGATCGCGTCGCATCTGGAGGGTGTGGAATTCATCGTCGCGAACACCGACGCCCAGGCGTTGGAGAGCGCGCTCACGGAGCGGCGGATCCAGCTCGGGACGATGATCACCCACGGCCTCGGCGCCGGCGCCCGTCCGGAGGTGGGCCGCGCCTCGGCCGAGGAGGAGCTGGACCAAATCCTGCAGGAGGTCCAGGGCAGCCACATGGTCTTCATCACCGCCGGAATGGGCGGCGGCACCGGCACTGGTGCCGCGCCGGTGATTGCGCGGGCCGTTCGCGAAGCGGGCATCTTGACCGTCGGCGTCGTGACCAAGCCCTTCGCCTTCGAGGGTGCGCATCGGATGCGCATCGCCGAAGCGGGCCTGGAAGACCTCCAGCAGTACGTCGACACGTTGATCGTCATTCCCAACCAGAACCTGTTCCGGGTGGCCAACGAGCGGACGACCCTGCGGGATGCGTTCACGCTCGCCGATCAGGTGCTGCACATGGGCGTGCGCGGCGTCACCGACCTGATCGTGATGCCGGGCCTGATCAACCTCGACTTCGCCGACATCCGCACCGTCATGGCCGAGATGGGCAAGGCGATGATGGGCACCGGAGAAGCCGAGGGCGATCGTCGCGCGATCGAGGCGGCCGAGGCGGCGATCTCCAACCCGTTGCTCGACGAGGTGTCGATGCGCGGCGCCCAGGGCGTCCTCATCAACATCACTGGCGGCATGGACATGACCCTGTTCGAGGTGGACGCCGCCGCCAATCGTATCCGCGAAGAGGTCGACCAGGACGCCAACATCATCTTCGGTTCGACCTTCGACGAGACGATGGAAGGCCGGATGCGCGTGTCGGTGGTCGCCACCGGGATCGAGGGTAGCGGCCGCGGGCTCGATGCGATCGAGGGTCACCAGTCGGTCGAAGCCGAAGCGCCACGTGCCGAGCCGACGTCCCCGCTTTCCAGCCTGCGTTTCCGTGCCGAGACCCATCGCGTGCAACCGATGCCGCATCCGGGAGGCGCCTCCGGGCGACGCGAACCCGTTCGCCACCGCGTGATCGACCCGGAGGCCGACGGTGATCGCGCCGCGGGCGGCGACGAACGTGGTGGTTTCGTCGCGCCGGCAGCGGCGGAAGCGGCACATGCCGAGGACGGCGGGTCGCGTTCGATCTTCCGGCGGATGGCCCAGGGGTTGTACGGCAAGCGGCCGGAGCACGAGCTTCCCGCCAAAGAGGGGCGCTCACCGAAGCCGGCGGGCGACGGTCCGCGTGTGACAGCGGAGCCGTCTGGCGAGGGCGAACTGCCACCGTTCCTTCGCCGTGAGAAAACAGAGGCTTGAGGAGGGCTGCTGACGACGAGCTTCAAGTCGATTTCGTCAAAAACCGTCACAAACAGTGATTTGAAGCTCGTCGGTTCGGTCAGTACGACCTTCGTTAACGTTCGCAAACGCGAAGGTCGTTTCACGACGAAGGGTTGCCGAATGAGTGCTGCCGCTGACCACCGCGAGCCCGAGTCCAGCCAGCGCACGTTGCGTTCGGCGATCGGCTGCGTCGGCATCGGCATCCACACCGGTGCACGGGCAACGTTGACCATGCGCCCCGCTGCTGAAGGCCGTGGCATCGTCTTCGTTCGCGAGGACTTGCCGGGCACGGCGCCGATCCCGGCGCGGGCGGCGTTCGTCGCCGACACCACCCGCTGCACCCAGCTTCAGGGACCCGACGGGGTCACGGTCAACACCGTGGAGCACGTCCTGGCGGCGTTGGCGGCGTGGGGCGTGGACAATGTCGAGATCGCGCTGGACGGCCCCGAGGTTCCGGCGCTCGATGGCAGCGCCGAACCGTTCGTGTTCCTCGTCGGTTGCGCCGGCGTCGAACTCCAGGACGCGGTTCGCCCGGTGTTGGAGGTGCTGAAGCCGGTCCGGGTGGAGCACGGTGGTCGCTCGGCCGCATTGCTGCCCAACGACGACGACGGTCTCCACGTCGACATGACGATCGATTTCGACCACCCGATCGTCGGCCGGCAGGCGCTGGCGCTCGACGTCGACCTTGCGTCGTTCCGCCGTGAGCTCGCCCGGGCGCGCACCTTCGGCTTCGCCGAGGACGTCGACAGCCTTCGCGCGCGTGGTTTGGCCCGGGGTGGTTCGTTGGACAACGCGATCGTGGTCAGCCGGCACGGTGTGCTCAACCCTAGCGGGCTGCGCTGGCCCGACGAGTTCGTCCGGCACAAGGCCCTGGATGCGGTGGGCGATCTCTATCTCGCCGGATCGCTCAAAGCGCGGTTCGAGGGGCGTGGCAGCGGGCACATGCTCCATGCCCGTGTCGTGCGGGAACTGCTCGCCGACCCGTCCGCGTGGCGTATCGTCGATGACGGCGACGCCGTCGAGCCGGCCATGGACGCGCCGTTCGCCGCTCAGCTCGGCGCCGACTGACGACGTTCCAGGCCCCGCTGCGCCGGCGGCTCGGAGTACGTGGCCAACGGCTAGCCTGCCTGCGCGGCGGCGAACCAGCCGAGCCCCTCGACCGTCCCTGCTTCCGGGCGGTACTCACAGCCGACCCAACCGTCGTAGCCCAAGCGGTCGAGCAGCGCGAACAAATAGGGGTAGTTGATCTCGCCGAGACTAGGCTCGTGGCGTTCGGGCACGCCGGCGATCTGCACGTGAGCGACGCGCGGCAAGAGTGCGGCGGTTCGCTTTGCCAAATCGCCCTCGCTGATCTGGCAGTGGTAGAGGTCGAGCTGCAGGTGAGCGTTGGGCCTGGCGACGTCATCAAGATGGGCGATCGCCTCGGTCGTGGTGCGGAGGAAGAACCCCGGCATGTCGCGTGCGTTGATCGGCTCGATGCAGATCGAGCGTCCCCGCGCCGCGGCCCGGTCGGCGGCCAGTGTCAGGTTCCGGCGGTAGGTCGCCGTGGCGGCTTCGGCGGGGGCGTTCCCAGGGATGCCGGCCATGACGTGCAACAGCGGGCAGTCGAGGGCGTCGGCGTAGTCGAGCGCTTGGGTGACGCTCGCCTCGAACTCGGCCTCGCGCCCGGGCAGCGACGCCAGACCGCGCTCGCCACCGTCCCAGTTGCCGGGCGCCAGGTTGAACAGCGCTTGGTGCACACCGGCCGCCTCGCGCCACTTCGCCACGATCTCGGGCGGATGATCGTAGGGGAACAGGAACTCGACGGCGGTGAAGCCGGCATCGGCCGCCGCTTGGAAGCGGTCGAGGAACGGATGCTCGGTGAACATCATCGACAGATTGGCGGCGAAACGCGGCATGGTCGTCGGTCTCCCTGATCGGCTTTGCCGGCAGAGCATCACGAAGCGGAGCGCCCCACAAGCCCGCGTCAGCCGCGAACTGGCAGGCCCAGGCGAACGGGTCCGCGGGCGTGGCGTCGATCGATCGGCTGCCCGCCCTGGCTCACGACCAACCAGCCCCGGTCGGCAAGGTCTGCTGCGACGGCCCTGATCGCCGGCATCAACGGCCGCCAATCGTCGGGCGCCAGGCGGCGGGCGACCTCCGAGGGGCAGGCCGTTCGCCCCTCGCCCCGCTCGTCGATCAGCGCCATGATGGCCTCGGTGATCGTCGGCTCGTCCATCTCGCGAAGATGGGGCGGCGCGCCACTGCGACGAGGGTTTCCCGCATGTTCGTCCTCTACGACCTCGCCGCCAGGGACGGGCGGCGCTTCAGTCCGACCTGCTGGCGCGTGAAGCTGGCATTGGCGCACAAGGGCCTCGCGTTCGAGACCGTGCCGACCGCGTTCACGGCCATCTCCAGCATCCATGGCTTCTCGAAGACGGTGCCGATCGTCGAGCACGATGGCCGGTGGCTCAACGAGAGCAGCGCCATCGCCCACGATCTGGACGACCGCTTTCCCGACCGGCCGACGCTCTTCGGTGGGGCGGAAGGTCGGGCACTCAGCGCCTTCGTCGAGAGCTGGGTCGAGGCCACGCTCCACGCCCAGCTCGTCTCGTTCGTCGTCAAGGACATCCACGACCACCTGCTCGACGAGGACCGGGACTACTTCCGCCAGAGCCGCGAGCAGCGCTTCGGCAAGAGCCTCGAAGCGGTGGTCGCCGACCGCGAGGCACGGCTGGGCGCCTTCCAGCAGAGCCTGGCCCCGTTGCGTCTTCTGCTGGCGCGCCAACCGTTCCTCGGCGGTACGGTGCCGCTCTATGCCGATTACGTCGTCCTCGGCGCCTTCCAGTGGGCGCGGTCGGTCAGTCCGTTCAAGACCCTGGCTGACGACGATCCGGTCCGCGTCTATCTGGAGCGGCTGATGGACCTCCATGGCGGCTTGGCCCGTGAGGCCGTCGGCTATCCGTTGTAGCGGCACGAGGGACGGCCAGCGGTGACCAGCGACGTCGAGCGCAAGCTGACCACCATTCTGATCGCCGACGTGGCCGGGTCGAGCCGGCACCTCGCCGCCGCCGAGACCGCGGCGACCCTCGCCATGCGCCGCGGGCGCGAGGTGCTGCAGGGGCTGATCCAGCGGCATCGGGGGCGGATCGCCAACACCGCGGGCGACGGCCTCGTCGCCGATTTCCCCTCGGTGGTCGAGGCGGTCGCGTGCGCCGCCGAAGCGCAGCGCGAGCTGGTCGGCCTGGAGGCGGCGCCGGGTGATCCGATCCGCTACCGCATCGGCATCCACGTCGGCGACGTCATCGTCGAGCGCGGCGACCTGCTGGGGGAGGCGGTCAACTTGGCGGCGCGGCTGCAGGCGATGGCCGAGCCCGGCGGCGTCCTGGTCTCGCGCCCGGTCTACGACCACGTCGCCACCAAGCTGCAGGTCGGCTTCGAGACCCTGGGGCTGCAGCACCCGCCAGGTTTCGACCACGACGTCGAGGTGTTTCGCCTCGATCTCGGCGGCGGCCCAGCCAAGCGGCCGGCGCGGCGGCCGCAGCCCGCCCGGCCGCGGGCCCAGAGCATGGAGCCGGAGCGCTTGGCGCCGCCGCCGCTCTCCGCTTGGCGCGGGCCGCGGGGGCTGTTGTTCGCGTCCCTGGCCCTGGCGGCGACCAACGTCGTCACCGGCGACGCGCCCTGGGCGCAGTTCCCGATCATCATCATGCTGACCGTCTACGGCATGTGGGTGGCGCCGCGGGTAGTGCCGTCCTGGGTCGGCCGGACCTTCGGCCGGCTGGGTGCCCTGGCGCTCGGTCTCCTCGCCATGAACCTGGCGACCTGGCACGGGGACTTCTGGGCCGCCTGGCCGATCGGGCTCCTGGCCGCCGCCTTCGCCGCCACGCGGTTGACCCGTCGTCGAGGCTGAGGTGCGCTCGTAACGCGCTGACGAAAAACGAAAAATGCCGGATCAGGGTTCGTTCGGCATTTCGGGGTTGTCGACGCCGGGGCGGGTGCCGCGGTGGACGGCGAGCATGCGGTAGGCGTTGAAGAGGTCGGTCTGAGCGGTGGCGCGGTAGCGGTTGATGGCGGCGAAGCCCGACTGGACCTTGCCGAGCCGGCTCAGCACCTGCCCTGGCGACAGCTCGCCCAAGGAGACGTCGAGGGTCTGGCTTTCCAGATGGTCGGCCTTCTCCAGTCGATGGAACGCCGCGGCCATGCGGTGCAACAGCGCCTCCTCGAACGCGTCCTCGGGCTGAAAGGTCTCGACCAGCAGCTCGGCCCGCGCCAGCCGATCGGCGACGTCCTCCACGTCCCGCCCACCCTCGGCCCGGAGCCCATGGGTCAACGCGTTCCGCGCGGCCTTCGCTTTCCCCGCCACGGTGCGCGGTCCGGTGGAGGCCCGTGCACTGGCGCCGTTCCTCTCGAGAATGGCGAGCTGCTTCGCGGTCGGCGGACGTCCGGGCATGGGCGGTCTCCAGGCAGAGCACACCAAGTTTGGCACATCAAGGAATTTTTGCCTAGGTGCTCATCGCTCCGCAGCGGTGCGCTTCCGGATGTCGGCGAACGCTTCCGCGACCGGGCGGACGTTCCGAGCGATGACGTGCTTGTCGCCGAGTGCCAGCATTTCGAGCAACGCCAGCGCCTCTTGGGTCGCCTCGAAACTCCGGACGTCCTGCAACACGGCTTTCGCTTCGCCGTCGACGGGTCTCACCCGCTCGGAGAGCTTCATGCCGTCGTCTCCGTGGTCTCACCGAGCGCCAGTATAGCGGGGTTGCGGCGATGTACTCTCACGCCGGACGGGGCAACGGCTACCGGAACGCACGCGCCGGTCCCCATGCCCCCACGAGCCGCCCAGCCTGCGCCAACCAATCGACTACTTCGCCGCGATCCCGCAATTCTCGCGCGGCAGCCTACGGGCCAACCTGTTCCGCGCTACCTTCGCCTTGCCCGCCATGGTGTAGTGTCCTTCGAGAGCCGGCACACTGGACCGGCCCGCTCAGCGACGGCTAGTCGACTATGGGGCGCTGGCCGGGTGGGGGCGCGAGAGATCTTGAGCCGTATCGGCAGGACAGGTCTGCCTTCAGAGAGAGAGCTAAAGTCGATCTAGAACAAAAATAGAACATCTGCTCGTTGCCGCGCGACGAGACGTGTGATTGATGGAACTATGGCAGCAAACTCGAAAATTGAGTGGACAACGCACACATTCAATCCGTGGTGGGGGTGCCTGAAAGTGTCCCCCGCGTGCAAGCATTGCTACGCGGAGGCTTGGTCCCGCCGGACCGGCCAGAGGGTTTGGGGAGCTAACGCCCCACGTCGTTTTTTCGGTGATAAGCACTGGGCCCAGCCGCTCAAATGGAACAAAGAGGCACTGTATGCCGGACTGCGCCCGCGAGTATTCTGCGCGTCCATGGCTGATGTCTTCGAAGACCGGCCGGATCTCGATGTCTGGCGTGAGCGTCTCTGGACCTTAATAGCGGATACGCAGGCGCTTGACTGGTTGCTGCTGACCAAGCGCCCTGAGTTGGTGACAGCGAAAGTACCATGGGTGGATCAGTGGCCGCGGAACGTGTGGCTCGGCACGACAGTCGAGAACAAACATTGGGCGGAGAGGCGGCTTCCTGAGATCGCGCGCGTTCCTGCTAGAGTACGCTTTATTTCCGCCGAACCGTTGCTAGGTCCAGTCAACCTCAGACCGTGGAGTGCCACCATCCACTGGGTGATTGCGGGCGGCGAAAGCGGACCCAAAGCCCGTCCGTCTAGCCCCTCCTGGTTCCGCGGGCTGCAGGATCAGTGTGTGGCCGCGAACATACCATTCCACTTCAAACAATGGGGTGACTGGAAACCAGTTTTAGGTAGATATTCTGGAACCTCTCGAAGTGCCCGCACCGCTGATGGAACCACAATGGTTCGGGTTGGAAGGAAAATAGCTGGGCGACAATTGGATGGTGTAACATGGGACGGACTGCCTCAGACAGTAGATTAGAGAATGAAAAACCACTGTTTCCCGAAAACGCGCTGCCGGAGTTCCGCAAGCAGGCAGAAAAAATAGGGAAGGGCCTGAATTTCCCGCTTTGGAGCCATGAAAAAGCACTTCTCATTCAAAGATATTTGCAACTATTTACTTTTGTTGCGAAGCATGGTGTCTACATAGACGGATTTGCA
>JBCBTD010000111.1:0-7828 GCA_039818825.1 Pseudomonadota bacterium
ATCGTGCATCCAGCCCATGTTCCATTTGTAGCCGAAGCCCAAGCCGCCGAGGTAGGTCGGCTTCGAGACGGCGGGCCATGCCGTCGACTCTTCAGCGGCGGTCATGGCGCCCGGATACTCGCCGTAGACCAGCTCGTTCAGCTGGCGCAGAAAGCCGATCGCCTCCAGGTTCTCGTTGCCCCCGTACTGGTTGGGGATCCAGGCGTCATCCTCACGCGAATAGTCCAAGTAGAGCATCGACGCGACCGCATCGACCCGCAGACCATCGATGTGGAAACGGTCGAGCCAGTAGAGGGCGTTGGCGATCAGGAAGTTGCGGACCTCGGTCCGCCCGTAATTGTAGATCAGGGTGTTCCAGTCGGTGTGGAACCCTTGGCGCGGATCGGCATGTTCGTAGAGCGCCGTGCCGTCGAACCAGGCGAGGCCGTGGGCGTCGCTGGGGAAATGACCAGGCACCCAGTCGATGATCACGCCGATGCCGGCCTGGTGGCAGCGGTCGACGAACGTGGCGAACTCTTCCGCCGTGCCATGGCGGATGGTCGGCGCGAACAACCCGGTTGGTTGGTAGCCCCACGACCCGTCGAACGGGTACTCGCTCACGGGCAGGAGCTCGATGTGGGTGAAGCCCAACGATTTGACGTAGGGGACCAGCTCGTCGGCAAGCTCGAGGTAGGAGAGAAACCGCCCGTCCTCTTCCGGAACCCGCCGCCATGAGCCGAGATGCACCTCGTAGATGCTCAGCGGCGCTTCCAGATGATGCGCCTCCTGCCGCCTCGCCATCCACTCGTCGTCGCGCCACTCGTGGTCGACCAAGCCCGCGACGATGCTCGCGGTTTGCGGCGGATGCTCGGCTCGGAACGCGTAGGGGTCGGCTTTGAGCGGCAACACGTCGCCGTGCGGCCCCAATAGCTCGAACTTGTACTTGGCGCCGACGGCGATGTCGGGGACGAACATCTCGAAGACACCGACCTCGACCCGTTTGCGCATCACGTGGCGGCGGCCGTCCCAGCCGTTGAAATCGCCGACGACGCTGCAACGACTGGCGTTGGGCGCCCAGACGGAGAACGCGACGCCCGGCGTGTCGTCTTTGACCGTCGGATGGGCGCCCATCTTCTCGAACAGGCGTCGATGGGTGCCCTCACCCATCAGATGAACGTCGACGTCGCCGAGAACCGGACCGAACCGATAGGGATCTTCGACCACGCGGCCGTCGACCTCGAGGCGATAGGCCTCGCCCGGCTTCAACCCTTTGACCGACCCTTCGAAGAAGCCGTCATCGTCGATCTTGCCGAGCGGCCAGCTCTTCGAACGGCCGCCGAGGCGCTGAACGCTGACCTTGTCGGCCCCGAACTGCAAGGTGCGGACGAGGTCACCGTGGTGACCCAGCACGGCGAAGGGGTCGCCGTGCCGCCCGTCGACCAACGCCCGGACCACCCCGGCATCGAGACTCGGTTTGGTGGTGGCCATGGTCATCCTCCAACGGCGTTGTCGTCATCGTTTGCAGGGGCGGCGGCCGATCGGGCCGGCATGCCACCCCACTAATCAACGGAGCGTGAGGTCGGCGCGTGCCGCCTCGTACACGGCCGCATATGCCGAAGCCGCCTTGCCCCACCCCAAATCCTTGGTCATGCCGCGGCGTTGGCGCTGACGCCACCGCTCGGGCTCGCGCCACAATGTCAGGGCGCGCTCGATGGCGTCGATCAGACTGTCGGTTCGTCCGGAGGCGAAGCTGATCCCGGTCGCTGCGGCTTCTCCCGCGACGTCGACGTCGTGAACCGTGTCGATCAGACCGCCCGTGCGCGCGGCGATCGGCAGACAGCCGTAACGCAGCCCATAGAGCTGAGTCAGCCCGCACGGCTCGAAGCGCGACGGGACGATGATGGCGTCGGCGCCGGCTTGGAGACGATGCGACATCCCCTCGTCGTAGCCGACGATGACGCCGACGCGTCCTGGGTAGACGGCGGCCGCATTGTGGAACCCAGCCTCCAGCGCCGGGTCCCCGGAGCCCAGCACCGCCAGCTGGCAGCCGGCGTCGACCAGCGCGCCGACCGCCGGCAGCAGCGTATCGATCCCTTTCTGCCAGGCGAGTCGACTGATGACACAGAACAGCAGCGCATCGGGTTGCTGGTGCAGCCCGAACGCCTGCTGCACGGCGGCCTTGTGCGTCGCCCGGCGGTCGATGCTGCGCACGGTGTAGGTCGGGTCGAGCCAAGGGTCCCGCGACGGATTCCACACGGCATCGTCGATCCCGTTGACGATCCCGACGAGCTTGTTCTCCCGCGCATGGAGCAACCCGCCGAGGCCCATGCCCCAATCCATGCTCTGGATTTCCCGCGCATAGGTCGGGCTGACCGTGGTCAACCGGTCGGCATAGTGGAGACCGGCCTTGAGAAAGCCGATACCACCGTAGTACTCGACGCCGTCGGGAGCGAAGGTGTCGGCCGGCAACCCCAAAGCACCGAACCAGGCGGGATCGTACTGTCCCTGGAACGCGAGGTTGTGGACTGTCATGACGCACGGCGGGCGAGGCCGGCCGTCCAGGGCGAGGTAGGCAGGAACGAGGCCTGATTGCCAGTCGTGGGCATGAACCACGTCTGGACGCCAGGCCGGCAACCGACCGAGCGCGATCTCCCGTGCGACGACGGCGAGTGCCGCGAAGCGCAGCGGGTTGTCCGGCCACTCGTCGGTCTCGGACGCAAGGTAGAGATGGCCTGGCCGATCGTAGAGATGGCGCGCGTCGACGACGAGCAACGACGGCGCACCATCCTTGCCCGGCACCTCCCATACCGCCGCGGGTGCCCCGAACAGCTCGTCGTAGGTGTCGATCACCGTCGCTTCGCCCAGATGCGCGAGGACCGCAGGATATCCGGGCACGAGGGTGCGCACGTCGTGGCCGAGCGCACCGAGCGCTCCTGGCAAAGCGCCAACCACATCTGCCAAACCGCCGGTTTTGACGTAAGGGAAACACTCGGGCGCAACGGCCAAAACACGCACGACTCAATGCTCCAAGGCGGCCAACATCTTCGGCGTTATCAGGACGATGCCGTTGTCGGTGCGGCGAAACCGTTTGGCGTCCAGCTCGGGGTCCTCGCCGACCACCAAGCCGCGTGGGATCTTGACGCCGCTGTCGACGACACAGTTGGTCAGCCGGGCACCACGGCCGACGTCGGCCCCTGGCAACACCACGGCACCCCGTAGCCGAGCGTAAGAGTGGACGTGCACCTTGTTGAACAGGAGTGACGTGTGCACGTCAGCGCCGGACACGATGCACCCCCCCGAGACCATCGAGCTCACTGCCATGCCACGACGCCCATCGGCATCGTGCACGAATTTCGCCGGCGGCAGGATCTCGGCGTAGGTCCAGATCGGCCAGTCGTGGTCGTAGAGGTCGAGTTCCGGAACCACCGAGCAGAGGT
Source organism: Pseudomonadota bacterium (assembly GCA_039818825.1). GTDB lineage: Bacteria > Pseudomonadota > Alphaproteobacteria > Geminicoccales > Geminicoccaceae > JBCBTD01. The sequence goes on from JBCBTD010000111.1 coordinate 3,417, forward strand.
CGATGTTGGCGGCCCAATACGCGTCGACCGTACCGGCATCGCGCCAATAGGCTTCGCGCTCGCTGGTGGCTCGCACACAGCTGTCGGAAAAGCGGTGGGCCTGGGCGTGACCGTGCTCGACGATGTAGGGAACGATGTCTTTCCCGAAGTCACGGCTAGAGTTGGGATCGGCGGCGTCGCGACGGAGCTGATCGAACAGGAACGCGGTCGAGAACGCGTAGATGCCCATGCTGGCGAGCGCGCGGTCGGGCTGGCCTGGGATCGAGGGTGGATCGGCCGGCTTCTCGACGAAAGCGATGATGCGGTCGGTGTCGTCGACATGGAGCACACCGAACGCCGTGCCTTCCATACGTGGCACATCGATGACTCCGACCGTCACGTCGGCGCCGCTCGCCACGTGCTGGCGGAGCATGATCTCGTAGTCCATCTTGTAGACGTGGTCGCCGGCCAGCACGATGATGTGGTCGACCTCGTAGTCTTCAATGATCTCGATGTTCTGAAAGACTGCGTCGGCGGTCCCTTCGTACCACTGGGTCTCCGACACCCTTTGTGATGCCGGCAGCACGTCGAAGCTTTCGTTGCGCTCCGGCCGCAGAAAATCCCAGCCACGATGGCAATGGCGAATCAGGCTGTGCGCCTTGTATTGCGTCGCTACGGCCATCCGCCGGATACCGGAATTGAGAGCATTCGAGAGAGCAAAATCGATGATACGCGACTTACTGCCGAACGGCACCGCTGGTTTGGCGCGATTGTCGGTCAGTTCTTTTAGACGACTGCCACGCCCGCCCGCCAGCACATAGGCCAAGGCGTTGCGGCAAAGATTCGGCATGGGGCGTTCTTCGGTCCACATGGTCGCTCCCGTCTCTCGATTTGGCCGCGGCCATCCGCCCTCGGCGGAGGCCGGTCAGCCACGCCTGGCAGTCGTCGTAGGTCAGCTCTCGGGTACTGGGTCGGTCGATGCCTGCCAGATCTCCTCGGCATACTCGCGGATCGTGCGATCCGAGGAGAACCAGCCCATGTTCGCAGTGTTGGCGATCGCCATCGGCCACCAAGTGGGACCGGTGAAGGCATGCGCGACCCGCTCCTGGGTCTCTGCATAATCTTGGAAGTCGGCGGTCACCAGGTAGCGATCGTGGTTGAAGAGGCCGTCCACCAAACCGCGATAGCGGTCGCGGTCGTCGGGCGAGAACACGCCGGTCCGCACCTGCTCCAGGGCTTCGCCGAGGCCGTCGGCGGCCTGGATGGCCGCCCGCGCATCGAAACCCTCGGCCCAATGCTTGGCCACCTGGTCGGCGGTGTTGCCGAAGATGAAGATGTTTTTGGCACCGACGTGCTCGCGCATCTCGACGTTGGCGCCGTCCAAAGTGCCGATGGTCAACGCACCGTTCAGCGCGAACTTCATGTTACCGGTGCCCGACGCCTCCATCCCGGCGGTCGAAATCTGCTCTGACAGATCGGCGGCCGGAATGATCAACTCGGCCAATGACACGTTGTAGTTCGGCACGAAGATCACCTTGAGACGATCGCCGACCAACGGGTCGTTGTTCACCATCCGGCCGACGTCGTTGATCAGCTTGATGATCAGCTTGGCCGAGTGGTACGCCGCCGCGGCTTTGCCGGCGAAGATGCGGACGCGTGGTTGCCAGTCCTTGTGGGGGTCTGCCCGCATCGCGTCATAGAGCACGATGGTCTCGAGGATGTTCAGGAGCTGGCGCTTGTACTCGTGGATGCGCTTGATCTGGACGTCGAACAGCGCGTCCGGATCCAGGCGGACGCCGAGACGACGATCGATGGCGGCGGCAAGACGCTCCTTGTTGGCGCGCTTGACCGCGGCGAAGCGCTCGACGAACGCTGCATCCCCGGCGGACGGTCCCAGCCGCCGCAGCTCGGCGGCATTGGCGATCCAGCTATCGCCGATGGTCTCGGTGATCAACGCCGCGAGCCCCGGGTTGCTGCCGAGCAGCCACCGCCTTGGGGTTATGCCGTTGGTCTTGCTGGTGATCTTGTCCGGGAAGACCCTATGGAGCGGCCCGAACACCGTCTTCTTCATCAACTGGGTGTGCAGGGCGGAAACGCCGTTCACCTTGCGGGCCGCGAGAAAAGCGACGTTGCCCATCCGCACCCGGCGGCCGGCCCCTTCGTCGATGAGCGAGACCGCACGGATCAAGCTGTCGTCGACGTCGTCCTTCTTGCGCAGCTCTCTGAGAAAATCGGCGTTCAACTCGTAAATGATCTGCACGTGTCGTGGCAGCAGCCGTTCCATCATCGGCACTGGCCAGCTTTCCAAAGCCTCCGGCAGCAGCGTGTGGTTGGTGTAGCTGACGATCTTGCGGACGATCGTCCAGGCATCTTGCCAAGGCAGCCCATGGACATCCACGAAGAGGCGGATCAGCTCGGGCACGACCAAAGCCGGATGGGTGTCGTTGAGCTGGATCGCCACCTTGTCGGCGAACTCGTTGAAGTTGCCGTAGTAGTCGAGATGCCGGCGCACGAGGTCCTGCAACGACGCCGAAGTAAAAAAGAACTCCTGCTTCAGCCTGAGTTCGCGCCCTGCTTCGGTGCTGTCATCTGGATACAGCACCAAGGAGATGCTCTCGGCGCGAGCCTTGCCCATCAACGCGCTGACGTAGTCGCCGCGGTTGAACTCGGTCAACCGCATCGCTTCGACTGCGCGCGCCGACCAAAGCCGTAGCGTGTTGACGCGCCGGCCGGCCCAGCCGACCACCGGCGTGTCGTAGGCCACCGCGTTGACGCGCTCGCTCGGCACCCACCGGGCGCGGCGGTCGGTGGTCCGCTCGACACTGCCACCGAAGCCGATCTCATAGACGACCTCGGGGCGCTCGAACTCCCACGGATTGCCGTATTCGAGCCAATCCTCTGGACGTTCGATCTGAAAGCCGTCGACGAACAGCTGCTTGAACAAGCCATGGCGGTAGCGGATGCCGTAGCCGTAGCCGGCGAGCCCGACGGTCGCCATGCTCTCCAGGAAACAGGCAGCCAATCGACCGAGACCGCCATTGCCGAGCGCCGCATCGGGTTCGGTCTCGGCGATCGTGTCGTAATCGACGCCAAGACCTGCCAACGCCTTCTTGCAGATATCCAACATCTGCATGTTGTTGATTGAATCAGTGAGCAAGCGGCCGATCAGAAATTCGACCGATAGATAGTAAACGCGTTTCTCTTCTCGCTCGTAGCTCTCACGCGTGGTTTCGACCCAGCGGCGCGTGATGTTGTCACGGACAGCATAGGCCGTAGCTAACAACCAGTCGCGATCGCTAGCATGCGCCTGATCTTTGCCGACTTGATACCAAAGCTTGGTGATGATGGTGGCGCGAAGTTCTTCGACGGTAGGTGTAGTGCCGCCGAACGGGAGCGGCTCTTCGGAAAGCTGGAGAGCATTGCGCATCGGCATCCCTTTGCTCGGCGGCGCCCCTGCCGGTAGGCGGGGTCCGCGCTCGTGCCTCACCCCGTGGGCGTCGTGAATGCCGTCTTGAGCGGTTTTACCCGGATCATCAACACGACTATAGCCGGCTCTGCCGCCGCACCCGGACCGCCGCCGGGGGCTGTCGGCGGGGTCGGGACGGTGGTGGCGCGGTGGCTCAGACCAGGGCCTGCACCGCGCGCGTCGCCATCACCTTGACCAGATGCGCCCGGTAGGCCGCACTCGCATGCAGATCGGCGTTCAACGCCGACGGGTCCACCGTCAATCCGTCCAAGGACGCCGCATCCAGACCACCGCCGAGCGCCGCCTCCGCCTCGCTCCAGCGGTACGCAACCGCCCCCGCACCGGTCACCGCGACCCGAACCCCGCCGCCCGTCACCGCCACCATCACGCCCACCACCGCATAGCGCGACGCCGGGTTCGGAAACTTCGCGTAAGCCGACTTCTCGGGTACCGGAAAACGCACCGCCGTCACCAGTTCGTCCGCCTCCAGCGCCGTTTCGAACATGCCGGTGAAGAACCCGTCCGCACCCAGCTCGCGGCGGTCCGTCTCCACCACCGCGTCCAGCGCCAGCACCGCACCAGGATAGTCCGATGCCGGGTCGTTGTTCGCGATCGACCCGCCGATCGTCCCGCGGTTGCGCACCTGCGGATCGCCGATCCCTTCGGCCAACGACGCCAAACCCGGGATCCGCCCCCGGACCAAGGCACTCGACGCCACCGCCGCATGGGTCGTCATCCCACCGATCACGATGGTCCCGCCGTCCTCGCGAACCCCGACCAGGTCCGCGATCCCGCCGAGATCGACCACGTCCGAAGGCTGCGCCAACCGCTGCTTCAACGTCGGGATCAACGTCTGACCACCCGACATCACCTTCGGGTCCTCCGCGCCGCGCAACAACGCGACCGCCTCGCTGACCGACGATGGCCGGTGATAACCGAATTCGTACACCTCGATCCTCCCCCCTAT
>JBCBTD010000112.1:0-7471 GCA_039818825.1 Pseudomonadota bacterium
CCGCGACGCCTCGGTGAGGCGGCGATCCAGATACGAGGCAACCTGGCGCAGCCGATGCTCCTGCCCGGTGTCGCAATTCAGCGTGTGGCTCCGCCCTTGAATGCGGACCTCGACCGTGGGCATGCGGGGCTCAACCTTCCAAGAGCATGTCGATTTGGGTGATGGCGTCGTCCAGCCGGTTGGCGGCATCGCGCGAGACCGTCTTGAGTGCGGCGTTCTCCTGGCGGACGTCGCTCAACGCCAGTTCCAGCTTCTCGCATTCGGCTTTGAGCTCGCCGCTCTCCCGGCCGCCGCCCGCGCGGGTGGTGACGGCGGCGAACGCCGTTTCGAACCGGGCCAGGGCATCCTCGAGCCGCCGCTCGGCAGTGTCCAGGCGATCGTCGCGTTCCTGCATGGCCTCACGCTCCGCTGTACTGGTTCCTAACCCCGACCCGAAAGGGGCGTCAACCGGACGACCGCCCGCAGGCGTCGAGACCGGCGTACCAACTGCAACCTTTTGCGCCGGCGTCGGACGCGGTAGGTGAGGTGCCGCACGGTAGGCCGGCACGGGCACGAGGCCGTAGACACGCGCCTTCAGGGCGCAAGCATGGGAGACGAGCGGTGGCAGTACGGGTCGCGATCAACGGGTTTGGACGTATCGGACGCAACGTTCTGCGGGCGGTTGCAGAAAGCGGACGCACCGACATCGAGGTGGTCGCCGTCAACGATCTGGCGCCGCCGAAGACCAATGCGCATCTTTTCCGCTACGACAGCGTGCACGGCAGGTTTCCTGGCGAGGCGGTGCTCGACGGTGATGTGCTGAACATCAAGAGCGCCCACGGTGCCGCTTTGGCGCCGATCAAGGTGATCGCCGAGCGCGACATGGCGAAGCTGCCTTGGGGGCAGCACGGCGTCGACGTGGTGATGGAGTGCACCGGCATCTTCACCAAGCGCGACAAGGCTGCCGGCCACATCGAGGCCGGGGCGAAGAAGGTGCTGGTGTCGGCGCCGGCCGAGGGCGCCGACTACACCGTCGTTTACGGTGTGAACCACGCCGGCCTCACCGCCGACCACGTCGTCGTTTCCAACGCGTCGTGCACCACCAACTGCCTGGCGCCGGTCGCCAAGGTCCTCAACGACCTGGTTGGTATCCGCCACGGGCACATGACGACGATCCACAGCTACACCAACGACCAGCACGTGCTCGACGTGTTCCATAGCGACTTGCGCCGCGCGCGGGCCGCCGCTTTGTCGATGATCCCGACCTCGACGGGTGCAGCCAAGGCCGTTGGTCTCGTCCTTCCCGAGCTTGCCGGTAAGCTCGACGGTGTGGCGATCCGCGTGCCGACGCCGAACGTGTCGCTGGTCGACCTCACCTTCATCCCGGGCCGCTCGACGACGACCGAAGAGGTCGCCGGCGCGCTGCGTGCGGCGGCGGCGGGACCGCTCGCCGGTGTCATGGACGTCGCCGACGAGCCGCTGGTCTCGATCGACTACAACCACGCGCCCGCGAGCTCCACGGTCGATCTGACGTCGATCAAGGTCATCGGCGGCGAGCTGGTCCGGGTGGCCAGCTGGTACGACAACGAGTGGGGCTTCTCCTGCCGGATGAACGACACCGCGGTCCTGCTTGCCGGTCTCTGATCGCGGCCGCTTGATCCATCCCCTCGGCGCCCAAGTTCGTCAGAACGGGGCGCCGAGGGGAAACGGATGAGCCAACGACACCCACCTGACATGCGCTTGGTCAGCTTCGTCGTCGAGCATGCGAGCATCGGCGTCATGGTGGCGCTGGCGCTGGTCTACGCGATCGTCAAGTTCGACGCTTTCGGCATCGGCACGCTGACCGAGCGGGCCGCCGATGGCTGGCTCGCATTACTGCTGTTGTTCGTGGGGCTGGCCGTGACACTCGGCAGCGTCGCCGTCGGCACCGCCGTGTTCATGCTGCCGAAGGACGAGGACCGCTGGCGCTGAGACTCAGCCCGAGTGGGTGTTGGCGGTCACGCGGCCCGGGTAGCGGTAGTAGATGTGGTCTTCGATACGAACGAGCTTGCGCAGCCGCTTCGACCACGCCGGATTGACGTAGCGCGTGTGGTAGTGCGTGGCACCGCCGGTCGGATCGGCGGTGCTGCCGGAGACGACGTCCACCGACAGACTGACCAACTCCTTCCACACCCGCCGGTCGGCCGGGTTGGCGAAGCGCACCGCATCCGAACGACCGTCGTGGGTCCACGAGAACTGCTTCGGTTGCCAAATGACGTCGCAAACCGCGTCCGGGTAGCGCCGGTCGGCGACCCGATTCAGCACCACGTGCGCGACTGCTAGCTGGTCCTGCTCGGAACTGCCGCGCGCCTCGAACCACATGTTCTGGGCGAGACACGTCACCGTCTCGAGCTTCTGGGGGGGCACCGCCGTGGTCGACACCTGTGCGGCGACGACCACCTGCAGGAGCCGCATGGCGAGATCGCCGATCATTCAAGTCTTCTCCCAGTCCTCCAGGACTTCCGCTTTCACGGACGCCCCGATCGCCAGCATATTCCGCAAAAACGCCTAAACTTTGAGCGAAACACGCCAAACGTGCTCTGGCAACGCCGACCTCCTTGAAGGTAAAGCTTCAAGAAAATCTGCCAACCGCCTGAAGTCGAAAGGTGCGCTCCGCCGCTTCCTGGACTTCAGAGGCGGGCGGTCGACCGCCGCCACGGGATGATCTTCGCTGATCTTCCCGGTTCGGCATCTTCCGCCGTCGGCCGAGTCGCGCCCTGCGCTGCAGCGACCAGCCGCCGGTACCGCGCCGCTGCCCGGTCGACCTCACGCAGGTCTGCGGTCAGCATCGCCTCGACGGCCTTGCCGTGCGCGCGGGTTCGTCGTTGGCCCGACCGCCACCTGGTCATGGCCGTCCGCCAAGCCTGCGCGGTGGCGCGCCGCTCGGTTTCGACCGCGTCCAGGGCGTCGGCGTCGCAGCGGCGCAGCAGTGCGACCTCGTCGGTCAGCGCCGCCTTCGCCTCGGCGATCCGTTGCAGCAGTTCGGCGCGGGTTCGCTCGCTCGTCACGACCGCTCGTTCCCGTCGTCGTCATCCCAGACGCCACGTGCTAGGGAAATCTGCCCGACTTTGCAACATCGGGCGGGTCTGGTCTTCGGCCGTCCGCCCGCTCCGGCGCCGGCGTGACGGCCTCGACGACCGGACATGGAGCGCCGGCGCCGGGCCGGCGAAACCTTCAGGAGACGTCATGACGATGGCCGCTCCGAGCGCCACATCGACCTGGGCAGAACCGTGCTAGGACCTGGATTCTATGGCGTTTCGGCAGCCCACGCCAATGCCGCGCGTCATCTTTGGGTGACCATGGTCCAGCACAGCTGGGTGACGAGCGTGGTCATGGTTGCGCTGGTGTTGGCAGCGACGAAACCATTCTCGACCCGTGGCCATGGAGCCACAGGGCCGACCGACGACGGGAAGTGAAGGGTTGCGTGTCGGGCGTCAGCTCAGCGCCAGACGCACCGCGTCGACGATCCGATCCTGTGTCGGCTCGTCCAGGTAGGGGTGCATCGGCAGACTGAGGACTCGTTTGGCCAGGTCTTCCGCGACGGGCAAGCCGTTACCGGCGACCGGGAAGTGGGCGTAGGCGGTCTGTTGGTGCATGGCGCGTCCGTAGTAGACCGCGGTCGGGATGCCTTGTTGGCGCAACCACTCCTGGACCGTGTCGCGGTCGGTCCCAGGCGCCAGGGTGAGGGTGTATTGGGCCCAAACGGAGCGGAGACCGGGACCGACCGTCGGGACGGTTGCAACGTCCGCCAGGCTCTCGGCGTAGCGTTCGGCAACGCGGTCGCGGGCGTCGATCTCGTCGTCGAAGATCTTGAGCTTCTCCAGGACCACCGCGCACTGGATGGTGTCCATCCGGCCGTTCATGCCGATGCGGACGTTGTCGTACTTGTCGCGGCCCTGGCCGTGGACCCGCAGCGACAGCAGCACCTCGCGCAGTTCGTCGTCGTCGAAGAACACGGCGCCGCCATCGCCATAGCAGCCAAGCGGCTTCGCCGGGAAGAAGCTGGTCGCGGTGAAGTCGCCGAAGGTGCCTAGGCGGCGCCCGTCCAGCGTCGCGCCGAAGCCCTGTGCAGCATCGTCCAGCAGCCAAAGCCCATGGTCTTCGGCCAAGCGCTGTAGCGCTGCATGGTCAGCGGGCTGGCCGAAGAGGTCGACGGCGATGATGCCCCGCGGGGTCAGGCCGGCGTCGTGGGCCGACCGCAGCGCCTGCTCGACGCTCGCCGGATCGACGTTGAAGCTCCGCTCGTCGATGTCGGCAAAGACCGGAGTCGCGCCGAGCCAGGCGACGACCTCGGCAGTGGCCGCAAAGGTGAAGGTCGGACAGACGACGGCGTCGCCCGTGCGCAGGCCCTTGGCCATCAGCAGCAACCCCAATGCATCGGTGCCGCTGGCGCAGGTCAGGCAGTGCTTGGCCCCGCAATAGGTGGCAAGAGCGTCCTCCAGCGCCCCCACCTCGGGGCCAAGGATGTACCGGCCGCCACGGACCACCTCGACGATCGCCGTTTCGACGGCTTCGGCGATGCGGGCGCGCTGGCTCTGCAGATCGATGAAGGGAACGGGTGCAACGTCCATGGGGGCTTTCTCGGGCAGGGTCGCGACGTTGGTCGGACCCTGCACCGGCCACGTCAATCATGACGATCGGCCAAGGCCGGCGCCTCTTTACGGCCGCTGGCAAGTCGGGTTCCATCGGCCGATGGCCGACGCTGGAGCGACGCTCAACCCGCAGTTGCGCTACGTGCTTGATGCCGCCGAGCGGGCGCGCGCCGGCGAGCTGCCTTTCCACCAACGGACGCCGGCCGCGGCCCGCACCTGGATGGCGGAACGCTTCGTTCCGGTTTGGAACCGTCCGGTTCTGCCGATCGGCCGGGTCGAGGACGTGGCGTTGGCAGGGCTGACCGGGCCGATCCGGGTCCGCCACTACGATCCCGGCCTGTCTGCGCCCGCGCCCGTGCTCCTCTATCTCCACGGCGGTGGCTGGACGATCGGCGACGTCGATACCCACGATGATCTCTGCCGACGCTTGGCGTTCGTCGGTGCGCGCCGGGTGCTCGCCGTCGACTATCGCCTGGCGCCCGAACACCCGTTCCCGGCGGGGCTGGACGACGCCAAGGCGGCGCTCGCCTTCGTGCTCGACCATGGGGCGGCAATGGGGCTCGACCCGGCCCGGGTCGCAGTCGGCGGCGACAGCGCCGGCGCGCACCTGGCGCTGGCGGCGACCATGGCGCGCCGCGACGAGGGCCGCTCCTTGCCGTCGTCGTTGTTGTTGATCTACGGCAGCTACCGCTACCGCTTCGACGGTCCGGACTGGGACCGGTTCGGCCATCTCTATTTCCTGCTCAGCCGTGCCGACACGGTGTGGTTCTGGCAGAACTTCGTCGGCGCCGGCTACGTCGCCGGCAGTGACGTCCGGGTCGAGCCGTTGTTGGGCGACCTCGCCGGCTTGCCGCCGGCCTACGTCGTCGGCTGCGATCACGACCCGCTGTTCGACGACAGCCGGGCACTGGTCGACGGCATCACGGCCGCGGGAGGCGAGGCCACGCTCGACGTGTGGCGCGGCCTGACCCATGCGAGCGCCCAATTCGCCCGGGCGGTCGATGCCGTGGTCGTCGGTCTGGAGCGGATCGGCAGGAGCTTGCGCCCGACGCTCTGACGGCCGTTGGGCGACGGCTCAGCCCGGATCGGCGGACTCGACGCGGACGTCCGGGACGCTGGCGCGGAAGACGCTGCGCATGTGCTCGGCAAGGGTGTGGAAGGCTTCGCTTCGAGCCGAACGCTTCCGCCAGACGAGGCCGACCAGCCGCTCGGGCGGCTCGGGCACCAACTGCACCACCACCACCGCCGGATCTTTGCGCGCTTCGCTGCGGACGTAGAGCGCCGGTAGAAAGGCGATGCCCATACCCATTCCGACCATCAAGCGGAGCGTGTCGAGGCTGGTGCCCTCGAAGTCGCGCGAGAGCTGGGCGCCGAAGCTCTCGCACAGCTCCTCGACCTGCACGTGCAGCCGGTAGCCGGGCTCCAGCGCCAGCACCGTCTCGCCGCGCAGGCGTTCGGGGCCGATCGCCTGCTCGCGGGCCAAAGGATGGTCGCTCGGCACCACGATCAACAGTGGCTCGCCCAGGAGCGGTGTCGTCTCCAGGTGGTCGCCGCGTACCGGCAGCGGGAACAAGAGCGCGTCGAGCTGGCCGTCGTCGAGGCCGGCGAGCAGGCCGTCGTGGCTGCCCTCGCGGACGAACAGCTTGAGCTCCGGGAAAGCTCGGTGGAGGTCGGGGACGACCAACGACAGGAAGTAGGCGCCCAGTGTCGGCAAGGCGCCGAGCCGCGTGGTGCCGACCGGGGTGGGGCCGCCGCGGCGCGCCAGGTCGCGGATGTCCTCGACCTCACGCAGGGCGCGGCGGGCGCGGCCGACCACCTCGCGGCCGAGCGGCGTCAGCACCACGCGTGCCCGGCGGTCACGCTCCACCAGTTGGCCCTGCAGGCGGGCTTCCAGTTCCTTCAGCTGGCCCGAAAGGGTCGGCTGGCTGACATGACAGCGCTCAGCGGCGCGGCGGAAGTGCGCCGTGTCGGCGACCGCGACGAGGTATCGGAGTTGCTGCAGCGTGGGCACAGTTTGATCGGCTCTAACGATGAAAAACGGCGTGGAAATCGATTGGAACGATTACTCCATGGCGACCACTTAGCAAGTGGTAAGTCGGGCGTCCCTTCGCTGGCCTTGGGGGCCGGGTGACGCGTCGGGTTGGGGAGAGAGGGGATCATGGAATCGGTCAATCAGCCGCTCCGCGCATCGTCGCGCGCCGATGCAGCAATGTACGACGAGGGTCTGCGGCGCCACATGCTGCGGGTCTACAACTTCATGCTGCTGGGGCTGGCGCTGACTGGCGCCGTGGCGATGTTCGTCGCCTCGTCGCCGGCGTTGATGCAGACCATCTTCGGCACGCCGCTGAAGTGGGTGGTGATGCTCGCACCGCTCGGCTTCGTGATGTTCCTGTCTTTCCGTGCCGACCGCATCTCCGCACCGGCGGCCCAAGGTCTGTTCTGGGCATTCGCCGCGTGCATGGGCCTGTCGCTGGCGTCGATCTTCTACGTCTACACGGGCGGAAGCATCGCCCGTGTGTTCTTCATCGCTGCGGCGATGTTCGGGGCCACCAGCCTCTGGGGCTACACCACCAAGACCGATCTCTCGAAGTTCGGGTCGTTCCTGTTCATGGGCCTCATCGGCATCGTGATCGCATCGATCGTGAACATCTTCCTCGGCAGCTCGGCCCTGCAGTTCGCCGTGTCGGTGATCGGTGTGGTGGTGTTCACCGGCCTCGCTGCCTACGACACCCAACGGATCAAGGAGGTCTACGACGAGGGCCACGGCACCGAGGGGCTAACCAAGCTGGCCGAGCAGCGTCAGCAGCATCATGAAGAGGTTGATGAAGCTGAGGTACAGCGACAGGGCGCCGAGCACGGCG
>JBCBTD010000113.1:0-7296 GCA_039818825.1 Pseudomonadota bacterium
TCTTCCCCATGGTCGCACTCGGGCGCATGTTGGAGCACCTGTTGGAAGCGCCGACGCAGCCACCCGCGACCGTCGATTGAGCCCGACTTTTCGACGCTCTTGCTGCGACGCAGCATCGCGCTAAGCTGTCAGCGCACGCAAGCGACGAGGATGTCATGGCGAAGACGGCTAGCGGCAATTTCTTCGAGGACTTCCGCGTTGGCCAGCCGTTGCCACACGGCACACCGAGGACCGTCACCACTGCCGATGCCACCCTCTACCTCGCACTGACGGGCTCGCGCTACGCGCAGTTCTGCTGTGAGACGGTGGCCCGCGACAACGGGCTGGAGCGCTCGCCGATCGACGACGTGCTGACCTTCCACATCGTGTTCGGCAAGTCCGTGCCCGACGTCTCGCTGAACGCCGTCGCCAATCTTGGCTACGCTGAAGGGCGCTTCCACGGCGTGGTCTACCCCGGCGAAACCGTTCACGCCCGCTCCGAAGTCATCGGCCTGCGCGAGAATTCGAACGGCCGGACCGGCACCGTCTGGGTCCGCACGCAGGGCTTCGTCGGCGACCGGCTGGTGCTCGACTACGTACGCTGGGTGATGGTGAAGAAGCGCGACTTCGAGAACCCGGCGCCCGAGGCCATCGTTCCGGAGCTGCGCCCGGGCCTGGACGCCAGTGACCTCATCGTTCCGGCCGGGCTGGCGCCAGCGACCGCACCCGATGGCGCCCGCGGCTTCACCTTCGACGACTACGCGGTCGGCGAGCGGATCGACCACGTCGACGGCGCCACCATCGACGAAGCCGAACATCGATTGGCGACCCGGCTATATCAGAACACCGCCAAGGTCCACTTCAACGCCCACGCCGAGCGCAGCGGGCGGTTCGGCCGCTGCATCGTCTACGGCGGCCACGTGATCAGCTTGGCCCGCAGCCTCGCGCACAACGGCCTCGGCGAGGTGCTGCACGTTGCCGCGATCAACGCTGGCAGCCACGTCAACCCATGCTTCGCCGGCGACACCATCTACGCGTGGTCCAAGGTGCTGGACAAGCAACCGCTCCCCGGGCGGACCGACCTCGGCGCCTTGCGGCTGCGGCTGATCGCAACGAAAGACCGCCCCTGCAACGACTTCCCCTACAAGGGCGACGACGGTCGCCACCTTGCGGACGTCGTTCTCGATTTCGACTACTGGGCGCTCATGCCGCGGGTCTGAGCGACGCTCTTCGCGCTTGCAGCGTAGCTTGGTCGCGTTGACACATGAATGAGCGCTCGTACGTTCGCTAGCGCTTGCACCCCGCTCGGATCGCGGGTTCTCGCCGGTCCACGGTGCTCGCCATCGCGCTGGTTCTCGCCGAGGAGATCGATCGTGTCAGCCCAACGGTCCATGCCGCTTTCCCCGCACCTGACGATCTTCCGTTGGCCGCTGACCATGGCGTTGTCGATCGGTCACCGCATCACCGGCGCCGCGCTGTCGGTCGGCTTGATCATGTTGACGGTGTGGCTGGTCGCACTCGCAGCGGGACCTGAAGCATTCGCCGCAGTCGACGGGGTCGTTCGGAGTTGGTTCGGGCTGTTGGTGCTGTTCGGTTACACGCTGTTCTTGTTCCTGCATCTCGCGAACGGCGTGCGCCATTTGTTTTGGGACGTCGGCATCGGCTTCGACCGCGAGACCACCCACCGCTCCGGGCTTGCGGCGCTCGCCTTCACCGTCGGCATGACCGTCCTGACCTGGCTCGCCATCTTCCTGCTCGCCTGAGGCTACCCACCATGGCTTACGCTACCCCGATTTCGCGCGTTCGCGGCCTAGGCTCCGCCAAAGAGGGCGTCGAGCATTTCAAGCTCATACGGCTCACCTCCATTGCCAGCGTCCCGCTTTCGCTTTGGTTCGTCTGGAGCATGGTGTCGCTGTCGGGCGCCGACTACGCGGCCATCAGCGAGTGGCTCGGCTCGACGATCAACGCCAGCCTGATGATCCTGCTCATCGTCTCCTCGTTCGTGCACACCAAGCTCGGTGCCCAGGTGATCATCGAGGACTACGTGCGCCACCCCGGAGCCAAGGCGGCCAGCATGGTGGCCCTGTTCCTCGCCACCTACGCCTTCGGAACGGCCTGCGTGGTCGCAGTCCTCAAAGTCGCGCTCAGCGGATAGGATCGTCATGACCAAGGCATACGAGATCATCGATCACGCGTTCGACTGCATCGTCGTCGGCGCTGGCGGAGCCGGTCTGCGCGCGGCCGTTGGCATGGTCGAGGCCGGCCTGTCGGTGGCGTGCGTCTCGAAGGTGTACCCGACGCGTTCGCATACCGTGGCCGCGCAAGGCGGCATCAACGCCGCCCTCGGCAACATGAACGACGACGACTGGCGCTACCACATGTACGACACCGTAAAGGGGTCGGACTGGTTGGGCGACCAGGACGCCATCGAGTACATGACGAAGAACGCGCCGGCAGCGGTGTACGAGCTCGAGCACTACGGCGTGCCGTTCTCCCGCACGGATGCCGGACGCATCTATCAGCGCGCCTTCGGCGGCCAATCGACCGAGTTCGGCAAGAGCCAAGCGTACCGCACTTGTGCGGCGGCCGACCGCACCGGGCATGTCATGCTGCACACGTTGTTCCAGCAGGCGCTGAAGAACAAAGTACAGTTCTTCAACGAGTACTTCGCCCTCGATCTGATCATGGACGAAGAGGGAGCGTGCCGCGGTATCATGGCCTTGTGCCTGGAGGACGGCTCGCTGCATCGGTTCAGCAGCCATCGCACGGTGCTGGCCACCGGCGGCTACGGCCGCGTCTACTTCTCCGCCACGTCCGCGCATACGTGCACCGGCGACGGCAACGCCATGGTGCTGCGAGCCGGCCTGCCGCTGCAGGACATGGAGTTCGTCCAGTTCCATCCTTCGGGGATCTACGGCGCCGGCTGTCTGATCACGGAAGGCGCTCGCGGCGAGGGCGGCTACCTCACCAACAGCGAAGGCGAGCGCTTCATGGAGCGCTATGCCCCGAGCGCCAAGGACCTCGCCTCGCGTGACGTGGTCAGTCGCGCCATGACCATCGAGATCAACGAGGGCCGCGGCTGCGGCGCCGACAAGTCGTACATCGACCTGCACCTCGAGCACCTGGACCCCGAGCAGTTGCGCAAGCGTCTGCCGGGAATCTCCGAGACGGCCAAGATTTTTGCCGGCGTCGACGTCACCAAGGAGCCGATCCCGGTGGTCCCGACGTGCCACTACAACATGGGCGGCATTCCGACCAACCACCTGACCGAAGTGCTGGCGCCGAAAAACGGCGACACCGAAACGGTGGTCCCGGGCCTGATGGCGGTCGGCGAAGCGGCGTGCACTTCGGTGCACGGCGCCAACCGCCTCGGCGGCAACTCGCTCATCGACCTCGTGGTGTTCGGCCGAGCCGCCGCACATCGCGCCGCGGAAACACTGGTGGCCGGCGCGCCGCACAAGCCGCTGCCAAGCGACGCCGGCGACGACGCCGTCGCACGCCTGGACGCCGTCCGCCACGCCAACGGCGGCAGCAACACGGGCAAGATACGTCTGGAGATGCAGCGGACGATGCAACGCTATGCCAGCGTTTTCCGCGACGGCCCGACGCTCGACGAAGGGTGCAAGAAGATCGGCGAAGTGTCGTCGATGCTGAGCGACCTCCAGATCGCCGATCGCTCGATGGTCTGGAACACGGACATGGTCGAGGCGCTCGAGCTACAGAACCTGATGGCGCAAGCGGTGGCGACCATGCACTCGGCCACCTATCGCACCGAGAGCCGCGGCGCCCACGCCCGCGAGGACTTCCCGGAACGCGACGACGCCAGTTGGATGAAGCACAGCTTGATCTGGATCGACGACGCGCACGCGGCGACGATCGGTGAACGCGCCGTCCACAGCTACACGCTCACCAACGAAGTCGAGCCGGTGCCGCCCAAAAAGCGCGTCTACTGAGGTTCCCGATCAGCCCTTTGCGACGAAGAGACTGTCATGGCCGAATTTCTGCTTCCGAAGAACTCGCGGATCACCGAGGGCCAGCATCACGCCGCCTCGGCCTCGGCAACCAACGTCCGCACCTTCAAGATCTATCGGTTTGATCCCGATACCGGTGAAAACCCGCGAATCGACAGTTATGATGTCGACATGGACCACTGTGGTCCGATGGTGCTCGACGCACTGATCAAGATCAAGAGCGAGATGGACAGCACGCTCACCTTCCGGCGGTCCTGCCGCGAGGGCATTTGCGGCTCGTGCTCGATGAACATCGGTGGCACCAACACCCTCGCGTGCACCTGCGCGATGGAGGACGTGACCACCAAAGACGTCTACGTCTACCCCTTGCCGCACATGCCGGTGGTGAAGGACCTCGTCATCGACCTCACCACGTTCTGGGCTCAGTACGAATCGATCAAGCCGTGGCTGCAGAGCGACAGCACCGCTCCGGCAAAGGAGCGTCAGCAGTCAATCGACGAGCGGGAACAGCTGGACGGCCTCTACGAGTGCATCCTCTGCGCCTGCTGCAGCACCGCCTGCCCTAGCTATTGGTGGAATGGCGATCGCTACCTCGGCCCGGCAGTGCTGCTCCAAGCCTACAGATGGATCGCCGACAGCCGCGACGAGATGACCGGCGATCGGCTGGACGAACTCGAAGATCCATTCAAGCTCTACCGCTGTCACACGATCATGAACTGCACCGACGTTTGTCCGAAGGGACTGAACCCAGCCCAAGCCATCGGCGAGATCAAGAAACTGATGGTTGAGCGTACGCTCTGAACTCTCGTAAAAAGCGTTTGCGGGCGTGTCATAGGCGAGCTACTTTGCCGCAATCAAAAACGAGACGGGCGAGAGTCCGCACAGCAGGTCCGTTCTGAAAGAGGAGCCGAAAGGCTCCTTTTTTCTCGTCCTGTTCGGTTAATGACGCTGTCATTGAGACGCGCCAAGAGGGCTCAGCCCGCGGCGGCGTCCGACCTCTCGCCCTGCTGCATCCACATCCGGGCGACGCCCTCGCGCACCGTCTGCTCTGCCCGACGCGCCAGCACTTTCCGGCCTGCGGCATCCGACCCACTCAAGGGCGGGTGGAACACGACCCGCGCTTCGGCACCCGGAGCGCTGAGCGCACGCCACAGGTGGGGGAACATCCCGTCGATGCCGACCCAGGCGTAGAGGTCCCGGCGCGGCCCGGTCAGCGGCTCGCCCGTGCGCAAGCGAAGGAACGCCAAGCTGACCGGCTGCACGAGCACCGCGCGGCCGATCGTCTCGGGACTGGCGACGGCCAGCAGCGAACTCTTGAACGGCAGGACGTCGCTACCGTCGGAGTTCGTCCCTTCCGGGAACAAGATGAGGCTGTCGCCGGCGCGCAGCCGGTCGCCGAGCATCACCAGCTGACGCCGCGCTTCGCGGCCGTCCCGGGGAACGAAGACCGTGTTGGTCAACCTGCTGAGCCAACCGAACAGTGGCCATGCGGCAACCTCGCTCTTGGCGACGAAGGTGGCCTCGACGGTGCTTCCGATCACCGGAACGTCGAAATAGGACACGTGGTTCGCGAGGAGGAGCACCGGTTCCGGGCCGGTGACCGGGTCACCATCGACGACCACGGTGAGCCCGGCTGCCCGACACGTCGCCGCGCACCAGCCCCGTTGCACCCGGCGCTGCAACGCTCGGCTCCCCAAGAGCGAAAGCGCGTAGGTACTGGCGAAAACGACGGTCAGGACCAGAAACGCGGCGAGCCGGGCAGTCGCCCGTGCCTGCCCGACGACGCCACCCGTCATGCAGCGGCCTGCTCGCTGTCCCGGTAATAGTGACGAAGGTAACGATCGGTGACGGCCTCGACCGGCAGCACGACACAGACGTCGATGGTGTTGAAGTCGTAGTCGATCACCGCGCCATCGCCAATCAGCCCGCCAAGCCGCAGATACCCCTTCACCAAAGGTGGCATTTCGCGCCGCGCGCGCGTCACGTCGATCGCATCGACAGGGACAAGATCCATCGCGATCCGCTTGCTCGCCAACGCCACCGGTCGGCGGTCGATCGGTGCGAGATACCGATGGTGCAGGAAGCTGAGGGCATGGCCGATGGCGTCCGGATCGGTGCCAGGGAAGCTTGCGCAGCCCAGCAACAGCTTCAGATCATAAGCCAGGACATATTCGGAGATGCCCTTCCAGAGGAGTTGCATCACCCCACGTGAGCGGTAGTCGGGGTCGACACAGGACCGACCGAGTTCCAACACCTCGCCCGATCGTTCCGTCAGCCTGCAGAGACTGAACTCAGAGGCCGTGTAGAAGCCGCCACGCGCCGCTGCGACATCGCCGCGCAGCAACCGGTAAGTTCCGACGACCCGCGGCCGGCGGCCGCGCACGCGGCGATCGACGACGATCAAATGGTCGCAGATGCGGTCGAAACGATCGATGTCGCGACGGAGCCAAAAGCCCCGGCCTCGCATCGCGGCGCCCATCTCGGTGTGGAAGACGCGAAACCGCAACGCTTGTGCCGCGCGCACGTCGTTGCGCGTGCGCGCAAGCCGAAGCTCCAGCCCGTCACTGACGTGGTCGATGGTCACTCGACGCGGCGACGACACGGCACGTCCGGCCGGGCGCCAGCGCGGCAGGACGAAGGACGGAGCAAACATCATCCGCCTTCTCTGCCGCCGGCCCTTGGTCTTGGCAAGCCCAACGACGTATAGGCCGAAGGCGAAGGGAGTGCCGCTGATGTCGCTTTTCCAACAGCTACGACGAAGAGAAGCCGAGGATCGTCCAATTCGGATCGTCGTCGCCGGCTGCGGCAAGTTCGCGACCATGTTTCTCGCGCAGGTACGGCACACGCCGGGCATGGACGTGGTTTGGGTGATCGATCTGGCGGTCGACCGAGCACGCGACAATTTGGTCAAGGCCGGCTTCGATGCTGCGGCCGTCCGGGCCGCCGATCTTGATATGGCCCTCTCGACGAGCGGCGTGTTGTGCACCGACGCAGTGGACGACCGCATCGCCGACCTACGCCTGGACGTGTTGGTCGAAGCGACCGGCGACCCGGCGGCCGGGTTCGATCACGCGTGGAGGGCAATTCGCGCCGGCAAGCACGTCATCATGGTCAACGTCGAGGCGGACGTCGCTGTCGGCCCGATCCTCGCGCGGGACGCCCAACGACAGAACGTGGTCTACGGCTTCGCTTACGGTGATCAGCCGGCGTTGATCGCCGAGCTGGTCGACTGGGCGCGGACCTGTGGCCTGCCGGTGGTCGCAGCAGGCAAAGGCACACGCTATCTGCCGGCATTCCACCGCTCCACGCCTGAAACGGTCTGGACCAACATGGGGTTCGATCCCGA
>JBCBTD010000114.1:0-7264 GCA_039818825.1 Pseudomonadota bacterium
GCCGATGAACGCGTGCCACGTGTCGATGAAGTCGAAGTTTTCGTCGGTGTCGACGCTCATGAAGTAGTTCCAGGCGGCCAGATGCCCGACCAGCGGTGCGGTATCCAGGCCGGCCAACTCTTCCTCACCGACGAAAACTTCGACTTCATCGACACGTGGCACGCGTTCATCGGCGACGAAGAGCGGGTGACCAACGACCCGATGGAGGCCCACTACATCGGCTTCAACATGTGGGTCGAGGCGGTCGAGAAGGCGGGCACGGTCGATCCCGATGCCGTCATCGACTCGATCATCGGCGTCACGGTGCCGAACCTCACCGGCGGCTACAGCGCGATGATGCCCAACCACCACATCACCAAGCCCGTGCTGATCGGCGAGATCCAGGACGATGGCCAGTTCTCCATCGTTTACGAGACGCCGGGTCTGGTCGTCGGCGACGCGTGGTCGGATTACCTCGAAGGCTCGAAGGACCTGATCGCCGATTGGCGGTCGCCGATGAGCTGCGGCAACTTCAACACCGCGACCGGGACCTGCGGCGGCAGCGAAGGCTGAGGCCGATCAACTCTGTGGAGGGGCCGCGTCAGACGCGGCCCCGGCCGGCCCGGAACTCATGAATCTCCCCCGACTGGTCCGGGCCGTGCTCTGCGTGGCCGTGCTCTGGCTTGCGGCCCCGGCAGCGGCGCAGGACTTGCGCGCCCTGGTCGACGATCTGGGCGGCGACGACTTCGCCGAGACCGCAGCAGCGGTCGAAGCGCTGGGCCGGACCGGTGATCCGGCGGCGGCGCCCGTGCTCGAAGCCCTGGCCAACGGTGATCTCTACGTGCTCCGCGCCGACGGTGCAGTCGTGCGCGGCGAGCGGGACGGGCGTGAGGTCCGGATCGCCGACGTCTTCACCGGCGCCGACCTCGGCACCGTCGGTCGGCGCGACGCCAGCGCCATCCGTGTCAACAATCGGCTCCGCCGGACCATCGACGCCGCACTCGGCGGCTTGACGTTGTTGAGCCCCGACGCGGCCGTGCGCGCCCAGGCGGCCGCCTCGGTGTTCCAATCGCGCGATCTGGCCGCGCTGCCGACTCTGGAGCAGGCGATCGCCGAGGAGGTCGACGCGAGGGTGCGCGAAGCGATGGTGGAAGCGCGGGCGGCGATCGTTGCGTTCGGCGACGGGCAGGTCGACGCGCGCCTGGAGGCGATCGCCACCATTGCCGCGCGTACCGATCGCCAAGCCCTGTCCACCTTGCTCGAGTTGTCGCGGTCAGCGCCGGACGACCTTGCCGACGCCGCAGCGCTTGGCGCTGCCGAGATCGAGCGGCGCCTGCAGCGGCTCGCCTTCGTCCAGAACGTCGTGTTCGGGATCTCGCTGGGTTCGGTGCTGCTGCTGGCGGCGATCGGCTTGGCCATCACCTTCGGTGTGATGGGCGTCATCAACATGGCCCACGGTGAGATGGTCATGATCGGCGCCTACACGACCTACGTCGTCCAGGAGATCATCCGCAACCACGCCCCCTGGCTGTTCGGCGGCTCCTTGTTCATCGCCCTGCCGCTCGCTTTCCTCACCGCCGGAGCGATCGGGGTGCTGATCGAACGCGGCATCATCCGCTTTCTCTACGGTCGTCCTCTCGAAACCCTGCTCGCCACCTGGGGCCTCTCGCTGATCCTCCAGCAGCTCGTGCGCACCCTGTTCGGCGCCAGCAACCGCGAGGTCGGCACGCCCGATTGGATGAGCGGTTCGGTCGAGTTCCTCGGGCTCAGCCTGGCCACCAACCGGGTCGCCATCATCGTCTTCGCGCTCCTGGTGTTCGCGGCGCTGTTGCTTTTATTGCGGCACACGTCCTTCGGGCTGCACGTGCGCGCCGTTACCCAGAACCGGGCGATGGCGAGTTCGATGGGCATCCGCACCGGCTGGGTCGATGCGTTCACCTTCGGCCTCGGTTCGGGCATCGCCGGGCTTGCCGGCGTCGCCATCTCCCAGATCGACAACGTGAGCCCGAATCTCGGCCAAGGCTACATCATCGACAGCTTCCTGGTCGTCGTGTTCGGCGGTGTCGGCAATCTTTGGGGCACCCTGGTCGCCGCCATGAGCGTCGGCGTCGCCAACAAGTTGATGGAGCCCGTAGCCGGCGCGGTGCTCGCCAAGATCATGGTGCTGGTGTTCGTCATCCTCTTCATCCAGAAGCGCCCCCGCGGTCTCTTTGCGCTGCGCGGCCGTGCGGTGGAGACCTGAGGTGCTGCTCGTCCGCCATCTCGGGCCGAGCGGTTGGACCTTCCTCGCGGTGCTCGCCCTGGCCGCCACCGCGGTGGTGGCGGCCAACCAACTGCTGCCGCCGGGCCATCCTTGGTACGTCTCCAGCTTCGTCGTCGGCTTGTTGGGCAAGTACCTCTGCTACGCCTTGCTCGCGCTCGCTGTCGATCTCGTCTGGGGCTATGGGGGCATCCTCTCGCTCGGCCACGGTGCCTTCTTCGCCCTCGGTGGCTATGCCATGGGCATGTATCTGATGCGGCAGATCGGCGATCGCGGCGTTTACGCTGACCCGGTACTTCCCGATTTCATGGTGTTCCTGAATTGGCCGGAGCTGCCTTGGTATTGGTACGGCTTCGACAACTTCTTTTTTGCGATGCTGATGGTGGTGCTGGTGCCCAGCGTACTGGCGTTCGTGTTCGGCTGGTTCGCGTTTCGCTCGCGGGTGACCGGTGTCTATCTGTCGATCATCACCCAAGCGCTGACCTTCGCCTTGATGCTGGCGTTCTTCCGCAACGACATGGGCTTCGGCGGCAACAACGGTCTGACCGACTTCAAGGATATCCTCGGCTTCGACCTGACCGCCGACAGCACCCGCTGCGGTCTGTTCGCCGCGTCGGCGCTCGCTCTGGCACTCGGCTTCGTCATCGCTCGCGGCGTCACCCGATCACCATTCGGGAAGGTGCTCGTCGCCGTCCGTGACGCCGAAAGCCGGACGCGCTTCCTCGGCTACCGGGTCGAGCACTACAAGCTGGTGGCTTTCACCTTGTCGGCGGCGATGGCCGGCGTCGCCGGCGCGCTCTACGTCCCGCAGGTGGGGATCATCAACCCAGGCGAGTTCAGCCCTGCCAACTCGATCGAGATCGTCGTCTGGGTTGCCGTCGGTGGCCGCGGCACGCTCGTCGGCGCGGTCATCGGCGCGCTCTCCGTCAACTACGCCAAGACCTGGTTCACCAGCGCGTATCCGGAGATGTGGCTGTTTGCCCTCGGGGCGCTGTTCGTTGCCGTGACGCTGTTCATGCCTCGCGGTATCCTCGGCGTCGCCGCCGACCTGCGTGCCTGGGCGGTGCAGAAGCTGGGCAGCGTGCAGCGCCCAGCGTCGCCGGCGACGGAGCCATGACGTTCCCGCCGGTCACCGACGCCATCCTCTACCTCGACGCCGTCAGCGTGAGTTTCGACGGCTTCAAGGCGCTCAATGACCTCAGCTTCTACGTCGACGCCGGCGAGCTCCGCGCGATCATCGGCCCCAACGGCGCCGGTAAAACGACGATGATGGACGTCGTGACCGGCAAGACCCGACCCGACAAGGGCACGGTGCTGTTCGAGGGCCAAGTCGACTTGACCCGCCACGACGAGGCCGAGATCGCCAGTCTGGGCATCGGCCGCAAATTCCAGAAGCCCACGGTGTTCGACCAGCACAGCGTGCGCGACAATCTGCTGCTGGCCCTGAAGCAACGGCGCTCGCCGCTCGCCACATTGCTCGGTCGACCCGACGCCGCCGCACACGCCCGCGTCGACGAAATCCTCGCGACCACTCGGCTCGGCACCCTCGCCGATGCCAAGGCGGCGCGCCTCAGCCACGGCCAGAAGCAATGGTTGGAGATCGGGATGCTGCTCGCCCAGGACCCCAAGCTGTTGCTGGTCGACGAGCCGGCCGCCGGGATGACCGATGCCGAGACGGCGCAGACCGCGGATCTGCTCCGCGACATCGCCCGGAATCACACCGTCGTCGTCGTCGAGCACGACATGGTGTTCGTCCGCGACCTCGGCTGCCGCGTCACGGTTCTTCATGAAGGCTCGGTGTTGGCCGAAGGGTCGCTGGACCAGGTCAGCGGCGATTCGAAGGTCGTCGAAGTCTATCTCGGGCGGTGAACCATGAGCGGACTCGAGGTCCGAGGCGCCGATCTGCACTACGGTGCCGCGCAGATCCTGAGAGGCGTCAGCCTGGACGTGCGTCAGGGCGAGATCACCTGTCTGCTCGGGCGCAACGGCGTCGGCAAGACCAGCTTGCTCCGCGCCGTTGCGGGCCATCACCCGATCAGCGGCGGCGAGATGTCGTTGGACGGCCGCTCGATCCATGGCTTGCCGCCCCACGAGCGGGCACGCCGTGGGATCGCCGTGGTGCCGCAGGGGCGCGAGATCTTCCCGCTACTGACCGTCGCCGAGAACTTGCAAACCGGGCTAGCACCGCTCGCGCCGGGGGACCGCACGGTCCCGGACGAAGTCTTCGAACTGTTTCCCGTTCTGAAGTCGATGTTGGGGCGGCGCGGTGGCGATCTGTCCGGCGGCCAGCAACAACAACTGGCGATAGCCCGTGCGCTGGTGATGCGGCCCCGCTTGTTGTTGCTGGACGAGCCGACGGAGGGCATCCAGCCATCCATCATCAAGGACATCGAGCGGGTGATCGGCTGGCTGCGCGATCGCGGTACGATGGCGATTCTGCTGGTCGAGCAGTACGTCGAGTTCGCGCAGGCGCTGGCCGACCGGTTCGCCGTCATGGAGCGCGGCAGCATCGTTCTGGCAGGTGACCGCGCCGCCATGAACGAGACCAGCCTCCGTCGGCAGCTCAGCCTCTAGTGACGACGCCGCGCCCGGGCCGTGCGTTGCCATCCTCGAGCGCACGTTCCACGCCCGTGGACGAAGGTGGCATGGCCCTTTGCGCTAGCGTGTAGCCGCTTGCGACGGTGGGCCTCGCTGGTTATCCGTCGTAGAAGGGTGTGCGGCGCTCAGGGGGCCGCGCTGAACGGGGAGCACCGATAGCTAACAAGAGAGGTCTGGGGCGCAGCGCGTCCCGATTGCTCGCCTCTCGACGATACCCTCAACGACCAATCACCAAAACCGAGCGTCGACCGAGGCCACGCTGCTCGAGCGTCCTCGGCCTGGAACAGTGGAGTTGTCATGGAGCACACCAAAGAAGGCGATGCCTATTGGGCGGCTAACGTTGGCTTGACCCGAATTCTTCTCGTCATTTGGGCGCTGGCGTCTTTCGGCTGCGGGATCCTGTTCCGGCCGTTGCTGAGCGGCATCGAGGTTGGCGGTACGGATCTCGGTTTCTGGTTCGCGCAGCAGGGCTCGATCCTCGTTTTTCTTGTACTTATCTTCTTCTACGCTTGGCGCATGAACGCGCTGGATCGTAAGTATGGCGTCGACGAAGAATAGGCGGGCAATATAAAATGGAAACTCAGACCCTAATCTACATCGTCGTCGGAGCAACTTTCGCGCTCTACATCGGCATCGCGATCTGGTCGCGGGCCGGTAGCACTGGCGAGTTCTACGCCGCCGGGCGCGGTGTTCCGCCGATGATGAACGGGATGGCCACCGCCGCGGACTGGATGTCGGCGGCGTCGTTCATCTCGATGGCCGGCCTCATCGCCTTCGTCGGTTACGACAATTCGTCGTTTCTGATGGGTTGGACCGGCGGCTACGTGCTGCTGGCGATGCTGTTGGCGCCGTACCTGCGCAAGTTCGGCAAGTTCACAGTACCCGAGTTCATCGGCGACCGTTTCTACTCGACGACGGCGCGGATGGTTGCGGTGCTGTGCCTCATCGTCGCCTCGGTGACCTACGTCATCGGTCAGATGACGGGTGTCGGCGTGACCTTCTCGCGCTTCCTGGAGGTGCCGTCGCACATCGGCCTGTTCATCGGTGCCACCATCGTCTTCGTCTACGCCGTCTTGGGCGGCATGAAGGGCATCACCTACACCCAGGTGGCGCAGTACGTGGTGCTGATCGTCGCTTACACGGTCCCGGCGGTGTTCATCTCGCTCAGCCTGACTGGCGTCGCGGTGCCGCCACTTGGCCTGTTCTCGAACACGGCCGATACTGGTGTGCCGCTGTTGCAGACCCTCAACCAGGTCATCACCGACCTCGGGTTCGCGACCTACACCGGCCACCACACCAACACGCTGAACATGGTTCTGTTCACGCTGTCGCTGATGATCGGCACGGCTGGTCTGCCCCACGTGATCATCCGCTTCTTCACGGTGCCGCGGGTTGCGGACGCCCGTTGGTCGGCCGGCTGGGCGTTGGTCTTCATCGCGCTCCTCTACCTGACCGCTCCTGCGGTCGGCGCGATGGCGCGGTTGAACCTGATGAACACAATCCAGACCGGCGAGGTCGGGTCCCCCGACGGCAATCTCCTCTACGCCGATCGTCCCGATTGGATGAAGAACTGGGAGGTCACGGGTCTTCTGGCCTGGGAAGACAAGAACGACGACGGTCGCATTCAGTTCTACAACGACAGGAATGCGACGTTTGCTGCGGAAGCCGAAGGCTTCGGTTGGCGCGGCAACGAGTTGACCGTGAACCGGGACATCCTGGTGCTGGCCAACCCGGAAATCGCGCAGTTGCCTGGATGGGTGATTGCGCTGGTCGCTGCCGGCGGTTTGGCGGCAGCGCTCTCGACCGCGGCAGGTCTCTTGCTCGCGATCTCCGGCGCCATCTCCCACGACCTGATCAAGGGTGCTTTGAACCCACGAATCAGCGAGCGCGGAGAACTGATGGCGGCACGCATCTCGATGGCCGGTGCCATCGCGCTCGCCACGTATCTCGGCCTCAATCCGCCCGGCTTCGCGGCGCAAACGGTGGCGCTCGCCTTCGGCATCGCGGCAGCGTCACTGTTCCCGGTGTTGATGATGGGCATCTTCGTCAAACGCATCAACGACAAGGGTGCGATCGCCGGAATGCTCGCTGGTCTCTTGTTCACGGTGGTCTACATCTTCCTGTACAAGGGCTGGTTCTTCATCCCGGGCACGGCGATGTTCCCCGATACCGCTGAGTACTGGGTGTTCGGCATCTCGCCCCTGTCGATCGGGTCGGTTGGTGCCGGGATCAACTTCCTGGTCGCCTACGTCGTGGCGAACGCGACAGAGGCTCCGCCTCAGGAAATCCAGGATCTCGTCGAGAGTATCCGTATCCCCCGCGGTGCGGGTGCTGCCACCGACCATTGACGGACGTCACCCACCGTTGACGGTCATTGCGGACCTCGGCCATCCGGTCGGGGTCCGCAAGCTTTTCGGGACCCCACCA
>JBCBTD010000115.1:0-7229 GCA_039818825.1 Pseudomonadota bacterium
TTGAACACGAACAGCGGGTGCAGGCACTTGGACTGGAAATGGCCGTTCCAGGCGGCACCTTCCTGCTCGCCATGCACTGGGCTCTCGGAACTGTCCATGTCGAGCGTGATGCTCTTCGGCGGCCGACGCTCGTGCACCGCGTCGATCCAGCGCCCCGGCAGATCGGCGAGGCCGGTGAGGTTGTCGGGCCGCGTCAGCATCTCGGTCTCGAACCGACCTATGGCGCTTGCCGAGGCCGCGCCGTGCTTGACGGCGCGACCGCCGACAAGCTGGCGCATCACGGGATCACGACACAGGCGGTCGGCGTCGTTGACGTCCTCATAGCCCGCGAGGCGCGAGAAGATCGATTGGCACGCGAACCCACCGAAGTGATGGCGCCCGTTCTTGCCCGTGCGAGTATCGGCCAGTCCTTGCGCCATCACATCGGTAAGACCGAGGGCATCGTCGAGTTCACGGTAAAGCAGCAAGCCACCGTCGGAGCTGATCGCCGAGCCGCGGAACGCGAGCTTCACCGACCGGTCGAATTGGAGGCGCTGCGGCCCAATCTCGGCTTCACCCGTCGCGTCCCTCCGCAACTCGCCGCTCCGTGCTCTCTAAGCCGTTGCGAAAGCAAGATTATCACGCTGCGTGCGCGGATGGAAGCGGCGGTCAAATGGGGAATGCGGGGTCATCTGACGCTGATACAGGCGCCGCTCGCCTCGAGAACTTCGGCTCCGGAACACGTCTTACGCTCGGCCGCGCAGACACCTGCCGCAGCCTGCTGGCGGATGACTCGGCGTGTTCGACGAGGCGGACGACCTGCCCTCGCTACACTCAGGCTTCGGCGTCGCTCACGGGCTCGAGGATGCAGCCGTCGATCCGCCAGGTTCCGTCCGCCTGCTGCTCCATGACGTAGTAGGCGATCACGGCGCGGCCATCGGGGCCGACCACCCACACCCGCTGGGTCGGCTTGCCGCGCATCGTCACCAGGTCCTGGAAGACCACCTGCTGCGGTCGATAAACCGGCGCGTAGCCGCGCTTGACCATCGCCATGAAGCCTTCGGGCGTGCGGAACAGGTCCTGGATCATCGGCGAGGCGAAGCCGAACGCGGCGACGCCATCGTCGCGCTGGAACGCGTCGAGTTGGGACTGGATGACGGTCTGGATCGCGGCGCGGTCGTTGCCGGCGAGGTCATCGGCACCGAGCGCCGGCGGGCTGAGCAGCAGCACCAGGGCAATCAGCAAAGCACGCATGTCATCTCTCCGTCCGTCTCGGAAGGAGAGTAGGTGCCGCGGCCCCGCCGGCAATGTGGCCCAGTTCAGCGCGTCGGGACCGGCGGATCGCTCCGGTAATCGTAGAACCCGCGACGCGACTTGCGCCCGAGCCAGCCGGCCTCGACGTACTTCACCAGCAACGGACACGGCCGATACTTGCTGTCGTTCAGGCCCTCGTACAGGACCTGCATGATCGCGAGGCAGGTATCGAGGCCGATGAAGTCGGCGAGCTCCAACGGCCCCATCGGGTGATTGGCACCGAGCTTCATCGCCGTGTCGATGCTCTCGACGTTGCCGACGCCTTCGAGCAACGTGTAAACGGCCTCGTTGACCATCGGCAGCAAGATGCGATTGACGATGAATGCCGGAAAGTCCTCGGCGGTCACCGACGTCTTGCCCATGCGATCGGCCACGACCCGGACCGCCTGATAGGTGTCGTCCTGGGTGGCGATGCCGCGGATCAGCTCGATCAACTTCATCCGGGTGACCGGATTCATGAAGTGCATGCCGATGAACCGCTCGGGGCGGTCGGTCGCGGCGCCGAGGCGGGTGATCGAGATCGACGACGTGTTGCTGGCGATCACCGTGGTCGGCTTCACGACCGGCAGCAGCTGCTGGAAAATTTTCCGCTTGAGGTCTTCGTTTTCGCTCGCGGCCTCGACCACCAGATCCGCATCGGCGAAGACGTCGTACGTGGTCGCCGTGTCGATCCGCCGCAGCGCCGCCGCCGCGTCGCTGGAGCTGAGGTCGCCACGATCCACCATCCGCTCGAAGCCGCGCTCGACGTTGGCCATGCCGAGGTCGAGCCGTTCGCGGTTGACGTCCAGCAGCTTGACCGTGAAGCCGCTCTGCGCTGCCACCTGGACGATGCCGTTGCCCATCTGGCCCGCGCCGATCACCCCGATCGTCTCGATCTCCGGGATCGGCGGGTGCTCGTTTTCGGCTTCGGCTCGGATCATCGAACGTTCCTTTACCTCACGCCGCCTTCGCCTGCTTCAGCGCTTCGGTCAGCTGCGGCACGATGGTGAACAGATCACCGACCAGACCGTAGTCGGCGACCTGGAAGATCGGCGCTTCCTCGTCTTTGTTGATCGCCACGATGACCTTGCTGTCCTTCATGCCGGCCAGATGCTGGATGGCGCCGGAGATCCCGACGGCGACGTAGAGTTCGGGTGCCACGATCTTGCCGGTCTGTCCGACCTGGTAGTCGTTCGGCACGTAGCCGGCGTCAACCGCCGCTCTGGACGCACCGACCGCCGCACCCAGCTGATCGGCGAGCGCCTCGATCAGCACGAAGTTGTCGCCGGAGCCCATGCCGCGGCCACCCGAGACGACGACCCGGGCCGAGGTCAGCTCCGGCCGCTCCGATGCCGACACTTCACGGCCGACGAACG
This sequence comes from Pseudomonadota bacterium, assembly GCA_039818825.1. GTDB lineage: Bacteria > Pseudomonadota > Alphaproteobacteria > Geminicoccales > Geminicoccaceae > JBCBTD01. The sequence continues at coordinate 2,649 of JBCBTD010000115.1, forward strand.
CCACCAGGTCCGATGCGGGCACCGCCTGCACCGTCTCGATCGACGCCGCACCGCCGGCCGGCTCCGCGGCCGCGAACGCCGTGGTCCGCACCGTCAACACCAGCTTCGGATCGTCGGTCTCGACGGTCGCCAACGCATTGCCGGCGTAGATGTAGCGCTTGAACGTCCGCGGCTCCTCGACGGCGACGATGTCGGAGATCTGCGCCACGTCGAGCAGCGCGGCGATCCGCGGCATCACGTTCTTGCCCGTGGTCGTCGCGGCGGCGACGAACGCGTCGTAGCCCGGCGCCATCGCAACCACCAGTGCGGCCAGATTCTCGGCGATCGGCTCGGCGTAGGCCGCGTCGTCGACGTGCACCACCTTGGCGACGTCGGCGATGGCTGCCGCTTGGTCGGCGGCCGCCTGCGAGCCCGACCCTGCTACCAGCACGGTGACGGTGCCGAGCGCCTTGGCGGCCGTCACGGCGTGCAAGGTGGCCTTGTCGACAGCGCTGCCGTCATGCTCGGCGAAAACCAGAATCTCGGCCATCAAATCACCCCCGCTTCGCTCTGCAGCTTGTCGATCAACGCCGGGATGTCGGCCACCTTGACACCGGCCTGGCGCTTCGGCGGCTCCTCGACGCGGACGTAGCGAAGCCTCGGCGCCACATCGACGCCCAGGTCGCCAGGGTTGGTCGTGTCGATCGGCTTCTTCTTCGCCTTCATGATGTTCGGCAAGGACGCATAGCGCGGCTCGTTGAGCCGCAGGTCGACCGTGACGATCGCCGGCAGCTTGACCCGCAAGGTCTCGAGGCCGGCATCGACCTCGCGGGTGACGTCGAGGCCGCCGTCGGTCGGCTCCAGCTTCGAGGCGAAGGTCGCCTGCGGCCAGCCCAAGAGCGCCGCCAGCATCTGGCCCGTCTGGTTGCTGTCGTCGTCGATCGCCTGCTTGCCCATGAGGACCAGGTCCGGCGCCTCGCTGCCCACGACCGCAGCCAACAGCTTGGCGATCGCCAGGGGCTGCAGCTCGGTGTCGGTCCGGAGATCGGTTTGGACGTGGATCGCCCGGTCGGCGCCCATCGCCATCGCCGTCCGCAAGGTCTCTTGTGCCTTGGCGTCGCCGATGCTCAGCGCCACGACCTCGGTCGCCGCACCCTTCTCACGCAGCCGGATCGCCTCTTCGTTGGCGATCTCGTCGAACGGGTTCATCGACATCTTGACGTTGGCGGTCTCGACGCCGCTCTGGTCGGCCTTGACCCGAACGGTGACGTTGTAGTCGACGACTCGTTTGACGGGCACGAGGATTTTCATGTCGGACTCGATCCTGGTTGCCACCGGTCATTGATCGGGGTGCGACGAACGTCGAACCCGGTATGTTGCATTGCGCCATAGCGGCCGGTCATCACGATTGTCAATCGGACCGCGCGGTCGCGTCGCCATCAGCGATGCGCCCCGGGCACCCAGAGCACGTCCAAAGCCCCCCGGTCGTTGACGAACCGCGCCGCAACGAACAGGTAGTCGGACAGCCGGTTGAGGTAGTGGATCGCCACCGGCGAGACCGTCTCCTGGTCCGCCAGTTCGACCACCAGCCGCTCGGCGCGCCGGGTGATCGTCCGCGCCAGGTGCAGATACGCCGCCGCCGGCGTCCCGCCCGGCAGCACGAACGACGACAAGGGCTGCAACGCCTCGTTGAGCCCGTCGATCTCGCGCTCCAACCGCTCGACCTGGCCCGGCGTGACCCTGAGCCGGCCGTCGTCCACCTCCCCGTCCTCGCCCGGCCGGCAAAGATCGGCGCCGAGGTCGAAGAGATCGTTCTGCACCCGGCCGAGCTGGGCGTCGACCTCGCCCTCCAGGTGCAACCGCGCGAGGCCCAAGGTCGCGTTGGCCTCGTCGACCGTACCGTAGGCCTCGACCCTGGGGCTGAACTTGAGCACGCGGCTGCCGTCGCCGAGCGAGGTTTTGCCGCCGTCGCCGCCGCGTGTGTAGATCTGGTTCAAGGTGACCATCGTCTCAGCCGCTCCGCGTCAGCAGGTACAAGACGAGAAACACGACGGTGACGCCCTGGCTGACCACCCGCGCCCGCATCAGGACGTTGCCGTATTTGTCGTTGAAGGCACCGCCACGGTAGAAGCCGGCGATGCCGACGACGAGGACGACCGCCGTGATGATCAACGCGACGACCGTCAGGATACCAAAAACGTTCATCCCTTTGATCTAGCGACCCAGGCCCGCCGCCGCCAGTCCTCTCGACGCGGCGGGCGGCTCCGGCGTAGGCAGGAAGCCGGAGCGCAGACCGGAGAGCGCGACCGTGAACGAGGACGGGAGGACGCGACGTGAACAAGATCGACCTCGAAGGCCGCAGAGCCGTCGTCACCGGTGGCGCCATGGGCATCGGCCTCGCCATCGCCGAGCGCCTGGTCGCATCGGGCGCCCGGGTCGAACTTTGGGACGTCGACCGGACGGCGCTCGATTTGGCCACCGACCGGCTGCAGCCCGCAGCCAGCGCCAGGATCGTCGACGTCACCGACCCTGACGCCGTCGTCGCCGCTGCCGCCGCGACCGAAGCCGCCCTCGGCGGCATCGATCTCCTCTGCGCCAATGCCGGCATCGCCGGCCCCAACCACACCGTCTGGGAGTACCCCGTCGACGCTTGGCGCCGGGTCGTCGACCTCGACCTCAACGCCGTTTTCTACACGTTGCGCGCGGTCGTGCCGGGGATGATCCACCGCAGTTACGGCCGCATCGTCACCACCGCCTCCATCGCCGGCAAGGAAGGCAACCCCAACGCCGCCGCCTACAGCGCCGCCAAGGCCGGCGTCATCGCCCTCACCAAGTCCCTCGGCAAGGAGCTCGCCGGCTACGACATCGCCGTCAACACCATCACCCCGGCGGCGGCCCGCACCCGCATCTTCGAGCAGATGAGCGAAACCCACATCCAGATGATGCTCTCGAAAATCCCCCGCGGCCGCTTCGTCGAGGTCGACGAGATCGCCGCCATGGTCGCCTGGCTCCTCAGCGACGAGAACCGCTTCACCACCGGCGGCGTGTTCGATCTGTCGGGCGGCCGGGCGACGTACTAGCGCCACTCGCATTTGCCATTTGGCGGGAATCCTACTATATCTTGCCAAAGCGACTTGGAGACACCGATGCCCTCGCTGCAGCTCGTCGACACGACGGCGCCGGCCGCCCGTCCGGAGATCACCGACGCCGAGGGCGCGGCAATGGCGCGGGCGGTCGTCAACCTGTTCGAGCGCTGGCGGCTCACCGACCGCCAGGCGACGACGCTCCTGGGTGGTCTGTCGCCGCGCAGCTGGGCGCGCTGGAAGGACGGCCAGATCGGCCGCCTCGATCGCGACCGCAAAGCCCGGCTGTCCAACCTCATGGGCATCCACAAAGCGCTGCGGCTGATTTTTCCCGAGCCGGCCCGCGCCTATGGCTGGCCACGTCGCCCGAACGCCGCGTTCGGCGGGCGCACGGGCCTCGACGTCATGCTCGATGGCGAGCTGACCGACCTGATGCGCGTGCGCCGTTACCTCGACGCCGAACGCGGGCTCTGGTGAGCGAGCCCGAGCCAACGCACCACCCCGTCGCCTGGCCCACCACCCACCGGATCATCCGCGCCCGCTTTCCCCCGATCGACCTGTTCGAGGACATCGCCGACCCCGCCGACTGGCCGCTGCTCACCGCCGCCGCGGCCAAGACCGACCCGCGCCTCGCCGAAACCATCGGCAATCTCGACCTGGTGCCGCCCGCCCGCCGCGTCGGTGGCGCGGGCGCCTCTTGGGTCATGGCGCCCTTCGTCCACGTCTCGCCCGACCGGCCTAGCCGCTTTGCCGACGGCACCTTCGGCGCCTACTATGCCGGCGACCGCTTCGAGGTCGCGCTGTTCGAGACGGTGTTTCATCACGCCCGCTTCATGGCCGCGACCGCCGAGCCCGCCGGCTGGACCTCGGAGTTCCAGGAACACGTCGGCACGCTCGATGTCACCCTCCACGACCTCCGCGGCGACGACCGCTTTGTCGACTGTTTGAACCCGGACGACTACGCGCCGTCCCAGGCGCTCGCCCGTCGTCTCCGCGCCGGCGGATCGGACGGCCTCGTCTACCCCAGCGTCCGCTACCCCGATGGCGACTGCCTCGCCGCCTTCTGGCCCGACGTCGTCCCCATCCCCACCCCAGGCCGTCACCTCGCCTACCACTGGAGTGGCGAGGCCGTCGATCTGATCAAGGATCTTTCGACGCGCGAGGTTTTTGCGGTCGCACCGTGAACCGACTGGCACAGCCGCCCGAAGCCGCTTCGTCGAGGTCAACGAGATCGCCGCCATGGTCGCCTGGCTGCTCAGCGACGAGAACCGCTTCACCACGGGCGGCGTGTTCGACCTGTCGGGCGGGCGGGCGACGTATTGAGCCGGCGACAATTCAAAGCCCTGGCGCCGCTGACACAGACAGCGTCGCCGACAACGACATTTGCATGTCCCGCGAGACCACATCAATATCAAAGGCGGACGAACGACAGTGTTGACATCACGACCATTCGTTACTCAGAGATTAATGCAACAATGTTATAAGCGATCAGAATATGCTCTTCCACCATTAATATCTC
>JBCBTD010000116.1:0-6951 GCA_039818825.1 Pseudomonadota bacterium
CTCGCCCCGGGAAAGCTGGTTCTGGGTTGCCTTATCGAGGTCCGAGGCGAACTGGGCGAAGGCCGCCATTTCTCGGTATTGAGCCAAGTCGAGCTTGATGGTCCCCGCAACCTTTTTCATCGCCTTGGTCTGCGCCGACGAGCCGACCCGGCTGACCGACAAGCCGACGTTCACGGCCGGGCGGATGCCCTGGTAGAAGAGCGTCGTTTCCAAGAAGATCTGGCCGTCGGTGATCGAGATGACGTTGGTCGGGATGTAGGCCGAAACGTCGTTCGCCTGGGTTTCCACCACCGGCAGCGCCGTGAGTGAACCCGCTCCGTGCTCCTCGTTGAGCTTGGCCGCGCGCTCCAGCAGACGCGAGTGGAGGTAGAAGACGTCACCGGGGAACGCCTCGCGGCCGGGCGGGCGACGCAACAAGAGCGACATCTGCCGATAGGCCGTCGCCTGCTTCGACAGGTCGTCATACACGATTACCGCGTGCATGCCGTTGTCACGGAAGTATTCGCCCATTGCACAACCACTATAGGGCGCCAGATACTGCAGCGGCGCCGCTTCCGAAGCGGTAGCTGCAACAACGATCGTGTATTCGAGGGCACCACTTTCTTCGAGAGTCTTGACGATACGGGCGACCGACGAACGCTTTTGACCGACCGCAACGTAGATGCAGAACAGCTTACGGCTGTCGTCACCAGCAGCGTCGTTGTAGGCCTTCTGATTGATGAACGCGTCGATGGCGATAGCGGTCTTGCCGGTCTGGCGGTCGCCGATGATCAGCTCGCGCTGACCGCGGCCGATGGGAATCAGGCTGTCGATGGCCTTGAGGCCGGTCATCATCGGCTCGTGCACCGACTTCCGCGGCATGATGCCGGGCGCCTTGACGTCGACCAGCCGCCGTTCGGTACCCTCGATCGGGCCCTTGCCGTCGATCGGGTTGCCGAGCGCATCGACCACCCGGCCCAACAGGCCCTTGCCGACCGGTACGTCGACGATCGACTGGGTGCGCTTGACGACATCGCCTTCCTTGATGGCGCTGTCGTCGCCGAAGATCACCACGCCGACGTTGTCGATCTCCAGGTTCAGCGCCATGCCGCGCGTGCCGTCGGCGAACTCGACCATCTCGCCGGCCTGCACCTGGTCAAGACCGTAGACGCGGGCAATACCGTCACCGACCGACAACACGCGGCCGACTTCGGCGACTTCCGCCTCGGTGCCGAAGCTGACGATCTGTTCCTTGAGGATCGCCGAAATTTCTGCCGCACGGATGTCCATCAGCCGGCCCCTCTCATGGCGACTTCGAGATGTCGAAGCTTGGTTTTCAACGAGGCATCGATCATGCGCGAGCCTACGCGCACGATCATGCCGGCTAAGAGTGACGCATCCACCCGGGTCAACAAACGCACCTGCTTGCCGGTCGCGCTGCCGACCGAGCGTTTGACCTCGTCGATCTGGCCGTCGTCGAGCGCGACCGCGGACACCACCTCGACCGTAACCTCGCCGCGGGCTTCCGAAGCGCGGGCGTCGAACGCCGTGATCATGTCGGAGAGAGCGAAGAGCCGGCCCTGGGTCGCCAGCACGCCGAGAAACTTGAGCGTCAGATCGGACAAGCCCGCCTGCTGGGCGATCGCCTGCAACAGCCCGATCTTGCGTTGGCGGCCGACCGTCGGGTTGCCCAACGACCGGCCGAGACCCGGATTGTCCTTCAGCGCCGCGCCGACGGCAGCGAGATCGCCGGCGACTTGATCGAGGGCGTTTTGCTCGCGAGCCAAATCGAACAACGCCGATGCGTACCGGCCTGCAAGACCGGCGGCGTTGGCAGTGGCGTCTGACACGTCGTTCCCGTCCCGAATTGGCTTTGCTGGCTGGGCGTCTGGGCAAGCGGCACCCGAGCGCGCGTCCCCCGAGCGGCGGATCGACTAGCACACGGGTTGGGGCCGTTCAAGCGGCGCCCCGGAACGCGCCCGGTACGTCTTTGCGCCATGGGCGGCTGCCAGCCCCTGTTGCTCAGAGAAAGCTCTCGGGCTCGACGTCGACCGCGATCCGCAGATCGGCCTGGGGCCGCACGCCGGCGAGCCAGCGACGTAGGTAGGCCGGAAGATCGACCTCGGCTGCCGCCAACACCAACAACCGATGGCGATGGCGACCGCGCAGGAACGCGAGCGGGGCGGCCGCCGGCCCCAGCACCCGGACCCCGGCCTCGTCCGGCGCTGTGCGGGCAAGATCGTTGCCGAGGTCGGCCACCGCGGCGGCGTCTCGACCAGAGAGGACGAGCGCCGCAAGCCTGCCGTAGGGCGGCAGGCCCGCACGCTGCCGCTCATGCGCCTCCCCCATCAGGAAACCCGTTGCGTCACCCGCAGCGACGGCGCGTAGTGCCGGATGGTCCGGCAGATGGGTCTGGATGATCGCCCCACCGGGCAACGCTTCGCGCCCCGCGCGCCCGGCGACCTGATGGAGGAGCTGGAAGGTCCGCTCGCCGGCGCGCGGGTCGCCACCGGCGAGGCCCAGATCGGCGTCGACGACACCGACCAGCGTCAGCCTGGGGAAATGGTGGCCCTTGGCCAGCACCTGCGTACCGACCAGCACGTCGATCTCGCCGGCGGCAACCGCGGCAACCAGCTCACGGAGCCCGCGCGTCGTGCCCGGGCGGTCCGCGGTCATCAGGGCCAGCCGCGCATCTGGCAGGAGAGCCGTCGCTTCCTCGGCAATCCGCTCGACCCCTGGCCCCGCCGCGGCGAAGCTGTCGACGGTGCCGCACGCAGGGCAGTGCGCCGGCTCCGGCCGGCCGTAGCCGCAATGATGACAGCTCAGCCGATGACGAAGCCGATGCCACACCAACCAAGACGCGCAGTTGGGGCAGCGCTCGCGGTGACCACAGGCGCGGCAGACCAGGAGCGGGGCATAGCCACGGCGGTTGAGGAAGAGCAGCGCCTGCTCGCCACGACCGATCGTCTGCTGCAGGGCCTGGGCGAGGGGCGGCGCCAGGAACTGCCCCTTGGGAGGACGCTGCCGTTTGAGGTCGACGATGGTCACGCTTGGCAACGCAGCACCGCGAAAGCGCTCGGGCAGGACGAATCGACGCAGTGGTGGCTTCGCCGGCGCGCGCGGCAGCGTCCCCGCGCGCGCCAAGCTTTCGAGTGAAGGGGTCGCCGACGCGAGGACGAAGGGACAGCCGGCGAGCCGAGCACGCTGCTCGGCGACGTCGCGGCCGTGATAGGGCACACCGTCGTCCTGCTTGAAGCTGGCGTCGTGCTCTTCGTCGACCACCACCAGCCCGAGCTCGGCGAGCGGCAGGAACAGGGCCGAGCGTGCCCCGACGACGACGCGCGCTTCACCTGTTAGGGAGGCCCGCCAGTGACGCCGCCGCCACGTTTGGCCCAGCCCCGAATGCCACAGCACCGGCGGCGTGCCGAAGCGGCGCTCGAAGCGTTCGAGCCACTGGGCGGTAAGCGCGATCTCTGGCAGCACCACCAACGCTTGGCGGCCGGCGCTGAGGCAGGCTGCGAGCGCCTCGGCGTAGACCTCGGTTTTCCCCGAGCCGGAAACGCCGTCCAACAGGAAACCCTCGTGGCGCGCCGACCGGACGGCGTCGACCAAGGCGTCGGCCGCCAACCGCTGCGCCGGATTGAGCTCGGGCGCTGGGCCGTTGGCGTCGGGCGTCGCCAGCGGGGGCTCGGCGAGGTCCGCCGCGGTCAGCCAACCGCTGTCGGCGAGGCCGCGGACCACCGCGGCACTGCTGCGGGCAGCCACCGTCAGCTCCGCGGTCGTCCGCACCACACCGTCGGCGGCGACGTCGAGAACGCGCTGCCTCGCTGGCGTGAGCCGGCCTCGACCGGTCTCCGCCGCGCAGCGCCAACCAGGTTTGGTCGGAGGTGGTTCGAAGGCCTGCGGCGTGTTGAGCACCAGCCGTAGCACGGCACCACGGGGCGCCAGGGTGGCTTCGGCGACGTGGTCGATCAGCTCGACCATCGCCAAAGGCAGCGGCGGGACGTCGAACGTGCGACCCAGCCGCTTCAGCGCCTTACCCGTGGGCGCCGGCGGCGCCCACGGCCAGACCACACCGGGCATGGAGCGACGGCCGAACGGCACCTCGACGATGGTTCCCGGCGCGGGCGTGCTTGCGCCATCCGTCGCATAGTGGAAGGGTCCGTCCAGGGGCGCCGTGACCACGACCGGCACGGACAGGGGCTCAAGGTCGAACAGCATGAGCGCGGGCGTGGCGGTCGCACGCCAGGCCGTCAAGCGGCAGGGACGACGAAGCGTGACGGAAACCATGGACACGCTGATCGATGGCTGGCGCGAGTGGCTGACCGTCGAACGCCAACTCGCACCGCGGACGCTGGTCGCCTACGGCGCCGACGTCGGCAGCTTCATCGTGTTTCAGGCGCAACATCGTGGCGCACCGCTGCAGATGGGAGATCTGGGCGGCCTCGAGGTCCAAGCGTTCCGGGCGTTCCTCGCCGACCGGCAGCGCCGCGGCGTCAGCGCCCGCTCCAACGCGCGCGCGCTCGCGGCCGTCCGAAGCTTCTACCGCTATCTCGACCGCCGCCACGGGATCGCCCATGCCGGCCTCGCGGCCATGGCGACGCCCAAGGCTCGCCGTGGGCTCCCTCGGCCACTGACCATCGATGCCGCGAGCCGGCTCGTCGACACCGTCTCGGCGGACGCGTCGAGCCCGTGGATCGAGGCGCGCGACCGAGCTGTCCTCGGGCTGCTTTGGGGCTCCGGGCTGCGGATCGGCGAGGCCATCGCGCTCGACCGACGCGCGGCACCGGCCGATGCGGCGACGCTGCGCGAACTGGAGGTGCGCGGCAAGGGGGCCCGCACGCGCCGGGTGCCGGTGCTGCCGGCGGTTGCCGAGCTCCTGGCCGACGCTGTCGCCGCCTGCCCCTATCCGCTACCACCGAATGGTCCTTTGTTCCTGGGCGCTCGCGGCGGCCGGCTCAACGGCGACGTCGTCCGGGCGGCGGTGCGTCGTTGGCGCCGCGCGTTGGGCCTCAGCGAAACCGCAACCCCACACGCGCTGCGGCACAGCTTCGCCACCCATCTGTTGGACGCTGGCGCCGACTTGCGGAGTGTCCAGGCGCTCCTGGGCCACGCCAGCCTGTCGACGACCCAAGTCTACACCAAGGTCGAGACCCGGCGGCTCCGCGAGGCCTACGCCCGCGCCCACCGCCGCGCCTGAGCGCCGGTGGTACGGGCACTCGTCCTCGCCGCTCTGCTGCTGATGGCGCTGTTCGGCGCAGCGCTGACTTTCGCCCCTTCATTGGTGCCGGCGACCGTGCTCGACCGCGCCGTTCAAACAGAGCTGCGGCGCCTGACGGGTGGTCTCGTCACGTTGCCGTCGCCGCCCAAGCTCCAGATCCTGCCACGGCCGACGGTCACGCTCGACGGGCCCAGCCTGGCCGGCGACGGCTGGACCTTCACCGCCGACGCCGCGGTGTTGGCGCTCGATCTTCGGGCGCTGCTACGCGGAAACAGCATCGTCACCGGCGCAACCCTTGCCAGCCCCGACCTCCGGCTCGATGGCCCGCTGCTGCTCGCGGTGCTCGAGGCGGAACGGCTGCCGACGCTGCAGCTTGCGGCACGCGACGGTAGAGTCACCTGGGATGACAGCCAGGCGGTCGCGATCGAACGGGCGTCGTGGTCGACGGACGGCGCAACGGCGGTGCTCGACGCGGACGTGTCATGGCGACAGCGCAACATCGTCGTCGAGGCCACACTCGACCACGGCGACCCCCGGGCGCTGCGGATCGAGCGTGCTGCGTTCGTCAGCGGTGCGGAGCGGCTGGAGATCGCTGGTACTGTCGATTCCAGCGGCGCGATCGACGCCACGCTGACGGCGGCGACCGACGATCCGCCGGCGACCAGGGCCCGGTTCGGCGCCGTGCCGTTGCCGGGGGCTCTCGATACGGTCGTCGCCGGCCTGGAGGGACCAATGGCGCTGGCGGGACGGCTGCGTAGCGTCGCCGGCGATTGGGCATTGACCGACCTCTCCGTGGAGACACCGAACGTTGCGGCCACGGGCGAATTTGCGACCCGCGACGGGCGCATCGACGCGCGGCTGGCCCTGCAACGGACCCCACCGCTCAGCCGGCTGCTCGATGCCGGGTTCGCCGCGCTGCGCGCCGAACCCGGCCAGCTTCGGGACGTCTCCAGCCTGAGTGTCGACGGCGAAGGCTTGCGCCTCCGTTGGCAGCCGCACGCTGCCGGAGCACGCGTGTCGCTGCGCCTTGGTGGCCCGGGCGCCACCGACATCGTCGTCGACGGCACGCTGGAGGCTGAACGCGCAGAACTCGCGGGCACGGTTTCCGTCGTGAGCGACGACCTCGCCGCCGCGGCGGCCTGGTTGCGGGTGCCGACGCCGCCGATCACTGGCGAGGCGAGCCTGGCCGCGACGTTCATGGCCAACCTGCAGGTTGCCGCGCTGCGCGAGCTCGAGATCACCACCGATCGTGCGAGCTTCGCCGGCGAAGCAGCGTTCACGCTCGGTGTCGAACGCCCACGACTGCGGCTGAATGGGCACCTCGATCGCCTCGGCCTAGGCGATTTCTGGCGCACCGCAACGGACCGCGCTCGCGCCGTCGACACGGTCGCGGCGTGGGGCGCACGAGCCGACGTCGACCTCGACGTCCAGGTGCGGCGCTTGGCGATTGGCGACGACGTCCGTGGCCGGGCCCGGGCGATCGGCCGGCTCGACGACGACGGGCTCTGGCTGACCGCATTGGAGTTTGCCAACCGTACGATCGACATGTCGCTGACCGGCGGCCTCGACACGCGGCTGCGGCGGGTCGACATCCTGGCGAGCGTGACATCGGACTCGCTGACGCGGCGGCTCGCGCCACGGCTCGGCTTCGATCCTCGGTGGCTGAGGCTCGGCCCAGGACGGATCGATGCGACCCTCGAAGGCCCGTTGGGCGCGGCTGCGGTGGCGCTCGATGCCTCGTTCCCTGAGGC
>JBCBTD010000117.1:0-6549 GCA_039818825.1 Pseudomonadota bacterium
TGGCTAAGGATAACACAGACAAACGACACAAGCCGCCGCCTGCATATCCCTTCCCTCAACAACGATGTCCAAAAAACTCGGTCCGAAAACCGGCGCGGGACGGTGCCGCCCGCGAAGTGCTGGGGGCTTATATGGGGGCGGCCGACACCGCGCAAGAGCCTTGCCGCAAGTTTCTTTGCACCGCTCAGCGTGCCGCCCGGAACGGAACGAGATCGACCTCGGGCGTTCGACCACGCGCGAGGTCGGCCACGAGCCGGCCCGTGATCGGCGCCTGGGTAAGCCCCAAATGATTGTGGCCGAACGCCAGTATCACTCGGTTCGAGCGTGGCGACGGGCCGATCACCGGTAGGCTGTCCGGCGTCGACGGCCGGGCGCCGAGCCAGCTGCTCTCCACCCGATCGTCTGCCGCCGGCAGCCAGCGACGGACAACCGGCAGCAGAGCCCTGATGCGCCGCTCGTCCGCCGGCGCTGCCAAACGAGCGATCTCGGCACCGAAGGCCAATCGCAGGAATGGCCCCATCGGTGCCAGGACGAAGCCCCGGCCGGCGGCGTACAGCGGGCGCCCGATCAGCGCGGTCCGCTGCGGCAACATCAGGTGGTAGCCACGCTCGGCCACCAGCGGAACGCGACAACCGAGCCGCCGGGCCAACGATGCCGCCCACGGTCCCGCGGCGAGCACCACCTGGTCGGCGCGATAGCTCCGGCGGGCACCGAACACGTCCACGCCCTCCGCGTCCGGTCGTATGTCGCGAACGTCGTCGCGTTCCACACGGCCGCCGTCGGCGACGAACCGCTCCGTAAAGTGGCTCAGCAGGAGATGCGGCCGGTCGATCTGACCGTTGGCCTTCAGCCACAGTCCAGCCGCGAAACGCGGCGACAACGCCGGTTCCAGCTCGGCGACCCCGGCCGCGTCCAACCAGGCGTGGTCGTGGCCGGCGGCCTCCAACGCCGCTCTGCCGGCTGCCAAGCTCGCGGCCTCACGCGGCGTCTCCGCGAGCTTCAGCCAACCTGGCCAAGTCACGCGGTCGTCCGCACCGGTGCGTTGCAACAGGATGCGCCAAGCCGAACCAGAGCGGCTGCAGAGGGCGATCTGCGCTCGTGCGGCGGCGGCCGACCGAGCGGACGTGCAAGCCATGGCGAACGCCACCAGCCAGGAAGCGGTCCATGGCAGGTCACGTCGGCGGACGCGCACGGGCGACTGTGAGTCGGCCAGGAGCGCCGGCAGGCGGCGCAACACTTCGGGCGTGCCGGTCGGCTCGGTCGACTGCACCGAGATGATACCGGCGTTGCCGGACGACGTCTGCCGGCCGGGTTCGGCGCGGTCGACGATGGTCACGGTGCAACCTTCGGCCTGCAGGAACAGCGCCGCGCAGAGACCGACTGCACCGGCGCCGACGACCACCACTTCGTTTCCGGTCATCGACATAGCGAAAGCTCGTTGATCATCGGTCCTCCAGCCGGTTGAGCGCCAGGTGTCGCCGGAGGTAGCCGACGAACGCGTTGAGCTTGGCGAGCGGATGGCGGTTGGCCGGGTAAAGGGCATAGACTCCGAGCCTTGCGCCCGAGACCGCGGGCAACACCCTGACCAACCGGCCGTCTGCCAGATGCGGTGCGGCGATGAAGTCCGGTGAGAGCGCCACCCCCAGGCCCGCTGCCGCAGCCTCCACGAGCACGTCGCCGTTGTTGGCGCGGAGCCGACCCGCGACCCGGACCGTGCGTGTCGCACCGCCCTCCTGGAGGCGCCACTCGTCGCGGAGCGGACCGTAGGCATAGACGAGACAGCTGTGCTCACCCAAGTCGTGGAGCGTGCCGAGAGGTGGCGCCGCTTCGAGGTAGCCCGGACTGGCGACCAACACCAACGCGATCTCGCCGAGCTTGCGAGCGGTAAGGCTGCTGTCGCGCAGCTGACCGATCCGGATCGCGACGTCGAATCCCTCGTCGATCAGATCGACGATGCGGTCGTTGAGCGTCAGATCGACCTGCAACTCCGGATAGGTACGCAGCAGGCCCGGCAGCAACGGCGCCAGGTGTGAGAGCCCGAACGACATCGGCGCGTTCACCCGAAGGCGGCCCCGCGGCGTCGCCTGGGCATCGCCGGTCGCGGCTTCGATCTCGGCCAACTCCTGGAGCAGCCGAGTGGCCGCCTCGACATAGGCTTCGCCAGCCTCGGTCAGGCTCAACCGCCGGGTCGTCCGGTTGAGAAGTCTGGCGCCCAAATGATCCTCGAGCGCCCGGACCAGTTTCGACACTGCGGACTTCGACATGCCAAGTTGGTCGGCGGCGGCGGAGAAGCCGCCTTGGTCGACGACCTTCGCCAGCACGTCCATCGCCAACAATCTGTCCAAGCCGGTGCCTCGCCGAACCGCGGGGAGAAGTGCCGACGACCCTAGGCCACGGGAAACGCTGCGTCAGCCTCGCCATCGGCCGGTCTCGCCGCGTGCGCCCACGCGCTTTATGCTCAGCGTACGAGCTTCATGGAGAACGCCGCGTGACGTCGCAGTTTCGGATCGCGCTCGCCCAAATCAACCCGACCGTCGGCGCCGTCGCCGAAAACGCCGAGCTGATCCGCCGCAGCCACGCCGAGGCCAAGGCGGCGGGGGCGGATCTCGTCGTCTTTCCGGAACTGAGCATCGCCGGTTACCCGCCCGAGGACCTGGTACTGAAACCGGCGTTCCAAGGCGCTTGCCGCAATGCACTCGAGCGCCTGGCACCCCTGACGGCGGACGGGCCGGCGATGCTGGTCGGCTCGCCTTGGGTCGAGGACGGCCAGCTTTTCAACGCGGCGGTCCTATTGCAGGGCGGCGTAGTCGAGAGCCATCGGTTGAAACACGCGCTGCCGAACTACGGGGTGTTCGACGAGGTTCGTGTGTTCGATCAGGGGCCGATCCCGAGCCCGGTTCCCTTCGCCCTCGCAGACGGTTCACTGTTGCGGGTCGGGTTGATGGTCTGCGAGGACATGTGGGTGGAGGACGTGGCTGAAGCGCTCGCCGAGTGTGGCGCCGATCTTCTTCTGGTCATGAACGGCTCGCCGTTCGACGTCGAGAACGTCGAGGCCCGGTTGCAGCAAGCGGTGGCGCGGATCACCGAGACCGATCTGCCGCTGGCCTACCTGAATCAGGTCGGCGGCCAGGACGAACTCTGCTTCGATGGCGCCTCGTTCGTCCTGAACAAGGACCGCCGGTTGGTTGCCCAAGCGAAGACGTTCGTCGAGGACTTCCTGGTTACCGACTGGGAAGCTTGCGACGGTGGCTGGACGTGCCGGCCCGGCCGCATCGAGACGGCCCCGGAGGATCCGAACGCCGCACGCTACGGGGCGATGGTGCTGGCACTCCGCGACTACGTTACGAAAAACCGCTTTCCGGGCGTGGTGCTCGGCCTGTCGGGCGGCATCGACAGCGCCTTGTCGGCGGCCGTCGCCGTCGACGCGCTGGGGCCGGAACGGGTGCACACGCTGATGCTGCCGTCACGCTTCACCTCCGAGGCCAGCCTCGAGGACGCCAAAGCCTGTGCCGAAGCGCTCGGCTGCCGGCTCGACGACGTGCCGATCGAGGCGACCGTCGACGCGATCGCACGCACGCTCGAGCCACTGTTCGACGGCCGAGCGCCCGACACGACGGAGGAGAACGTCCAGTCGCGTGTCCGAGGGCTGCTGCTCATGGCGATTTCGAACAAGCTCGGACCGATGGTCCTGACCACCGGCAACAAGTCGGAAATGTCGGTCGGTTACGCGACCCTCTATGGCGACATGTGCGGCGGCTATTCGGTGCTGAAGGACGCCTACAAGACGACCGTGTTCGAGCTTTGCCGCTGGCGCAACGCGCATCGTCCGACGGATGCACTGGGGCCGGATGGCCCCGTGATCCCCGAGCGGGTCATTCAGAAGCCTCCGACCGCGGAGCTGCGCGACGACCAGAAGGACGAGGACAGCCTGCCACCCTACCCCGTGCTCGATGCGATCCTGCACGGCCTGGTCGAGGGCGAGCGTCACGTCGGCGACCTGATCGCCGACGGCCAAGATGGCGACACCGTGCGCCGTGTGGTCAACCTCCTGGATTTGGCGGAGTACAAGCGTCGCCAAGCGCCGCCGGGCGTGAAGTTGACGGCGAAGGCGTTCGGCCGCGACCGACGCTATCCCATCACCAACGCGTTCCGTCACGTCCGTACGGAACCGTGACCGAGCCTGGACACACGGCGCCACACGTCCGGTTCGCGCCGAGCCCGACCGGGCGGCTGCACCCCGGCAACGCCCGCACCGCGTTGGTCAACGCCCTGTTCGCCCGGCGCCACGGCGGCCGCTTCACCTTGCGGATCGACGACACCGACCCCGAACGCGAGGTCGCCGGCGCCGTCGACGCCATCCGCGCGGACCTTCGCTGGTTGGGGATCGAACCCGACGACACGTTCTGCCAGGGCGACCGGTCGACGAACTACGCGGCGGCGATGGAGCGACTGCGGGCCGCCGATGCCGTGGCTGCGGACGGCAGCGCATGGCGTTTGCGGCTGGCGCCAGGACGGGTGGCTTGGCGTGACGCGATCCACGGCGAGATGGTCGTCGACGCCCGGCATCTCGCGGAGCCGGTGCTGCTGCGCGGCGATGGTTTGCCGACGTACACGCTGGCGAGCGTCGTCGACGACCTGGAGACGGGCGTCACCCACGTCATCCGCGGCGACGATCATCTCACCAACACCGCGGTCCACCTGCGCGTGATTGAAGCCCTGGGCGGCGCGCCGCCGGTGTTCGCCCATCTGCCGCTGGTCAGCGATGCCGACGGTGCGCCGCTCTCCAAGCGCAACGACGCCACCAGCCTCGCGCGGCTGCGTGATCACGGCGTCGAACCCGAACCGCTGGCGGCCTATCTCGTGGCGCTCGGGACCGGCCACGCGGCCGATGCCACGGCCGACCTCGCGGCCGGCGTCGATCTCGCCGCCTACGGCACTGCGCCGCCGCGGTTCGATCCGCGTGAACTCGCCCAGGTCCAGGACCGCTGGCTGCAAGCGCTCGACGCCGAGGCCGTCAACGCACGACGGACGCCGCGCGGAGGGCCGGCGGTGCGCGACGCGGTGTGGCTGGCGATACGCGGCAACCTCTTGGAGAAGCGGCCAGACGACACTTGGGCCGCGCTGCCACGGCTCGACGCGCTGGACGCGTGGCTCGCCATCCTGGAGACGCCCTTTCGCGGGGTGATCGCCGACGACGATGCCGCCGATCTGGCGCTGGCGGCGGACCTCCTGGAGGACGGCGCCGACGGAGGTGACGCCGCCGTCGGTTGGCTCGACACGGTGAGCGCACGGACCGGTCGTCGGGGGCGCCGGCTGCGGTTGCCGATCCGTCTGGCGTTGACGGGTCGGCCCGATGGACCGCCGCTCGGCGATCTGCTAGCGATTCTGGGATTGGAGCGGTCGCGACGACGGCTGCTCGGCGAGACCGCCTGAGGCGCTGACCTGCGGCCGACGGAGCCGGACCAGAGGACCTGTCAACGTGATCGCTTCGCTCACGCTCCACAACACGCTGACCCGCACCAAGGAGCCGTTTCAGTCGATCCGGCCGAATCACGTCGGCCTCTACGCCTGCGGACCGACGGTCTACGGCCCGATCCACATCGGCAATGCGCGGCCGCTGATCGTCTTCGACGTGCTCTATCGCGTGCTGAAGCAGCGCTACGCCCACGTCACCTACGTCCGCAACATCACCGACGTCGACGACAAGATCATCGCCGAGGCCGAAGCCTCGGGCGAGAGCATCGCCGAGCTGACCGAGCGGACGATCGAGCAGTTCCACGCCGACGTCCGGGCGCTGCACTGCCTCGAGCCCGACGTCGAGCCGCGCGCGACCGAGCATATCCCCTCGATGATCGACATGGTCGAGGTGCTCGTGCGTCAAGGCGTGGCCTACGCGGCCGAGGGCCACGTGCTGTTCCACGTGCCGGCGATGCCGACCTACGGGCGGCTGTCCGGGCGGTCGCGCGACGACCAGATCGCCGGCGCCCGCGTCGAGGTGGCGCCGTACAAGCGCGATCCGGCCGACTTCATTCTCTGGAAGCCGGCTGCCGAGGGTGAGCCCGGCTGGGAGAGCCCCTTCGGCTTCGGCCGGCCCGGCTGGCACCTCGAATGCTCGGCGATGAGTGCGCGCTATCTGGGCGTCCCGTTCGACATCCACGCCGGCGGCATCGATCTCGTCTTTCCGCACCACGAGAACGAGATCGCCCAGAGCTGCTGCGCCTTCGGCACCACCGACTTCGCCCGCTATTGGCTGCACAACGGCTTCATCAACGTCGCTGGGGAGAAGATGGCGAAGTCGGTCGGCAACTTCGTCACCGTCGCCGACGTCCTCGACGAGTACCCTGGCGAGGTGTTCCGCTTTTGGATGCTCGGCGCCCACTACCGCCAGCCGGTCGACTTCTCACGCGACGGGCTGGTCCAGGCGCGGGCGGGGCTCGACCGGCTCTACCGTGCGCTCGCCGACCTCGACGACGTGCAGGCCGGCGATCGCCCGCGGCGTGTTCAGATCGTCCAGCAGCCCTTCCAACACCTCCAGCGCCGGCGGTGCCG
>JBCBTD010000118.1:0-6532 GCA_039818825.1 Pseudomonadota bacterium
GTCGTAGCGGTGATCGACGGCGCGTCGGTCCGCAGGACCTCTGGGCCAAGGCGCAGGCACTTACCGAGTGGTGGTAGCCCGTGCCGCGTTGCATCGTCCATGCGGTCGACGCGGGGCGAGTTGCTGTTGTTGTAGCGAAAGGAGGTGTTTCGACATGCCGACGATCCGCGACGTGGCGAAGCATGCGGGTGTCTCCGTCGGCACCGTATCCCGGGTGCTCTCCGAGAACGAAACGGTTCAGCCGGACTACAGGGAGCGTGTCCGGGCGGCGATTCGCGCGTTGGGCTACAAGCCCAATTTCGCGGCGCGGGCTCTTCGCACGAACAAGGTCGACGTCATCGGCCTGCTCTTGCCGGACATCACCAACCCCTTCTTTGCGCAGCTCGCCAAGTCCGTCGAGATGGAGGCTGCCGCTCACGGTCACTTCGTCATCCTGGCCAACAGCCATGATGACCCGGAGATCGAACGACGACAGATCTCCGCCCTTTTGGACCGCTCTCCAAGGGGGCTGATCGTTGCCGCCGCTTCGGACTCCGAGGCTGCCGAGGTCGAAGCTGACGTGCCGATTCTCTCGATCGACCGGCGCCTCGGAACCCATCCGCTGGCGAGTGTCGACAATCGCGGTGGGGCGGCGATGGTCGCTGACCATCTGTACGAGCTCGGCCACCGCGCCATCGCCTACATCGCCGGCCCGCAGACCACCGAGGTTGGCCGCATCCGAAAGTACGGGTTCGTCGACAGGATGAGCGCGCTCTCCACCGTGGCGGCCCCGATCGAGGTCGAGGTGTACGAAGGCAAGTTCTGCTTCGAGTCCGGTGAGGAGATCGCGAAGGCCGTTCTGACGGGTCTTTCGCCGCCGACGGCGATCGCCTCGGCCAACGACCAGATTGCCATCGGTGCGCTTCGCGCGGCACGCGATCTTGGGATGGACGTGCCGGGCGAGGTGTCGGTAGCCGGGTTCGACGACATCGAACTGTCGTCGCTCGTGGTGCCGCGATTGACCACCATAAGCCAGCCGACGGCGGCGCTGGCGAAGGCCGCGATCAGCCAGATTTTCGACCATCCGGACGAACCGCAGGACGCCATACTGCCGGGTGTTCTGGTCAAGAGAGGTTCGACGGCGACGGCCCCATCACCCGCACTCGCCCCAACTCTCGCGTCCAATTGAGGTGCGCTGCCCGTTCCCGCGCTGGGCCACAGCGGCGACGACGAGAACGACCGGCGCGGGCCCAAGTGCGATGCCCCGTGCCGGGGCTGAGAGCACCGTTGGGTGCTCCGGTCATGTCCGGCCCACCCAGTGGTTGCACCGACGCGTCGCGTTCGCTTCCCTCGAACCGTCGGACGCAACGAGCGCGAGGGAAACGGCAGTCAGATCTGTAGCAGGAACACCAGCGCCAGGAACGAGAGCAGCGCTGCTCCGCCATAGACGACGTAGGCGACCGTCGTGTCGGCACGGATGCCGAAGTCGAACGCAGTAACCCTCAGCCGATGCGCAGCATGCCACGCTGGCAGCACGACGAGGCCGAGGAGCACCAGCTTGCCCAGCCAGTGGGAGGCGAAGGCATGAGCCCCGGCGTAGCTGGTGGCACCCGGGAGGATCAGGCCGGTCGTCAGCAGCATCACCACCGGCAGGAGGAACGCTGCGAACATGCCGCCGGCGGCGAACGGCAGCCAGACCAGCGGTTTGTGGGAGGGGGTCTTCGCGCTCATGGGGCCAGCACCGCGACGATGATGAGGGTGACGACCGTGACGCCGGCCCAGATGGCGTAGTGGGCCTTGACCACGGTCTGGGCGGGAACCTTCTGCCCACCCATCCGGATCGGCTTCATGCCCTGCGGCGCGAGTTTGAACCAGGTCACCGTGTGGTAGACCGTCAGCGCCAGCAGGATGAGCTGGATGATGACGCCCACGGTCGACTGCATCGCGCCCATGAAGCCGCTGAACGCTTCCGGCCCACTGGCCAGTGCGCCGAGGCCCCAGACGAACAGGATCGTGTAGAGGGCGATGGCGATGCAGGTCGACTCGCGCAGCATGTAGTCGACGTAGAACCAACGATTGAAGTGTGGGTCGGAGACCCACCAGGTCACCGGATTGACCTCGCGGACGTAGGGGCGGCGGGCCATCTCACTTGCCTCCGCGGGGCATGACGAAGCTGGTGAAGTAGTCGAGAGCGCTGTCCATCTTGCCGAGCTGCAGCGCGGTCGCCGGCTCGACGTGCTTGGGACAGACGTCGGAGCACGCACCGACGAACGAGCAGTCCCAAACACCGCCGTGGCCGGCAAACATGTTGCGCCGCTCGCTCCAGCCGTCGTCGCGGTTGTCAGTGTTGTAGCGGTGCATCAAGGTCAGCGCCGCTGGGCCCACGAAGTCACGGTCGAGCGCGTAGACCGGGCACGCCGCGTAACAGAGCATACAGTTGATGCAGAGCGTGAAGCTCTTGAAGGCCTCGAGCTGCTCCGGGCTCTGCTGGTAAGGACCGTCATCGAGCGACCGCTTCTGCTCCGGGATGATCCACGGCTTGCCAGCCTGCAGCTTCGCCATGAAGTCGTCCATGTCGATGACCAGGTCCCGTTCGATCGGGAAGTTGGCCAGCGGCTCGACCTTCACCTTGTCGGGAAAGTCCTTGACGAACGCCTTGCACGACAGGGTGGGTTTGCCGTTCACCTGCATCCCGCAGCTGCCGCAGACCGCCATGTGGCACGACCAGCGGAAGGCGAGGCTGGGGTCGAGCTCGTCCTTGATGTAGGTGAGCGCGTCGAGGACGACCCACTCCTCCTGGCAGGGCACTTTGTAGGTCGCGAAGCGGGGGGCTTGGTCCTGCTCTGGGTCGTAGCGCAGGACTTCGAACTCGATCTCACGCATGACTTTCGTTACTCCGCCGCGGGCGCGTGGTCTTTCGCCTCGGCGGCGCCGCCATAAAGGCGCTCGCCCGGTGGCGACTTGGTGATGACGACGTCGAAATAGTCGATCGATGGCACTTGATCGCCCCGGAAGTGGGCCATCGAATGCTTGAGGAAGTTGGCGTCGTCGCGCGCCTCGTAGTCGAGCCGCTGGTGCGAGCCTCGCGATTCGGTCCGCTGCTGCGCCGAGTGCGCCACCGTCTCGGCGATGTCGAGCATGTTCAAGAGTTCCAGCACCGACAGCAAATCGGTGTTGAAGATCTTGGACTTGTCCTTCAGCGCGAGCCCGCCGCTCCGGTGGCGGAGGTCGGCAAGGGTCTCGCAGGCCGTGCGGATCTCGGCATCGGTGCGATAGATGCCGCAGCCCTCTTCCATGGCGTTGGCCATGGTTCGACGCACGTCGGCAGTGCTCTCCTTGCGTTCCTCGCGGCCGAAGAGGTCGACGATCCGCTTCTCGGCGTCGTTGGCCTGACTGTCGGTGGCGCTGTTGGTGACGCGCTCATGGGCTTTGGCGTAGGCCGCGGCCCCGCGACCGGCGCGGCCGCCGAAGACCAAGAGCTCGGTCAGCGAGTTGGAGCCGAGGCGATTGGCGCCGTTGATGCTGACTGCCGCACACTCACCGGCCGCGAACAGCCCGTCGATCGGGCAGCTCGCGTCGATGTCGGTATGAATGCCGCCCATCATGTAGTGGACGACCGGCCGCACCGGCACCGGGACGTGCACCGGGTCGGCGTTCATGTAGCTCGTGGCGAGGTCGCGCACGAAGGGCAGGCGTTCGTTGATTTTGGCCTCGCCCAGGTGCCGCATGTCGAGATAGACGGCCTCACCATAGGGCGTCGGGATGGTGTTGCCCTTCTTCATCTCGTGCCAGAAGGCTTGGCTGAGTCGATCGCGCGGGCCAAGCTCCATGGCCTTCTTCCGCGGCCAGGGGTCCGGCGGACCGAGGTCGTAGTCCTGCAGATACCGGTACCCGTCCTTGTTGACGAGGAGGCCACCTTCACCACGGCAACCTTCCGTCAGGAGGATGCCGGTGCCCGGCAGACCCGTCGGGTGGTACTGGACGAACTCCATGTCCTTGAGCGGGACGCCGGCGCGGTAGGCCATCGCCATGCCGTCGCCGGTCTTGATGGCGCCATTGGTCGTGAACGGGAAAATACGGCCGCCGCCGCCGGAGGCGATCACCACCGATTTGGCATTGAACCGGAAGAGCTCACCGGTCCGAATTTCCAGAGCGATCACGCCCGTGACCCGGCCGTCGTCTACCAGAAGATCGGTCGAGAAGAACTCGTCGAACCGACGGATCGAGGGAAACTGGAGCGAGGTCTGGAACAGCGTGTGGAGGATGTGGAACCCGCTCTTGTCCGCGGCGAACCAAGTCCGCTCGATTTTCATACCGCCGAATGGCCGGGTGTTGACGCCGCCTTCGGGCGTGCGGCTCCAGGGGCAACCCCAATGCTCGAGCTGGACGAGCTCGCGCGGTGCCTGGTTGACGAACAGCTCGACCGCATCCTGGTCGCAGAGCCAGTCGCCGCCCGAAACGGTATCGTCGAAGTGCGCGTCGAGGCTGTCTTCCGGGCGGATCACCCCAGCCGCACCGCCTTCCGCCGCGACGGTGTGGCTGCGCATCGGTAGCACCTTCGAGACGACCGCGACGTCGAGGTCGGGTGCCGTCTCGGCGACGGCGATGGCCGCACGGAGCCCGGCGCCACCCGCGCCGACGATGACGATATCGGTGTCGACGACCTGCAAGGGTGTTCCTCCGCCCTGGTGCTCGCCGCGAGGTTAAACGCGCGAGCGGGTGCATCAATCGTCCATTCCGCCCGTAGGCGGCGCCGGCCGTTCAGGCGGCGACTGCGACCACCTTCTGGTAGAGGCCGCCGAAGTAGGTCCGCTTGCTCCAGCGAAAGCGGCCCGTCGGCTCGCCGAAGGCCCGGATGTCCTGGCGCCACAAGTCCTTGGCGAAGGGTTCGAGCATGTCGAAGACGAGGCTCATCAGTGGCCGCATCGGGTGCCAGGCCGACGGCGCGTGATAGTCGACGAACACGACCTTGCCACCCGGCCGCACCGAATTCAGCAAGCTGGTGACGACGCGGCGCCGGTGGCCTTCCGGGATCTCGTGCAGCAGAAAGAAGCAGCAGACGGCGTCGAAATCACCGGGTGGGTGGTCAGCGGCATCGAGCAGCCGGGTGGTGGCGTTGGCGCGGCCCTCGAGTTTCGGCGCGGTGTTGGCGAGCTGCAGCGGCGCGACGTCGCTGACCAGGAGCCGGCCGTTCGGGCCCAAGTGATCGGCGAGCCGCGGCGACAAGTCGCCATAGACGCAGGCGGGCTGAAGCACCGCCATGCCCGGTTCGAACTCGTCGAGGGCAGCATCGACGAGCCGGGTGAAGTTGCCCCAGAGGATGCCTTCGACGACGACACGGGTGTCGAGCCAGCCGATCGTCCGCGGGTTCAGATAGGCCCAGCTGTAGGTATCGCGCAGGTAGTCGGGGACGCGTACGGCTCGTGAGGCTGACGCTCGCTCGGCGCCCGCCTCGGCAAACGTGCGGCCGTCCTCGCTGACGACGTCGGCTCCTACAAGCTCGTCCATCCCACTACCCCTTGCTGCACGATTGGTCGGTCCATGATCCCGCGACGGCAGAACGCGTACCTAGCAGGCTCCTTTGTGGGGGCCGGCGTCGCCGCGGTCCACGCCTGATTCGCCGACCAGCGCGTGTGCACGGTCCTCGAAGGCGTGCAGCACGTCGTCGACGGTGCGCGGAAGGATCAGACCCACCACCTTTTTCACCACCCGTGATCTGAAGCCGACATGGGTGTCGAGGTGAACGCGACACCGCGTCTCGTCCAGCTCGTCGAACCGCCAGTTGACCTCGAAATGGCGGAACGTGCGGCTGGTCGAAACGACGCGGATGGTGTGCGGCGGTTCCAGGTGGGTCTTGCTGTCGAAGCGCTCGCGGATCGGGCCGAAGGCCAGGAGCTGGTCGGTTTCGTAGTCGTCCACTCCGGCACTCTTCGTCCGCACCGCTACCCAACCCGGCAAAAACTCCGGGTAACGCTTGACGTCGGCGGCAATGGCGAACAACGGCGCGGCGGGGTAGGGCAGAACGCGGTCGATCGCGTAGTGCATGTAGGTCGGATCGGTGGTCGCGTCTTCGGCCATGGCGTCGTTTCCGCTTCACGGTCGTCGAGCGTGCGCGGCGGCTGACCGTTGCTCGAGCAAGGGCGGTGGGTCGAGAGTATGCGCAGCCACCCGGATGATTTCACACCACCAGTACGTCAAGCAATCGCCATCCGCTCATGATCTCGAACTTTGGTGGAGGGCAAGCATCAGCGCGCTTCGAGCGAATTCGTGAGTGACCTTCGTTCGGCGCCATTGCTGCAGCTGCCTGCCGCCAGACAGAGCCTACCAGCTCGATCGGGCCGTCGCCACCGTGATCCAGCACCGCCGGTTGCCCCGTGCGCCGATGTCCGCCGGGTGACGTCACCGGAGCCGGTCATCGTTTCAGGTCCGCTACTGCCGTGACGACGGCGACGCCGTCGACGTTCGTCCCGCGGGTCCAGGCAGCGGCGAACGGCTGCCCTCGCGGGCCGAATGCGCGACTGTGTTGCTGAGAATTCCCGATGGACGCGCATTC
>JBCBTD010000119.1:0-6404 GCA_039818825.1 Pseudomonadota bacterium
GTCGTCGAACCGCTGACCGCCGCACTCGATCGACCGGTCGAGATCGACGGCCCGGTCCGCGTCCAATTCCTGCCGCAGCCCGGCCTCGCGCTGGAGGACGTGAGGATCGCCGACGGCCAAGCCACGGGCGACCTGGCCCGGATCGCCCGGGTCGAGGCGGTTCTGGCGCTCGCGCCCTTGTTCCGGGGCGAGATCGTCATCGACCGTTTGATCCTCGACGGGGCGGAGATCGATCTCGCCGTCGACGGCGACGGGCAAGCGAATTGGCGGTCCGCGGCCGCAGACCCGGCAACCAGCGGCGCCAGCCCGCCGCGCGCCGACTCGTCGGCGCCGGGTGACGGCGGCGGGCTCGTCGTCCGCCTGGACGACGTCCGGGTCCACGACGGGATCGTCCGCTACCACGACGCCGGCAGCGACCTCCGGCTGAGCTTCGACGACATCGAGGCGACGGCGACGCTAGGCGCCATCGGCGATCCGATCGAAGTGAAGCTTGCAGCCGTTTTCGACGGTCGCCCGCTGACAGCGGCCGTCGATCTCAACTCACCCGACAGCCTGACGGCCGAAGGAACGGCGACGTTGGTGGCGACGGTCGAAAGCCAGGGCTCCGTCATCGGTTTCGACGGCACCATCAGCCGGCCAGGCGACGCCAGCGGCGAGCTGCACGTCGCAACCGACGAAGCAACGGCCATCGCCCGATGGCTCGGCGAAAGTGAGGGCAGGTTCCCCGTCGAACGCCTTGATCTCCAGGGACAGATCGCGGCCGGCGCGGACCCGCCGAGCGTTGCGGTCCAGGGCCTCACCGGCAGTGTCGACGGCGTCGAGATCATGGCTGATCTAGCGATGGCGATCGACGCTGGGCGGCCAGCATTGTCCGGCCGTATCGAAGCCGGCGTGGTCGACCTGCGCGAGCTGGCGAGGGACACGGAGACCGTGGAGAACCTGGCACGGCCGCCGCCGGCGACACCGACCCCTCCCCCTTCCGGCGAGGACGCCCCAGCCGCAGCGCCACCGTCCGCGCCAGCTCTGGCTGACGAGTCGACGGCCGATGCGCTGCCGCTGGACTTGGCGGTGGCGCTGGAGGTCGATGGCATCATCGCGCCACCGCTCCGCTTTGGACGTGGCCGTGCCGACCTCGTCGGCGACGCGGATACGCTGACGGTGACGATCGACCGACTGGCCCTCTATGGCGGCAGTGCGGAAGGCGTGATCGTCGTCCGGCCGACGCGGCCCGATCCGACCTTCGATGCGACGTTGCGCGCCGCCGACGTCGCCGTCGCCGATGTGCTGCAGGCGACCGCGGGCAGAGCCGGGCTCAACGGGCGCGGCACGCTCGACCTTCGGGTTGCCGGCGCCGGTCGTACCACACGGGCGTTCATCAGCAGCACCAACGGCGACGGCCGGCTCGCGATCCGGGATGCGAGCCCGAGCGGCCTCGGCTCGGTCCCTGCGCTGGCACCGTTGCTGGAGCTGGTCGGCACCAGCGCCGCCGGCGACGTCACTGCCACCTTCACGCTGCGGAAGGGCGTGCTGGCCAACGACGATCTCGTGGCGAAGACCGCTGCCGTCACCCTCGGCGGTGAAGGCACCGTCGACCTCGGCCAACGGCGCGTCCAACGCTACGTGCTGCGGCCGCAACTCGACCCCGCAGTGTTGGCAGCGTTGCCGACCCCGAGCTTGGCGACGCTGCTGTTGCCGATCGTCGTCAGTGGGCCGTTCGACGACCTCTCGATCCGGGCCGATCCGACCCTGGTGGTCGACCAAGCCGCGGACGCCGCCAAGCGGGCACTCGACAAGGCGGCCGAAGGTGACGTCGGCGGTGCCATCGAGGAGCTCGGCAAGGGCACGATCGGCAACGTCTTGCGCGGCTTGGGCATCAGGCCGTGAGGTCGTTCTCGCGCCAAGCGTCGACGACGTGGCAGGGCCACTGCCAGGGCGCGACGGCGATGACGTCGTAGCGCGTGTGCGGGGCGTCGGCGGCGCCATGACGCGCAAGAAACGCCGCGGCCGCGCGGCCGATCCGTCGACGCTGCGCCAAACTGACCGCTGCCGCCGCATCGGCCGTGCTGGCCCGCCGCTTGACCTCCACGAACACCATCAGCCCGCCGCGCTTGGCGACCAGGTCCAACTCGCCGACCGGCGTCCGATAGCGCCGCGCGAGGATACGGAAACCGCGCAGGCGCAGCCACCAGGCCGCGACCGCTTCCGCACGCCGACCGCGGTCATCCGTGGTCACGACCGCTGCAGGCCCAGGGCCAACCGGTAGAGCTCGGCGCGCGGTCGCCCGGTCGCCTTAGCCACCAGCTTGGCGGCCTCGCTCGGCGAACGTCCCTGCAATGCCGCCTGGAGCAGGTGCTCGACGTCGACGTCAGGCGCCGTGTCTCCGGCACCACCGACGACCAGCACGACCTCACCCCGGGGCGGGTCGGCGGCACAACCGTCGGCGAGCATGGCGAGATCGCCGCGGCGGATCTCCTCGTGGCGCTTGGTCAACTCGCGCGCCAGCGCCGCGGGCCGGGCGCCGAACGCACGGGCGAGATCGCGCAACGTCGCTTCACTACGGGCAGCACTCTCGAACAGGACGAGCGTCGCGCGGTACCCTGCCAGCTCGGCGAGCACGCGCTCGCGCGCGCCACCCTTGGTCGGCAGAAAACCCTGGAAGAAAAACCGGTCGGTCGGCAGCCCCGAGGCGATCAATGCTGCGATAGGGGCCGACGGGCCGGGGATCGGCGTCACCGGGTGATCGGCCTCGATCGCGTCACGAACCAGCTTGAAGCCGGGATCGGACACCAGCGGCGTTCCAGCGTCGCTGGTCAGCGCCACACTCTCGCCCGCAGCCAATGCTGCCAACACCACCGGTCGCAGGCGTTCTGCATTGTGCTCGTGGTAAGCGGCGAGCGACCGCGGGCAGCCGAGGACGCTCAGCAGCTTGCCGGTCACCCGCGTGTCCTCGCAATAGACCCGGTCGACGTCGCGAAGCACACGCAGTGCGCGCGGCGTCAAGTCCTCGAGGTTGCCGATCGGGGTTGCAACGAGGTAAAGCCCTGGCTCCACTGGCGCGCGTTGCGTCGGATCGTCGCCGTCGTTTCGCCCCGTCATCAGGCCACGAGGTCCATGGTGAAAGTCGCGTCCATCGTCCCCTTCGCCCGCGCCGCCCTGCCGCTCATGATTCTGGCCCTAGCGGCCTGCCAACAGCCTGGCAATCGGCCAAGCTTGCCGTCGAGCGGCGCCGGCACGGGCAGTCAGCCAGCGACGACCACGACCGAGCCAGCGGCACCGGTGCAGAAAGTCGGGGTGTTGGTGCCGTTGACCGGCAGAGCCAGCGACGTCGGACAGGACATTCTCCAAGCGGTGCAGATGGCCGTCATCGAGCGCGGCGGCGAGGGCCTGGAGATCGTCCCCCGCGACACCGGCAGCACTGGCGACCAGGCGGTGATCGCGGCGCAGGCACTCCTGGAGCAAGACGACGTCGACGTGATCCTCGGCCCGCTCTTCGGCAGCTCTGCGGCCCGGGTCGCAGGCGTTGCCCGGCCGTCCAACACCCTGGTCCTGTCGTTCTCCAGCCAGAGCGAGGTCGCAGGCAACGGTCTCTTCATTCTCGGCTACCTGCCCGAAGAGCAGGTCAGGCGGGTCGCCGGCTTCGCGATCAGTCGAGGTTACGGGCGCATCGCGGCCCTCGCACCCGCCGACGCCTACGGACGGAAAGCCGCGGAAGGGCTGCGGGCGTCGCTCTCGGCGGCCGATGGCGGCGAGTTGGTCGGTCTCGAGTTTTATGCAGCCGACGGCAGCGATGCGGCGGCCAAAGCGGCAGCACTGCGCCAACGCGGTGGCGGTGGGTTGGACGCGCCGCCGGCCTTCGATGCGCTCTTGCTCGCCGACGGCGGCCAACGTCTGGAGATCGTCAGCCGCGCGCTGAGCGAGCAAGGTCTGGATCCCGTCGACATGCGGATGCTCGGCACGATGCTGTGGCAGGACGATCGCCGAACGCTGCAGTCGGCGGCGCTCCGCGGCGGCTGGTACGCCGGTGTCGCCGAAACCACGACCCGCGGTTTTCGCGACCGGTTCTTGCGCGCGTTCGGCCGTTCACCGCACCCCCTGGCCGTTCTCGGCTACGACGGCTTGCTGATCGCCGCGGACGCCGCCGCAAACAAGGCGACTGCCGCCAGCCGTCTGACCGATCCGCGCGGCTATGCCGGCGAAGCGGGCATCGTGAGGCTGTTGCCGTCGGGCACGGCCGAGCACGGACTGGCGGTGCTGGAGTTGACCGGGTCCGGACCGACGGTGATCGATCCGGCACCCGTCCGCTTCCTCGACGCCGGCTTCTGATCGCCCTACGGCCGGTCCCGCCGCCCGAGATGGGCGCCGCCGTCGACGCAGATCACCTCGCCGGTGACCGAGCGGGCGCGCAGCAAGTACGCGAACCCGGCAACGAGATCGTCGACGTCACCACCTGAACCGAGCGGAAAACGGCCGACCAACGCTTGTCGTCGGACGTCGGTCATCGCTCGTTCGGGCATGACGATGCCAGGCGCCAACGCGTTGACCCGGATCGCCGGCGCCAATTCCATCGCGAGTATTCGGGTCAACTGCAGGAGCGCCGACTTCGCCAACGTGTAGGTCAGGAACTCACCGCTCGGCTGCAGTGCTCGCTGGTCGACGACGTTGACGATCAGTCCGCCGGCCGACGTTGGGCAGGCGGCCGCGAACGCGCGCGACAGCAGCAGCGGTGCGCGCAGGTTCAGCGCCATGTGGGCGTCGAAACGGTCTGCCGAGGCGGTCGACAGCCGATCATGCGCAAACGACGCGGCGCTGTTCACCAAGAGCGAAGGTGTCCGGCCCGCAGCCGCCAAATCCTCGACCAACTTGGCCGGGGCCATCGGGTCAATCAGATCGGCTGGCACCAATTCGGCCTGGTGACCCCGTTGCCTCAGTTCGCCGACGAGCGCCCGCCCGGCATCTAGCGAGCTGTGGGCGTGCACCGCGACGGCATAGCCGTTGGCGGCGGCGGCCTCGACGAACACCCGGCCGAGGCGGATGGCACCGCCGGTGACCAGAGCCCAGGGTCGCGCGCCGTCGCCGCGCCCGGTGTCAGCCAACGGCACCGGGCGGGCTCCAGCCAGGCGGCGCCAACTCGAAGCCCTCGAAGGCGAAACCGGGTGCGACCGTGCAGCTGACCAAGGTCCACGCACCCAGTGGCGCGGCAGCCTGCCAACGTCCAGGCGGAACGACGGCATGGCCGACGTCGCCCGAGAGCACGTTCGGCCCGAGGCGATGGCGGTGCGTCCCACCGTCGTCGGCGATCTCCAGCTGCAAAGGCTCGCCCGCCTGATAGTGCCAGATCTCGGTCGCATCGATGCGATGCCAGTGCGACCGCTCGCCGGCCCGGAGAAGGAAGTAGATGGCCGTCACCGCGCTCCGCGCCGTCCCACTTGCGGGCGCGCGGTACGTCTCCGCATAATGGCCGCCCTCGGGATGCGGGACGAGGCCCAGGGTTTCGATCAGGCGGTCGGCATCCATCGGCGGGGCTCCTCGACGTGTCCGCGACGGGTTAGCGCGGCGCGCGGGCGGAGGCTACCGCCCTGACGAACGAGGAGGACACCTTGGCAGGCGAGCGAGTGACGGTGATCGGCGGCGGCCTCGCCGGTTCCGAGGCGGCATTCCAGCTCGCTCGGGCCGGCGTCCCGGTGCGCCTGGTCGAAATGCGGCCGGTCCGAGCGACGGCAGCGCACAAGACGGATCGTCTTGCCGAATTGGTGTGCTCCAACTCGTTCCGCTCGGACGATGCGCTGAACAACGCGGTGGGCCTGCTCCACGAGGAGATGCGGCGCCTCGGCTCGCTGATCATGGCGATGGGCGACGCCCACAAGGTGCCCGCCGGTGGCGCGCTCGCGGTCGATCGCGAGGGCTTCGCGGCGGCCGTCGAAGCGGCGTTGCACGCCGAACCGTTGATCGAGATCGTGCGCGAGGAGGTGACGGCCCTGCCCCCTGCAGCAGACGGTCTCGCCATCGTCGCCACCGGGCCGCTGACCTCCGAACCCCTCGCTCGGTCGATCATCGACGCGACCGGCCAAGACCAGCTCGCATTCTTCGATGCCATCGCACCCATCGTCCACAAGGACTCGATCGATTTCGACGTCGCCTGGTTCCAGTCGCGCTACGACAAGTCGGGGCCCGGAGGCAGCGGCAAGGACTACGTGAACTGCCCGATGGACGAGGCGACCTATCTCGGCTTCGTCCAAGCGCTGCTCGATGGCGACAAGCACGACTTCAAAGAGTGGGAGGCGAGCACGCCCTATTTCGAGGGTTGCTTGCCCATCGAGGTGATGGCCGAACGCGGGCGCGAGACGCTGCGCCATGGGCCCCTCAAGCCCGTGGGGCTCACCAATCCCCATGCGCCGGATGTGAAG
>JBCBTD010000120.1:0-6393 GCA_039818825.1 Pseudomonadota bacterium
CGATGGCATAGCCCGGGCGTCGGAGCACGGCACCTTCCAGGCCGCGGATGGCTCGCACCAACCCCTCCTGCACGTCGACCGGCAGCGACGTCGAGAGCCCGTTTGGATAAACCGTATCGTCGTCGAGCCCTTCCGGCTCCAAAAACACCTGGTGCCGGCTGCGGTCCGGAAACCGGACGACCTTGTCCTCGATCGACGGACAGTAGCGGACACCGCCGGCCTCGATCCGGCCGGCGTAGAGCGGCGAGCGATCGAGATTGGCACGGATCAACGCATGGACGGCGTCGTTGGTGTGAGCAACGTGACAGAGCACCTGCGCCCGGTCGATCCGTTCGGTCAGGAACGAGAACGGCACCGGCGGTTCGTCGCCTGCCTGCGGCGCCAGCGCTGCCACGTCGATCGTCCGACCGTCGAGCCGCGGCGGCGTGCCGGTCTTCAGCCGGCCGAGGCGGAAGCCCGCTGCCGCCAAGGTCTCGGCAAGCCGCACTGCCGGTGCTTCGCCGACACGACCGGCAGGCCACCGGTCGTCGCCGAGGTGGATGACACCGCGGAGGAACGTGCCCGTCGTCAGCACGACCGCCCCGGCGCCGATCCGCTGTCCAGCCTCGGTCTCGACACCGGCGACACGCCCACCCTCGATGACGAACCCCGCCGCGGCACCGGCCTGGATCGTCAGGCCAGGTGTCGTCGCCAGCAAGTCCTGGACGGCTTCTCGGTAGAGCTGGCGGTCAGCCTGGGCGCGCGGCCCCTGGACGGCCGGACCTTTGCTGCGATTGAGCAGGCGGAACTGGATGCCGGCGCGGTCGATCGCCCGCCCCATCAGGCCGTCGAGCGCGTCGACCTCGCGCACCAGATGGCCACGACCCAGGCCACCGATGGCCGGATTGCAGGACATCGCCCCGATCTGCCGCGGATCATGGGTCAGCAACAGCGTGCGTGCGCCGACCCGAGCGCTCGCCGCCGCGGCTTCGGTTCCCGCATGCCCTCCACCCACGACGATGACGTCGACCTGAAGCATCGCGGCTACATGCGGCCGCCATGGCGAGCGGTCAACCGACCCGCTACACAGAAGCGGGCGGGCGACGGAGTGGCACATGTCCAGCACGTTGTTGATGATCGTCGGCGGCTTCGCCGGCGTGCTGCTGGCGGTGGCTGCGACTCCACTGATCGCCGCGCGTACGGCGCTGCCGATGGCGAGCCTGCACGCCGGCCTTGGCATCGTGCTTGGCCTGGCGGCGTTGACCTACCACAACAGCGCCACTGAGCTGCCGCCGCTGACCGGCCTGATCGACGCTTTGGTGGCGCTCGGCGGCGAGGGCATCATCGCGCTGTTCCTGCCGCCTTTGTTGTTCGAAGCGTCTTTGCGCGTCGATACCCGTCGGCTGATCGCCGACATCGTCCCGGTACTGGTGCTGGCCATCGTCGCCGTCGTGTTGACGACGCTGCTGGTGGCGACGGGGCTGGTCGTGACCATCGAATTGCCGTGGCTCTGGGCGGTGGCTCTCGGTGCCGTCGTGGCCACGACCGACCCGTCGGCGGTGCTGGCGGTGTTCAAACAGGTCGGCGCGCCGCAGCGGCTCCAGGCCCTCGTCGAGGGGGAGAGCCTGCTGAACGATGCCGCCGCGATCGTGCTGTTCGCCGCGGTACTGGAGGTGCTGCAGGGGGAGGGCGACCCCGGCGTCCAGGGCATCGCCACGTCGTTCGCGGCAACCTTCGCCGGTGGCGGCCTGCTCGGTGCTGCCGCCGGCTACCTCGCCAGCCTCGCTGTCGCTCGATCGCGCGACACACCCGAAGTGGCAACGACCATTAGCCTTGCACTGCCGTACCTGACGTTCGTCGTCGCCGAGCTCTACTTCGACATCTCGGGCGTCGTCGCCGTCGTCCTGTCGGGACTAGTCCTCGGCCGGGCCTTGCAGACCCAAGTGCCGCCAGTGGTGGCCCGCCAGGTGCTCGACCTGTGGGGACAGCTCGCCGGCTGGGCCGGAGCGTTGATCGTGGTCGGCGCCATGTTGCTGGCGCCGCTGACCATGGTGGCGGAGCCGATCGATTTGCGCGGCCTCGTCGTCGTGGTCGTCGGCTGCCTCGTGGCGCGGGCGATCATCATCTACATCGTTCTCCCGGCACTGGCAGAATTCCGCGTCGCGGCCCCGGTGAGCCACCCCTTTCGATTAGCGATGCTCTGGGGCGGATTGCGCGGCGCGGTGACCATCGCCCTTGCGGTGACCCTGGCGGCCAACGCAACGCTGGACGAGACCTTGCGGGCCCAGGTCGCGCTGATGGCGGCGGCGCTCGCGCTGTTCACCCTGTTCGTCCAGGCACCGACCCTGCCGCTGCTGCTGCGCGCGCTCGGCTTGCAGGGTTTGTCGCGGCTCGACAGGGTGCTCAAGGATCGGGCGAGCCGGGCGGTGCGCGCCCGACTCGGCGACCGGGTGGCAGACCTTCGCAGCCGACTGCGGCTGGAGGCCGCTAGCGACGCCGACTTCGTCGATGGCGGTGAGATCGAAGCCAGCGCCGAGGCGCCTGCCCAAGCGGATCGTCGTGAGCGCATGGTCGCCGCAGTGGCCGGAATCACGGAGCGCGAAGCCGAGCACTACCGCCAGCTCTACGACGACGGCATCGTTTCGCGCGACGCCGCAGCCATCCTCGCCCAGGGCCCGGCGGTGCTGGCCGAAGCACTGGTCACCAACGGCCTCGCTGCGCTCGCGGCAGCGGCGAAGCGTGAGGTCGACTACACGTGGCCGCTGCGGCTCGGCCTTTGGGTCTATCGACGGCTGGGCTGGGGTCTGCTCTTGGCACGCGGCCTGGCCCTTCGCTACGAGGTCGTCTTGATGCGTCGCGCAGTCCTGATGCGGTTGCGTCGCGACGTCGCCGACGAACTCGGCGTGATCACGGACGAAGCAGCGGCGTCGCGAGTCGACACGCTGCTCGGCGCGCGTCTCGATGCCCACCAGCGCGCGCTCGAAGCCCTGCGCGTGCAGTACCCGGAGTTCGCGTCGCGGCTCGAGACGCGGTTCCTGCAGCGCGCCGCGCTGCGTCTGGAGCGGCAGCTCTACGACGAGCTCCTGGAGGACGGGCTCCTCAA
Organism: Pseudomonadota bacterium; assembly: GCA_039818825.1. Classification (GTDB taxonomy): domain Bacteria; phylum Pseudomonadota; class Alphaproteobacteria; order Geminicoccales; family Geminicoccaceae; genus JBCBTD01. Next base: position 3,083 of record JBCBTD010000120.1, read on the forward strand.
CGGCGCCGCCCATCGCGAGCTGGTGCGACAGGTGCGCGAGCGACGGCAGGCAACCGCGCGGCTGCCGTCGATCGACCTGCGCGTCGACGTCGACGCCATGCTTCATCGCGTGCCGATGGTCGATCGTCTCGACAAACGCAGCCGGCGGGCGTTGCGCCGAGCGCTTCGGCCCGGCTTGGCGATTCCGGGTGAGCGGCTGATCCGGCGAGGTGACCGCGGTGATGCGATGTACTTCATCGTCGACGGCGCCGCCGCGGTGATCTGGCCGCAAGGGCGGCGCACGCTCGGCCCCGGTGACGTCGTCGGCGAAATCGCCCTGGTCACCGGGCAGCGGCGCACCGCCGACGTCGTTGCCCTCGGCTACGTCTCGTACCTCGCCCTCGGCCGCGCTGACTATCGCCGACTCACCGCCGGGCTCCAGGATCTCCGCGCCGAGGTCGCCCGGCTCGCCCTGGACCGCGAGCGTGAACGGCGGGGCGAGCCCAGCGTTTCACGTGAAACGGCGGACTGAACCCCCGCGCCTCATCGTGTTTCACGTGAAACGTCACTTGCCGATGCAAAAGCGCGCGAACACCGCGTCCAAGACGGCTTCGACGCCGCCATCGCCCGTGATCTCGCCCAACGCCGCCGCCGCTCGACGCAGCAGCTCCGCCCGGAGGACCGGCTCGGTCTCCGCCGGAAACAGTTCCAAAGCTGCCGCCGCACGGGCCAGAGCCTCGCGGTGACGCTCGCGTGTCAGCTGCGGGCCGCCACTGCCAACGAGCTTGCGGCCGACGGCATCGCGGAGTGCTGCCAGGAGCGCGTCCAAGCCATGATCGTCGACCACGCTGGCCCCGACCAACGGCCGCCCCACGAGCCGGTGCGGCTCCGGCGGTTCCAAGTCGGTCTTGGTCAGCACCAACACGTCGTCGGCACGCGCCGCCGGCAACCTGTCGATGTCGGGCCAACGCGCCCCGTCGACGAGCAGGAGGCGCAAATCGGCAGTCGCAGCGGCGCTTTCGGCCCGGCGCACACCCTCGGCCTCCACGGGGTCTTCGCTCTCGCGCAACCCGGCGGTGTCGACGGCGGTCATCGGCAGACCGTCGAGCTCGAGGGCGACTTCCAACGGATCGCGGGTCGTCCCCGGTGCAGTGTGGACGATCGCCACGTCGCGCCCGGCCAAGGCGTTCAACAAGCTCGACTTGCCTGCGTTGGGCGGGCCGATGAGCGCGACACGCACGCCATCACGCAGACGCTCGGCGCTCCGGTCGGCGATCGCTGCCCGCAACTCCATCACGAGCGCCTGGGCCGTCCGACCGTCGTCGTCGTCGACCACGCCCACATCGCCCTCGTCGGCGAAGTCCAAGAGCGCCTCGGCACTGGCACGCATCGCCATCACCTGGTCGCGCCATGTGGTCACGGCCCGCCCGAGCGCACCGTCGAGCTGCCGCTGCGCCTGGCGCGCCTGGGCTTCGGTCTCGGCGTCGACGAGGTCGGCGATCGCCTCGGCCTGGGTCAGGTCGAGGCGACCGTTGCGAAGAGCCCGGCGCGTGAATGCGCCGGGCGATGCCGGCCGCAATCCAGGGAGGGACGACAACGCTCCGAGCAGGCGCCGCAACGGCACGACGCCACCGTGCAGGTGGATCTCCGCGACGTCCTCGCCGGTGAAGCTCGCCGGTGCCGGAAAACAGGTCACCAGGGCGTCGTCGATCACCTTCCCCGTCGTCGGATCGACGAGGCGGCGCAGCGCCATGCGCCGCGGCGAGGGGAGGGGCGGGCCCAGCGCTGCGACGACGCGACAGGCCGCCGGTCCGCTGAGCCTCACGGCCACGACGGCAGCTTTGCCGGTGGCAGTGATCGGTGCGTAGAGGGTGTCTCCGGCCGCGCCGTCAGCGCCCGTCGGGGTCATCCGGCCCCCTCGGCGGGCGAGGCGCCAAGCCTGATGCCGTCGTCAGCATCTGCGCCCACATCTGCTGCCACTGCTCGACGCCCTTGACCCCGAACGGCATCCACTGTTCGACGAGGGTCTGGGGGTCGGTTTGCCGCAAGTACTCGGCCATCCGGTTTTCCATCTCGGTGAGGAGCCGCTCCTGAAGCGCTCGCACCTCCGGCAAGCCCAAGAACGCCCTCGCTTCTTCGGGTGTGCAGTCCACCTCGATCGTGATCTTCACTGTCGCTCTCCACCGTCGCTCAGGGGTCCGCCATGCCGAACCGCCTCGCCGCCGCCACGAGCCCGTACCTCCTCCAGCACCAGCACAACCCGGTCGACTGGCGCGAATGGGGACCTGACGCGCTCGCCGAGGCGGCCGACCGCGACGTCCCCATCCTCCTGTCCGTGGGTTACGCCGCGTGCCACTGGTGCCACGTCATGGCTCACGAGAGCTTCGAGAACGACGCCATTGCCGACGCGATGAACGCCAACTTCGTCAACGTCAAGGTCGACCGCGAGGAACGGCCCGACGTCGACCAGGTGTTCCAACACGCTCTGGCCCTGCTCGGTCAGCAGGGCGGCTGGCCGCTGACGATGTTTCTGACGCCGGCCGGCGAGCCGTTCTGGGGCGGTACCTACTTCCCGCCGGACGCCCGCTACGGCCGAGTCGGCTTCCCCGACGTACTAGCCACACTCGACCGGTTGTGGCGCAAGGAGCGCGACCGGGCGCTCGGCAACCGCGATGCGCTGAAGGATGCCCTGGCGGCGCTGGAACGCGTCGCCGACCCGGTGGCGTTGCCAAGCGACCTCGTCGCCCAGTCGGCCGCGCGGCTCGCCCAGGCGTTCGACCGCAGCCACGGCGGCCTCGGCGGCGCCCCGAAGTTCCCGCAGCCGGTACTGTTGGAACTGTTGTGGCGGGAGGGGCTGGGCAGCGACGACCGCACGCCGGCCACCGCTGCGCTGGTCAGCCTCGAACACATGGCGCGCGGCGGGATCTACGACCACGTCGCCGGCGGTTTCGCCCGATACAGCGTCGATGCCGAGTGGCGCGTCCCACATTTCGAGAAGATGCTCTACGACAATGCGCTGTTGCTCGATCTCTATGCCGAGGCCTGGGCGCGGACCGACCGCCCGCTCTATCGGCGCACGGCCGAAGGCATCGTCGCCTGGCTGCTGGCCGAGATGCGGGTGGACGGCGGGTTCGCGGCCAGCCTCGACGCCGACAGCGAAGGCGAGGAGGGACGCTTCTACGTTTGGTCGGCCGATGAGGTCCGCGACCTCCTGGGCGCCGACGCCGACCGCTTCGCCGCGGCGTTCGACGTCCGCGACGACGGCAATTGGGAAGGCACCAACGTCCTCAACCGCCTCACCGACGGCGACCTCGATGACCCGGCGCACGAAG
>JBCBTD010000121.1:0-6378 GCA_039818825.1 Pseudomonadota bacterium
GAACGAAACCGAGTGCTGCCATGCCGACGCCGTCGACCACGAGGCTGTTGCGGCCGCCACTGTCTTGGATGACGTCGATGCCGTTGCCCGCGACGTCCAACAGATAGCGATCGTTGCCGCCGCCGCCGTAGAGGTAGTCGCTGCCGCCGCCGCCGGCGATGACGTTGTTGCCGGCGACGCTGAAGATCGTGTTGTTGCCTGCGTTGCCGTAGAGCAAATTGTCGTCATAGGAACCGTACAGCACAGCTCCGTATTCACCACCAATGGCGAAGTTCTGAATCCCGCTAGAGATGTTAACGAAGTAGTATTGACTTGAAGACAGCCCCGACGCCAGGTCGAACGAATCATTCGACAGGAAGAACGGCAGGCGTCCGCCGGTAAGGTTGTCGAACTCGCTGCCAAAAACGACCGAGTTGCTGGCAAGATCGTCGATGACGAAGGATTCGTCAGGAATGTCGCCGATCGCATTGACGAAGTAGGTGTCGCTGCCGAACCCGCCGTAGAGGTTGTTGACACCCAGGTCGTTCGCGGGCCCGCCGACCAGCACGTCGTCACCGCTGCCACCGTCGGCCGTGTCGTTGCCGGTGCCGACGACGATCGTGTCGTCGCCTTCTTGGCCGAAGCCACGGTCATTGCCAGAGCCGAGATCGAGATAGTCGTTGCCGGTGCCGCCGAACACTTGATCGTTGCCCGACCCGGCGAAGACGACGTCGTTGCCGCCGCGCCCGTCGATGAAGTCGTCACCGGCCAGACCATAGATCGTGTCGTCGGTATCGGCACCGATCAGCACGTCGTCATAGGGTGTCCCGATGATCAGGCCGCTGCCGCTCAGATAAACGCCGAAGGGATTGAGCGGGTCCCCATAGTCGATGTCGAGTTCGGCCTGTCCATCGACGAAGAAGTCGCCGAACTCGTTTTCCATCGCGGTCATGTAGAACGTGAGATCGCCGGAACCGGGCGGCACCGGCGGGCTGATATCGAGACCGCTCGTTGCACTGATGGTGCCATCGATCGGCACGGCGATTTCGATCCAGCTGTCGTCACCTGGAGCGCTGGTCGTGGTGACGGGCGAACCGCTCGGGCTCGCCGATCGCACCATCGGGTCCGTGCCTTCGGCGAGGCCGACCACCGTCCCTGCGGCGGCCGTGCGCGCTGCGGCTTCGCTACTGCCGATCGGCTCGATCCCGTCGCCTTCCGTCGCCTCCGCGGCCTGCTCGGCCCAAGCCGGACGTTGGGCGAGCAGTAGGCCGATGAAGGCGGCGGTGATCGGCGTACCGACGGTCGACAGGTCGCGCCGTCGCTGGGTCCGGTCGGCAATGACGTCGAGCGTGGTCCGTGCCGCGGTGGCGCCGAGTGCAGGCGCGGTCGAGCCAGGCGGGATGGCATTCATCGCAGCTGTTCCCCTCTCCGCTCGCCGGGCACGGCGACCAAGACGCTCGTGAGGCACGACGGACGACATGGTGAATAAACCATGAGTTGAGACGCTCACAATCGACGCTTTCGGCGCACGTCTGAGCGTGGACCTCCCGGAAGACGGCGGCAATTCAGACCTTGGCGCTGTCGGGAGGGGCCGAACCGGATGCGTGATTGGGTTCGTCCGGCACCGGCCGCTGGGCAGGATTTCGGCTCGTTTCCCGCGCTATTCGTGGCGATGAGCCAGGATTCGGCCGCTCTCGACTCGGCGGCGCCGTTGGCGATCGTGGGCCGAGTTGGGCAGGGCCGAGTTCACGCCGGGGTTGCTCAAGTTCAGCGCCACCGTTGCCCAAATCGCCCGCAAACCGCTTGCCGGCCGCCTGGTCACAGAAGCTCGCGATAGACGTCCAAAGTCGCGGCCACCATGCGTTCCAGGCCGAAATGCTCGGCGACGAACGCTCGAGCACGTGCGGCGGTGCGTTCCCTGACGTCCGGCGGCAGCGCCAAGGCTAACGCCAGAGCCTCCGCCAACTCGTCGGTGTCGCCCGGCTGAACCAGCCAGCCAGTAGCAGCGGGCATCAGGGTTTCGGGCAACCCACCGATCGCATGAACGACGACCGGCTTACCCATGGCTTGCGCTTCGACGGACACGCGACCGAACGCCTCCGGCGTCTCGATCGACGGGATAGTGACGACGTCGGCGAGCGCGTAGGCCGCAGGCATGTCGTCGCACTGGCCGGTGAACAGCACTTGATCGTCGAGCCCGGCGGTGCGGACGAACAGATCGACCTGCTTCTTGTACCGGTCGGCCGCTTCGAACGGCCCGACCATCAGGGCCAGGACGTCCGGTCGTGCCAAGCGCTTGATGGCGCGTAGCAGTTCCAGGTGACCCTTTCGGCGCGTGACCCGGCCGGGCAGCAGCACCACCGGGCGGGAGCCGTCGACCGCCCACGAGGACCGCAAGGCCGCCACGCGCTCGGTCGTCACGGCCATCGGATCGAACAGCTCCAGATCGGCCGCGCGGTAGACCGTGCGCAGCCGCGTGGCGGCCACCGCGTATCGCTCCCGCAGATGCTCGGCGACGTGGTCGGAGATGGCGATCACCCGGTCGCCTTTGGCCATGACCGCGTTGTAGCGTTGCTTCAGTGGGTTGTCGGCGCCGGAGTAGATCGAGTGGAAAGTCGTCACGAACGGCAATCCCTCACGCTCGGCGGCGAGTTGGGCACTCCACGCAGGTGCTCGTGAGCGGGCGTGGACCAGGTCGACACCTTCGCCTCGGACCAGGTCCTGCAACCGCCTGGCATTCCGGTAGATGCCGACCGGGCTCTTGGTGGCCAGCGGCAGCTCGACGAAGCGACCGCCCGCGGCTTCCAGCGCCGGCACCAGCCGTCCGCGCTCGGCGGCGACCACCGCCTGCCAGCCGGCGCGCACGAGCCCGGCGGCGATCTCCAACGTGCCGCGTTCGACGCCGCCGCTTTCCAGCCGCGGCACGACCTGCAAGACGGTCGGACCGGTACCGCCCATCGTTCGTGCCGTGTCCTCGATTCCAGGGGTTCCAGGCGTGCTGACGATCTCGTAGCACGCGCGTCGTCCCCGCCACCAGCGTTGGAGCCGGTCGATGAACGAGCCTGCCATCGTCGAGCACCAGGGCCAGCGGCTCGCCCACGTCACCAGCGCGGGCAGGCCGCCCCACGTCATGTTCCTCACGGGCTTCAAGTCGGACATGGAGGGGTCGAAGGCGCTGGCCGTGGAGGCGGCGTGCCGCGACCGCGGCCAAGCGGTGACGCGCTTCGATTACTCGGGCCACGGCGCGTCCTCAGGTCGCTTCGAGGACGGGACGATCGGTGATTGGACCGCAGATGCCGTTGCGGTGGTCGATGCGGTGACCCGCGGTCCGGTGGTGCTGGTCGGTTCTTCGATGGGCGGGTGGGTCATGACGCTGGTCGCCCGTGCGCGGCCGACCCGCGTCGCCGGCCTCGTTGGCATCGCCGCCGCGCCGGATTTCACCGAGGACCTGATCTGGAACGTGGCGACGCCCGAGCAGCGGCGCGCCTTGGTCGAAGACGGGGTCCACTACGAACCGTCGCCCTACAGCGAGGAGCCGACACCGATCACTCACAGGCTGATCGAGGACGGGCGTCGGCATCTGGTTCTGCGCACGCCCTTGCCCATCTCTTGTCCCGTGCACCTGCTCCACGGCCAAAAGGATCCAGACGTGCCCTGGCGAACCTCGCTCACGCTTGCAGCCCATCTGGATGCCGAAGACGTCACCGTCGAGCTGATCAAGGACGGTGACCACCGCCTGTCGCGCGATGCCGACATCGCGCGGCTGCTGCACGCTGTGGCGAGGATCAGCGAGCTCGCAGCACCGTGAGGTGGGCGACGCTCGATCCGGAGGCCGCGCGGGCGCATCCGCGGTTCGGCCTGGGCGGTTGGCTCTACGTATTCTTCGCGTTCGTCTGCTTCGCCATCGTCGCCGATGCGGTCGAGTGGTTTTCGCACGGCCCCGGCTCGGACCGGCCGGCCTGGCTGCTCGGCGTCGGCATCGTCGCCAATCTGGTCGTGCTCGTTGCCGGGATGCGCCGTTGGCGCTGGTTCCCGGAACTGGCGATGGTCGTGATCTGGGTGACCGGCGCCATGGGCCAGACCTTCAGCCAACACGCCCAGGTCGCTGCCGGGACGCCGACGGAACTAGATGCGCGGACGTTCGGGATCGCCGGCTATCTGATGTTTTCAGCGCTGTTGACGTGGCTCCTGCTCGTGTCCGAGCGGGTGAACGTCACCTACAAGCACCGCGTTCGCCCAACCTCGGTCAACGGAGCCTGAGCGCCGAACGCGCAGAGGGTCAAGCGGCGCTGGTGTCCGAAGCATCGGCCGCGGCGTCTCCCGTGCCGGCGACGACCCGGTGGTCGATCGGTCCGAACAGCGAGCGGCCGTCATGGTCGAACATCTCGATCTCGACGCGGTCACCGACCTTCAGATAAGCGCCGGCGGCCCGGATCTCGTCGCCATGCCTTGCTTTGGCGCGTTGCTCCAACGACGAGAACCCCGTCGCGGGATCACGGTTCTGCACCACACCACCGCCAACCAGAGTCCCGGCGTGCAACGGACGGGTGCGCGCCGCGTGGACGATCAGATCGGCGAAGTCGAAGCGCATGTCGACACCAGGGTCAGGGTTGCCGACGACGTGACCGTCGAGCCGGGTGACCAGCCGGCCGTGAAGCCGGCCGTCGCGCCAAGCTGAGCCGAGGCTGTCGGGGCTGACCGCCAGCGGCGACAAGGACGAGTGCGGCTTCGAAAGGACGAAGCCGAAACCCCGGGCGAGCTCGTCGACCATCACGTGGCGGAGCGACAGGTCGTTGAGCACGGCCACCAGCTTGATGTGGTCGAGCGCCGCGGCCCGGTCGACGCCGCGCGGCACGTCGTCGACGATCACCGCGATCTCGCTCTCGAAGTCGAGCCCGACGCTCTCGTCGCCGAGGAGAAGCGGTGCGGTTGGGGCGAGGAAGGCGTCGGACACGCCTTGATACATGAGTGGCGCTTGGTGGAAGCCGGGTGGAAGGTCGCTACCGCGAACGCTTCGAACGAGCTCCTCGTGGGTCAGATAGGCGCTGCCGTCGAGGAACTGATAAGCGCGCGGCAGTGGTGCCAGGACGCGATCGGTGGGAAATGGCGTCGCGTCTGGTGCATCGTCTTCGGCCAGCTGCAGGGCCAGCCGCTCCAGCACCGTGCTCGCCCGGTCCCAGCGTTCCAGCGCGGTCTGCAGCGTGTCGGCGACGGCCGCTGCCGGCGTGCAACGGGTGAGGTCGTCGGAGACGACGACGAGGCGCCCGTCACGACCACGCCCGGGCAGCGATGCGAGCTTCATGGTTCCGTGGCTCCTGCCGTTGGGAACCCGGCACTCTCATCGCTTGCCCATTGCGGTCAATAGCCTGCTCGTGTCGCCTCAGAGTTGGCCGAGGCGCATGAAGAACGTTTCGCCCGACGCGTCATCGACACCGTCGTTGTCGGTGACCGCGAAGGCGTTGCCGTCGGCGTCGATGGCGAAGCCTTCGACCTTGTCCTGGACGTAGCCGTTCCACGCTTGCAGGTCGGGCAGGAAGTCACGGACCAGCGTCTTTTCGACGACCGGCAGCTCGCCGCCGAGCGCGGCCGGCGTCAGCGATGCCGTCGGCACGGCGTAGAGCTGCTTGATCCGCGCCGCGCTCCCGATCTGGTTGTCTCGCTCGACGATGTATACGATGTCGCCGGCCGCGGTGATTTCGGACAGGCCGACCCAGCCGGTCTCGGCTGCCTCCAGCGGGTAGTGGACGGCACCCCATTCGCCCGAAGACGGGGTGTACGCGACCAGCTTGACCAATCCCTTCGGGTCGTCCTCCCATTCGCGCTGCACCGCCATCCACAAGGTCAGCTCGTCGCCTGTGCCGATGGTGGTCACGCCCTCGAAGCCGAAGCGGATTTCGTTGGCCAGGAGAGCCTCAGGCAGCGACACCTCCTCGACGATCGCGCCGGTATCGTCGACCTTGAGGATCGCGTGCGGGATGTCGCGATCGGTGCGGCCTTCGGAGGCGAGCCAGAACCCGCCGTCTTCGGCCAGTGCGATCCCCTCGAGATCGAGCGCCGACGCGGGCTCGCCATTGCGGGTCACGACGAGCCCGTCGGTGATGCGGGCCGGATCGGCCGTCGCGTCGATCACCAGGATCTGCGGCCGGTCGCCGTAGAAACTGTCGGTGACGGCGTAGAGCCGACCGGGTGTTTCGGCGTCGGCCACCAGCCCCGACAAGGCCCCCCAGCCAATCGGCAGGCCCTTGTCACCGTCGTCGGCCACCAGCGTCGGATAGACCGCATCGCCATCCTGCAACTCGTAGATCATGACGTGCGAACGCACGCCGCCGTCCTCGACGAGATCGACCTCGTTCGCCGTCACCAACAGATTCCGCGCAGGGATCGCGACCAGCCCCTCGG
>JBCBTD010000122.1:0-6111 GCA_039818825.1 Pseudomonadota bacterium
CGACTGGATTGCCTACGGCCACGCGGTACAGACCAGCCGTGACGTTTCCCAGTTCGGTAAGGGCAACCCGCGCGGGGTCATCGCGCCCGAGAGTGCCAACAACGCCAAGGAGGGTGGCGGGCTGTTGCCGACCCTCTTGTTCGGCATTCCGGGCTCCGGCTCGATGGCAGTGTTCCTGGGCGGCATGGTCCTGATCGGCATCGAGCCCGGCCCGTCGATGGTCACGTCCGAACTCCAGGTCACCTACTCGATCATCTGGTCGCTCGCGATCGCCAACGTGCTCGGTGCGGGGCTCTGCCTGATCCTCGCCCAGCCGATCGCGCGGCTCACCACGATACCGTTTCCGCTGTTGGCACCGTTCATGATCACGGTGATCTGCTTCGCCGCGTTCCAGGCCACGCGCGACCTCGCCGACCTGATCGCGCTGTTGGCGATCGGCGTGCTCGGCATTCTGATGAAGCGGTTCGGCTGGCCGCGGCCGGCGCTGCTCATCGGCTTCGTGCTGGCACCGCAGGCGGAGACCTACCTCTACCAGGCCGTTCAGTTCTACGACTGGGCGTTCCTGTTGCGCCCAGGCGTGCTGATCATCGCCGCGATCACCGCCATCTCGATCTGGTTCGGCGTCCGCAACCGCGTGGACGACACGGGCTCGTCCCCGGCAGAGGATGCGTCCGCCACGGCGCAGGCCGTCTCCGGACACGCACCCCTGGCCGATCGGGGCCCGCAGATCGCCTTCACCATCCTGGTGCTCGGCATCTTCGCCATGGCGATCTGGGATGCGACCGGTCACACCTTCCTCGGCGCCGTGTTCCCGATCGGCACCGCGTCCGTCGCTGCCTTTTTCGGTCTCCTCCTGCTCGGTGTGCTGGTCCTCGGCGGCAACGCCAACCCCGCGATCTACGACCATGAGATGACCGGCGACCACGTCGGTGACCCCACCGTCGGCTCGCCCTGGACGGGTGCTTTGTGGATCGCCGGCCTCGTGGCGCTCACCGCGCTGATCGGCTTCTTCCTGGCGATGATCATCTTCTTCGTCGTGTTCTTGCGGGTGCGGGCACAGGCGAGTTGGACGCGCACGGTGATTCTGACGGCCGTCGTGACCTCGTTCATCGGTGTGCTGGCCGGCGCGTTGTCGCTCAACCTCCCCTCGGGCTGGCTGCAGGAGGTGGTCGATCTGCCGTGGCCGCTGCGGTGAGCCCGGCAGTGCGGCTTCTGCTCCTCCCCGGCGACGGCATCGGTCCGGAGATCGCGGCGGCCACCGAAGCCGTGCTCGCTGCCGCCGCGACGCGCCACGGGCTCGACCTGGAGCTCGCCCGTGGCACCATCGGCTTCGCGGCGCTGGAGCGCCACGGCACCACGCTGCCGTCGGCGGTGGTCGCCGCCGCGCTGGAGGCGGACGGTGTGATCCTCGGGCCCGTGTCGCACAACGCCTACCCGCCGGCCGACCAGGGCGGCGTCAACCCCTCAGGCATGCTGCGCAAGGCACTCGACCTCTTTGCCAACGTCCGCCCTGCCCGCAGCATCGCCGGCGTGCCGCAGCCGATCGGCAGCGCGGTCGATCTCGTGGTGGTGCGCGAGAACCTCGAAGGCTTCTACGCCGACCGCAACATGTTCCAGGGCTCCGGCGAGTTCATGCCCGAGCCGGGGATCGCACTCGCGGTGCGCAAGATCACGGCGCGGGGCTCGCGGCGGATCGCCGAGCGCGCCTTCGCCATCGCGGCCCAGCGCCCGGCCTCGCGCGTGGCGGCAGTGCACAAGGCCAACGTGCTCCGGGTCTCGGATGGTCTGTTCCTGGACGAGGTGCGCGCCGTCGCCCGGCAGCACAACGACATCGCCTACGAGGAGGTGATCGTCGACGCCGCGACGGCGCTGTTGGTGCGCGATCCCGGCCGGTTCGACGTCCTGGTCACCACCAACATGTTCGGCGACATCCTCTCCGACCTTGCCACTGAGCTTGCCGGCAGCCTCGGCCTCGGTGCCTCGCTCAACGTCGGCGAGCGGCACGCGATGGCGCAGGCCCAGCACGGTTCGGCCCCGGACATTGCCGGCAAGGACGTCGCCAACCCGGTCTCGTTGATCGCCTCGACGGCGATGCTGCTGCGCCATCTCGGCCATGGCGGGGCAGCCGACAGGATCGACGGCGCCTGCGACCGGGCCCTCGCCGATCCGTCGACGCGCACCCGTGACCTCGGCGGTGCGCTCGGCACCGAAGCCTTCGCCGCCGCCGTGGTTGCCGACATCAGGGGAGACTGACGATGGCACAGACCGCCCTGCCCTTCTTGTTCATGCGCGGCGGCACCTCGCGCGGCCCGTACTTCGATCGCGCCGACCTGCCCGAGGACCGGGAGCAGTTGGCCAAGGTGCTGGTCGCCGCGATCGGTGCCGGTCACCCGCTCAACATCGATGGCATCGGCGGCGGTGCCACGGTGGCGACCAAGGTGGCGATGCTGTCGCGCTCGGCCACGCCCGATGCCGACGTCGACTACTTTTTCGGTCAGGTCGCGGTCGAGGAGGCGCTGGTCGACTTCAAGCCGACCTGCGGCAACATCCTCGCCGGTGTCGGTCCGGCGGCGCTGGAGATGGGCTTGGCCGACTTTGGCGGCGACGAGACGCGGGTGCGGATCAGGGCCGTCAACACGGGTGCTCTGGTCGAGGCGGTGGTGCAGACGCCGGGCGGCCGGGTTCGCTATGACGGCGACGCGGCGATCGACGGGGTGCCGGGCACGGCGGCGCCGGTGCTCTTGAACTTCATGGACGTGGTCGGCTCGGCGACGGGCGGCCTGCTGCCGACCGGCCAAGCCGTCGAAGTGATCGACGGCATCGAGGTCACCTGCATCGACGTCGCCATGCCGATGTGCATCGCCAAGGCCGAGGCGTTCGGCCTCACCGGCTACGAGAGCCGCGAGGACCTCGACGCCGACCGCGACTTCTACGCGCGGATGGAGCCGATCCGGATCGAGGCGGGCCGGCGGATGGGGCTCGGCGACGTCACCAAGTCGGTGATGCCCAAGTTCGGCGTGCTGGCGCCGGCGCGCGGCGGCGGCGCCTTCACCGCGCGGTACTTCATGCCCTGGCAGTGCCACCCGGCCATGGCCGTGACCGGCGCCCAATGCCTCGCGTCGTGCGCCCTGACGCCGGGCACCGTCGCCGACGGCCTCATGGCCACACCCGACACGCCCGCCCGCATCGTCATCGAGCACGCCTCGGGCGCGATCGACGTCATGGTCGACTTCGCGCAGACCGACGGCGGCATCGACGTCAAGTCAGCCGGCCTCCTGCGCACGGCCCGCCTCCTCGCCCGCGGCGAGCTGTTCGTGCCCGAGGGGTTGGTGTAGCCGAGCGGCCGGCACGCCAGACGTCGGTTGCCGACAATAGGAGCTTTCCGTAACCTGTTGAATCGCATAGACGAAAGCGGAATCCGGGTTCGTTTGGAAATCCGGGCCTGCCCGGCGAACGACGTTCTGGCCGACACCGATGAGGCGCTCGTCTTTATGAACGTTGTCCTAGGTCTTGTGAAGTCGGGCGTTGGTCGGTGTCGGCACGAGCCACCGGCAAACCGGGTCTAGACAGGCACAGGATCCGCCCTCGGCGTCAGCGACTTCACCAGCAATTCGTACTTCACCCGCACCGTACTGGCGCTGCGGAAGAACGCGATCAGCTCGCGCCAAGGGCCTTCGAGGCGGGCGAGGCCGGTGAGGCTGGCGACGACCGTGCCGAGATCGGTCCTGCCGTCGAGGACCAGGAGCCCGCCCATGAGCAGGATGCCGAAAACGCCCACGGCACTGATCGCCTGAAGCGCCAGCTTGGACGACAGCTTCAGCACGAAGATCTTTCGCCGTGTCTCGTAGACCCGGCGGAAGTCCTCGTTCACCGCCTCGTCGATGGCCCGCAAGTCACTTTCGGAGATCCTGTCGGAGGCACCGCGCAGAAGCTGCACGCGTTCGAGCACCCGTGCGTTGATCCGCGCCTGAAGGGCCCGCACGATGAGGGCCTGGGGCAGCACCACGGCGAGGACGATCACCCCCAGCCAGGGCTGCTGCACCAGGACGAAAGCAACGACGCTGATCAACGTGCCGACCTGGACCAGCGGCATCGCGATCGCCGATCCGGCGAAGGCGCCGACCATCTCGGCCTCGGCCGAGAGCATGGTGACCATGGTGCCCCGCTTCGGCAGGTCGGCCACGCCGGCCGCGGTATCGGCCACGTAGTTGCCGTAAAGCCGCTCGCGGATCAGCCGGACCACCCGCTCGCCGAGATTGGCGATGCCGAGCCGCATGGCGAACTTGAGCACGGCACTGAGCAGGACCACCGCGATGAAGCCGAGGCAGAGCCAGACGATCCGGGCCGGCGCCGTGTCCTCGACCAGGCTGTTGATCACCAACTGCTGGAATTTGAGCGGGGCCGCGGCCAAGACGGCGACCAGGGCCGCCAAGCCGATCAGCAGCACCTGTCGGCTGCCGGTGACCCGCCAGACGGCGCGGTAGAACTCACCCAAGTCGTTCCGCTCCCTCTGGCGTCAAAGACCGGGAAACACCCGGCGCGCCCCGACGCGCGATCGCCGCGACCGACCGGACCACGGCCTCGTCGACCGCCCCGCCGGGCCGTGGCGCGGGGCCGAGACGCGCCCGATCACGACACCGATCTCCCTCCGTCGCCCCGGCTCGACGTGCTGCGACACCTAGGGCTGCACGCCATGGGAAACCGTCCGACGGCCAGTCGGTCAAGGACGTCGACGGGACCCGTCACGAATGGTCCTTTTTGGCACAGTCATAAACCCCAGGCACAACGAAATCGCTAGCCATTGGGTGCCGACCCGATAGGCCGTACGTCAATGAAGAAGGGGCGGCACCGCAGTACCGCCCCTCTAGAGTGTTGGTGTATGATTAGCCGAAGGGCTTACGGAACACGCTGTTCGGACCGCCGAAGACGCCGTGATTCTTGATGTCCTTGACGCTGATGCCCGTCGCGCCCTTGAGAACCTTGTCGATCTCACCGCTTTCGCGCGACGCACCCTGGATGTTCCGGTCGATGCTCTTGATGACCGCAACCGGGGCAGCGATCGGAGACGTAATGCCGTCGATGATCAGCTTGGACGCCGCGCGGTGCGCCTGATTGCCGGCATCCATCTTGCAGCTTTCATCCAGCTCGCGCTTCTGAGCCGCGTAGTTGGCTTCAGTCGCCGAACGCTCCTCCAGCAGGTACGCTTTCAGCTCCTGACGGAAATGCGCGGTGATCAGCATATCGCCGCCAGCCTCCGCAATCTTCTTGTCCGACCAGGCGGTGAACGCCCCCTCCATGTCGGTCTGACCCGCGTCCTTGAGGGTCGGAGCAACATGCTCATCGAAGTGCGGGCGCAGATCGGTTTTCTTCGCCTTGATCCAGACTTCGCGGTATTCCGGCGTCAGTGCCATAGTATCCACATTTGCGATTTCCGTGTTGTAGGCAGCCAGCGCCATGTTCCGCTCGGCATGGAAGTCGCTGCGCATGCTAAGGCACGGATCAAAATAGTTGTTGGCCAACGCATTCTGCGCCGAAAGGCCAAGAGGGAAAGTTGCAACCGTGGCCAGAAGAAGCTTTTTCATAGATTTCACTCCTAAGGTTGGGAGCTTAAACGGCAATGATTCACCGCTCAAGCAAGAGGGTTAGCCGAAGGGTTTACGGAACACGCTGTCCGGACCGCCGAAGACGCCGTGATTCTTGATGTCCTGGACGCTGATGCCCGTCGCGCCCTTGAGAACCTTGTCGATCTCGCCGCTTTCGCGTTCAGCGCCCTTGATGTTCTGGTGAACGATACCCACGGGCGCACCGAGGATTTTCATGATCTCGCCGTTCGGGCCGAAAGCGTCCTCGCCGTTCCCGAGCTTGACAAGTTCGTGCAGCGCGACGCCGACAGGTGCGCAGACGGCAATCCCTGGTCCAGTTGCCGGGCAGATCACTTCGACGCCGACAGCACCGACTGGCTCTGCGAAGGCCGTGGACCCAGCCCCGAGCAGCGCAGCCGCCGTGACCGACGAAAAGAGAATGCGTTTCATATGCTTGCCCTCCATAGGTAGCTAGGCTGAGGCATCATTTACCAGGCATATTCCCATCAATCTGGAATATTCCTGGAAT
>JBCBTD010000123.1:0-6071 GCA_039818825.1 Pseudomonadota bacterium
GCGAAACCACGCCCGATGTGGGGCGTCGCAGACCGGAAAGCAGTGCCGCGAGCGCGGCTTGGCCGTTGCCCGACACCCCGGCGAGACCGACGATCTCACCGCTTCGGACGTCGAGGTCGCAGCCGCGCAAGCCCGGGCCGCCGGCCTGCCCGTGGACGCTGACGTCGCGGAGGCTGAGCACGGCATCGCCCGGCGTCGCCGGTGGCCGTGCCACCGCGTCCGTCGCGTGGCCGACCATGATCTCGGCAAGCCCGCGCCCGTCGGCATCGGCCGTGGCCAGCTCGGCGACGTTGCGACCGCCGCGCAGCACGGTGATCCGGTCGGAGAAGGCGAGGACCTCGCGCAGCTTGTGGGAGATGAAGATCACGCCGAGCCCGGCGCCGGCCAGGCGCCGCAAGGTGAGGAACAGACCGTCGGCTTCCTGCGGCGTCAACACGGCGGTCGGTTCGTCGAGGATCAGGATGCGCACGTCGCGATAGAGTGCTTTCAGGATCTCGACCCGCTGGCGTTCGCCGACCTGCAAGTGACCGAGCGGCGTGTCGAGCGGCACCACGAGCCCGCTCTCGGCCATCAGCCGTTCCAGCTTCTCTCGGCCGGCCCGGCGGCGGCGCCTGAGCGCCGTCATCGGTTCCGTTCCCAGCACGACGTTGTCGAAGGCGCTGAGATTGAGCGCGAGGGTGAAGTGCTGGTGCACCATGCCGATGCCCGCGGCCAACGCGGCACGCGGATCGCCCAGGGGCAGTGCTCGCAGCCCGGCGCCGTCGGCCACCCGCACCTTGCCCGCGTCGGGCAGGTAGTGGCCGAACAGCATGTTCATCAAGGTCGTCTTGCCGGCGCCGTTCTCGCCGAGCAGGGCGAGCACTTCGCCCCGGTGCAGGCGCAGATCAACGCCGTCCACGGCAACGACGTGGCCGAAGCACTTGGTCAGCCCGTCGAGGGCCAGGACGACGGACGCTGGGGTCACGGCCCGGCGGCCCGCCCGGCCGGTCGTCAGTTGTCGGAAACGGGCTCGGCGTCGTTGACGTTGACGCGGAAGAGACCGTCGAGGATCTCGATCCGCTTGGCCTCGACGTTGGCCACGACGTCCTCCGGTACTAGCGCCGGGTCGAGCGTTAGCGAGCCGCCGCCGAACGCCATGAAGCTGTACTGACCGTAGTCGATGGGCTCGAAGGCGCCGCCGCGCACCGCCTCGATCGCGCGGTCGATCGTTGGCTCCATGTGCCAGATGGCCGAGGCGAGAATGGTGCCGGGATACTCTGCGGACGTGTCGATGACGTTGCCGATCGCCTTGATGCCGCGTTCCTCGGCGGCGTCCGACACACCGAAGCGCTCGGCGTACATGACGTCGGCCCCGGCATCCATCATCGCGAACGCCGTCTCCTTGGCCTTGGGCGGATCGTACCAGGAGTTGATGAAGCTCACGAGGAACTTGGCGTCGGGGTTCACCGAGCGGGCACCGTCCATGAAGGCGTGCATCAGCCGGTTCACCTCCGGAATGGCGTAGCCGCCGACCATCCCGATGAGGTTCGATTCCGTCGCGTTGCCGGCCACCATGCCGGTGAGATAGCTCGGCTCGTGGATCCAGTTGTCGAACACGGCGAAGTTCGGCTGTGACGGGCCGAACGACGAGCCCATGAGGAAGGCGATGTCGGGGTAGTCGGCCGCCACCGACCGGGCAGCACGCTCGACCGCGAAGGCCTCGCCGACGATCAGGTCCATGCCCTGCTCGGCGTATTCGCGCATGACCCGCTCGTAGTCGGTGTTGGCGACGTTCTCCGAGAAGACGTACGTAACGTCGCCGCGGGCGGCGGCCTCGTCCAGAGCGGCATCGATCCGGCTGACCCACTGCTGTTCGACCGGCACCGTGTAGATTGCCGCGACCTTCAGCGGCTCCTGGGCGTGGGCGGCGAAGGGCAGGGCAAGTGCTGCGAAGGCAGCGAGCGCCGCGCGGCGGCTGTGGATCGACCAGGACGAGACGGCCATCGACGACTCCCAACGGCGGTGAAGGACGAGCGGAGGCGGGCGACGGCCCGCGGGATGACGGTTGGCGACTTCCGCCGCCGGGTCAAGGCTTGGGTGCTCGCGCGAGGAATTGACATCACTAGAAAAGTCGATATGTTTCGGCCATGGACATCGATCGCATCGACGAAGCCGCAGCCTGTGAGGCGTTGGCGGCACTGGGCAACCGCACACGGCTCCGCCTCTACCGCCTGCTCGTTCGGGCCGGCGGTCAGGGGCTGATCGTCGGCGAGGTGCAGCGGCACCTGGAGGTGCCGGGGTCCACCCTGGCGCACCACCTGTCGGCGCTCGCCCGCGCTGGCCTGGTCGTCCAGGAACGCCGCGGCCGCGAGGTGGTCTCCCGTGCCGACTACGACCGCATGCAGGGCCTCCTGGGCTTTCTCACCGAGTCCTGCTGTGCCGGTGTCGCTTCGGAGGACACGACCGATGCGGCCTGATCGCTTTTTGTCGACCCGACATCACGAGTTTTCTAGAAAGGTCGCGTCATGACGGTCGCCAATCTCGTTGCCGCGCTGCCGGCGTGGCGCGCCCGACACCTCGACCCGGTGTGGCTGGTGCTCGCCGCGGCACTGGCGGTCCTGGCCGTGGTCCTGCCGGCGCAAGCCCTCGCCAGCGTCGGCTTCGTCGCCGACGCTTTCGTGTACATCGCACCCTTCCTCGTGGCGTCGATCGGCCTCGCCGCCTACGCCAAGGCCAGCCGCGCCGACCACCTGATCGGCCGCGCGTTCCAGGGGCGGATGGCGCCGATGATCCTGGCGGCCGCGCTCACCGGCGCGCTCTCGCCCTTCTGCTCCTGCGGGGTCATTCCGCTGATCGCCGCCCTCCTGGCCATGGGCGTGCCCCTCGCGCCGGTGATGGCATTCTGGCTCGCTTCGCCGATCATGGACCCGTCGATGTTCCTGCTGACCGCCGGCACGCTCGGCACCGAGTTCGCCATCGCCAAGACCCTCGCGGCGATCGGCCTGGCGCTCTTGGGCGGCTTCGGCACCTGGGCACTGACGGCGCGGGGGTGGTTCGCCGACGCCGTGCGCCCGGAGATCGGCAATGGCGGCTGTGGCGGCAGCACCGTCCGGGCGCCGAAGCCCGTGGTCTGGCGCTTCTGGCAGGAAGACGGCCGCACGGCCGCCTTCGCCCAGGACGCAACCAAGAACCTCCTGTTTCTCGGCAAGTGGCTCATGCTCGCCTTCTTCCTGGAAAGCCTGATGGTCGCGTGGCTGCCGCCTGCGGTCGTCGTCCAGGCCGTCGGCGGCGACGGTTGGCTGCCGGTCGTGCTCGCCACCCTGGTCGGCGTGCCGGCCTACCTCAACGGCTACGCCGCCCTGCCGCTGGTGGCGCAACTGGTCGACCAGGGCATGGCCCCCGGTGCCGGCATGGCGTTCCTCGTCGCCGGCGGCGTCACCTCCATCCCGGCGGCCATCGCCGTCTGGGCCCTGGTCCGCTGGCCCGTGTTTCTGGCGTATCTCGTCTTCGCGCTGGTGGGCGCGTTCGGGGCAGGGGCGATCTACGGGCTCATCGCCTGAGGTATCGCCGCGGTGCAGTCGGGCCAGACCGGCTGCACCGGCACGCCTAGCCAAGTGGCGAGAATTTCGAAGTAGTAGAGGTAGACGAGGCCCGCGCAGGGGCCGTACTTGAGAATCAGCCACCACAGGCCGACGATCAGTAAGAGCGGCACCACGACCGACCAGATCGTCATCAGCGTGAGGACGGCGGTTGCGCCGAAGCGGTCGAAGGCGCTCACCTCCACCGTGCGCAGCCACGACCGGACCCAGCGCTTGGCGACGCGCGGCACGGTCGCGATGAAGCTGAACACGGCGACGGCAACGTGGATCAGCGTCGGTACCAACGTCGTGAAGACGGCGAGGTAGAGCCACCAATAGCTTGCCGCGACATCGGGGTTGCGTAGGTCGGCGAACAGGCCGGGCAGGTCGACGAGGTCCGGGTCAGCCACCCGGTTCATCAGTACCACCACCACGATGATCGTGCCCCTGAGCGCGACGAACAACACGGCCGCGACCACGAGATCGCCCAAGCCCCAGGCCCACGCCCAGGCGGGCCGTTGGGTCCCGCGGCGCAACATCCAACGCGTGAAGCCTACGGAGCCGTAGTCGAACAGCGCGTTCACCAGCGGCAGCACACCGAGAAACAGTAGCCACGTGACGGGTTCTGCATCGCCGGCAGGCACGGCTGACGCGGCGGCGACTAGCGCCGCGAGTGCACCGACCACGAAAACGAAGTATGCCCTTCGCCCATACCCAAGGCGCGTCGCGCGAACGACTGCGCCTGCGCCTGCGACTGCGAAGACGACTGCGCCTGCGCCTGCGACTGCGCCTGCGCCTGCGACTGCGAAGACGACTGCGCCTGCGCCTGCGAAGACGACTGCGCCTGCGCCTGCGAAGACGACTGCGCCTGCGAAGACGCTGGCGGCCAGCAATCCAGTCGATCGCCAGCGTCTTCGCAGAGTCGCCGAGATCAAGATCGAGCAAACCAAGACGATGGTCGCCGCCCGTACCCACCAGGGTGCGTCGGCGGGCAGGACGACCAGCGCCCCGACACGGCCTTCGCCGCCGAGCAGCGCCCAGTTCGTCAGCAGCAGCAGAATGGGGTAGGCGAAGGCGAGCCGCAGCATCAGGTCCAGGAGCGGCCAGCCGAACGGGTCGGCCGCTTCCCGTTGCGCGTCTTTCGGTGTCGCCGCCGACGGCAGCCACGGAGGCGTGCTCTGCATCTTGGCGTTCCGAGGCGTCAGCGCGCGGTCGAACCAAGCGAGCCCGGCGCGGACCGTGACGCGGTAAAGATCCCTCTCCGGTGGCCGGGCCAGAAATTGGCGGATGCGTTGCCGATCGATCGCCATGCCGACCGCCATCCAGAACATCGGGCCAACCACGAACACGCCGAAGAAAAAGATGAGGGCCACCCACCAGGGCAAGTTTTCGACGACGAATTGGAACGCGACGTCCAAGCGGTGCACACCGTCCGAAGAATATCCCCGACGTCATGCAAGCTGGACGAGGCCACGTACAGCGGTTTCTACCGGCGGCGCCGTTTGGGCAGTGCTGCCCGCTGCTCGAGCCGGATGCCTATCCGCAGGGCAGCCGACGGCGCGGGGCGAGCCGCAGCCGGTTTCGCACCTGCACTATTCCCCGATCGGGGCCGGCTGCGACCGTGTGGCACAGCCATTGCTGCGGTGTCGGTGAGAGACACCCAACAGGATTCTCGAACCATGCCCAAGACGACCCGCCTCGGCGCCGCCGCTGGCCTGTTGCTCGCCGCCTCGGCGCTGACGCCGGCGCTGGCCCAGGACGAGCCGATCAAGATCGGCATTCTGCATTCGCTCTCCGGCACCATGGCGATCAGCGAGACGACCCTGAAGGACGTCATGCTGATGCTGATCGAGCAGCAGAACGAGAAGGGCGGGGTGCTCGGCCGGCCGCTCGAGGCCGTGGTGGTCGATCCGGCCTCCGACTGGCCGCTCTTCGCCGAGCGCGCCCGCGAGCTGATCGAGGTGGAAGGTGTCTCGGCCGTCTTCGGCTGCTGGACGTCGGTCTCCCGCAAGTCGGTGCTGCCGGTGTTCGAGGAGTTGAACAGCCTCTTGTTCTATCCCGTCCAGTACGAGGGCGAGGAAAGCCAGAGGAACGTCTTCTACACCGGTGCCGCACCCAACCAGCAGGCGATCCCCGCCGTCGACTACCTGATGGCGGAAGAGGGCGTCGAGCGCTGGGTGCTCGCCGGCACCGACTACGTCTACCCGCAGACCACCAACAAAATCCTCGAAGCCTATCTCAAGTCGCACGGCGTCGCCGACGACGACATCATGATCAACTACACCCCGTTCGGTCACTCGGACTGGCAGACGATCGTCAGCGACATCAAGGACTTCGGCAGCGCCGGCAAGAAGACGGCGGTGGTGTCGACCATCAACGGCGACGCCAACGTCCCCTTCTACCGCGAGCTGGGCGCCCAGGGCGTCGAGGCTTCGGACATTCCCGTGGTCGCGTTCTCGGTCGGTGAGGAAGAGTTGGCCGGCCTGGATACCGCACCGCTGGTCGGGCATCTGG
>JBCBTD010000124.1:0-5197 GCA_039818825.1 Pseudomonadota bacterium
GCAACGGCCTGGAGACCACCACCCTCACCGACACCTTCACCCTGATCGCCTGAGGCCGCGCCGGCGGGTACGTGCGGTACCGTCCGGCACGACCTCATCGCCCAGCACCGGAGCCGTACGGCCCGGTTCGCCCGCCGGGCTGCCCGAGGGCAGCGCGCCGTCGTGGCCACGCGCAGGTGTCCATCGCATTGGCGGGAGCGAAACGGCAGGGAGACATCAACCGATCGGAGTGCCGGCAGCGATCGCCACGTCGACGGCCAGCCACGCCCGATGCCGCGTCGCCGGATCGGCATCCGCCGGCGGGATCGCCGGCGCGGCCGGTTCGGGTGCCGACGCATTTTTTCGTTCGTTCACACGATCTTACACGACAACGACGGCGCTCGACGTGCACTCGGGCACAGCAGTCGCAAGTGCGGCGGCTAGGCCGCCTTCGCCACCAGCGCCTTCGCCGCCTCCAGCACCGCCTCGGCGTGGCCCGGCACCTTCACCTTCCGCCAGACCTCGACGATCTTGCCGTCGGCACCGACCAGGAAGGTGGAGCGGTCGATGCCCATGTACTTCTTGCCGTACATCGATTTCTCGACCCAGGCGCCGAGCGCTTCGACCAAGCCGCCCGCTTCGTCGGACAACAATGGAAAGTTCAGCTCGTACTTCGCTTTGAACTTGTCGTGGCTCTTCACGTCGTCCTTGGAGAGGCCGACGAGGGCCACACCCAGCGCCTCGAACTCGCCCTTGAGCGCCTTGAAGGCGTTGGCTTCCTTGGTGCAGCCGGAGGTGTCGTCCTTCGGGTAGAGGTACAAGACCAGCGGGCTGCCCATGAGCGCCGCCTTGCTCAGCCGGTCACCGCCATCCACCGGCAGGTCGAAATCCGGCAGCTCGTCGCCGACATCCAAACTCATCATGCATCTCCGCTGCACTGGCGCCCTGAGGCGGAACATCGTCTCGGGCGGCTGGCGGTCAAGTGGGTAGCATGGCCGCTGGCGGGTCGTGGGTGAACATCGGCGCGTCCAGCCCGTAGTGACGGGCGCAGATCGTCTCCACATCGGCCTGCAAGCCCTGGAGCGTCCGCTCGAGCACGGCCAAATCTGCGGCAAGGTCGTCGTCCACCAGCGCCATCTGCGCCGCCGCCAACAGCGCCGCCGCCAGGCCTTCGGGCACCGCGGCCGGGTCGAAGTCGTCTGCCACCGTCAAGCGCATCACGGCCGCCAAGGCGTGCTGCAGCCGCAGCGCGCGGACCAACGTTGCCGCGTCCGCCGGCTCCAGGATGCCCGCCGCTTCGGCAACCTGGAAGACGTCCTCCGTCGTCTGCCCGAGCAGCTGCGGTACCGCACCGGCGTGCAGCAACACCAACGTCTGGGCCAGGAACTCCAAGCTGACGATCCCACCCGGCGCATGCTTCAGCGACCAGGGTGCCGACGTGCCGTGGCTCTGGTGGATGCGCCGGCGCATCGCCACCACCTCCCCCGCCAGGGCATCGAGCGTACGGGGGCGTCGCAGCACCTCGGCGACCACCTCCATCACTGCCGCGGCCAGCACCGGATCGCCGGCCACGGTCCGCGCTCGAGTCAGCGCCTGGTGCTCCCACACCTGGGCGGTTTGCCGCTGATAGCCGGTGAAGCTCGTCAGCGAGCAGGCGAACGGACCGGCGTTACCGGACGGGCGCAGCCGCATGTCGATCTCGAACAGCCGCCCCTCGGCCGTCGGCGCGTTCAGCGCACTGATCAGACGCTGGCCGAGCCGGGCGTAGTAGGTCGGCGCCGGCAGCGGTTTCTCACCATCGCTCTTGGCGTCTTCAGGCGCGTCGTAGACGAACACGAGGTCGAGATCGGAGCCGACCGTCAGCTCCTTGGAGCCGAGTTTGCCGAGGGCGAGAACGCAAAACCTTCCCCCGGCGACCGAGCCATGCCGTTCGCGGAGCCAGGCTTCGACGGTCGCCAACAGCCGTTCGAGCACGAGGTCGGCGATGTCGGTCAGGTGCGGCAGCGCATGCTGACAGGACAACCGCGCCGTCAACAGCATCAGCTCGACCTGGAACTGTCGCGCCTGCGCCCATACCCGTGCGCGATCGAAGACGTCCTCCGTGAACCGCGCCGCCGCCAGGGTCTCGTCGAGCTCGTCGGCGAGCAGCAGCCGCGGTGGGACGGCCTCGATGAACGATGGCGTGAGCATGGCCTCGAACAGCCGCGAGCTCCCGGCCAGGCGCTCCGCCATCCGCGGCGCGGTCCCCATGATCAGGGCGATCAGCGACAGGAGCTTCGGATTGGCATGGAACAGCGAGAACAGCTGCACGCCGGCCGGCAGGCTGGAGAGAAACGCGTCGAACCGCCGGAAGGCATCGTCGGGGTTGCGCTGCGCCGCCAGCGCCCGCACCAGATCCGGCATCAGCTCGGTCAGCAACTCGCGCGACCGCGTGCTTCGGGTGGCAGCGATGTGACCGTGGTGCCACTCGCGCACCCGCTTGCTCAAGACCCGCGGCGCGGCGAAACCCAGCTCCGCAAGATGGATGAGCGTGTCGGGGTCGTCGTCGGTCCCGGTGAACACCAGAGCGCCGGCACCCGACAGGTCCGGGCTCGTCTCGAACAGGCTTGCGTAGTGCCGCTCCACGGTCGACAGACGCGGTATCAGCTCATGCTCGAACGCTGCTCCGTCGACGTATCCTAGAAACGTGGCGATGCGGGCGAAGCCGGTGTCGCCGTCCGGGAGGTTGTGGGTTTGCTCGTCATCGACCATCTGCAAGCGATGCTCGACCCGACGCAGAAACCAGTAGGCCTCGATCAAATCATCGGCGACGCTCGGTGCGATCCACCCGGTCGCTGCCAGCTGCTGCAACGCCTCGGTCGTCGAACGGCTACGGAGCGACGGCACGCGGCCGCCGAGAATCAGCTGCTGGGTCTGACAGAAGAATTCGATCTCGCGGATGCCGCCGCGACCGAGCTTGACGTTGTGACCGTGGGTCTTGATCGTCCCGTGGCCGCGGAAGGCATGGATCTGCCGCTTGATCGAGTGGATGTCGTTGATCGCCGCGAAGTCGAGGTAGCGCCGCCAGACGAACGGCCCGATCCGCTCCAAGAACACCTCACCTGCTTCGATGTCACCGGCGATCGGCCGCGCCTTGATCAGCGCAGCACGTTCCCAGTTCTGGCCGTGGCGGGCATAGTAGGTCTCCGCCGCGTCGACCGACAGCGCCAGCGGCTGGCCCGCCGGAAACGGCCGGAGCCGCAAGTCGGTGCGGAAGACGTAGCCGTCCGGTCCCTTCTCTCCGAGCAACTGCTGCAGGCCGCGGGCGACCTTTGCCGCCAACGCCGCCGGCGTCTCGCGGCCCCGATACGGGAGCCGTTCGGGGTCGAAGAAGACGATCAGGTCGATGTCGCTCGAGTAGTTCAGCTCGCCGGCACCGAGCTTCCCCATGCCGAGCACGACGATGCCGTTCGAGGCCCCTTTGGCCGTGGCCCAGGCGTCGACCTCGCCGCGGTCGGCAGCGAAGGTCAGCAGCATTCGCACCACCAGATCCGCCGCGCGATCGGCGAGGCGCGACAAGGCCCCGGTGACCGCTGGCCCCGGAAGGCTGCCGCCGATGTCACCGAGCGCGATCGCCAGGGCCAGTCGCCGTTTCGCGCGGCGCAGCACACGGGCGAGGCTGCTCCTGGCGAGATCGTCGACGACGTCGAGCTCGGCCAAGCAGCGCTCGATCAATGGCTCTGCCGGCGATGCCGCAGTACCCTGCACGATGTCGACGACGACGTCGGGCTCTCGGTGGATCAGGGTCGTCAAGAACGGGCTGTTGCCGAACACGGCGTCGAACAGGCCGGGCGCAGTCGCAATGACCGTGCGCCGTCGATCCTTTTCCTCGCCATCGAGACCGGCGGCCACGAACCGCTCGCACTCGCGGGTGACCCGCGCCCGATCGTGGGCGCACGGCCATGAACCAGGCAACGGCGTCCTCCCTTCCTGATGCGCAGCCGGAGCCGCCGGACGCGGACAGTGGGAAAGCTGCACCTCCCGGTCAAGCGCCGCGCCGCCGACGCACCATGCTCGCCCGCCTGCTGTCCTGGCTCAGCGGCCTGCTCACCCTGCTGACCGCGGCAGCGGTGCTGGCTCTCGTCGGCTTTGCCAGTAGCCCGACGGCCGGCGGGCCCGCGGCCAACGAACCAGCGCCTCCCCCCGGCCCTGCCGACGAAACGGTGCCCAGCACAGCACCCTCGGTCGACGATCCCGAACGTCCCGCCACCAACGACGATCGAAGCTGGTTGCGGCTGCCGGAGCGGCTGATGCTGACCGGCGCTCGGATCGCCTTGGCGCGAACCTCGCTCGGCGATGTCGAAGGGCTGACGATCGACCGTCTGGTGGTCGAGCCTGGCGCCCACGGCATGGCGGTTCGAGGGGACGTGACGCTTGCCGATCCCGCCGCCGTACTGGCGGCGCTGGGGCTCGAAGACGTCGAGTGGGAGGGCGCATCAGTGGACGTCGCCGCGATGGCCGCTGGCGCGACGTCAGGGCTCCGCCTGCGGGTGACGACACGTGGGCCGGGCAGCATCAGGCATCCGGCCATGCCCGAGGCCTTCCCCTACGAGTCCATCGACGCGACGCTGAGCCTGAGCGATGACCGGCAGACGGTGACGATCCACGACCTCGAGCTCGTCTCGCCAGTGGCGACGCTGGTGGCCACGGGTTCCGTCAGCATGACAGCCCTCGGTCCGGCGATCCTCGCTCAAGCCTCGATGGACGGTCTCGACGTCACCTGGGCGCCACGGCTGTGGCCGGAAGGCGTCGCCCTCGGTGCGCGCGACTGGCTCTTGCCCAATCTGACGGCGGGCGAGATCGACGCATTGGCCATCGCGCTCGACATCGATCCGATACGCGATGCCGACGGTGTGCTGGCGCCGAACGCCGTTCGTGGCGAGGCGACCGTCAGCGGCGTCGAGGTCCACTACCTGCGCCCGATGCGCCCGGTGACGAATGCCCGGGCGACCTTCACCTTCGACGCCCAGCGTTTCGATTTCGCGATCGACGGAGGCCAGGTGGGCGACGTGATCGTCGAATCCGCCCGACTGGCGATCGCCGACTATCTGTCGGACGACGTGAAGCCCTGGATGAACCTCGATCTCGATGCTACCGGCCCGGTTGCGACCATCCTCCGTGTGACCGACGAAGAGCCGCTGCGGCTCGCCACACGCAAAGGACTCCTGCTCGACGGGGT
>JBCBTD010000125.1:0-5139 GCA_039818825.1 Pseudomonadota bacterium
GTGCGAATGCGTCTGCGTCGTGTCGCGCCAGCTCGCGGGCGGCGTCGCGGACACGAAGCTCGTCGGCCCGAGCCAAGTCGGGTCTGCCGAGGCCGTTGAGGCGAAGGGCTCGGTTGCCGCGCGTCAGCACGATCCGCAGTCCGTCGGGCTCGGTTGCCGACTCCAGCACCTCGATCAGACGCGACAGCGCCCGCTCCGCCTGGACGCGCAGGTTGACCGTCGCCTGGGGCATGGCGTCGGCCAACGTCTGCAGCCCGGCGAGGTCATCCACTCGGTCGATGCAGTGGTCGAGCCAGCGAATCGGGGTGGGGTCGGGGGCATGGGCCGCGGTGGGCGTGCCGAAATCCTGGCCGAGGCGCACCAGCGCTTCCGCCGTCGCCGCCGGCGCACGGACCCAGCAGCGGTCGACGCGGGCGAACTGGTCGGGCTCGGGCTCCCAGGTGCGGAGCACCAACGCCTCGCCGACGAGGTCGGGCCGCACCGCGTCGACGAGCTTGGCCGCGGCGGGCGCCGCGCCGTGGCGTTCGGGCGGGGTCAGCGCGGCCAGGAGCGCGTTGCGGCGCGCGTGGACGTCGTCGATGCTCATCGGTGCGTTCAGGGCCGCACCTTCTTCCGTCAGCAGCCGCTGCAGCCCCTCGCCATCGACGCCGCCTTCCACGGTGACGGCGGCGACGAGGTGCTGGAACAGCGCCGGGCCGACGCCGCGGTTTTCGGCGAGCTTGCGTAGGCGCAGGATTTCCTGGTCGGCCAATTCCAGCGCCAGCTCGGTGCGCGAGCGGTCGAGCTTGTGGGCTTGCCGCGCCTGGACGGCCGCCAGCGCCGCCATGTGCAGGAGTAGCGGGCTGTTGTCGGCGCTCGGGTCCGCGAGGCGCCGGTCGAACCAGGGGTCGGCACCGGGCTCGGGCGGTGCCAGCGGCGGCTCGCGGCCGTCGAGCGCCGAGGCGGCGGCCATCACGGCGGCGAGCACGCGACGTCGATCGTCGGCGGCGGCGATGGGCATGAGGCCGATCGGCTCCGGCGGATCGATCATGCGCTGCAGCCGTCGCGCTTCGATGCCGCCGAATTGGGTCAGCGCTTGCCACCAGCCGCCGTCGCGTGAGCCATGGCGCTCCAAGAGCAAGAGGCGCAGCTTGCCGGCTTCGGGCAAGCTTCGCATGCGGGCGAGGCCGGTGAGCCAGCGCTGCAGGACGGGGCCCTTGGTGGCGGCGTAGTCGACGACGACCAGGACCGGCTTGTCGGGGCGCCAGGCCTCGACGTTCGTCTGGCCGTGGAAGCGGGCCATCTCCTCGGTGGCGGCGAAGCCCGCGGTCCAGCCGCCGGCCTCGGCGCCGCGGCAAAGATCGATGGCGAGCCGCGTCTTGCCGCTGCCGCCCTCGCCGGTGACGAGGCGCACGCTGATCGGCGCGTCATCGGCGAGCCAGGCGTCGAGGTCGGCCCGGACGTCGTCGCGACCGACCAGCGGCACGACCTCGTTCTCGGGCAACAGCAGGTCGAGCGGGGCTTCGGGCTCGAAACGCAGTTCGTGGCGTTTGGTGAGGACCAGCGAGGTGTCGCCGACGGTGATCGTGACGCTGTTGCCGTCGCCCTGGATCTGGACGGCGACGTTGCCCTGGCCGTCGATGTCGAGGTTTTGGGTGCCCATGACGATCACTACGGAATTGCAATGTCCATGGTGCTATCACGAAATGGCTGCCGGTGCGAGGGCTGGGCGGCTCAGCCCTTGGCGGCCGGGTCGTTGCGAACCGCGCGGGCGACCTGCCAGTTGTTGCCGACGGCGTCGTACATGCGGGCGATGTAGGTGGTGGCCCGGACCTCGTGCGGCACCATCGTCCGCGTGCACTGAAGGACGACGCGCTCGTCGGTGTCGATCCAGAGCTTCATCTCGCCGACCTCGACCACGCCACCGGCAAAGAGCGCGTCGCGCTCGTCGGGCAGGAACGTCGCGAACGCGCAGTCGTTGGTCGACCCGTCGCTCAGCGTGTCGTTGCCGATGATGACGACGCGGACGTCGTCGACCGTGCGGTTGCCCTTGTTCTCGATGACGATCCGCAGCGCATGCATGTTGCACTGTTGATCGAGGGGAAAGACGGCGGCCTCGCAGTCGATGTTGGCGCGATGGGCGAAGGTGCGGTTGTAGAAGAACCGGACGTAGGCGAGAATCGCAGCGACCAGCACGCCGAGCACCGACAGCGAGGTCGACAACCCATCGAGGCCGAGCCGCCGTGCTTCGAACAAGCCGAGGCTCAACTCGCTGACGACGATGAACGACGCAAGCAGACACAGACAGAACAAACCGACGCCGAACCAGGTGGCGGCGCGGGCGAACTGGGCGCGGCGGCCACCGCGCTCCGCCTGGTCGGCCCAGTATTTCTGCAGTTCGGGCTTGACCGGCCGCTCCGCCGGCGGCGGCATGGCGTCCGCCGGAGCCGCGGCCGAGCGGGGCCGCACCAGCCGCGTGGATTGGATTTGCATGACCACCCCCCGTTGGTCGTTCCGCCCGATGCCACCCAGGCCATCTCGTCCTATCGAAACGGCGCGGCCATGGGAATCCGGGGGCAAAGGGTGCAGCTGATGGCCAAGAAGCCGCCCGACCCGTTCGTCGCCGCCTGCCTCGCCCGGTTGCAGCCCTTGGGGCCGGTGCGGGTGCGGGCGATGTTCGGCGGGCACGGGTTCTTTCTCGACGACCGGATGTTCGCGCTGATCGCGTGGGAGCGGCTGTACTTCAAAGCGGATGGGGAGACCGAGGCGCGGTTTCGGTCGGCGGGCGGCGAGCCGTTCGTCTACGAGGGCAAGGGCAAGCCGATGCAGATGGGCTATTGGTGGGTGCCGGTCGATCCCGACGCCGACTATGACGGCTGGCTCGGCTTCGCGCAGGCCGGGGTCGACGCGGCGGAGCGGGCGGCGGCGAAGAAGCGGAAGCGGTGACGCCGACGCAAGCGAGCTGGGTCTGCCAGCCAAGCTTCGGGGAGGCCGATCGCCAATGACGTCGTCAAAAGTCCTGTTGACCAGTATCCTCGGCGCCGCCGCCTTCTACATCGCCAGTTTCGGCGTGCTCGGTAGCTCCTTTCCGACGATCGAGTCGGGCGGCGAGGAGATCGTTGCGTGGTTCACGGCCAACGCCGCGCGAGCGCGCATCTACGCCTGGACGGCAGCGTTCTTCTCCCTGGGGTTGGTCGTTTTCGCCGGGCAGGTTGCGGCGCTGCTCCCGAAGCCGCATCGCTACGTTTTCTTCGCCGGCGTGCTCGGCTTCGCGCTGACGGCGCAGGTGCAGGCGTGGTTCTGGGCGGGATTGGCGTTTCATCCCCAAGACCTCGGACCGGCGGCGGCGCGTGCGATCTTCGGCATCGCGGCCTATTGGGGGCCGCTCGTCAATGGATCGACGATGGCGATGGCGGCGGCCGTGGCCGCGCTTGGTTTCGACGCGTCGCCGGCGATCCCGCGTTGGCTGACCTGGTTGAGCGTGCTCTTCTTCGTCGAGCAGGCGATCGAGACCGTGACCGTGTTCGGCCAGACCGGATTCATTGCGCCGGGCGGCACGATGAACGTGTACCTGGGAGGGGTCATCGGGTTCCTGTGGGTCGGCGGCGTCGTCCGCTGGGCGCTGGGACGCATGGCTCGGGCCGATCGACCGTAGGGGAAACGAGCATCGTCGTAAGGACTGCGAATGTGGCCGGCTCTAGCTCACCGCTCCGTCCGACGTTCCCGCCCCCGCGATCACCGCTGGTGGTAGCGCGGTCGCGGGCGGCAGGAGGTGCTCGACGTAGCAGCGCGGTCTTCCCAGCGGCGCCCCGGTGGCCGGTCGCCACAGCGGCTCGGCGTGGACGCTGCCGAGCGAGCGGCGGCGAAGAAGCGGCGCCCGTGGGGATAAGAGGGTGGGGCCTGATGCGTGCCCTGTCTGCCGTTCGCGGCTTCGACGACCCGTGGAGGAACCGCTCTTGCGATCGGCGGCACCGATCGCCTAGCGTTCCGGTGGTGCGGGCCGCCGGCGTGCTCGCAAGGTTCCGGTAGAGGAGGTCGGGTCATGGCCCACGCCACGCACGCGCCACGTGTCCTGGTGACGGGTGGCCGCTTCATGCCGGCGACCGGGATCGTCCATGCGCTGCGGCGGGTGGGCGCGCGCATCGACGTGCTCGACAGCATCGGCGTCGCGCCGGCGCTCCATTCGCGTGGCGTGGTCGCGCACATCACGGCGTCGCCGGCGGTGGACCCCGTCGGCTTCACGGACGAGGTGGCGGCGATCGCGCGGGAGCGCGCCGTCGACGTCATCTTCAGCCCGTTCGAGGAGAGCTTCTTTCTTTCGCGCTACCGCGACCGGCTGCCGGTGCCGCTGTTCGTGCCGACCTTCGGCGCGATCGAGAAGCTTCACGACAAAGCGGCGTTCGTTGGGCTTTGCGCCGAACTCGG
The DNA here is from genome assembly GCA_039818825.1 of Pseudomonadota bacterium. Taxonomy (GTDB): domain Bacteria; phylum Pseudomonadota; class Alphaproteobacteria; order Geminicoccales; family Geminicoccaceae; genus JBCBTD01. The sequence continues at coordinate 4,405 of JBCBTD010000125.1, forward strand.
TCTGGCGACGCCGAAGACGGAGATCGTCACCTCGCAGGAGGCGCTGCGTTCGGCGATCGAGCGGTTCGGTGTCTTCTTCGCCAGGCCGGCCTTCACGCGCGGCGGCGATCTCGCCATGACCAATCACGGCGCCGATGCCGGCGAGCCCTCGATCGAGGGCTGTCACCCCAGCGCGCAGGTGCCGTGGTTGGTCCAATCGTTCGTCGAGGGCCAGGACACGTGCATCTTTGCGCTGGCGCGTGACGGCAAGGTCGAGATCGTCGGTGCCTACGAGCCTTCGCTCGCCGCGACCGGCGGCTACGCGATCCGGTTCACGACCATCGACGATCCGGCAGCCGTCGACATCGCGCAAGCCGTCTGCGGGCATGTCGGCTACACGGGACTGATCGGCTTCGACTACCGCCGGACCGCCCAGGGTCCGGTGTTGTTGGAGTGCAACCCACGGACCACGGCGGGGTGCTTTCTCGTCGACGAAGCGCTTCTCGGCCGCGCCCTTCTCGACGGCCTGGACGCGTTGACCGTGATCCCACCGGGTCGTACCAAGCAGTACGACTCGTACATCATCGATCGCCACACGACCGACATTTCGACGGCGCAGCTCGTGCGCACGCTGTTTTCGGCACCCGACGCCATGGTCTCGCAGCTCGACGTCTTGCCCTTCGTCTACTCGTTCATCCGCCGCTCCAGGGCGTCGCGCGACGCCTACCGGCAGCATGTGAGCCTGACCCAAGCGGC
>JBCBTD010000126.1:0-5092 GCA_039818825.1 Pseudomonadota bacterium
TCGCAGGTGTGACACTCGCAATGCCGGCGATCGGCAGGTCGCGGATGCCGAACACCACCGGCACGCCCCAGCCCGCGATCTCCTCGATGTCCGCGGCAGGCGTGTCGTTCGCGGGCGACAAGATGAAGCCCATGGCGCCGTGCTCGAACATGGCGCGGGCCAGCGCCAGTTGCCGCACCGGGTCCTCGCCGGCATTGGCGACGAACGGCATCACACTGCGACGACTGGCAGCTGCCTCGATCCCGAGCGCCATCTCGGCGAAGAACGGGTTGGCGAGGTCGTTGATCACCATGCCGATGACGTCGGCGGTCGGTGCCCGCAGCCGCGCGGCCGTGCGGTTGTAGACGTAGCCCGTCGCGCGGATCGCCTCTTGCACGCGTCGGCGCTTGGCCTCGCCGACGAGCGGGCTCTCGTTCAGCACGAGCGACACGGTCGACTTCGAGACGCGCGCCTCCCGTGCCAAGTCCATGATCGTCGTCGACGTGGCGCGGCGCAGAGCCATTGCGCAACAATCTCCCATTTAGATCGTTCCAAATGCTGCCATATTGCAATTTGGAACGTTCCAAGTTAAGTAACGGCATCACGCACGCCCGTCAATGGCTTTGGCGGCTCAGCGCTGAAATCCAGGGAGGACGCCCCGATGACGATCGTCGCGCTGCCCACGGCCACGGGCGATCTCGAGCCCTATGCCATGAGCGGCCGTGCCGCCTTTCCGCGCACCGCGCCAACCTCGACGTCGCGCCTGGCCTACGCGGCGGCGCACGTGACCATCGATCCCTTGCGCACGACGCGGCTCGACGCGCCCGTGCTCGACTGGGAGGCGACGCTCCGCTTTCGCCACCATCTCTGGGGGCTCGGCTTCAAGACCGCCGAGGCCATGGACACATCGCAGCGCGGCATGGGTCTCGGCTGGGAACAGGCACGCGAGCTGATCGACCGTTCCATCCGTGAAGCGCGCACGGTGCCCGGAGCCGATCTGGCTTGCGGCGTCGGCACCGACCAGCTCGCCGCGGGCGACCATTCGCTCGAGGCGATCGTCGCTGCCTACGAGGCGCAGGCCGAGGTGGTCGAAGGGGCGGGCGGCCGTATGATCCTGATGGCCAGCCGGGCCCTCGCAGCGAATGCCGAGGGCTTCGACGACTACGCCGAGGTCTACGACCGGCTGATCACCCAGGCTCGCGACAGGGTCATCATCCATTGGCTCGGCGACATGTTCGACTCCAAGCTCGCCGGCTATTGGGGCGCTGACGACCTCGACACGGCGACCGAGCACGTGCTCGCGCTCATCGAGCGGCACGCCGCCAAGATCGAAGGCATCAAGATCTCGCTGCTGGACGCTGGACGCGAGGTCGACATCCGCAGCCGCCTACCCGACGGCGTGGCGCTCTTCACCGGCGACGACTTCAACTTCGCCGAACTCATCGCCGGCGACGACGAGCGCTTCAGCCACGCGCTCCTCGGCATTTTCGACCCGATCGCCCCCGCGGCGGCGGCGGCCCTGCAGCGACTCGACGCGGGCGATCAGGAGGGTTTTCATGCCGTTCTCGAGCCCACGGTGCCGCTCTCGCGCTGCATCTTCGAAGCCCCCACCCAGTACTACAAGGCAGGCGTCGTGTTCCTCGCCTGGCTCAACGGCCATCAGGATCACTTCATCATGGCCGGCGGCATGGAGGCGGCGCGCGGCATCGTCCACTACGCTCAGGTCTTCCGCCTTGCCGACCAGGCTGGTGTCCTCGATGACCCGGAGCTGGCAGCGACGCGCATGCGCGCACTGCTGGCTACGCACGGCGTTCGGCCCTGACGAGGCGGGTTCTTCGAACACGGACCCACGAGCACATACCCGCCGAGCCATGACGAGAGCGACTTGGACCATGGCAAGGGCCGGCGACGCGACTTGGCGATGCCTATGCCAGGACAGGGTGCAACGCCGAAGGCGCGACGTCTTTCGTCACGCTCGATGGGAAGTGCTCACGAGCGTCAGCGGCTCGGCCCGACGACCGGCAGCGGGCTATCTCCGTCTTCTCAGCGTTCGCGCGCAGCGGCCATCCGCGCGGTCATCAGCCTCGTGTTGTTTCCCGCAACGCGCGCATGCCGATGAAATCGATGTCGAGTTCGCCGGCCCACTGGTGGATCGTCTCCTCCTTGAAGAAGGCGTACTCCTCCGTTCGGACATGTGCCTTGTCGGGCTCGATCACCTCGAAGTCGCCGACATCGTTGAAATGGAGCGCTAGGTAGGTCAGGCCCTCTGGGATCTGCTCGAACAGGCGCCGATAGGCGGACCGCGCGTCGTCGGTTCGTTCCCAGGGCGACTCGATGACGACGTCGAACACCGGGTGGCCGTCTTCCCGGGCCCTGGAGACCACGGCATCGTACGGTTCGGTCGCGATCGGTCCGGCGTAGCTCACCGGATTGAACTGCGAGAGGTCCTTCACGAGCAGGACGGGCACGTCGTAGTCGAGGCCGAGCTGGTAGTACCGCTCGACGAACTCGGGCATCATCGCCCCGCCCATGTGACAATCGAGGTGGGTCACGTTCACGCCTGCCGCCAGCGCCGTTTCGATTTGGGCACGCAGTTCGTCCTCGACGGCGGCGGGGTCGGCGTTCTGGCGTAGCTCGGGGATCGTCGCCCAGAAGTAACCGTCAGCGTCGGTCAGCCCCGCGCTTCTGCCCGGCCGGGTGAGCGGACGCCACCGATAGGGCACCTTCTCGCTGGTGAGCGTCAAATGGACGCCCAGATCGAAGGCCGGATTCTCGCGCTGGATCGCCGCCGCTTCCGGAAACCAGGGGCAGGGCACCATGATCGATCCGCTGGTGCAGTTTCCGCGTCGGCAAAGATCGACGAACGCGGCGTTCGCGCCATGCGTCATGCCGACGTCGTCCTCGTGGATGACGACCGTTCTGCGGTGAAGCCCGTTTCGGTGTGGTGGCATTGGCGAACCGTCCCGTCTCGTTCGTGTTGGCCGTGCGAGGCCGATAGGATGGCGTTCAGCAGCTCACGTGGCGCGTGCCGGTCGGCGGAAACGAGACCGCCGACGTTGACAGGATTGGGGCCATGAGGCTCCGTAGAAAGGACTGCTCGTCACAGAATCGCTAGAACCAATTTCAAGCACGCCAGTGACGTTTCCCATCGACATCGTAGCGATCGACCGAGCCTCGGACGTGCCCGCTTACAGGCAGCTCTACGAGAAGCTGCGCGCAGCGATTCTCGACGGTCGATTGCGAGGCGGCGTACGGATCCCATCGAGCCGTGTGTTGGCGATGGATCTCCAGATCAGCCGCAACACGGTCATTTCCACGTACGACACGCTCCTCTCGGAGGGCTTCTTGGAGTCGCGCCGTGGGTCGGGCACCTTCGTTGCCGATCTGCCTCGATCGGCGGAGCGAGCTCGCCGCCAGGCCGGCGGTAGCAAGCTGCCTTCGCTGTCAGCTCGCGGTCGGCTGATGGCGGATCAGCCGCAGTTCGGCGCGAACCACGGCCAGATCACGTTCCATCCGGGATATCCCGACCTGCGGCATTTCCCGTTCCCGGTCTGGTCGAGACTGATGACGGCCAACGTCAGGCGCGCCAACCAAGAGCTCATCGGTTACTCGATGATCGATGGCCATCCAGAGCTGAAACAAGCCATCGTCGAGTACTTGGCCGTTTCACGGGGTGTGCAGTGCGAGCCGGCGCAGATCATCGTGGTGAGCGGGACGCAGGCGGCGCTCGATCTGACGGCGCGGTTGCTGCTCGATCCCGGTGACCATTTCTGGATCGAAGAGCCCGGCTATCAAGGCGCTTATGGCGCGTTTCTGGGTGCTGGTGGGCGGCCCGTTCCGATCCCCATCCGGTCCGATGGCTGGGCGTTTCCGAGCGGCCCCGCGCCGCGGCTCGTTTTCGTGACACCGTCATGCCAATGGCCGCTCACGGGCGTCATGCAGATGGACGACCGGTTGCGGCTCTTGCAGTTGGCCAGCGAGCACGATTGCTGGATCATCGAGGACGATTACGACAGCGAGTATCGGTTCCGCGGCCATGCGATCCCGGCCATGCGTGGCGTCGACGGCTCCGGCCGGGTCATCTACATCGGCACGTTCGCCAAGACCATGTTTCCAGCGCTGCGCATCGGTTTCATGGTGGTGCCGCGAGCGCTTGCCGCGGACTTCACTCGGGCGGTCAACATGACCGGCCAGTACCCGTCTTTGTTGCTGCAACTCACCCTCGCCGACTTCATCCGAACCGGTGCGTTTGCTGCCCATTTGCGGCGCATGCGCAGTCTCTATGCGAAGCGCAAGCGCTACTTTGCCGATGAGTGCCGGCGGATGCTGGCGCCGTGGATCGATCTGCCCCGTAGCGAGGCAGGCTTGCAGATGATCGCCACGCTGAAGTTCGAATGTGACGATCAGCAGTTGCTAGATGCGGCACTGCGTCGATCGGTCCGCTTCATCCCGTTGTCGACGCTCTATCGGCACACGCCGCCACGCCAGGGCATGATCCTCGGCTACGCGGCGAGCGACGAGGCACAGATCCGCCACGGGCTTCGCCAACTCAGGGCAGTGCTGCAAGACTTCGCCTGACGTCGTTACTTGACCGCACCGGCGGTCAAGCCACTGACCACCCAACGCTGCATGAAGACGAAGAACACCACCAGAGGGACCGACGCCACGACGTTGAGCGCCATGATGCCGTTCCAGTCGCGGCCGTACTGGGTGAAGAACTGAGACATGCGGATGGTCAGCGGCGCTGCCCCATCGCCGCTGGTCAACACCAGCGCGAACAGGAACTCGTTCCACGACCAGAGGAACGCGAACACGCCGGTGCTGACCAACCCCGGAAGCGCCAAGGGCGCGGTGATCAGCAACATTGCCTGCAATCGAGAACTGCCATCGACCATCGCCGCCTCCTCGAGCGTGACGGGGATGCTGTCGAAGAAGCCTTTGAGCAGCCAGATGCCGATCGGCAGGGTGAACGCTGTGTCGGCAATGATCAGCGCCAAATGCGTGTTGTAGATGCCCAGCCAGCGCGACATGGAGAAAAACGGCAGGATGAGCGCCACGGTCGGCAGCATCTGCAACGCCAGAATGCCCAGCAGAATCAACGTCGCACCTGGGA
>JBCBTD010000127.1:0-4807 GCA_039818825.1 Pseudomonadota bacterium
GCTTGGTCCTGAACGTGGCCGCGCCAGCACCCCAGGCCAAGGGCAGCAGGACCATCACACCGAAGACGTTGCGGAAGAAGGCGACGACGAACGGGTGCAAGCCCTCGGCGGTCACCAGCCGCACGAGCAAGGTGACGACGGCAACACCCAGCGCGGCCAGCGCCATGAGCGCCATGCCTCGAAGGTTCGCGCGGGCCGATACGTCCGCGGCGTCGCTCACCTGACCTCCCGTCGCACCCTTGGTGACAAGCGCCGGTCCCAGAGCTACGACGCGCCGGGCACGCCGACCATGACCATCTGTGCAACGGGGATCTGCCGATGTCGTTGACGACCGACCGCACGGGCACCGCCGACGGTCCACACTTGTTCCGCCCGCTGACCATTCGCTCGGTGACCTTGCCGAACCGCATCGTCTTGTCGCCGATGTGCCAGTACTGCGCGGTCGATGGTCGGCCGGACGATTGGCACTTCCAACATCTCGCCAGTCGGGCCGTTGGCGGTGCCGGGCTGGTGTTCACCGAAGCGACTCACGTCGAAGCGCGTGGACGCATCACCCAGGGCTGCCTCGGCCTCTACGACGAGGCCCAGCGCGATGCCCTGGCGCGGATCGCGTCCTTCGTCAAAACCCAAGGCGTCGTCCCCGGCATCCAGCTCGGCCATGCCGGCCGCAAGGCTTCGGCCCAGGTCCCTTGGCGAGGCGGCAAGGCGCTGACCGCCGACGACGAACCTTGGGCCACGGTGGCGCCGAGTGCCATTGCCTACGATGACGGTTGGCACGTTCCGGACGAGCTCGACACGGCCGGGATCGCAGCCGTGCTCGCCGCCTTCGCCAAGGCGGTCCGCATGGCCCGCGAGGCCGGGTTCGAGGTGGTCGAGCTGCACGCCGCCCACGGCTATCTCGGTCACCAGTTCCTCTCACCGCTGAGCAATCGCCGCCACGACGGCTATGGCGGCTCGGCCGAGGGGCGGATGCGGTTCCTCCACGAGCTGGTCGATGCCGCACGTCGCGAGTGGCCGACCTCGTTGCCGCTGTTCGTCCGGCTGTCGGTCACCGATTGGGTCGAAGGCGGGTTCGACGAGGACCAAGCCATCGCCGTGGTCAGCAGCCTCGCCGAGCGCGGCGACGTCGACCTCGTCGATTGCTCGTCGGGCGGTCTCCACCCACGCCAGCGGATCGCCGCGTTTCCGGGCTACCAGGTGCCGTTCGCCGAACGCATCCGGCAGGCCACCGGCATGATGACCGGCGCCGTCGGCATGATCCAAAGCCCCCACCAGGCCGAGCAGATCGTCGCCACCGGTGCTGCGGACCTCGTGTTCATGGCACGGACGCTGCTGGCAGATCCGTACTGGCCGCAGCGCGCGGCCAAGGCGCTCGGCGCGGCGCGCACCTGGCCCGCGAACATGGGCCGGGGCGACGCCTTCGCCTGAGTGTGAGCCGCGCCGACCGGTCGCACGCAAACGGCCCGTGGACGTGGCTGCAGACTGCGGTACATGTGACTTGTGTCCAACAGCAGAAAGGAGGTGATCCCGTGTCGAGTGAGCTGACGGTTCGGTGGGTTTTCCTGCGTCGTTCGTCGGTCGCGGAGCAACCTCTGCGCGCCGCTTGAGACGTCGGCCTTCGGGCCACGGGCCGACCCACCGGCCCTCTCACGGAAAGGCCGCCCTCGGGCGGCCTTTCTCCGTCTTGGAAGGAGCGCCCTGCCGATGGTCCGAAGCCTGCTCGCCGGTGTTGCCGCCGTGTTGCTCGCCGGTTGCTCGGTAGTCGGCGTGCGCAGCGGCACGGAGCAACCCCGGTTCGACGTGGTCCAGCGTCTCGGCGATGACGTCGAGATCCGTCGCTATGGTGGCCTGGTCGCCGCAGAGACCGTCGTCCCGCCCGGGCCCGACGCGAGGAACGCGGCGTTCCGTCGGCTTGCCGGCTACATTTTCGGCGACAATCAGGGTGATCGCAGAATCGTGATGACGACCCCGGTTGAGACGTCGGACGCCGGTTCACGGATCGCGATGACAGCGCCGGTCGGGGTCGACGACGCCCCGGACGGTCTGCGCATGCGGTTTTTTCTGCCTAGCAACCTGTCGGCGGCCACCGCCCCGGTGCCGAACGATCCGGACGTGCAGATCGTCGAATTGCCGCCGACCGTGCTTGCGGTGTTGCGGTTCACAGGCGCCACCGGCGACGCGGCGGTCGCCGCCGCCGGCCAGCGACTGCTCGGGGTGCTGGCCTCTTCGCCGTGGATGCCGACCGGCGAGCTGTCGGCCTTCTTCTACGATCCACCTTGGACCTTGCCGCCACTTCGCAGGAACGAGGTCGTCGTTCCAGTCGAACGCATAGCGACGAACGGGTCCTCGCCTCGCGGCTGAAGGTCGTTTGGCCCTCGATCTTTCAATCCGTGTAAGCGTCGGCGCAAGGTGACAACGATCACCGCAGTGTCATCAGAAGCGCGCCATCGTCCGTGCAGGTGGTCGCCAGAGCGCGGCCCATGGAGGAGGAGACGGACCGTGAACTACCGGAACTTGCACGTCCGCCGGGCCTGCGCCGACGACATCGACGCGATCCGCAACGTCGCTCAAAGCCAGCCGGACAACGGCAATCTCGACTCGGGCTGGGGCATCGTCGGGTTGCGCACGTTGGAAGCGTGCACACGCGCCGACCGCTGCCTCGTCGGCGACCGCGACGGCCGTCCGGTCGTCGCGGTGACGTGGTCCCCCGACACTCGCGACCCGCGCTGCGCCGTCGTCTCCGGCTTTGCCTGCACCGACGACGCCGGGCGGGCGGTGGACATGGTGCTGGCGCAGCTCGAAAGCGCGTTGGTCGAGGACGGCTACAGCCGCGTCACCGCTGTGGTTCCGCCGTCGTGGAACCGGCTGTTGCAGCGCCACGGCTTCGTTGCCAGTCGACGTACGGCGTTGGTCCAGGCCCGCGGCATGGCCGTCATCGGCCATGGCTTCGAGCGTGCGCTCGCCGCCGTCAGGCGCCGGACGTCGATGGCCGTGCTCGCGACACTCTCCGCCTGAGCACGAGTGACACCCCCGCGACCGCTGGCGCGGTTGGCAGCGCCGGCGGTCCGTGCTTCGCTCCAATCTGTCGCGAGCGTTGGCGAGGTGTGGTCGTGGAGGATTACGTCCTCAGCACCGATTGGTTCATTCTGCTCAGTTCGGCGCTTAGCTTCGGCGCGCCGTTGGCTTGGGCGTGGTACGACCTGCGCAGCATGAAACGGCCGCCCCGTTCGGGCGGCGGCGGTGACGGCAACGTCACGCCGGAGCCGGTTCGCCCGATCCTGCCGGGCGACGACGATCTGCCCCCCCTGCCGCCGAGCCTGATCCCCGACCTCGACGCCGGCCCGGTTCGCGGCCCCGAACCCGCGAAGCCGCAACGGGTGCTGGAACCAGCCTGACGGTCTGGAACGCGTCCGTCAGAGTGCGTCGAGCTTCGGCTTCAAGAGCCCTTGGACCGCTTGCGGGTTGGCTTTGCCGCCGGTGGCCTTCATCACTTGGCCGGTGAACCAGCCGATCACCTTCGGGTTCTTCTTGTAGGTCTCGACCTGACCGGGATTGTCGGCGATCAACGCGTCGATGATCGGCTCGATGGAGGCGAGGTCGGTGACCTGCTCCAGCCCCCGTTCCTCGACGATCGCCCGCGGCGCACCGCCGGTTTCGAACATGATCGCGAACACGTCCTTGGCGAGCTTGCCGGAAATCGTGCCCTCGGCTTGCAGGTCCAGAAGCTCGCCGAGCCGGTCGGCGCGGACGGGACTGGCATCGATGCCGAGCCCGTTCTTGTTCAACAGACCGAACAGCTCGTTGATGCACCAGTTGGCTGCCTGCTTGGCGTCACGGCCGGCCGCCACCGCCTCGAAGTAATCGGCGGTCGCCCGTTCCTGGACGAGCACGCCGGCGTCGTAGGCCGAAAGCCCGTGGCGCTCGATGAAGCGGCGCTTCTTGTCGTCCGGCAGCTCGGGCAACACGACGCGGATCCGCTCGATCCGCTCGTCGGTCAATTCTACGGGCAAGAGGTCTGGGTCCGGGAAATAGCGGTAGTCGTGCGCCTCCTCCTTGGACCGCATCGACCGGGTCTCGCCCTTCGTGGCGTCGAACAACCGCGTCTCCTGGTCGACTGCACCGCCGGTCTCGTACAGTTCGATCTGCCGTTTCGCCTCGTACTCGATCGCCCGCGCGACGAAGCGCATGGAGTTCACGTTCTTGATTTCGCAGCGGGTGCGGAAGTCGCGCTCGCCGAGCGGGCGCACCGAGACGTTGGCGTCGCACCGGAGGCTGCCCTCTTCCATGTTGCCGTCGCAGGTCTCCAGGTAGCGGAGGATCGAGCGCAGCTTGCGCAAGTACAAGACGGCCTCGTCCGGCGAACGGATGTCCGGTTCGGAGACGATCTCCATCAGCGCCACGCCCGATCGGTTCAGGTCGATCAGACTCGCGCCGGCATGCGCGTCGTGCAGCGACTTACCGGCGTCCTGCTCCAAATGCAGTCGGGTGATGCCGATCGCTCGGGTTTCTCCATCGGGCAAATCGAGCAACAGCTCACCCTTGCCGACGATCGGGTGTTGGTACTGGCTGATCTGGTAACCTTGGGGCAGGTCCGGATAGAAATAGTTCTTCCGCTCGAACACCGAGACCGAGTTGATCTCGGCCTTGAGCCCCAAGCCGGTTTTGATCGCCTGGTCCACGCAGTGTGTGTTCAGCACCGGCAACATGCCGGGCATGCCGGCGTCGACGGTCGAAACCTGGGTGTTGGGCGCGGCGCCGTAGGCCGTGGGCGCAGCGGAGAACAGCTTCGATTCCGAAACGACCTGGG
>JBCBTD010000128.1:0-4767 GCA_039818825.1 Pseudomonadota bacterium
GTCCCACGTCGCCAAGGGGTTCGACGACAAGCTGGCGCGGAGCGCCGAGGCCGGGTTCCGCGCCGGCCAGCTCAACGGCAGCGCCCAGACTCTCGGGCTGCTGCTCCAGCAACTCGTCACGCTGGTCATCGTCTATGCCGGCGCGCACTTGATCCTCGCGGGCCAGCTCAGTGTCGGCGCGCTGATCGCGACGACGATCCTCGCCGGCCGCGCGCTCGCACCGCTCCGCCAGCTGGGTGGCGCATGGCATCAGCTCAGCGCCGTCCGCGACGCCATGGTGACGCTCGACCGGCTGCTGGCCCGCGGCGGCGACGCCGTTCGCGGCGCTGGCGCCACGCCCAACCTGGAAGGCCGGCTGCGGCTGGAGGGCGTGAGCTTTCGCTATGACGGCCACGCCGCGGCTCTGGCCGATGTCGACCTGGAGGTCGAGCCGGGTCACGTGCTGGCCATCGTCGGGCCGCCCGGCTCCGGAAAGACGACCTTGACCAAGGTCATGCTCGGTCTGATCCCGCCCCACGACGGCCGCGTGCTGGTCGACGGCTTCGACCTCCGCCATCTGCCGGCCGGCGCCGTCGCCCGGCAGGCCGGCTACGTGCCGCAGGAGACCCAGCTGTTCCGCGGCAGCATCGCTCAAAACATCGGGCTCGGTGTCGCCGAGTGCGACTTCAACCGGGTGGTCGCAGCCGCTCGTTTCACTGGCCTCCACGACGTGGTCGAGGCCTTGCCCGAGGGCTATGCCACCGTCCTCGGCGACGGTCGGTTCGCGTTTTCGGCCGGCCAGCGGCAGCTCTTGGCGCTCGCCCGCGCCCTGGTCCGCAATCCACGCCTGTTGATCCTCGACGAGGCGACGAGTGCACTCGACGAAGCCAGCGAGCGGGAGTTGGTGCGGCGGTTGCGGCCCATCACACGCGGCCGCACGGTGGTCATGGTGACCCACCGCCCGGCGTTGCTGGCTCTCGCCGATCGCGCGGTGCGCCTCGACCATGGCCGGGTCGTCGACGACGGTGCGGTCACGGACGTCCTCGTGCGGCGCGACAGCGCAGCCGCGTCGGCAGCGGAGTAAGCGGATGTCCGGCGATTTGTTGCCCCGTTGCTCGTCTTTGGCGGACACCCGAACCGGATTCGGTGCGCGCGGCTTGATCCTGATGCTGGCTGCCCTCTTTGCCTCCCTGGTCGGTTGGGCGGCGTGGGCGACCGTCGAGCAGGTCGTCAGCGCCACCGGCAAAGTCGAGCCGGTCGACGAGGTCCAGGTCGTCAACCATCCGCGCGGCGGCCGCATCAGCGACGTGGTGGTTCGCGAGGGCGACGCGGTGGCCGCCGGCGCCGTGTTGCTGCGCCTGGACGGGACGCTGGAGACGAGCGCGCTGGAGGAGATGCAGGCGCGGCTGCAGGTGGAGCAGGCCCTCATCGCCCGCTTGGAGGCCGAACTCGAGGACCGCGGCCTCGGCGTGCCCGCCGAGCTGGCGCGTGATCGGCCGGATCTGGTGGCGGAGGCCAGCGCGCTCTTGGAGGCGCGCAAGGAAGCCCACGCCCGCCAGCTCGCCCAGTTGGCGACGACGGAACGCAAACGCGCGCTGGAACTTGCCGAGCGCGACGCCGAAATCCGCCGTCTGGAGAGCACGCTGGCGTTGATGAAGCAGGAGTTCGCGGCCCTGGACAAGCTGGCTGCCCAGGGTTTGGCGCCACGGCTGCGGCATCTCGCCATCGAACGGCAGCTCCGCGACCTGGAAGGCGAACTCGCGGTTGCGAAGAGCGCTGCGGAATCCGCAGGTGCGGCTCGCGACGAGACCCGGGACGCCCGCGCGCGCCATGTCGCTGACCGCACGCGTGACCTGCGCGCCGAGCTGTCGCTCGCGCGCGCCAAGGCCGAAGACCTCGCCCAGGCGGCGCGCCGCCAGCGTCAGGTCGTCGCCGAATTGGCCGTGACGGCGCCCGTCGCCGGAATCGTCAAGGACGTGAGCGCAACCCAGGCGGGCCAGAGTTTCGCGGCCTACGCACCGCTGATGACGTTGGTGCCGACCGACGGCCCCTTGGTCATCGAGGCGCAGGTGACCCAGCAGGACATCGGCCGGCTGCACGTCGGCCAACAGGCCGTCGTCAAGGTCATGGCCTACGACTACCTGCGCTACGGCCGGCTAGGGGGCGAAGTGCAGCGGATCGCGGCCGACGCCAGCGCCGACGAGCAGAGCGGCGAGCTGACCTACCGGGTCGACGTCGAGCCCTCGTCCACGACGTTGAACCGCGATGGCGTCGACCATCCGCTGGTGCCGGGCATGCTGGTCGACGTCGAGTTGATCTCCGGCGAGCGGAGCATCCTGAGCTTCCTCACGGACCGGATTATCCATCTGAAGGACGACGCGTTCCGCGAGGGTTGATGGCGGCGGTGCCGTCCGGTCCTTCCACGGGCAAGCCAGCGAGGGTCCGGCGGACGAGCTTGTCACGGTTGTTGCGGGGCAGGGCGTCGACGAGGTGGACAGCGGCTGGCCGAAAGGCGTCACCGAGTTCGTCGCGGACCAGGCGTGTCAGTGTGGTCGCCAACTCAGCAGGTGCCGCGGCCGGCGCCGCCACCTCCACGTAGGCGACGATCTGAGTCCCACCCGAGCGGTCGAGGCCGGGCACCACCACCGCCGCCTCGACCAGCGAATGGCTCTGCAGCACGTCTTCGATCGCGGTCGGCACGACGAGCTGACCGGTGGCGGTGCTGAACAGGTCGTCGCGGCGGCCGGCGATCTCGACCACGCCGGTGGCGGTGCGCCGCGCCTGGTCGCCCGGACTGAACCAGAACCCCTGGATCACCGAGCGGTCGAGGCCCTGGTCGGTAAGATATCCCTCCATGTAGTCGTCGCGCAGCATCCAGATCGTGCCGATCTCGTCGTCCACGGCGACACTGCCATCGTCCCGGCGCACTTGGATCACGGCGCCATACTCCACCGGTCGCGGCGGCGCCCCGGGCTCCAGGACGTTGCCGAGCGCCGACATGGCTTCGGTGGCGCCATAGGCTTCGAAACTGCGCACCGCGAGCTTGGCGACCAAATCCCGCCGGAGCGGGCGGGGGAAGTGGGTGCTGTCGGTCATCGTCGAGGTCAAGGTCGCGAGCCGGTCGATCCGGCCCTCGGCCAAACCGCGGACGATCAGCCCTGCCAGCGCCGGCGAGAAGCGGAGCCGCGTCGCGCCGTACCGCTCGGCCAGCGCCCAGACGCTATACACGTGACCCGGGCGCGACGGCTCGCCGACGATGTTGGCGGCGCCGACCAGCGGGATCTGCAATTGGCTGTAGCGGATCTGGGTGATTTCCGACGGATGTTGCGCCGACAAGAAGCGCTCGTCGTCGGCCCAGTCCTGGACCTGGCAGCAGCGAAACGAGATGTCGACGAGCGGCTCACCGCCCAACACTACGATCTTGGACGCGCCGGTGGTGCCGGAGGTCGGGATGTCGATGCCTGGTGCTGCGGTTGCGGGTGTTGGCGGCAAGCGGGAGACGGCGATGGCGGCTTCGTCGTCGCGCACACCGAGCTCGAAGCCACCGCCCTCGGTGGTCCCGGTGAACCGCTCGATCCGCCCCGCCGCAGAGCCGTCGAGCCCCGTCACCCCCAGCCGCTCGTCGACGAACAACACCGCGATCGGCGCCCGCCCGTGCACCGCCGCCACCCCCGCCGCCGTCGTCCCCAACGGCACCGGCAGATACCGCAGACCCAGCGTCATCGCCGCCCAGAAAAGCCCGTGCAGCTCGACACAAGGATCGGCCAGCACCCCGATCCGCTCGCCCGGACGCAGCCCCAGCTCGCCCAACGTCGCGACGAACCCGGCGATCAACCGGTCGAGATCGGCGTAGCTCAAGCTCACCCCGTCGTGCAGGATCAACGCCGGCCGCGCCCCGAACCGCGCCACCGCCCGGCGCCACACCACCACCGGCGCACACTCGCCGGGCGGCGGCAGCGGCTCGCCGGTGACCAGATAGTGGTGCAGCCGCGCCGCGGCCGCCGTCGCCGGCAGCAGTTGCAGGAGCCCCTCCCGCTGCAACGCGCGGGCCGCCCTCACCACCGTCGCCAGCGGCCTCGCCCCGTCCCGGGCAAGCGCCGCCAAGGACGATCCACGCCGGCCGAAATAGAAGAGCTCGGCCTCCACCGGCGTCAGCGGCCGCCCCGCCGCCGGTCCTTCCGTCAGCCGTCCCTGGGCCAGCGCCGCCAGGCTCACCGGCACCGCGAACACCCGCAGCTCGCCGAACGCCTCGGGGGGCCGTTCCTCGGCCGCCGACGCTTCCGGCGCCGGAACCGCCGCTGCCGACACCGCCGGCAACACGATCACCGCCGTCTCTGACCCGGCCAGCCGCGCCGCCTCCGCCCGCCACACCGGCGGCAGGCTCGCCACGGCGCAGATGACGAGATCCGCCGCGCCGTCGGCCACCGGCAAGGGCTCGCCTGCCGCCGCATAGGCAACGTCGTGACCATCGGCCCGTTGGCCGATCCGCAGATGGGCGTGGGCGAGGCCCGGCGGCACCGGACCGGCCGGGTCCAACAGGCTCGTCACCCGCACCCCCGGCAGCGCCGCGGCCAAGACCTCACCCACCAGCCCGTCGCCACCGAGCACCACCACGCGCTCCGCCCCGCCGAGCTTGCCCGCCAACGCCTCGTTCGCCAGCAGCCACGCCGCCGCCGCGGCCCCGCTCGTCGCCTGTGGCCGGCCCCGCTCCCGCCACAGCCGCACCCCGTCCAGCGGCACCCCCAACAGCTGCCGCTCCAACGCCACCCCCGTCGCCAGCTCAACCGC
>JBCBTD010000129.1:0-4664 GCA_039818825.1 Pseudomonadota bacterium
GTCGCCTGCGCGGTCTGCCCAGCCAGCGCTTTGACCTCGCTGGCGACCACTGCGAAGCCGCGGCCAGCATCGCCTGCGCGGGCAGCTTCGATCGTGGCGTTCAAGGCGAGCAGGTTGGTTTGCTCGGCGATGGCGGAGATCAGCTCGACCACGGCGGCGACGTCGGACGCAGCTTGCTGCAGGGAGCCGACCTGATGGCCCGCGGCCTCGGCTTCGCCAACGGCGGCGTTGACCAACTTGGCCGAGCCCGAGAGTTGCGAGGAAATCTCGCTCGAGGAGGCCGAGAGTTCGGCGACGGCGCCGGCAACCGCGTGGGTCATCTCGCTGGTCGTCGAGGTGCTGTCGACGACCGTGGAGGTCATGGACTTGGCCCCGTCGGCAAGCCGCTCGAGGCCTTCGGCGTCGGCCTTCGCTTTGCTGACGGCGTTGCGCAGGCTCTGGGCGAGGGCGTTGACCTCGTTGTCGATCCGAGTGGCGAGGTCCTGACGCAGACGATGGCGCTCCTCGGCCGTACGCGAGTTCTCGATCGCCTGCAGGCGGAACTGTTCCAGCGCCCGTGCGAGTGCTCCGATCTCACCGCCGCCACCGGTGTTCACGGCAACGTCGGTATCGCCCTTGGCGACCGCCAGCATCGACCTCGTGAGACGGCCTAGGGGTCCCGTCACGCTGAGGGTGACGATGGTCGCCAAGATCACGACCGCGCCCGCGATGAACGCCACGGTGGTGCCGAGGCTCCACGCCTGCTCTCGGGCCAGGGCGTCCACGTCGTCGACGTACAGTCCCGTAGCGATGATCCACTCCCAAGGGCCGAATTCCGCAGCGTAGGAGAGCTTCGGCTGCTCCTCGCCATCGCGTTCCCAGTGGTAGGGCACGTAGCCGCCGCCGGTTGTGGCGGCGTCGATCAACTCCCGGATCAGCCGCACGCCGTGGGGATCGGTGAGCCCGATGATGCTCTTGCCTTCGAGGTCGGGCCGGACGCCGTGCGCCAGCATGTTGCCTTCGGTATCGACGACGAAGAAGTAGTCGTCGGCTTCGCCGTAGCGGATCGTCCGTAGGGCCGCCGCGGCCAGACTTTGCGCTTCGGCGTCTGTGATCTCTCCCCGTTCGGCGGCTTGGTGGAGGCTGCTGACCGTGCCCAAGGCGGTGTCGAGCAGGTCCTGCAGCATGATCCGCCGGTCTTCCATCGCAGCATCGCGTGTGTTGCTGATGGCCGGTATCAGCACCGCAACGGGTGCCAGGATCGCGAGGGCGGCGATGGCGTAGAGGCGGATGGCGATGGGCAGGCGCGAGAGCATGAACGGCAGTCCTCGAAGGAAGTATGAACGAGACGCTCGGTATCGCGGAAAAACCCTAACGATGGGTTGCCACGTCGGATCAGCGGTCCGTCAGCACGGGCGGATCCCGGAGGCTGACGGACTCCGTTCACGTCATCCGTCAGCCTTCGCTGCGCGACGCTCGAGTGAACGGTTCACGAGCGTCAGCGCTTGGTTGCCTTTGTTGACCACCCGAACAGCGGCGGCGCGCTGTCAGCGTTTGGTGGTCTCAGGCCGCGCGGATTTCGGTCACCAGCGATGCGACGGCGCTGGTCAACGTCTCGGTCTGGCGCTCCAAGTCGTCCGCGACCGCGGCGATGGAGTGCGAGACGTCGCCGATCCGGCGGCCCGACTGCTGGAGATCGTCCATCAGGTCGGTGACCGCGCCCACCGCCTGGGCCGAGCGTTCGACGTTGCCTGAGATCTCGCGGGTCGCGGCGCTCTGTTCTTCGACCGCGGTGGCGATCGCCGACGAGCTGCCGGCGATCGAGCGGATGCTCTCGCCGACTTGGTCGATGCGATGCACCGTGCCTTCGGTGGCGTCCTGCATGAGCCCTATGCTGTCGCCGATCTTCTTGGTCGCCTGCCCGGTCTGACCGGCCAGAGCCTTGACCTCGCTGGCGACCACCGCGAACCCGCGGCCGGCATCGCCGGCGCGAGCGGCTTCGATCGTGGCGTTGAGTGCGAGGAGATTGGTCTGCTCGGCGATGGCGCTGATCAGCTCCACTACGGCGGCAACGTCCGACGCGGCCTGCTGCAGCGAGCCGACCTGCTGACCGGCGGCTTCGGCCTCCCCGACTGCGGCATTGACGAGTTCGGCAGAGCCCGAGAGCTGGGCAGAGATCTCGCTCGACGATGCCGAGAGCTCGGCGACCGCGCCGGCAACGGCGTGGGTCATCTCGCTGGTGGTCGCCGTGCTGGTCGCGACGGTTGCCGTCATGGCTTCGGCTTGGCTGGAGACGCCCTCCAGGCTGCCGGCATCGGCTTTCGCCTTGGCAACCGCGCCCTGGAGTTGTCGGGCGAGGTCGTTGACCTGGCTGTCGATGCGGTCGGCAAGGTCGACGCGGAGTTTGCGCCTCTCTGCGGCGACTCGGGCGTTGTCGATGGCCAGGAGGCGGAACGTTTCCAACGCTTTGGCAAGCGCCCCGAGTTCGCCGCCACCACGGACGTCGACCGCCGTCTCCGTCCGACCGTCGGCGACGGCCAGCATCGTTGACGTGAGGCGGTTGAGCGGCCGCGTGACGCTCAAGGTCACCAAGGCGACGACGGCGACCACGACAAGCGCGCCTACCGCAACGCTGGTGCCGAGGCTCCAGGCCTGCGTCTGCGCCAATGCGTCGACGTCGTCCACGTACAACCCGGTGCCGATCATCCAGCCCCAGGGGGCAAACCAGTCGGCGTAGGAGACCTTCGGCGTCAGCTCACCGTCGCGCTCCCAGTGGTAGGCGACGAAACCGCCGCCTCGCTGGGCGACGTCGATCAACTCGGCAACCAGGCGCACACCGTTGGGATCGGCCAGGGAGATCAGGTTCTGGCCTTCGAGTTCCGGCTTCACCCCCAACACCACGTTGGTGCCGTCGCCCTCGTAGACGAAGAAGTAGTCGTTCGCGTCGTTGTAGCGGATGGAGCGGAGGGCGGACGCTGCGAGGCGTTTGGCCTCAGCCTCGCTGAGTTCCCCGCGCGCTGCGGCGTCGTAGAGGTCCTGGACCGTGCCGACCGCGGAAGTGACGAGGTCGTGCAGCATGATACGGCGGTCTTCCAATGCCGTCTCGTGGATGGTCGACACCGCAGGGACGAGCACGGTGATCGGCGCCAGGATGGCCAGCGCGGCAATGGCGTAGAGGCGCACGGCAATGGGCAGTCGTGACAGCATGGGGCGCGCTCCAGATTGACGGTTCCGTCAACACTGGAGCCAGATCGTTAAGGCTTCGTTTCGAGTAGAGGCGTCGTGGCCCGGTGGGCCTGCGGAGCGGTTCGACCGATCAGGGCAACCTGGCTTCGGCTCAGGGTGAGAGGATGGCCGTCGCCGCCACGCCGACGCGCACCGTGGTTCGCCCGGATGCGATCACCGGTGGCGCTGCGCGAACCGCCATCGCGTCCATGGCGACCGCCTCCAGCCGCACCGGCCGCGGTGTCGGCGTTCCGTCGAGATTGACGTCGCTGAAATGGCTGAAGGACAAACCGAGCGCTGCCGCAGCCTGCTCGGCGCGGGTCCGGAGCGCCGCGATCGCCTCTGGCAGCAGGGCCTCGTGCAGCTCGCGTTCGGTCGCGGGTGCGAGCCTGGAGCCCAATTGGCCCACTGCCATGCCCAAGCTTTGCAGTTCCCCGACGCGTTCCAACAGGGTGTCGGCGTCGTCGGTCTCGATCCGCACACCTTGTGCGGCGATCCAACGCCGTGGCTGGCCTTCGCGCTCGACGGCGCGCACCGAGTAGCTGGCGGTTTCGATCTCCAACGCCGGGGCGGCCTCCAGGAGGGCGAGGGCTTCCGCCATGCGCTCGTTGAGTTCGGCCTGCGCCGCCGCCGCAGTGGGCGCTTCACCACGCCCCTCGAGGTGCGCGACGAACCGGTCGTCCGCAACCTCTCGCGTCGCGGTCGCTTGTAGGGTCAGCCGCGTCTGGACCGCATCGTGTGCGGCGGCGGGAACGGCGAGCAGCAGGAGACAGAACGCTAGTGCACGCATGGGCAAGGGGCTCCCGGTTCGACACGAGTTGGACGTGTCTCAGGTTAGCGCCTGCCTCGCCGGGGCGGCACCCCTCATACCGCGCGCTCGGCCAACGAGCAGACGTCGGTCAGGGCCCCTCGAGGGCGGCCATCGGCGCGTCGCGGCGCTGCAGTAGGTAGAACTCGGACTTGGGCGAATGATCGGTGACGGTGATCTGCAAGGTGACGGTCTCGCCCGGTGCCACGGTGGCGCCGACGAAAGCGATGCGATCCGTCGGCTCGTCGAACACCTCGACGTCCGTGTAGCGATCGGAGCCGGTGGCGTCGGAGCGCTGCTTCGCCTGGCCGAAGCTCAAGCCATCGAAGTAGCCGCTGTGCAGTTCCAGCCACTCCCGCAACTCCATTTCGAAGACGTTCCAGGCGCGGTTGGTGCGATTGGTCACGATCTTCCGAAGGACGAAGCCGAGGCCGGCGCTCCCTAGGCGTCCTGCCTGGCCCTGCCGGCTGGCAGGATCGCGGATCGTCAGGATCGCCGGGCCGTCACCGTAGATCTCCTCGACGACGACATAGGGATCGCCACGGGTACCGGACCCCCAACCTTCCACCAGCCGCAGATTGCCGTGCTCGGCTTCGTCCTTCGGAAGATCGTGACCAATCGCACCAACCGCGCCTGGAACGTCTTCGAAATG
>JBCBTD010000130.1:0-4640 GCA_039818825.1 Pseudomonadota bacterium
CCTCGACATCATTCCTCCACCTGAACCGTTTGGAAGCGTGGCCGCCAATGGCCTGTGGCTTCCGTTCCCGCGAGACGTTCAACGCCCCATCCTGTGTCGAATGGCGACGTTCCTGAACCTCGTACAACAGATCATCGGGCTCGGCAAATCCGCCAGCGAGCGGTTCAGGGGCTTTCGGTCACTTCACCCAGGACCGTGGCCAATTCGCCCCACTCGCGTGCAGAGAGGCCGCTGGCCGCCAAATCAACGGTTTCGCCGGCCAGCCGGCGCCGTAGCACCGCCAGTTGACCCTTCGACAGCGTTGCCGCCTCAAGCCGGTGTTCGACGAAAGCAGCAAAGGTCAAAGGCACCCAGCGCTCGAGAACGTTCAGCAGCACCTCGGCATAAGCGCGAATCTCCACCTGGGCGTGCGGATCCGCACGCAGCGCCGTGAAGTGCAAGAGGTTGTGGAGGTCGATCTTCCAGTACCACTGCGTGTACGTCCCCAGCGGCAATACCGTTCGCGCCAGCTCGCGTGCGACCGCGCTGGGCCCGTCGTCGGCCAGGAGTGCGTCGTACAAATCGAAAGCCGCGCTGCCCGACGCGTCGATCTGCGTTCGCACCCGGTCGGCGACGTCCTCGGCAACGACGTCGCCCCGGCCCTGGCGGTTGGCGGTGCTCTGCACGGCCACTTGGTCGTCTGCCGGGACGTAGAACTCGCGGTCGAGGATCGAGTAGCGGGCGGAGATCTCGTTGACGTTGGCAGTCCTGTGTCTGATCCATTGCCGCGCGACGAAAATCGGCAGCTTTACGTGCAGCTTCAGCTCGCACATCTCGAACGGCGTGCTGTGGCGATGGCGCATCAGATAAGCGATCAGGCCGGCGTCGTTGCGGACGCTCTTGGTCCCCTTGCCGTACGATACCCGTGCCGCCTGAACGACCGCGGCGTCGTCGCCCATGTAGTCGACGACGCGGACGAAGCCGTGGTCGAGCACCGGCAGCGGCTCGAACAAGACCGCTTCCAACGCCGGCACCGTGGCTCGTCGGGTGGTATGGCTCGCGGCGCGCAGCTCGTCGATGGCGCGGCGGTCGTCGTCCGTGAGGCTCATGTGCAAGCCCTGTTGGTCGTTCGAGGGAGGGCAGGCTTTGCAGCCCGCCCGCTGCGACGTATATAAGACGTGTCGTTTCGGCGACTACGGCGATAAACGCCTGTCGAAATAAGCGTTGCGGACCCGGGGGCAGTGCCCGGCGCCTCCACCATCATTCCCGACGTCGGTCGTTCGGGAGCTTCGGGGGGCGAACCAGGATCGACGTGCGTGGTAAAGGACTGGCTTTCGCTCGGCATGGTACCGCCGTTATCGGACCAAACGTACAAGTGCCAATGACAATGATTTGGTGCTCGCTGCCGCTTAACACGGCAAGCGCGGCTGGAAGGGGCCGGGCAACAGAATCCTTCCACCGCCTCGGGGGCTTCGGCCCCCGGGGTGTCTCACCCGCCAAGGCTCGCCTTCCTGGGGCCACGTCATGACCGCCGGCTCGATCCCTTACGCGCAACTCGTCGAATCCGCTCTGATCGGCGTCGTCCGCGACGTGCTCGACGACGCGTCGCGCCAGGCGCTGGAGCCGCCGCACCATTTCTACATCACGTTCCGCACCGATCATCCGGGTGTCGAGATGCCGGAGATGCTGCGGCAGCGCTATGCGCCCGAGATGACCATCGTCCTCCAGCATCAGTTCTGGGATCTCGACGTCGGTCCCGACCGCTTCGGTGTGACCTTGTCGTTTGGCGGGCGGCCGCAGCGGCTCTCGATCCCGTTCGCGGCCGTCAAGGTATTCGCCGATCCGGGGGTCGAGTTCGGCCTGCAGTTCACCTTGGCCGACCGCGAAGCCGATGGCGCCGACAGTGCTGACGGCCGCCCGGTGCTGCTACCGACGCTCGGGCCGGGCGCCGACGGCCAGCAAGACGAGCCTGAGGATCCAACCGACCCGACCGACCCCGATCCGGACCCCAAGGGTGGTGCGGCGATCGTCACGTTGGATCGTTTCCGCAAGCGCTGATTCGTCTTTCCGCCGATTGACACGGACGGATGGGTGCGGTGCTTCGGCGCCCGATGGCGCGGGCTACCGCGCTGGGCTCAGCGGAGGCACGACATGGCGACGACGCGCCAGGAAAGCGACACGTTCGGCCCGATCGACGTGCCGAGCGATCGGTATTGGGGTGCCCAGACGCAGCGCTCGCTGCAGAACTTCAAGATCGGCACCGAGACCATGCCGAAGCCGGTGGTCCGCGCGTTGGGGATCGTCAAGCTCGCGGCTTGCCGGGTGAATCAGCGCCTGGGAGTGCTCGACCCCGCGCTCGGCAAGGCCATGGAGGCGGCGGCCTCCGAGGTCGTCGACGGCAAGCTGGATGATCACTTCCCGCTGGTCGTCTGGCAGACCGGGTCCGGCACTCAGTCGAACATGAACGGCAACGAGGTGATCTCGAACCGCGCCAACGAGATGCTCGGCGAGCCGCTCGGCACCAAGAAGCCGGTGCACCCGAACGACCATGTGAACCTTGGTCAGTCGTCGAACGACACCTTCCCGACGGCGATGCACGTTGCTGCCGCAGAGGAGGTCCATAACCGGCTGGTGCCGGCGCTGGAGCACCTGGAGGCAGCCCTTGCCGCCAAGGTTGCGGCCTTCGACGGCATCATCAAGATCGGCCGGACCCATACCCAGGACGCGACGCCGCTGACGCTCGGCCAGGAGTTCTCCGGCTACTACACGCAGGTGCGCTACGGCATCGAACGGCTGCGGCGGGCGCTGCCGGGCGTCCTGCAGCTCGCCCAAGGTGGGACGGCCGTCGGTACCGGCCTCAATGCCAAGATCGGCTTCGCCGAGGACTTTGCTGCCGAGGTCGCATCGATCACCGGCCTGCCGTTCGTGACTGCGGAGAACAAGTTCGAGGCGTTGGCGGCCCACGATGCCATGGTCGAGCTGTCGGGTGTCCTGAACACCATCGCCGTCAGTTTCATGAAGATCGCCAACGACATTCGCTTCCTTGGCTCAGGGCCTCGTTGCGGCCTCGGTGAGTTGAGCCTGCCGGAAAACGAGCCCGGCTCGTCGATCATGCCTGGCAAGGTCAACCCGACCCAGTGCGAGGCGATGACGATGCTCGCGTGCCAGGTCATGGGCAACCACGTTGCCGTGACCGTGGGTGGCTCCAACGGGCATTTCGAGCTCAACGTGTTCAAGCCGGTCATGGCGTACGGCGTCCTTCAGTCGGCGCGCCTTCTGGCCGACGGTGCCCGCAGCTTCACCGACAACTGTGTGGTCGGGATCGTCGCCAACGAGCAGCGGATCGGTCAGCTGCTCCACGAAAGCCTGATGCTGGTGACCGCACTCAATCCCAAGATCGGCTACGACAACGCCGCCAAGGTGGCGAAGAAGGCCCATGCCGAGGGGACGACCCTGAAACAGGCTGCCATGGCGCTCGGGCTGTTGACCGACGCGGAGTTCGACCAGTGGGTGCGGCCCGAGAACATGCTCGGCCCAACGCCCTGAGGACGGTCTCAGCGCCCCGCTGAGGCCGCGGCGGCGGTCGGCCGGGTCAGTTCCGGTCGGGCGATGCGGCCATCGAAGCGGACATCGCCCTGGCCAGCGCGGATCAGGTCGGCGGCGACTTGGCCCAGATAGAGATCGACGACTCCGTCCAAACGCGCCGTCGAGGCGGTCAGGTCGCCGAGATCCAACTGGCCGTGGCTGATGCCGATCGCGCCCCCGTAGGCGTGTGCGGCGATCGCGATCGGCCGGCCGTTCTCGTCCCTTCTGGTTTGCCCGTCGACGACGAGC
Source organism: Pseudomonadota bacterium (assembly GCA_039818825.1). Classification (GTDB taxonomy): domain Bacteria; phylum Pseudomonadota; class Alphaproteobacteria; order Geminicoccales; family Geminicoccaceae; genus JBCBTD01. The sequence continues at coordinate 3,814 of JBCBTD010000130.1, forward strand.
CGACCGTCGAGGCGACCGGCAAGCGTCGCGACGAGCTCGGCCAGGGTGGTGCCCTTGGCCGTCAAGTCGCCCTGCCACGTCGCCGCGCCCGGGCCGAGCCACGAGAGGCCGATGGCCGCACCCACGACGTCGTCCAAGGGGTGGCTGGCCTCGATCGAGAGCGTCACGTCGATGCCGCGCACGCCGCGTTCGGCCTTTCCCGTCAAGCCGATCGATCGAGCGGTGTCCGTCCAGGTCGCGTCATGCACCACCAGCGTCCGGTCCCCGACGTCCATGGCGAGCCGTGCTGCGACCTGCTGGTCGCCGCTGTCGCGCAGGTCCGTCGTCGTGGCTCGCACCGTTACCCGTTCCGGCCACGCGGCCGCCAGAGGGCCAGCTCGTGGCCAAGCGCCTTGATGCCTCGCCAGCCAACGCCTGGGTGGGTCGGCCCACCACCCGACGGCGGCGAGCAACGCTGCCACGTCGGTCGCGTCGCCGCCGAGGTCGTCGATCGTCAGCGACCGGTCCTCGGCGTTGGCGGCGAACGACACGGTCGCCGTCAGCGTGCCCGCCGTGGCGGCACCGGCCATGGTGACGTCGCCACCCCACGCAACCTCGCCTTCGAACGTCGCCGCACCCGCCATCGGCGGCGGCGGTCTGGCGCCGCCGCCGAGATCCGCGGCCAATCGCGCCGCGCTGTCGTGGTGGAGCGCCAAGGTGCCGCTTCCGCCGCTGTCGCCGATGGCATCGACCGTGCCGACGAAGCGGGCGCTTGCCTCAGGGAACGAGGCATCGAGCGCCACCACGACAGCGCGGCGCGATTGGCCGCGGATCTCGGCGGCGGCGCC
>JBCBTD010000131.1:0-2999 GCA_039818825.1 Pseudomonadota bacterium
GTGTTGATCGTGATCCCCCGCGCCTTCTCTTCCGGCGCCTTGTCGATGTTGTCGTACGACGTGAACGTCGCACCACCGGCCTCCGCCAACACCTTCGTGATCGCCGCCGTCAACGTCGTCTTGCCATGATCGACGTGACCGATCGTCCCGATGTTCGCGTGAGGCTTCGTCCTCGAAAACTTTTCCTTCGCCATCGTCGTCTGAGCTCGGTCCCGAAAAGAGTTGCGCGCCGTCGTCGGTGGATGGAGCGGGTGATGGGGATCGAACCCACATCACCGGCTTGGAAGGCCGGTGCTCTACCATTGAGCTACACCCGCCTCGCGGCGTCAGGTCAGCAGCGGGGATGGTGGAGGGGGCAGGATTCGAACCTGCGTAGACGTACGTCGGCAGATTTACAGTCTGCTGCCATTAACCACTCGGCCACCCCTCCGCACGCCGGTCACTGCTGGCCGCGAAGTGCGCGGCGGAGTATGTGAAGGGGCCTACCCTTGTCAACAGCCGAGCGGTGTTCGGGCCAGTATTCGATGCCGCCCAAGAAAAGACCAATCAGCAAGCCCCCACGACGCGACCCTGGTCGCCACCGCGCGCCACCGGCGAGCCGAGGCGGACCGGGCGACGCCGCCACCGCACCACTCGTTCTCTACGGGACCCACGCCGTCACTGCGGCGCTCGACAATCCGACGCGGCAGATCCGTCGGCTGGTGACGCTCGGCCCGTGCACAGTACCACTCGCCGAGGCCGCGGCACGTCGCGACATCGCGGCCGAACCGCTGGACCGCGCCGCGTTCGCCGCGCTGGTGGGTGCCGAAGCGGCCCACCAAGGCGTCGGCGCCCTGGTCGAGCCATTGCCACAGCCGGACTTGCGATCGATTTGCAACACCGACCGCAGCCTCGTTTTGGTCCTCGACCAAGTCGAGGACAGCCGTAACCTGGGCGCCATCCTGCGTTCCGCCGCCGCCTTCGGCGCCGACGCCCTGGTCATGCAGACCCGTCACGCTGCACCGCTCAACGCCGCTTGCGCCAAGGCGGCATCGGGCGCGCTCGAGTGGGTACCCGTGATCCACGAGGTCAACCTCGCCAGAACGCTGACGCAGCTTCAAGGTGCTGGCTATTGGGTCGCCGGGCTCGACGGTAACGGCGAGACGGCGTTGGACGCGTTCGAGCCGGCGGCCAAGCAGGTGCTGGTGCTCGGCGCCGAGGGCCGAGGCCTCAGGCCGTTGATCCGCGAGCGCTGCGATCTTCGTGTTCGTATCCCGATCGCCGCCCGGCCGGAGAGCCTCAACGTCGCTGTGACCGCCGGCATCGCTCTCTGTCATTGTGCGCTGCGGGTTGCGTGAGTTCGGCCGATACTGCCTGGGAGACCGTCTTGCCCCATGTCCTGATCACCGGCGCCGGTCGCGGCATCGGCACCGAACTCGCCAACGACTTCGCTCGCGGCGGCTGGACCGTCACCGCGACGACCCGCGGGCCGACGCCACCTGGATTGCTCACGGACGAGGTCGACGTTCGCCACCTGGATGTCGCCGAACCGGCGACTTTTGCCGCCTTTGCCCAATCGGTCGTCACGCCGGTCGATGTGCTGATCAACAACGCCGGCATCTTCGGCGGTCGGCCGCAGCGCCTCGACGCGGTCGATCCGGCGACCTGGATCGAGGTCTTTCGGGTCAACTGCATCGGGCCGCTGCTGCTGACCCGCGCGCTGCTGCCGCGGATGGCACCGGACGGCGCGCGAAAGCTGGTGACGATCACCAGCCGGATGGGCAGCCTCGGCGAGAACGGCGATGGCTCGGCCCTCATGTACCGATCGTCCAAGGCGGCCGTGAACATGGCGATGCAGAGCCTCAGCTTCGAGGTCGCGGACCAGGGCCTTGGCATCCTACTGATCCACCCGGGCTGGGTGCGCACCGCTATGGGCACCGATGCCGCGACGCTGGACGTCGCCGAGAGCGTCGCCGGCATCCGCCAGGTGATCGACGCGTTCGACCCGTCCGAGGGCGTGGTCTTCCGCGCCTGGGACGGCCGCGACCTGCCCTGGTGACCCGCGTTTCGGACGGAGCGTCGGGCGCCCGCGCCGGCGTCCCGCCGACCACGGATCTGCCATCGACGCCCGTCACACTCGAATGCGAGGGCTGGAAAGGAGCGCACGTTGCAACGGGTCGTCATCGTGATCTGTGACGGGCACCGGGACGACTTCGTTCGCCCGGACCTGTGCCCGACGATCGCCCGCGCCAGCCGGAGCGGGCGTCGCTTCCGCAACCACAAGGGCATCTATCCGTCGGCAACGCGCGCCAGTGTCGCCTCGTTCGCGACGGGCTGTTGGCCGGGCGCGCACGGCCTCGCCGGCAACACCCTGGCGCTGGACGAAGGCGACGGGCTAGCGCTCTACGATGCCGGCCATCCCTCGATCTTCGACGCGCTCAGGCGCGTCCACGGGCGCCCGCTACGCCGCCCGACGACCAGCGCGCGGGTGGTCGACGCGGCGGGCAAGGGCGTGGCGTCGCTGATCGTCTCCAACGGCTCCCCCGGTGCCGCCCGCTTCCACGACCCGCTGCATCACGGCAAGCTCCTCAACCGGGCGGGCTCCTTCGCCCCGGGTGGCGCCACGATCGAGACGCCGGTCGCGATCTCCGGCAGGGGCGCCGACGCCGATCGAGCGGCCGCCATACTCTTCTGCGACGCGCTGCTGAGCGACCCGCGGATCATCTACGCCGTACTCTGGCTCTGCGAGCCGGACACGACCATGCACGAGACCGAACTCGGTTCGGCCGACCATCACGCCGCGATCGCCGCAGCGGACGCGTGCGTCGGCCTAGTCGTGGATACCGTCGCGGAACTGCAGGAGCGTGGCGACGACGTGCTGCTCCTGGTCGGCTCGGACCACGGCCAAGAGACGGTTGCCGAGGCCATCCCTGTCGAGCAGCTGCTGATCGACGCTGGCCTCAAGGAGAGCCGGGGCAGTCCTGAGTTGGTCGTCGCCCCGCAGGGCTCCAGCGGCCATC
>JBCBTD010000132.1:0-2917 GCA_039818825.1 Pseudomonadota bacterium
GTGACGTCGGCCTTCAACTTGGTGCCGACGGCCAGGGACGCGGCGTCGTCCGACGCCTTCACGATCCGCGAGCCCGAGGAGAGCTTGCCGATCGACGAGGACTGGGCCGAGCTGTTGCGGCTCAGATACGAGATGGCCGAGTTCGAGGCCGTGTTCGTTGCAAACGTACCAACCATGGTGATCTACCTTCTACTTGAAGGAGTTGGTCGGCCATCGGGGCCGACGCCCGGCATACGTTGCCGAGTACGGTGACGTTCGCACGCGCGGGTTAAGAAAGCGTTGATGCCAGGCACGAGATACGGCGGTCGCCGTTTACCCGTCGTCAACCATCCATGCCCACAACCGGTCGCGCAACGAGGAGCACCGCCGATGCCGACCGAATCCCCTCGCGAGTGCGGAAGCTGCGGCATCTGCTGCAAGATTCCGCAGATCCAGACGATGGAGAAGCCCTACGGCAAGTGGTGCACGCACTGCGACGTTGGCCGCGGCTGTCGAATCTACGCCGACCGACCAGACGTCTGCCGCGGCTTCGAATGCTTGTGGCTGTCGTCGCCGACCATGCCCGACGCCTTCCGCCCCGACCGCTGCGGCGTGCTGCTCTCGCCCCGTTCCAGCGCCAAACACGGCCGCACCGTTCTCGCCATGGTCGAGGCCGGGCAGTTCGACCGGATCAAGAAACCGAAGTTCCTGAAGGTGTTGGAGTACGTCCGCGCTGCCGGCTTTCGGATCTTCGTCTCGGACGGTCGCCGCAGCTACCACGTCGAACGCGACGGCCGACTCACGCCGGACACCATCGAAGCGGCGCTCGAGTAGCAGCGTCGACGTCAACGATACTGAGCTCGGCACCTCACCCGAACGACGAAGGCGGCCCCGCGCGCGGGCCGTCGCGATTCGCGTGCGCCGCGCCGACGCTCAATCCGTGCGTTGACACCAAAAAACGTACATCCGCGCGAAGAGGTCCGGGTTCCGTTGTTCGACCGCGTGCCAGAACGCGAGCGATCGACAGGGTTCGAGGTCGCCCCAACGACCTTCCACCCAGCGCAGCACGTCGGTGTTGGGCAGCTCCATGCCGAGGAAGCGGAGCCCCAACGCGTCGAGAGCGGCCTCGATCTCGGGCAGTGTGAACAGATGCTCTTGCTCGTGGAGGATGAGGTCGCGGCAACCGCTGGCGGAGGCGAAGTCCCGCGAAACGGCGAGCCGTCCGCATTCGACGTCGCCCGCGCGTGCCAGGGCCACGACCGTGCGTCGCGCCTCGACGATGCCCTCACCTGTCCCGGTGATGCCACGCGCCGCGAGCAGATCGCGCACGCGCGCGATGTCACGCCGCGCGGTGCGGCTGTAGAGCCCGATCTGCAACAGGCCACCCGGCCTGGTGCAACGAACGAGGTTCTGCCAACCGGCCATCGGATCGGCCAGATGATGCAAAACGCCGGTGCTCTGGACCACGTCGAAGACGCCGTCCGCCGGTTGCAGCGCCAACAGATCGGCGTGGTGGAAGCCGACGTTGGCCAAGCCGAGCTCGTGGGCCTTGCGCTTGGCGTAGGCCAGGCTGGCCCGCGAAAGATCGACGGCAACGATCGACGCGTCGGCGAACCGCGTCGCCGTCTGCACGATCTGCTGCCCCGTCCCGCAGCCGGCGACCAGGATGCGGGGAGCCGTGGGCCAGTCGATGGCTTCGAGGGGATAACCGACATGGTCCTGCACCGAGCGTTCCACCGTCTCGTGGGCAACGAACGGTGTGCCGCAGGTCCAGCGCGGATAGGGATTGGCTTCGTACTGGTCGCGGACGGCGCGCGATACGGTGTCGTTTACGTCAGTGAGGCTGTCGAGGCCCCTGGCGAGCGAGCGCTCGTCGATAGGCTCCTGGATCTGCAGCCGGACGAGCGTGGCGACTTCCGGACGTCCAGCCAACGCGTGCGTCAGGGTCTCGTCGACGACGGTGGCGAGGCCGCGATAGCAGCCAACGGCCGCCGCCAGCGCCGGGACATCGGGGTGATCGGGGCCGATCGAGGTGAGGTTCGCGATCAGCGTGGCCAGCGTCTCGGCTTCTTCGGCCAGCGTGGGCATCACGTACTCGACGAGGAAGCACTGACAAGCGAGCGCCGCGGCGAAGGGCAAGTGGCGTGGCTCGAAGCGGCCGGCGGCCACGCGATCGAGCACGCTGCGCCGAAGGCGTTCGAAGGCCGGCTCCAGATCGGGATCACCGATCGGCTCCACCACCAAGAATGCCAGCAGCAACGGCACGTCGGCGAACGCGTCGAGATCGGCCTCGCCGTCGCTCGACAGCGCTGCGGCGATCCGCGGGTGGCGCTTCAAGAGGCCGATGACGGCGCGGCGGTAGTTCGCCGGCGAGACGACGCCCATCTCGATCAGGTGCCGGAGCAGCTCTGCCAAGGGCTCGTCGTAGTGCGAGAAGGCCAAGCCGCTCAGAGCTTGGCCGAAATGCTGGGCGTAAAGAACCTTGTCAGGTGCGCTCTGAAAGGCTTGGCCGAGCGACCTGAGTGCTGCCGGACGGTCACCAGCGCGTTGGCTGGCGACGCCCAGATAGAAGTGCCCTGCAGCACTCCGAGGATGTCGCCCGACATGCGCCGCTGCGGCCTCGCGCGCCGCTTGCAGGTCGTTCGCGTCGAGCAACGCTTCGACGGCCGCGAGCCCACGAGCCTCCCGTCGGCGTGGCCGGCGGGAGGCGGCACGCGTCACTGCAACAGCCGCATCAGGTTCTCGGGCAACTGGTTCGCCTGAGCGAGCATCGCCGTGGCCGCCTGGGTCATGACCTGGTTCGTCGTGAACTTGGTCATCTCCGCAGCGACGTCCACGTCCATCAAGACCGACCTTGCCGAATCGAGGTTCTCGATGGTGGTCGCGAGGTTCTCGCCGATGGCTTCCAGCCGCGACATCGACGCACCGATGTTGGCGC
>JBCBTD010000133.1:0-2557 GCA_039818825.1 Pseudomonadota bacterium
GGCAACATGTGCCGCTGCACCGGCTACCACAACATCGTCAAGGCCATCCAAGCCGCCGCCCAGACCATGCGCGGCACCGCCGTCGCCGCCGAGTAGAAGCGGCTTTCGGCCGACAACGAACGCAATGATCGGGGAGTTGGGAATGTCGGAGAAGGGGATCGGCCAGCGGGTGACCCGCGTCGAGGACAAGCGGTTCGTGACCGGTCGAGGGCGTTACACCGACGATGTGAACGTCGCACGTCAGGCATTCGCCGTCTTCGTGAGATCGCCTTTGGCGCACGCGAAGATCGTCAACGTCGACACCAGCGCTGCACTCGATGCGCCTGGGGTCATCGGCGTGTTGACGGGCGCCGACGTAGCGGCGGACGGTGTTGGTGGCCTGATCTGCGGTTGGATGGTGAAGTCCAAGGACGGCTCCGACATGAAAGCCGGCGCGCACCCGATCCTCGCTCACGAGACGGTGCGCTATGTCGGCGACCATGTCGCGGTGGTCGTCGCCAGCTCCTACAGCGAGGCCAAGGACGCGGCCGAACTGGTCGAGGTCGAGTACGACGAGCTGCCGGCGATCATCGACCTGGCGACCGCCCAGTCGGCGGCGGCGATGCACGACGGCATCGCGCGGAACACGGTCTACGAGTGGGAACTCGGCGACAAGGCGGCGACGGAGGCAGCGCTCGCCGGCGCCGCTCACGTGACCGAGGTCGAGATCACCAACAACCGGTTGGTGCCCAACGCCATGGAGCCTCGCGCGGCCATCGGCCAGTACGATCCGGCGACCGAGCAACACACGCTCTACACGACCAGCCAGAACCCGCACGTGGCGCGGTTGGTGATCTCGGCGTTCGTCGGCCTGGCTCCCGAGCACAAGCTCCGCGTGGTGGCACCGGATGTCGGCGGCGGCTTTGGCTCGAAGATTTTCATCTACGCCGAGGAATGCGTTTGCCTTTGGGCCGCCAAGCGCTTGAACGTGCCGGTGAAGTGGGTGGCCGAACGCGCCGAGAGCTTCCTCTCCGACGCCCACGGCCGCGACCACATCACCAAGGCGCGATTGGCCCTCGATGGCGATGGTCGTTTCACCGCCCTCAGCGTCCACACCACCGCGAACATGGGCGCGTATCTTTCGACTTTTGCGTCCTGTGTCCCGACGTACCTCTACGCCACCCTGCTTGCCGGCCAATACAAGACGCCGGCTATCCATTGCGAGGTAGATGCGGTCTACACCAACACGGCACCAGTCGACGCCTATCGGGGCGCGGGTCGCCCCGAAGCCACGTACTTGCTGGAGACGATCGTCGAGACGGCGGCAAAGGAGACGGGCCGAGATCCGGCCGAGCTACGTCGACTCAACCTGATCCAGCCCGCCGATTTCCCGTACCAGACCCCCGTGGCGTTGGTTTACGACACCGGTAACTACGAGGCGCATCTCGATGCGGCGCTAGAGCTTGCCGACTACGCCAACGTCGATCGGCGCAAAGCAGAAGCGAAAGCCCGTGGCAAGCTCCGGGGCGTGGGCATGTCCTGCTACATCGAGGCGTGCGGTATTGCACCGTCGAAGGTCGTCGGTTCGCTTGGCGCCGGCGTTGGCCTGTGGGAGGCCGGCAAAGTCCGGTTTTCGGCGACCGGCAAGCTTCAGGTGTTCACCGGGTCGCACAGCCACGGTCAGGGCCACGAGACGGCTTTCGCCCAGGTGATGGCGTCGTCGCTCGGCGTGCCCTTCGACGACATCGAGGTGTTGCATGGCGACACCGACCAGACGCCGATGGGCATGGGCACCTATGGCTCACGATCGCTGGCGGTTGGTGGCTCCGCTCTGGTCAAAGCTGCGGAAAAGGTGATCGACAAGGGCAAGAAGATCGCCGCGCACTTACTCGAAGCCAGTGAAGGCGACATCGATTTCGCGGATGGCCAGTTCACCGTCCGTGGCACCGACCGGGCGAAGTCGATCGGCGAGATCGTGTTCACCGCCTATGTGCCACACGACTATCCGGAGGGGCTGGAGCCGGGCATGGAGGAGACGGCGTTCTACGACCCGGCCAACTTCACCTACCCGTCCGGTACCTACATCTGCGAGGTCGAGATCGACCCGGAAACCGGGGTGGTGCAGATCGAGAAGTTCACGGCCGTGGACGATTTCGGGAAGCTGGTGAACCCGATGTTGGTCGAAGGGCAAGTCCACGGCGGCTTGGCCCAGGGCATAGGTCAGGCGCTGATGGAGCAGACCGTTTACGACCCGCGGACCGGGCAACTGCTCACCGGCTCGTACATGGACTACTGCATGCCGCGTGCCGACGACCTGCCGAGCTTCGTGGTCGACACCACCGAGACGGCCTGCACCCACAATCCGCTGGGGGTGAAGGGCTGCGGCGAAGCCGGCGCGATCGGCGCGCCGCCCGCCTTGATGAACGCGATCGCCGATGCCGTGGGCACGCGGTTGGCGATGCCGGCGACACCGGAGAAGGTGTGGCGGGCAATCCATGAAACCGCTGCGCGGGTTGCGGCGGAATAGGGGGGAGGATCGAGGTGTACGAATTCGGTTATCACCGGCCATCGTCGGTCA
>JBCBTD010000134.1:0-1652 GCA_039818825.1 Pseudomonadota bacterium
CTAGCCCGCATTTCTCACGAGTGAGGGGTGCATCGGGGTCCTGAGCGTGGGAAAGTTCTTCTGCGACAAAGCCTTACCCGGCAGCAGGAGGGCTCCCCGATGCCGACGGAGTGTAGCGCGAAGACGATGGCCTTTGCACCGGTCGAGGGTCGGTCGGTGGTCGCCGATTTCGACGGCGGGGCGATCACCTCGGACGCCGGCGCGATGCTGCTCGGCGCGACCGACCGGGCGATCCGGCTGATCGAACGCTTCGCCGGCTGCTTCACCGACGGCCGCGATCCGGAGCGGGTCGTTCACGACGTCGCGACGCTGGTGGGCCAGCGGGTCTTCGCGATCGCCATGGGCTACGAGGATCTGGTCGACCACGACGAGCTGCGCCACGATCCCGTGCTCGGCGTCGTGCTCGAACGGCTCGACGCCAAGCACGGTCGCTGCGCGCCCTTGGCCGGCAAGAGCACGCTGAACCGGCTCGAGCACGACACCGCGGCGGCGAGCCGCTATCACCGCATCGCCCACGACCCGAGGGCCGTCGAAGACCTGTTCGTCGACCTCTTCCTCGACGCCCATGCCAAGCCGCCGAAGGCGATCACGCTCGATCTCGACGCGACCGACGACCCGCTGCACGGCCATCAGGAAGGCCGGTTCTTCCACGGCTACCACGACTGCTGGTGCTACCTGCCGCTCTACGTCTTCTGCGGCCGCCACCTGTTGGTGGCGAAGCTGCGCCGGGCCGACATCGACGCCTCGGCCGGCGCGGTCGACGAGATCGCCCGCGTCGTCGAGCGCATCCGTGCCCGCTGGCCGAAGGTGCGGATCACTCTTCGCGCCGACAGCGGCTTCGCCCGCGAAGCGATCATGAGCTGGTGCGAGGCCAATCGCGTCGACTACGTCTTCGGCCTGGCGCGCAACAAGCGGTTGGTGACGCACATCGCGACGGAACTCGCCTGGGCCGAGGACGAGGCCGAGCGCGGGGGCCGCACGGCGCGGCGGTTCGCGGACTTCCGCTGGACGACCCTCGACAGCTGGTCGCGCCGTCGGCGCGTCGTCGCCAAAGCCGAGTGGATGCCGGGCCGCGGCGATGCCGGCGCCAACCCGCGCTTCGTCGTCACCTCGCTGACGGCCGCCGACGTCGACGCGCGCACGCTCTACGAGGACGTCTATTGCGCCCGTGGCGAGATGGAGAACCGGATCAAGGAGTGTCAGCTCGACCTCTTCGCCGACCGCACCAGTGCCGCGACCATGCGCGCCAATCAGCTCCGGCTCTGGTTCGCCTCGATGGCCTACGTGCTCCTCACCGCGCTGCGCCGGATCGGCCTCGCCCACACCGAGCTCGAAAACGCCACCTGCGGCACGATCCGCCTGAGGCTCCTGAAGATCGGCGCCCAGGTCACGAGAAGCGTGCGCCGCATCAAGATCGCCATGGCCTCCGCCTGTCCCTCGGCCGCCGTCTTCCGCCTCGCCCACGCCAGGCTCCGCACCTGAGCGTCAAAGCGCCCGCCACCGCCCCGACCGTCCACAGCAACGCACCGAAACGACCTGCCCCGCGCCCACGGCGCCGATGGCGCGCGTCGCCGTTATGGTCGCCCCGAGGCCAGCGGGGAATCCGCCCGCCAGCTCATGGTCTCGAGGTCCAGATGAGAAATGCGGGCTAG
>JBCBTD010000135.1:0-1520 GCA_039818825.1 Pseudomonadota bacterium
GTTTCGAAGGCGTGAGGGCAGCGCGGATGGAAGGCGCAACCCGTCGGCAGACGAAGCAGAGAGGGCGCAAGCCCGGGAATGCCGCGAAAAACGCCCTTATTGTCGAGGTTGGGCAGGCTGCTGATCAAAGCACTCGCATAGGGATGTTTGGGATCGGTGAACATTTCGCGCACCGTGCTGACCTCGACAAGGCGTCCGGCGTACATCACCGCAACCTTGTCGACGAACTGCGCCATCAGTCCCATGTCGTGACCGATCAGGATCACCGCCGCATTGATCTTCTTACGGACCCGATCGATGGTCTCCATCACCTGGCGCTGGGTGACGACGTCCAGGGCGCTGGTGGGCTCATCGGCGATGATCACGTTCGGTTGAAGCAAGATGCCGATGGCGACGCAGACGCGCTGCTTCATCCCGCCACTCAACTCGTGAGGAAAGAGGCTGAAGGTGCCGGCATCGAGGTCGACCGAACGCAAGGCGTCGGTGCAGCGGTCGTTGATCGCGGCCTTGGGCTCGTTCGGCAGGTGCGACTTGACCGCGTCGACCATCTGCGCACCCACGCGCATGACGGGATTGAGCGAATTCATGGCACCTTGGGGGATATAAGCGACTTTGCTCAGCCGCGCCTTGCGCATGTCATCTTCGTTGAGCGCGATGAGGTCGGTGCCGTCGACGATCACCTTCCCGCCCTCGATCCGCCCGGGTTGCTTGATCATCCGCGTCATCGCCAGCGCGAGCGTGCTCTTGCCCGAGCCCGATTCGCCCACCATGCCCAGCTTCTCGCCCGAATCGAGGTTGAAGCTGACATCGTCCAGCGCCTTGGCCCGGCCCGCGTCGGTGTAGTAGGTGACCTCGAGATTACGCACCTTGAGGACGTGGTCGAGCCCCGGTCTCGGCGCCGCTCCCTCCGTTGTCGAACCTGTCCGTGCCGCGTTCGCCTGGGTTGTTTGCATCGTGTTTACTCTGATTTGCGCACGCGCGGATTGGCCAGCTCGTCGAGCCCCATATTGATGAGGGCAAGGGTGGCGAGGATGAGAATCATCATCAGCGAGGGCATCACCGGCCACCACCACCAGCCGTTGAAGAATGCCCCCTGGGACTGTGCCGCCCAGATGATGTTGCCGAGCAGCGGCTCGCGCAGGGGGCCGAGGCCGAGCACGGCGAGGTAGAACGACGCAAAGACGGCCTGGAAGACCTGGCCGACCAGGGCAGCGGCGACAAAGGGCAGGAGGTTGGGGAATATTTCCTTAAAAATGATGCCCATGTGACTGACGCCCGACAATTTCGCCACCGAGACGAACTGTCGTTCCTTCATCGTCAAGACTTGGGAGCGGATGACCAAGGTCGGCCCCATCCAGGCCAGAAGCACGATGATCCAGGCCAGGGTCACGACCGTGACGTCACGCGGATCGAGCGAGCCGGCGATGACGATCTGGATCAAAATGGCCGGGATGGGGCCGACCTTGGTCATCCGCTCCCAAGTCTTGACGATGAAGGAACGACAGTTCGTCTCGGTGGCG
>JBCBTD010000136.1:0-1371 GCA_039818825.1 Pseudomonadota bacterium
GACGTCATCGAGGCCATCGGCGTGCGTCGCGCCGACCTCCTGGCCGACTGACGCCGCCGTTGGAACAGGCCGGGTGCAGCCAATCCCTCGCGGGTATGATCGCTTTCATCGGCCGCGCGATCGAGGGAGCAACGTTTGGCGACGCAGAGACATCATCACGCGGCCGCTAGCCACGCAACGGCAGCAATTTCCTGCTGAGACGACGTAGGTGCGCCCTGCGCCAAGGTCCGCTCCCCGTCCAACACCGCCGCACCGGCCCCCTCGTCTCGACATCCGTGCATCGTCGATACGCGTTCGGCACACGAGCGTCCGATGGTCCGGCCATCGGCGTCCGCGGCTCGCCACCTCGCTGTGCCCGGAGGGCCGTCATGACCCATCCTCTCGCCGGACGCGACAAGCCCTACCCTCGGTGCTACAGTGTGCATGTGACATCGGTCCTAGCGGCCGTGCGCACTCCCGAAATGCCGAACGAACCCTGATCGGCGGTTTTTCGTTCTGAATCAAAAGGTTGCGAGGGCTTGGTGGCGGCCGACATCGATCTTTCGTCGAACGTTCCCGAATACTCGATCGGCGAGTTGTCCACCGCCTTGAAGCGGACCATCGAAGACGCCTACGGCTTCGTCCGGGTCCGTGGCGAGGTTTCCAAGTGGTTCATCGCCCGCTCCGGCCACGCCTACCTGACCCTGAAGGACCCGAGCGCGGTCCTGGAAGCGGTCTGCTGGAAGGGGAAGGTCGCCCAGCTCAGTTTTCAGCCTGAAGAGGGTTTGGAGGTGGTCTGCACCGGCCGCCTCACGACCTTTCCCGGCCGCTCGCAGTACCAGCTCATCGTCGAAGACGTCCGGCCCCACGGCGTCGGCGCGCTGCTGGCACAACTGGAAGAACGCAAAGCACGACTGGCAGCCGAAGGCCTGTTCGCCGCCGAGCAGAAGCGCGCCCTGCCGTTCCTCCCCGAAGTGGTCGGCGTCGTCACCTCGCCCACCGGCGCCGTCATCCGTGACATCCTCCACCGCCTGGCCGACCGCTTCCCGCGCGACGTCCTGGTCTGGCCCGTGGTCGTCCAGGGCGAGAAGTCGGCCGCCGAAGTCACCACCGCCATCGAGGGCTTCCAGGCCCTGCCGGGGAGCGGCTGGCCACGGCGTCCCGACGTGCTGATCGTCGCCCGCGGCGGCGGCTCGATCGAAGACCTCTGGGGCTTCAACGACGAGGCGTTGGCGCGCTCGGTCGCCGCCTGCACCATCCCGTTGGTCGCGGCCGTCGGCCACGAGACCGACACGACCCTCATCGACCTCGTCGCCGACGTGCGCGCGCCGACGCCGACGGCAGCGGCCGAGCTGATCGTCCCGGTCCGCGCCGAGCTTCGAGCGCGCCTCG
>JBCBTD010000137.1:0-1244 GCA_039818825.1 Pseudomonadota bacterium
CCCAGATTGGCCTGCACCTCGCCATGGGCGAGCACCGTCTCCGGGGTCACGTCGATCACGTACCGGAGGCAAAGCTGGGGCGCAAGCAGCGGGCGAAGTGGGACCCGCTGGTCTTGCCATGGTTGCCGGAGCTTGACGGCACCACGGTTGGCGAGCGCTTCCGCGACCTCGTGCGCACCGAAATCCGCGCGTTCGATGCACCGGAAACGCCTGCGAACTTGGTGGCGACCATAGCGGGGCGGAGTCTGGACGGCGTGGTTGCGTTCGATTCCGCCGTGAGGCTGCCGGTTCACAACCTGCTCGCCGATCTCGGTTGGTCGCTCGCCGACGCCGACGCGGACGGTCTGACCCTGCTCGCGCGGGATGCGGAAGGTGCGCCGAAGACGTTGTACCTGGCGTTCGAGTACGGGCCGGACGACGACGCCGAGCCCGACTTCGAACACGGGCGCGAAGCGGTCGAAGCGCGTGCCTACGTCCGGGCCACCGACGTTGCCGAGCAGCTCGGCCTTGGTCTCCGGGTCAACGACGCCGGCGACCGGGTCGACCTCACCGGCGAGATGCCGCCGCTCCCCGACGCCGACGGTGCTGCGCCCTGGCGGGTGGTGACGGTTGCCGCCGGCGACACGCTGGCAGCGCTGGCTGCCCTGCACCTGGGCAATCCGACGCGTTGGCGCGAGTTCCGGGGCGAAGACGGTGCGCCGTTCGACGACGTGAGTGCGGCGAATCTGGGCATCGGTTCTCGGGTGTTCTTGCCGCCGTCCGCAGCCGGCGCGGATCTGCTCGCTGGCACCTCGACCCAGGCGGCGAGCCGAGGTGAAGCGCCGCCTCTGGCGGACGTCGTGGACGAGCTGGTGGCGGCGGCCCCGGCCAATCTCAGGCGGTTCGCCGCCGAGGCCATGCCGGTGCTGGTGGCGGCGTGCCGCGCCAACGACGTCAACGACCCGGCGCAGATTGCCTACGTCCTGGCGACGGCGGAGCACGAGACGCTGCTCGGTCGCTTCATGCGCGAGCTCTGGGGGCCCACGGCAGCTCAGCGCCGCTACGAGGGGCGCAGCGACCTTGGCAATCACCAGCCGGGCGACGGCAAGCGGTACATGGGGCGCGGCTACGTCCAGATCACCGGTCGCGCCAACTACCAGAAGTTCGCCGATGTCACCGGTGTCGACTTGGAGCGTTCTCCGGAGCGCGCAACCGCCCCTCACGCATCCCGATGACCGCGATCGTCGCAGCCACGTCAGGGTCGG
>JBCBTD010000138.1:0-1195 GCA_039818825.1 Pseudomonadota bacterium
CAAGTTTGGAAGGAAGCCGGTCGAGGCGCGCCCGGAGGCGGCCCGTACCAGGAGGTTCCCGCGGCCGGCCCGAATTGTCACACCGTCGCAGCCGGTTACACTCCGGGAGTCGCCTCCCGCGTGGAGGCGTGGATCGAAACCTTATGTAACACACGTGTTTGTGTGTGTCTAATGTCGCCTCCCGCGTGGAGGCGTGGATCGAAACCCATCGCCCGCCGACCCGGCGCCACGGACCGTCGTCGCCTCCCGCGTGGAGGCGTGGATCGAAACACGCACATCTGGGCGGCCGACGGCTCGCTGCTGGTCGCCTCCCGCGTGGAGGCGTGGATCGAAACGCACTCCCGACGGCCAGCTCGAACGCCGCGAAAGTCGCCTCCCGCGTGGAGGCGTGGATCGAAACTATGGTAGGCCGTGTGTCAGCCACAAGGCGACCGGTCGCCTCCCGCGTGGAGGCGTGGATCGAAACGGCTCCTGCGGCCTGACCATGTGGGCGACTGCCGGTCGCCTCCCGCGTGGAGGCGTGGATCGAAACTAGTTCTCCGGCTCGTCCGGAAAGTGCTCGACGAGGTCGCCTCCCGCGTGGAGGCGTGGATCGAAACTTCGCCATCGGCAGGGTCAGGGCGCCCGCCGTCTGTCGCCTCCCGCGTGGAGGCGTGGATCGAAACGATCTGCGGGGGCTGTTGCGCGGTGATTACCTGACCCGTCGCCTCCCGCGTGGAGGCGTGGATCGAAACAGCCAAGGGCCGCCCGGCTCGCGAAACCAGAACGGTCGCCTCCCGCGTGGAGGCGTGGATCGAAACTTCTCAAGCTCCGCGTACGCAGTAGCCATCTGGCTGTCGCCTCCCGCGTGGAGGCGTGGATCGAAACACGAGCGTGGGCACGGACGCGACGACGCGGCACGTCGCCTCCCGCGTGGAGGCGTGGATCGAAACATATGACCCTCGTTGAGGCATTCATAGCCGGTTGTCGCCTCCCGCGTGGAGGCGTGGATCGAAACTCCAGTAGTGTGGTAAAACAGGCCACTCCGCTAGGGTCGCCTCCCGCGTGGAGGCGTGGATCGAAACTCCTCCGGGGTGAGCTGGTGGTAGCGCCGGATCGTCGCCTCCCGCGTGGAGGCGTGGATCGAAACGTCGTCCGGACCGTCGAGCCCGATGGCGGCGGGATGGTCGCCTCCCGCGAGGAGGCGTGGATCGAA
>JBCBTD010000139.1:0-864 GCA_039818825.1 Pseudomonadota bacterium
GATTGAGCAGCAGGAACTTGTCCGCAACCGGATAGGCGTGATGGACGTTGTGGGTGATAAAGATCACGCCCAAGCCGCGCGCCTTAGCCTTGGCGATGTAGCGCAGCACAACCGACGCCTGTTTCACGCCCAAGGCAGAGGTCGGCTCGTCGAGGATCAGCACCTTGGCGCCGAAATAAACCGCACGCGCGATGGCGACGCACTGCCGTTCACCACCCGACAGCGTGCCAACGGCTTGGGTCGGATCGCGCACGTCGATGCCTATCTTGCCCATCTCTTCCTTGGCAACACGATCGGCAAAGTCGATGTTGATGCTCTTGAAGGGACCAAACCCGCTCGACGGTTCGCGACCCATGAAGAAGTTCCGCGTGATGCTCATCAGCGGCACCATCGCCAAGTCCTGGTAGACGGTTGCTATTCCGGCATCCAAGGCATGGCGCGGGTTGGTGAACTTCACCGACTTGCCTTCGACTAGGATACTGCCCTGGGTCGGGGTGTGAACGCCCGACAAGGTCTTGATCAGCGTCGACTTGCCGGCGCCGTTGTCGCCAAGCAGGGCCAGCACCTCGCCCGCATTCACCTTCATAGTGATGCCTTGCAGCGCGATCACAGAACCGAACTGCTTGCCGACATCGCGCATTTCGATCAGCGGCGCGCCGCCATTGCCCGTGTTTGCCATCACTTCGACTCCGTCATTCTGCGGCGGATGTAGTTGTTGAACAGCACCGCTATCAACAACATCACGCCCAGGAACACCTTGAACCAGTCGGTGTTGACCCCGGTGTAGAAGATGCCTTGTTGCACCACGCCAAAGATGATGGCCCCGAACATGGCGCCAATGGCCGAGCCGTAGCCACCGGTGAG
>JBCBTD010000140.1:0-753 GCA_039818825.1 Pseudomonadota bacterium
GCTGAAGTTCGCGATCGCCACCGGGATCGTTTGGGTCTCGTTGTTGTTGCCCACGAAGGTGAGCGCGAACAGAAACTCGTTCCACGCGGCAATGAAGGCCAAAAGACCCGTGGTTGCCAGGGCGGGTCCCAGCAACGGCAGGAACACGCGCGAGATGGTTTGCCACGGGCTGGCGCCGTCGACGATTGCCGCCTCTTCCAGCTCCTTCGGCAACTCGCGCATGAACGTGGTCAGGATCCATACCGTGAAGGGCAGCGTGAAAATGACGTAACTGATGATCAGCGATTCCAAGCGCTGAATCAGGCCCAGCCAACGCATGACCTCGTACAGGCCCGACAGCACCGCGATCTGCGGGAACATCGAGACGCTGAGCACGACCAGCAGCAAGATGCCACGGCCGCTGAACTTGATGCGACCAAGCGCGTAGGCGGCCGTAACAGCGAGAAACAGCGAGATGATCACCGTTACTCCGGAAACGTAGACGGAGTTCAGGATGTTTAGCGCAAAAGGCTGATCCTCAAAGACCGAGACGTAGTTGGTCCAGGCCGGCGAGGGCGGCAGGAAGTCGGCCGCGAACAGGTCCGTGCCCGCCTTCAGCGACGAGTTGATGGCCCAGTAGAACGGGAAGACGGTGTAGATGACGATGAAAATCACCAAGACATAAAAGGCGATTCTCAACAGGAGTCTGCGCGCGTTTCTACTCATGGCTTAGCGCTCCTGGTCAAAGTTGACACGGCCGAGCATCAGATAGAT
>JBCBTD010000141.1:0-719 GCA_039818825.1 Pseudomonadota bacterium
CTGAAAGAGGCGGCCATGATTGGACTGGTCATCGTTTCCCACGGCCGTCTGGCGGATGAATTCGTCGCGGCGGCCGAACACGTCGTGGGGCCTCAAGAGCACGTGGCGGCGGTGTCGATTGGCGCGGACGACGACATGGAGCAGCGCCGCGCCGATATATTGGACGCCGCGCAGAAAGTTGATCAGGGCGCTGGCGTTATTGTTTTTACGGACATGTTCGGCGGTACGCCTTCAAACCTTGCGATCTCCGTGATGGAGAAAGCCGACGTCGAAGTGATCGCGGGCGTCAACCTGCCGATGCTGATCAAGGTGGCGTCGATCCGATCTGAAAAGTCCCTCGGCGACGCGGTCGCCGCCGCCTATGAGGCGGGCCGCAAATACATCAATGTCGCCTCCTGGGTGTTGTCCGGTGAGGGCGAAGGAGAGTGACGTCCGGCGGAGTCGTCGACGGCGAAAATGCGGGCGCGGCGCGCCGTCGGGTCGTTATCCGCAACAGGCGCGGGCTGCACGCTCGGGCCTCGGCCAAACTCGCCGCCGTCGCCGGCGAATACGACGCTGTCGTTCGCGTACGGCGCGACGACATGGACGTCGGCGCGCTGTCGATAATGGGTCTTCTGATGCTCGGCGCAGGGCGGGGTTCGGAAATCGAGCTGGTGGCGACAGGGCCGCAGGCGCATGCCGCGCTCGACGCGCTCATTCAACTGATTGAAGATCGGTTC
>JBCBTD010000142.1:0-717 GCA_039818825.1 Pseudomonadota bacterium
CTCCTCGATGGCTTCGCGCGCATAGACCTCTTCGCGATCGGCATGGGCGAACAGCTTGACCGTGTGAATGTTGGTGTAGCTGTCGACAATGCGTCCCGTCAGCATCGAACGGGCTTCGGACATGATGGCGGCACGATCTTTGATGCGCGGCACGAAATAGGTCATGATGCCTATGAAGCCCGTGATCCATAGGACCAGGGGTATCGTCAAGCGCCAGTCATTCTCGAGAAACAGCACGAAGGCGCCGACCGTGTAGACCGAGACGAACCAGATCGCATCCGAAATCTGCATCACCGATTCACGCAAAGAGGCGCCCGTTTGCATGACTTTGTTGGCGATACGGCCGGCGAAATCGTTCTGAAAGAAGGACAGCGATTGGCGCAGCACGTAGCGGTGGTTCTGCCAACGGACGAGATTGGTGAAATTGGCGGTCAAGACCTGGTCGATGGCCATGATGTGGAATGCCATGACTGTGGGCCGTATCACCATGGCGACGATGGCCATCAACAGCAGTGTGGTGCCGTGCTCCTCGAAGAACTGCGCCGGGTTCTGGGCGTCTCGGACATAGTCGACGATATTGCCGAGAAACGCGAACATCGAAACCTCGATCACCGAGGCGACAAAGCCAACGGCAAGCACGACAGCCAGATGCTCGCGGACCTGGCGAATGTGATGCCAATAAAACGCCCACAATCGATCGGGCGGTTGCACCTCGGG
>JBCBTD010000143.1:0-687 GCA_039818825.1 Pseudomonadota bacterium
CACCCGACACGTTGGTGCCGCCATTACCACCGCCGCCGCCAAGGCTTTGGGTCGCGATGGCCGTGCTGCGGTCGCCGAACGTGACTACGCCCCCGGTGATGTCCGACGCGGTGAGCGCGCCAGCATCCGCGCCCGAGCCGCCGAAGCCGCCCACGCCAATACCCACAGCCGCACTGGTCGAGCGCGAGAGCGAGACTGCGCCCGAAACGTTAAGGCCGCCACTGCCGCCACCGCCGCCGAGGCTCTGGCTGAGGATACCGATGGAATCGTCACCAGAGGTCACGACATAGCCCGAAACCGTGTGGTCGACGGATCCGGCGGCTCCACCGCCGCCGCCAAAGCCGCCAACGCCGAGTGAAACGGCGCCGGAATAGCTTGGCGCAAGCGAAATCCCGGCAGACACATTGATCCCGCCATTACCGCCGCCGCCGCCGAGGCTCTGCGCCACAACGCCTGCGGAGCGATCGCCCGATGTCAGTGTCGTACCGACGTATACGCCGGTGACGTCGCCGGCGAGGCCGCCACTGCCGCCGAAGCCGCCATCGCCGGCCGAGCCGACCAGTCCCCATTGGTCGCCACCATTGCCGCCGTTGTTGCTGACACTCAGGGCGTAGATGCCGTCGGCATTGTCCCCCTGAGTGAAGATCTGACCCAGCTGGTCGAGCGTGACCGACCCACCGTCGGCCG
>JBCBTD010000144.1:0-668 GCA_039818825.1 Pseudomonadota bacterium
CAGGGGCATGAAACCGCCTTTCCGCAAGTGGTGGCAGAGATGCTGGGCATTGACGAAAGCATGATCGAGATCGAGCATGGCGACACCGACAAGGCCCCGATGGGCATGGGCACCTATGGGTCCCGGTCGATTGCCGTGGGAGGCAGCGCCATGGTGCGGGCGACCGAGAAGATCATTGCCAAGACCAAAAAGATCGCGGCCCACCTGATGGAGGCCTCTGAGGCCGATATCGAGTTGAAGGATGGTCAGTTCACGGTTGCGGGCACGGACAAATCGGTAGCCTGGGGCGATGTGACCCTGGCCGCCTATGTGCCGCATAACTATCCGCTGGAAGAGATCGAACCGGGGTTGGAGGAGACGGCGTTTTATGACCCGGCCAACTTCACCTACCCGGCAGGGGCCTATGCCTGTGAGGTCGAGCTTGACCCAGAAACCGGCAAGGTGACGATCGAGCGTTTCGCGGCGGCGGATGATTTCGGCAACGTGATCAACCCGATGATCGTCTCGGGTCAGGTCCATGGCGGTCTGGCGCAAGGTATCGGTCAGGCGCTTCTGGAAAACGCGGCCTATGACGAGAACGGTCAGCTGCTAAGCGCATCCTACATGGATTACGCCATGCCACGGGCCGATGACGTGCCGTTCTACCAGGTGGATCATTCCTGTCAGAC
>JBCBTD010000145.1:0-668 GCA_039818825.1 Pseudomonadota bacterium
GCAAAGGCAAGAACCATGGCGATGACGGTCGGCACGATCAGCCACGTGACGAACGCGACAAAGGGATTTCGGAAGTTCGGTTCGGCGGCGATCAGGATGTTCTGGGGATTGCCGATCGGCGTCAGCATGCTGCCGATGGTGACGGCGGCGCACAAAGCGATCAGAAAGATCGTCGCGCGCACGCGGAATGCCTGGGCCAGCGTTAGCGCTACCGCCGTGCCGATGACCGCCGCCGCGTCATTGGTGTAGATCGCCGCGCCCAGCCCGGTCAGCACCATGAAACCGGCGAGCGCGGCCGGTTTGCCGTGGCGATGGGCGGCGAGCCAGGCGCTTAGCCGGTGCGGCACACCGCCGTGATAAAGCGCGATGCCGATGGAAAACACGCCGAACAGATAGGCGATGATGTTCCAGTCGACATAGTCGAATGCGTCAAGAGGACCAACCTGTCCGGTTGCCACGATGACAACGGCACCCGCCAGCATGACATGCCAGATCCTGAGCCAGGATGGCAGCCACTGACGAACGGCAATGATCGTGAAGATCAGTATCGAGACAATCGTACTGACAGACATAAACGGCAATCTCGCAACACGGTATGACGGTGCAGGCGCGCCCCAACCCGCTGGGTCCAGCTATATCTCATAACGTTGCTGGACGCGCGTTGCGAT
>JBCBTD010000146.1:0-646 GCA_039818825.1 Pseudomonadota bacterium
AAGCCCGACGACGACCCGAACACCACGTAGCTCGCGCCTGCATCGCTCTGTCCGTTCGGGTCGGCCGACCTAGCCCCGATGATGAGGTCGTCGACGCCGTCGCCGTTGACATCGCCGAGACCGGAGACCGAACGACCGCTACGGTCGCCTGCACCGACGCCGTCGAGACGGAAGCCATTGCTGCCGTCCAACGCGGACAGAGCAAAGCTCGGAGCAAATTCTGACGACGACCCGAACACCACGTAGCTCGCGCCGGCATTACTCAGACCATTCGGGTCGGCGCCGTAGGCACCAATGATGAGGTCGTCGATGCCATCGCCGTTGACGTCGCCGGCACCCGAGACCGAACGACCGCTCCGGTCGTTCTCATCGATACCCTCGAGGCGGAAGCCGTTGCCGCCGTCGAGCGACGACAGGTCAATGCTCGCGGCGAACCCCGACGACGATCCGAACACCACGTAGCTCGCGCCGGCCTCATCCCGCCCGTCGGGTTCGGCAAAAACCGTTCCGATGATCAGGTCATCGATCCCGTCGCCGTTGACGTCCCCAGCACCCGACACGGAGTAACCACTCCGGTCGAACCGATCGACGCCGTCGAGCCGGAAGCCGTTGGTGCCGTCGAGCTGGCTCAGATCGACCGTCGGGA
>JBCBTD010000147.1:0-643 GCA_039818825.1 Pseudomonadota bacterium
CCAGAAGTTCCTGGCCGACCGTGCCCAACCGGAAGCGCTGGAGGGTTTCGCGTTCGGCGCGTTCAAGACCTTCCAGATTCCGGTCGCGGATCTGGCGGCGCAGACCGGGTACGACTTTGGGCTGCTGGCCGATGCCGACCCGCTTCGGCGCAAGGCGGATGATCTGGAGATGCCCGCGGCGGCGCCGCTGGTTCTGGAGATCGACGATCTCGATCAGGTCACGCAGCCACGCAACCTGCCCGTCGGGCCGGTCGCCCTGCTTGTAGGCCCAGTGCGCGGCCAGACCGAACTCGTTGCGCTGGTGCATCTCGCGCGTGCGAATCTGTACCTCGACCCGCATCGAGCTTTCATACATCAACGAGGTGTGGAGCGAGCGGTAGCCGTTCGACTTCGGCGTCGAGATGTAATCCTTGAACTTGCCGGGCAGAAACTGCCACGTCGTATGGAGCACTCCCATTGCGCGATAGCAGTCCTCCACGCCGTTGCAGATCACGCGGAAAGCCATGATGTCCGTCACCTGCTCGAAAGATACGTGGCGTTCGGACATCTTCTGCCAGATCGAGAAGGGGTGCTTCTCGCGGCCTGAAACCTCGACCTCCAGCCCCGACTCTGCGAGTGCCTGCTTGATCTTGAGCGCGATCGC
>JBCBTD010000148.1:0-638 GCA_039818825.1 Pseudomonadota bacterium
GGGGTTCGGCTTGGTGCCGTCGATGTCGTATTTCTTGAGCGCCTTGGTCAGTTCGGCCTTGGTGACCTTGCCGTCCCGGTAGAGATCCACCATCGCCGTCGCCGCGATGTGATTGGCGTCGACCTCGAAGAAGCGCCGGAGGTTCAGACGGCTGTCCGAGCGGCCATACCCGTCCGTTCCGAGCACCGAATAGCTGCGCCCCTCAGGCGCTTCTTCGAGGTCGACGCCAATCACATCGCGGCCACGGCCATGGTCGATCTCTATCGCGACGGCAAGGTCACCAAGACCGATCTGACCAAGGCGCTCAAGAAATACGACATCGACGGCGACAAGCCGAACCCCCGGTTGGTGTAAGCCGCGGGACGAGGAGACAAAGACATGGCACTAGACGTAACGGTCCCCGATATCGGCGACTTCACCGATGTCCCGGTGGTCAGCATTCTCGTCAGCGTGGGCGACACGGTCGCCGAAGAAGACCCGTTGATCGAACTGGAAAGCGACAAGGCGACGATGGAGGTCCCCTCGCCCTCCGCCGGCGTGGTCAAGGAGATCAAGGTCGCCGAAGGCGACTCGGTCAGCGAAGGCAGCCTGATCGTGGTGCTGGAGGCAGACGGAGCCGGCGACGCGCCGGCAGCCGA
>JBCBTD010000149.1:0-389 GCA_039818825.1 Pseudomonadota bacterium
CGCAGATCGAGCCGGTGGACGAAGACCCTTCGCCGGCCCTAGGTCATCTCGTTTGAGGGAACGCGCACTCTCATCACACGTACGTAGTCTCCAAAAAAGGTCAGGTCGACGTGGTCCTCAAGCGCTTCTACGCACCGTCGCCGGTCCGTCGCCGCCTCCAAGATCGCGCCGAGGCTGACGCCGCAGAGTCCCCCGAAAGAGTCCCCCGGCCGCCAAAGATCGCCGACCCTGACTGGAAAAACGCTATAGAAAACAACGAGTTGAATGGTGTGCCCGGCGGGATTCGAACCCACGACCCCCGGATTAGGAATCTGAAACCCGTCCGTCGATCAATCCTTTGAAGTCAAAGGGTTAGACGCGCGCGTGGGTTCAGTTTTCCGCCACTTATC
>JBCBTD010000149.1:398-631 GCA_039818825.1 Pseudomonadota bacterium
CCGACCGACGAGTTCAATCTCCTCGGTTTGGTCCCTACCCGCATCTGGGCAGGCGTCGACGATCAAGGCGTCCCGGTCCGGGTCGCGGTCTCGTGGATTTTCCCGCAGACGGACGATCGCGGTGTCGCGGAGCGCTACGAACAGCTGCTTCGTTCTTACGACGATCTCGTGGTCGTCGCCGCGGGAGACGCGGCATGAAGAAGACGCTCTGCATCTACCACGGCAATTGCCGT
>JBCBTD010000150.1:0-603 GCA_039818825.1 Pseudomonadota bacterium
GGGGGTCTCGGGTCAGCTCGCGGACGTCGACATAGGGAAACACCATCTGCCCGCCGGCGACGGCGTGCGCCGCCTCGACCAGCTGGTCGGGATGCCGGTCCTTGGAGAAGAACCCCGCCGCGCCCAGCGACATCACCTTGCGCGGCAGGTCGCGGTCGTCGCTGCCGGTGTAGACGATGACGCGCGGCGCGTCGGGATTGTCGCGCAGGGACTGCAGGATCGAGCCGCCGCCGGCCGCGACGGTGTGTATCTGCATCATCGGCGCACGCATTCTGACGCCGGCCACCAGTGTTTCGAAGGCCCGCTCGTATTCGCCATCAGAGTGGGCAACATCGGTGGAGGTTCCACCCATGTCGAAACTGATGATCTTCTCGAATCCTGCCCGTGCCGCAGTTTGCACAGCGCCGACGATGCCGCCCGCCGGCCCGGACAGTATCGCATCTTTGCCCTGAAACAGCCGCGCATCGGTAAGGCCGCCGTTGGACTGCATGAACATGAGCCGGGTATCGCCCATGTCGGCGGCCACCCGATCCACGTAACGCCGAAGGATCGGCGAAAGATACGCATCGACCACCGTCGTGTCGCCGCGACTGACGAATTTCA
>JBCBTD010000151.1:0-599 GCA_039818825.1 Pseudomonadota bacterium
TCGAACCTGATCGGTAGCGTCGAACTGATCGCGGCGCTTCTCATCGCCGGCCGATTGGTCTCGCCGCGCCTGTCGGCGATCGGCGGTTTGCTGGCGCTGGGTACGTTTGTCGTGACGCTCAGCTTCTTCTTTACCACGCCTGGGGTGACACTTGCCGAACTCGGCTTCCCTGCCATCTCGGTCTTGCCGGGACAGTTCCTCCTGAAGGACATCGGCCTGGCTGCCCTGGCGCTTTTCGTCATCAGCGACTCGCTCACCAAGCTTAAGCGCTGACCATCTGCCAAGATGCAAGAAGCGCCCGGACGGCTTTGCCTTCCGGGCGCTTCATCCGCCCCTTGTTTGGACCGTGGCCGCGACGCCACTCGCCGGGATCGGCTGGCTTGGCGTTGCCGCCTCACCCGATGTCGGCTGCCGCCCACTCGACAACCGCCACCAAACCGTCCCCTGCTGCCCGATCCGGGCGGATTGCTGGGTTGCGTAACGACCAATCTACTCGCCGACCGGCCGATAGCTGTCGGACCGAAAGCGGATGGGGCGAACCCCGTCCGCATTGCCGCTGGCAAGTTCGTCCGCCAGCCCCAGGATCTCGCTACGCGAGA
>JBCBTD010000152.1:0-596 GCA_039818825.1 Pseudomonadota bacterium
CGGGAAGGTCAACGGCATTCCCCGTTCCAACCCGTTCGCGATGCAGGAGCCGATCTACAACATCAACCGGCCCGAGACGCTGGCCTTCCACGAGCGGCTGCGCAGCCTCCTCGACGGGTTCGGGGCGACGACGGCGGTGGGCGAGCTCGGCGCCACCATGAGCA
Organism: Pseudomonadota bacterium; assembly: GCA_039818825.1. Classification (GTDB taxonomy): domain Bacteria; phylum Pseudomonadota; class Alphaproteobacteria; order Geminicoccales; family Geminicoccaceae; genus JBCBTD01. Next base: position 165 of record JBCBTD010000152.1, read on the forward strand.
TGTACCAGACGCTCAAGGACTACACCGCGCCCGGCCGGCTCCACATGGCCTATTCCTTCGACTTCCTGCGCGAGGACTGGGGGGCGGGCTTCATCCGCTCGGTGGCCGAGACCATGGACACGACCTGCGGCGAGTGCTGGCCGGCCTGGGCGTTCTCGAACCACGACGTGCCCCGCGTGATCTCCCGCTGGGGGCTTTCGCGGCACGCGGACCGGGCGGCGCCGATGCTCGTGGCGCTCCTGACGAGCCTGCGCGGCACGCCCTGCCTCTACCAGGGGGAGGAGTTGGGCCTGACCGAGGCGATCGTGCCCTACGACCTCCTCCAGGATCCCTACGGCATCCGCTTCTGGCCCGATTTCCCGGGCCGCGACGGGTGCCGGACGCCGATGCCCTGGTCGGACGCCGCGCTGCATGCGGGCTTCTCGGACAGCG
>JBCBTD010000153.1:0-586 GCA_039818825.1 Pseudomonadota bacterium
GATCTTTCGAGCGGTCCTTCAGCGTGAGAAAGCCGTCTTCGTCGATGGCGCCGACGTCGCCTGTGTGCAGCCAACCGCCGGCCAGGGTTTCCGCCGTCGCCTCGGGATTGCGCCAGTAGCCGGCCATCACCGCGTCGCCGCGCACCAGAACCTCGCCGGTCTCTCCGGGCGGAAGCGTCCTGTCGTTTTTGTCCGCAACCCGGACCTCGACCACGCTCTGGGCAATGCCGACCGATCCCAGGCGCTCTTCCCACCGGGGATGCTTGCGGTCCACGTGTACCGCACGGGACACGAAGGTAATCGTCATCGGGCTTTCGCCCTGGCCATAAATCTGCACCAGCTTGCCGCCGAAACGATCCAGCGCCGCCTTGGCGTCCGCAACATACATCGGACCGCCGCCGTAGATGATCGTCTTCAGGTTCCCGGTGTCCGCGTCATTGGGGTGCTCGACCAGCCGCTTGACCATGGTTGGCGCGGCGAACGCGGCGATGCCCTGCCACTGCTGCATAAGCCGGTACATCTCCTCAGGCTCGAAGCGGCCGCTATCCGTATATCGGAATAGCGTAGGGTAGGGAAAGAGTGAAGT
>JBCBTD010000154.1:0-583 GCA_039818825.1 Pseudomonadota bacterium
GGAGTAGACGCCGTCAACCTTCGTCGCCTTGATGACGACGTTCGCCTCGATCTCGCGTGCCCGCAGGGCGGCTGCCGTGTCGGTCGTCACGAAGGGGCTGCCGGTGCCGGCGGAGAGGATCACCACGCGGCCCTTCTCGAGGTGTCGCAGGCAGCGGCGGCGGATGAACGGCTCGGCGACGCCGTCCATCTTGATCGCGGTCTGCAGCCGGGTCGGCACGCCGACCCCCTCGAGGGCGTCCTGCAGGGCGAGCCCGTTGATGACCGTGGCCAGCATGCCCATGTAGTGGGCCGTCTGTTCCTTGACCGCGGCACTGCTGGCCGCGAACTGCGACCCGCGGAGGATGTTCCCGCCCCCGACGACGATGGCGAGTTGCACGCCGGAGTCGACGACCTCCTTGACCTGCTCGCAGAGGGTGGCGAGTTCGCTCATGCTGATCCCGGACTCCCCCTTGCGGCAGAAGGCCTCGCCGCTGAGCTTGAGCAGCACGCGTTCGTAGACGGGTGTGGGCACGCTGTTCCCCGGATCAGCATGAGCGAACTCGCCACCCTCTGCGAGCAGGTCAAGGAGGTCGTCGACTCCG
>JBCBTD010000155.1:0-575 GCA_039818825.1 Pseudomonadota bacterium
TCGCCTGCCTCTAGCTTCGCGTTCTAGGAGTCGCTCTGGGCCGCCGCCTTGGCGGCCTTGCGCGGTCGCACGGGCAAGGCGGCGCGCATCGCCGAGAAGACCACGGGCGCGGCCGGCAAGGCGGCGCTCGCCGAGCGCGAGGCGGCTGCCGTGGCGCGCGCCGGTCAGGGCGGCAAGTCGCGCGGCAAGAAGCGCAAGGCCGCCAAGGCGGCGGCCCAGAGCGACTCCTAGAACGCGAAGCTCGAGGCAGGCGAGGATGACGCGACCGCAAACGCTGTTCGAGAAGATCTGGTCGAGCCACGTGGTCGAGGCCGAGGAGCCCGGCGAGACCGTGCTGCTCTACATCGACCGGCATCTGGTCCACGAGGTGACGAGCCCGCAAGCCTTCGAAGGTCTCAGGCTCGCCGGCCGCACGGTGCGCCGGCCCGAGGCGACGCTCGCGGTCGCCGACCACAACGTGCCGACCACCGATCGCTCGGTCGGGATCGAGGACCCCGAGAGCCGGCTCCAGGTCGAGACGCTGGCGCGCAACTGCGCCGAGTTCGGCATCGAGATGTTCGGCATGGACGACCCGA
>JBCBTD010000156.1:0-574 GCA_039818825.1 Pseudomonadota bacterium
CGCCGGGCAGCCGTACTGAAGCATGTCCTGGCAGCGGCTGCGACGCACGCATCTCCGCAAAGGCCCGGCCAGCTGCAGCGGTGAAAGTGTCGAGCGGTCCGAATGCGGCGATATCTATTGCTGCTACGAACTGGCCGGTATTGCTGACGCTTTGCGATTCGTTGGTGAAATCGATGACCTCTGACCCGAACGCTGCCTGGTTCAAGACGCCAGCAAGGAGGCCAATGGCAACCGACAGGCCGAAACCCTTCGGGCCGCCAATGGGCAACATGAAACCCTCTGAGCGGCGCGCAGGGTCGGTAAGCGGAAGACCGTCACGACCGACCATCCAGCCCTCCGGCATCGCCTCACCACGCTGCGCGAGAGTCTTAATTTTACCCATTGCAGCGACGGTTGTCGCCATGTCGAGCACGAACGGATCTTCGCCGCCAACCGGCGCGGCGATCGCGATGGGGTTGGTGCCCAAGAGGAGATCGGTTCCGCCGAAAGGCGGCACGTGATTGGCGCTGCCAACGGCGGCGGCGATCCCGATCATCGCGGCATGAGCTTGCGGCCGGACGTAGAGTGCTGCAGG
>JBCBTD010000157.1:0-573 GCA_039818825.1 Pseudomonadota bacterium
CTGCAGGCGCCTGTGTAGGGCTTTGATTTCCGCACGCGTTTCGATGCGAAGCTTCGCATCGAGGTTGGACAGCGGCTCGTCGAACAAAAACACTTTGGGGTCGCGCACGATGGCGCGGGCGATGGCAACACGCTGGCGCTGGCCGCCAGACAGCGCTTTAGGCCGCCGCCCCAGATACTGCTCAAGCCCCAGGATGCGGGCCGCATCTTCGGCCGCCTTCTCACGGTCGGCCTTTGAGACGCCGCGCACCTTCATGCCGTAGGTGATGTTCTCGCCCACCGTCATGTGCGGATAAAGGGCGTAATTCTGGAAAACCATGGCACAGTCGCGCGAACCTGGGCGCAGGTACGTGACGTCCCTGTCGCCGATCTTCACCTCGCCCGAGGTGACGGTCTCCAGTCCGGCGATCATGCGCAAGGTGGTGGTCTTGCCGCAGCCCGAAGGGCCGACAAGAACAACGAACTCCTTGTCGGCGATCTCAAGATTGAGGCCCTCGATGACGACCATGTCGCCATAAGCCTTGGAAATGTCAGACAGTGTGACTTCGGCCATCGGGGGCTCGCTTGCGGCATG
>JBCBTD010000158.1:0-572 GCA_039818825.1 Pseudomonadota bacterium
CTCCGCAGGTCGTTGGCCATCAGCGTCTGGTGGGTCTCGGCGATGCCGATCTCCCACGGAAGGCCCGCGTGCTTGATGCTCGTTAGCGGCGACGCGCCGGTGCCGCCGCCGTCGCCCGCGATCAGCACGTGGTCCGCGTGCCCCTTCACCACGCCCGCCGCGATCGTGCCCACGCCGACCTCGCTGACCAGCTTCACGCTGATCCGCGCGGCGCGGTTCGCGTTCTTCAGGTCGTAGATGAGCTGCGCGAGGTCCTCGATCGAGTAGATGTCGTGGTGCGGCGGCGGGCTGATCAGGCCCACTCCAGGCGTGCTGTAGCGGATGCGCGCGATGTTCTCGTCGACCTTGCGGCCCGGCAGCTCGCCCCCCTCGCCCGGCTTCGCGCCTTGGGAGATCTTGATCTGGATCTCGTCGGCGTTCGTGAGGTAGCTGATCGTCACGCCGAACCGCCCCGACGCAACCTGCTTGATAGCGCTGCGGCGGCTGTCGCCGTTGGGGTCGGGCGTCCAGCGGTCGGGGTCCTCGCCCCCCTCGCCCGTGTTGCTCTTGCCACCGAGGCGGTTCATCGCGAT
>JBCBTD010000159.1:0-569 GCA_039818825.1 Pseudomonadota bacterium
GTCTCGAGCGGGGTGTTCGAGGCCGAACCCCGCGCGATGGATTTCGCGACGACCCCCCAGCCGTGGAACCGGTGCGCGAGCGAGACCGCGAGCAGGCCGGCGAGCGAGCGGACCGTGCGGCCCCGGCCGATGTCGCCGCAGAAGCCGTAGGTCTTGCCCGAGAGCCCGGGGGTCAGCCCCGGGTAGGCGGCCTGCAACTGGATGGATCCCAAATCTTACCTGGGTACCACGCTTGCGCAAAATACTTGTAATTTCCGCCACAGCATGTTGAGCCTGAGCAACCGCCATGCCATAGCCCGGCACAATGATGACGCTATCAGCAGCGTTGAGGAGTTCTACGGTTTCTTCGATTGAAGTTGGTGTTGCAGTACCGGCAGTCACTTTGCTATTTTTGCCACTGACTGCACCAAAACCCCCCAGAATGACGTTGGTAAAGGAGCGATTCATGGCCTTGCACATGATGTAGCTCAAAATGATGCCGCTGCTTCCAACTAGGGCACCAGTAATAATTAGCAAGTCATTGGACAACATAAAACCGGCGGCGGCAGCTCCCCAACCGGAATAGCTGT
>JBCBTD010000160.1:0-568 GCA_039818825.1 Pseudomonadota bacterium
TCTCGAACGCACGATCGACGTGCACATCCGCGCGTTGCGGAAGAAGCTCGACAGCCACGCCGACCTGATCGAGACGGTCCGCGGCGTCGGCTACCGCTTCCGCGACCCGGCCGGCGTTCGCTGAGCCGACGCGCGCCGCCGATTCACCGCTCCACGCGGTCGAAGCGGATCGTCTTGTCGGCGGCCGCGATCACGAGCGACAACGCGACGACCGTGTCGCCGTCGCGGTGTACCTCAATCGTGTCCGCGTCGGCGAACCCGGCCGCCGTGTAGCGTGGCATCAATCCGAAAAGCAGACCCTCGTCGTCGCCCGCGGCGAGGTAGCCGCGCGACACCGGCCCGCCCCAGTCGATCTGTGCGGCCGCGTGCTCGCCCTCTCTGCTCACCGCGAGCGTGCGGCCCCGAGTGTCGCGGTACACGCCTTCGAGCCGCGCAATCCGCTCCGCCGCGAGCGATCGGTCGACCGGCAGTCGGCCGGTCTCTAGCAGCGTGTGGACCGTGCTGGTGGCTTGCGCGAAGGGAGCCGTGTCGTCGCTCGCGGCGAGCACGAACACGGCGCCGTCGAACG
>JBCBTD010000161.1:0-566 GCA_039818825.1 Pseudomonadota bacterium
TGTCCGAAATCCTCTTCGACAAGCGCTAGGGCGAGATCAATACCTGCTGTCACACCCGCAGACGTGTAGACGCATCCGTCCTTCACAAAGATCGAATCGGCTTGGACGTCGACCTCCGGAAAATACGCCGCGAGATCGTCGGTGCCACGCCAGTGCGTCGTGGCCTTCTTGCCATCGAGGAGCCCGGCCCCGGCCAGGAGAAACGCGCCGCCGCAGATGGATACGACGCGGCGCGAGCGGCCCGCCAAGCGTCGCAGGATGGTCGCAAACTGAGTTGGCGGCTTTGCGCCCCAGGCAAAATCCGTAGCCGGAACGATCAGCGTATCGATGGCGCCACGGCAATTCCTAGCCAGCCGGTGGCTGTCTATTGAGATCCCCCCACCGGACGGAACCGCGGCAGAGCCATCGCCGCTCACTAGTTCCAAGTCGTATGGCGGCAAGTCTCGGCGAACGAGTTTGTTGGCAAGAGAGAACACCTCCCACGGGCCAATTAGGTCCAGCAGGACGACCTGAGGAAATGCGAGAAACACGACGCGACGAGTGTCGCTGCGTCTCGCACTGCGTAC
>JBCBTD010000162.1:0-559 GCA_039818825.1 Pseudomonadota bacterium
GAGAATCGCGAGGTCCTGATCGCGCAGCTGGTGCAGGATCTCATAGACCTTCTCGACATCGGCACCGGTCAGTGCGGAGGTGGCCTCGTCGAGAATCAAGAGCTTGGGGCTCTGGCCGAGCGCCTTGGCGATCTCCACCATCTGCCGGCGGGACAGCGGCAGGTTGCGCACCCGGGTCAGCGGATTGACATCCTCGCAACCGACCCGTGCCAGCAGCGCCTCGGCCTTGCGCCGCTGCGCTCGCTGGTCGATCAGCCCGAAGCGGCGCGGTGGGTTGCTGATCGAGATGTTGTCCGCGACCGAGAGGTCGGGCATCAGTGACAGCTCTTGGAAGATGCAGACGATGCCGGCGTCGTTGGCGGCGATCGGACCGTCGAAGTGCACCGGCGCGCTCTCTAGGTGCATCGTGCCGGTGTCCGGTTGGACCACGCCCGAAACGATCTTGATCAGCGTCGACTTGCCGGCGCCGTTCTCACCGAGCACGGCGTGAATCGAGCCCTGCTGGCAGGCGAAGTCGACGTTCTCGAGTGCGCGCACACCGCCGTAGCGCTTGCTGATG
>JBCBTD010000163.1:0-555 GCA_039818825.1 Pseudomonadota bacterium
CGGGCTTTGCGCGCAGCTCAACGAGCGCCTTGACGCGATCGGCGAGGGCGTTCGCCCGTTCGACGCAGCTGCGCATGCGACGCGCGCCGCCGTCGGCCTCGAAGTAACAGGATCGATCGCATCCGGCGCAGGTGGCGCCTTCCGCTGCGCGCCCCCCGAAGACGATCGGGTTCGTCGCCCCGTCAAGCTCCGGGATCGCAACCATCATGGTCGCTTCGACCGGTGAAAGCCCGCGTTCGCCGCCGCCCCAGCCGTCAAGCGTCTGAAACTCCAGCGCCTGGGCGGAAAGGTAAGGCGTATCAAGATCTTTCAGGAGCTTCGCCGCTGCGTCAGAGTCGTTGTAGGCGGGGCCGCCGACGAGCGAGAAGCCGGTCAGGGACACCACTGCTTCAACAGTCGGCCGCCCATCCTTCATGAAGTATTTCTCGATCGCTTCGCGGGCGTCGAGACCGCTGGCGAAAGCGGGAATGGCTTTCAGGCCGCGCGCTTCGAGGGCTTCGATCACGCCGTCGTAGTGCTCCGCGTCTTGCGAGAGCACGTAGGAGCGCAGGATCA
>JBCBTD010000164.1:0-555 GCA_039818825.1 Pseudomonadota bacterium
GCATCCTCCAGATCCGCGGATCTGGAGGATGCCGCGGACGGTGTGGCCTTTGGCATCGGTTTCAATGCCGGGCAGTGCTGCGTGTCGGGCTCCCGCCTGATCGTGGAGCGTTCCGTCGCCAGCGAATTTGCCGACATGGTGGCCGCGAAACTGGCCCGCGTCCGGGTGGGCGATCCGCTCGATGAGACGACGCAGGTGGGCGCGGTGACGACCGACGCCCAGAATGACACGATCCTGCGCTATATCGCGCAAGGGCAAAGCGAGGGCGCGGAGCTTGTGCAGGGTGGCGAGCCGGTGGATCTGGGCCGGGGCCAGTTCATCGCGCCGACGATCTTTGCAGGCGGCCCCGCGCGATATAGCCCAGGATCGTGTCGTTCTGGGCCTCGGTCGTGACCGCGCCCATCTGCGTCGCCTCATCGAGCGGATCGCCGACCCGGACGCGCGCGAGTTTCGCGGCGACCATCTCGGCGAACTGCCCGGCGACCGACCGCTCCACGATCAGACGCGAGCCCGACACACAGCACTGCCCGGCATTGAACCCGATGCCAAAGGCCA
>JBCBTD010000165.1:0-554 GCA_039818825.1 Pseudomonadota bacterium
GCGAGCTACGTGGTGTTCGGGTCGTCGGATGGTTTTGGTCCGAGCCTCGAGCTGGCTTCGCTCGACGGGGCCAACGGTTTCCGGCTCGACGGCGTCGATGCCTTCGACGGAAGCGGCAATCCGGTCTCGGGTGCCGGGGACGTCAACGGCGACGGCATCGACGATTTGATCGTCGGGGCGCGTGGGGGCGACCCGCCCGGCCGCTTCGATGCCGGCGAGAGCTACGTGGTGTTCGGTCGGCGGTCGGGCGAGCCGGCGCTGACGCTGGTGGTGAACCCGGATTCGGTGGCGGAGGACGGGGCGCCGGCGACCGCGACGTTGACCCGGAACACCGACATCGGCACCGCGCTCACGGTCGCCCTGGCGAGCAGCGACGTGGGCGAAGCGACGGTGCCGCGGGCGGTCGAGATCCCCATCGGCCAGCGCTCGGTGACGTTCGACGTCACGCCCCGGACCGACGGCCTGGTCGACGGTGATCAGACCGCGACGATCGCCGCCTCGGCCACCGGCTTCTCGGAGGTGAGCGCGGACGTCGAGGTGACCGACGTCGACGG
>JBCBTD010000166.1:0-554 GCA_039818825.1 Pseudomonadota bacterium
CTTTCCGCCGGGCCAGCCGTTCTATTCGACCGGCCCGGGTTCGCTGAGCGATTTCGCCGACCGTGTGCGCACGATGTCGGGGGGCGCGCTGGACATCACGGTCTATAATGGCGGTGAGCTGGTGCCGGCCTTCGAAGGCTTCGACAATGTGCGCCAGGGCATCATCGAGATGAACGGCTGGGTCAGCTATTTCGGCGCGGGCAAGGTGCCGGCGGCGCAGTTCTTTGGCGCGGTGCCCTTCGGCATGTCCACGCAAGGCCAGAACGCCTGGTTCTATTCCGGCGACGGGATCGATCTGTGGAACGAGACCTACGAGCCGCTGGGGCTGGTCGCGATGCCCATCGGCGCGACCGGCGTGCAGATGACCGGCTGGTTCAACAAGGAGATTAACTCCGTCGAGGACATGCAGGGCCTGCGGATGCGGATCCCGGGCCTCGCCGCCAAGGGCTATGCCCGCATGGGCGTGGATGTGAAGCTGCTGCCCGGCGGCGAAATCTTCCCGGCGCTGGAACGCGGCGTGATCGATGCGGCCGAATGGGTGGGACCGGCGCAGG
>JBCBTD010000167.1:0-553 GCA_039818825.1 Pseudomonadota bacterium
TCTCGCCAACGGCGAATCGGTCAGGGCGCTGTTCGGACCGCTCGCGCGACAGCTCGCTCTTGCGGATGAAGCCGGTCAGGCCGTCTTCGCCGATCTTGACCTCGATGCCGCCATCGGTAATCGCGCTGACGGTACAGGTGACCACCTCGCCCTTGCGGACGGTGGAGCCAGCCTTGTCCATCGGGTCTTCGGACAGCTGCTTGATGCCGAGCGAGATACGCTCCTTCTCGACATCCACATCCAGAACCTTGACCTCGACGGAGTCGCCCTTCTTGAAATCCGCAAGGGCTTCTTCGCCGGCGCGGTCCCAGCTGATGTCCGACAGGTGAACCATGCCATCGATTTCGCCCGGCAGGCCGACGAACAGACCGAACTCGGTGATGTTCTTGACCTCGCCCGTAAGGACCGTTTCGGCCGGGTGTTCGGCAGCGAAGGAATCCCACGGATTGTCCAGGCACTGCTTCAGGCCCAGGCTGATGCGCCGTTTGACCGGATCGACATCCAGCACCATCACCTCGACCTCTTGGCTGGTCGAAACGATCTTGCCCGGATG
>JBCBTD010000168.1:0-551 GCA_039818825.1 Pseudomonadota bacterium
CGGCTTTGGCGACGAAAAAGCCCTTGTCGGCGAGCTCGTCGGAAAGGCCCGCATAAAACGGGTCGTCGGCCCGAACGTCATGCCCGCCCTCGACGCCGGCCCGTCCGGCGCCCAACGCATAGGGTTTCACGCCATCAGCCATCTATTCCCACTCCAAAGCGCCGGAACGCCATTCATAGAGAAATCCGATGGTCAAAACGCCCAGAAACACCACCATGGACCAAAAACCGAACACTCCGATCTCGCCCAAACTGACGGCGAAGGGGAAGAGGAACGCGACTTCGAGATCGAAAATGATGAACAAGATCGCTACGAGGTAGAAGCGCACGTCGAACTTCATCCGGGCGTCATCGAACGCGTTGAAGCCGCACTCATAGGCCGAATTTTTCTCCGGGTCCGGATTAGACGGCGCGAGAACGGCCGACGCCGTCAGCAGACCGATCGACAAGCCGCCGGCGATCACGAGAAAGATCACGACCGGCAGATAGTCTAAGGCGAACCGTTCGAATTCGGTCATGATAGACCCGCTCCTGGCGCAGCTTTCGCGCGTG
>JBCBTD010000169.1:0-551 GCA_039818825.1 Pseudomonadota bacterium
CACAGGCAGCATCGATGTGGCCATCGGCTCCTTCGCGGCTGCCGATATCGGCGGGCGTGGCAGTGACGTTTGGGATGGCGAGCCCGAGGGCGTCTACGTCCCCTCAGGCCAGACCGCACAGATCACCTGCCGGTCCGAGGCAGCAGAGGTGTTCATCGCGGGCGCCAAATTCAACAAGGTGCTGGAACCTTTCGCCGTGCGCGCCGATGAGCTTGATCTGGTCCAATACGGCTCGGACGACACCAAGACCCATCGCAAGATCAAGCACATCCTGGGCCAGAAACAGGCCGACCGCGTGGGCCGCCTGCTGGTCAGCGAGCTATACACCGTGGGCGCGGGCGGTTGGTCGGGTTTTCCCAGCCACAAGCACGACACCGATCAGCTGCCCGATGAAACCCGCCACGACGAAACCTATAACTTCCGCTTTCGGCCCAACTATGGCTCGGGCCTGCAACTGCTGCAGCGCGACGGCGATGCTGTGGGCGAGGCTTATCACATCCTCGACGGCTCAACGGTTTGCATCGACAAGGGCTATCACCCCTGCGTGGTGA
>JBCBTD010000170.1:0-547 GCA_039818825.1 Pseudomonadota bacterium
CCCGGCCCCGCCGCCTGGGCCTTTCCGGTGATGGCCAAGATGCTCGCGCTCAACCCCATGGTGCCATCGATGTTCGCCGCCTCGGCGGGCACCACCGCGGCGGTGCGCAGTCTGATCACGTCCACCGGCAGCACGCTCGACGAGACCGGAATCGCGCTCTACCGCGCGGCGATCTCCGATGCCGAACATGTCGAGGGGGCGCTGACGATGATGGCGCAATGGGATCTAGAGGGGCTGCAGGCAAGCCTGCCGGGGATCACCGTTCCGACCCTGCTGATCGCGGCCGAGAGTGACAAGGCGGTGCCGCCGGAGACCTCGACCCGCGCCGCGGAACGGCTTGCCGATGCCACGGTCATCCGGCTACCCGGCCTTGGCCATCTCGCCCATGAGGAAGCGCCCGAGCAGATCGCCCGGATCATCGCGGACTTCGTCGCCCGTCAGTCCGGCAGCGCCGCGGCCTGAACGTCCTCAGGGGATCTCCAACCGCCGAAAGAAAAACGCCCGCCGAAAGGGCGGGCGCTTGTGGCAGGACGTGATCTGGCCGGTC
>JBCBTD010000171.1:0-542 GCA_039818825.1 Pseudomonadota bacterium
GGTCGGCTACGGCATGTTCATGGCCATGGCGGTGGCCTACCTGCTGATGTTCCTGACGATCCTGCCGCTCAGCCGCTACATGTGCCGGGTGACGACGGTGCCGACGATCTATTTGGCGCCGATCATCATCTCCTTCACGCTCGTGGGCGCGTTCGTGCCCCGCGAATACATGTTCGACATGCAGCTGGCGCTCGCCTTCGGCATCCTGGGCTATCTGGCCCGGCGCACGGGCTATCACGTCGCCGCCATCCTGATCGGCGTGATCCTCGGCCCGCTCCTGGAAACCTACTTCCTGCGCGCTCTGCAAAAATCCGGTGGAGATATCATGACGCTCTTTTCCTCGACGCTCGGGAATATCCTCTGGCTGTGCCTTCTGGCCTCGCTGGTCCTGCCCGCCTTCCTCGATTGGCGCCGCAAGACCCGGGCGGAGGCCGCGGCATGAAACGTGAGCTTGAATTCACGCTCTCCCGCAACATCCGACCCCTCGGCCGGCTGGAGATACCCGGCGGCGGCCAGGTCGTGGTGCAGGGCGACTATGCCTA
>JBCBTD010000172.1:0-541 GCA_039818825.1 Pseudomonadota bacterium
AGATCCGGCTGGGCACCGCGCGCCTGACCCACTGCATGCGCTGGCTCGGGTTGGCCAAGCGCACCATGGAGATCGCCGCCGACTATGTACGCCAGCGCGAAAGCTTCGGAGTGGCGCTCAGCGACCGTGAAGGCGTGCAGTGGATGCTCGGCGACGTTGCCATGCAGATCGAGATCGGCCGTCTGCTGGTGATGAAGGCCGCCTGGAAGCTCGACCAGGGGGATTTCGCCCGCAAAGAGGTATCGATGGCCAAGGTCGCTGTCTCCGAGACCCTGCATCAGGCCGTCGATACCGCGATCCAGCTTTGCGGCGCGCGCGGCTACAGCAAGGACACGCCGCTGGAGTGGATCTACCGCTATGCCCGCCAGGCAAAGTTGGTCGATGGTGCCTCGGAAGTGCACAAGATGGTGCTGAGCCGGTTCTATATGGGCGAGGGCGGGGATTTCTGGTCGTGGCCCTGAGCGACCCGGAGGTCTTGGACCGCTTGGGAGACTGGCTCTGCGGGGCCCTCGGCGCCGAGACAGTGGAGATCGGCGAGGCG
>JBCBTD010000173.1:0-541 GCA_039818825.1 Pseudomonadota bacterium
TGCGCACGGCGTCCAAAAGCTCGATGGCGCGCGACCAGGCGGCCGAGGCGCCGAGGCCTTTGTGGCGGCGCAGCACCTCGGCGATCTGCTCGCCGATGGTGTAAACTGGATTGAGCGAGGTCATCGGCTCCTGGAAGATCATCGAGATCTCGTTGCCCCGAATATCGCGCATCTCCTCTTCGCCCAAATCGAGGAGATTGCGCCCTTCCATCCGGATCTGACCACCCACCGTGCGGCCGGGCGGATCCGGCACCAGCCGCATGATCGAGAGTGCGGTGATGCTCTTGCCGCAGCCCGATTCGCCGACCAGGCCAAGCACTTCGCCTGCTTTGATCTTGAGCGAGAGCGTGTCGACAGCGTTGAAGACACCGCGCTCGCTGCCGATCCCGACGGTGAGACCCCAGAAGCCCCGCGTGGTCGCCAGGTCCGGGTCGTCGAGCCCCCAGGTCAGCCGACCCTGGACGTAGGGCACGCCCATGTGGAGTCGGAAGAACGCCTCGATGAAGGGCAGCAGCTCGGACTCGTCCCCCGCGGTCGCGGC
>JBCBTD010000174.1:0-539 GCA_039818825.1 Pseudomonadota bacterium
GGCCGCGATGGCATCGCGGCCTTCATCCTGGAAACCGGTGGCGAGCTGCGCCACTGCCTGGCCACCAACGGGTCGAAAGCCTGGGCCGCGCAGATGCAGGAGCTCTTTGACAGCTCGCCCTTTGGCAGGGAATGCCAGGTCTGGGCCGGCAAGGATCTGTGGCACATGCGGTCATTCCTGAACACCGAGCCCGTCGACATCCTGATCGGCAGCTCCTACGGGAAGTATCTTGAGCGCGACACCGCTACCCCGCTGCTGCGCCTGTCCTTCCCGATCTTCGACCGCCATCACCACCATCGGTTCCCGACGATGTTCTATCAAGGCACGCTGACGGTACTGGTGAAGATGCTCGATATGATCTTCGACAAGCTCGACGACGAGACTATCGAGCCGGGCGTGACGGACTATTCGTTCGATCTGACCCGCTGAGGCGCGCGCGGGCCGACCTCTCTCCCCCTGAATGGCTCGCGACACCGGACCGGCAGCTCTCTGGCTGCCGGTCCTATTCTGTTTGGGAGGCTGCACGGCACCGACCAATG
>JBCBTD010000175.1:0-539 GCA_039818825.1 Pseudomonadota bacterium
CGGCTGCATCTGGCCTACTGTGGCGAGTGGGGCCTCGACGAGGCCGCCATGGCCTCGGCGCCGGAGGATCCGGCGAACATCGCCTACACCCGCTTCGTGCTCGAGCGTGGCATAGCGGTTGTCGGGGCGCGCGCAGCCGGCGGCCTGGAGGCGCGATCCGATCTCGCCATAGCCCGCCACGCAGGGCGCCAGCGCGACCAGCAGGTCGAGACTCATGGCGCCCGGATGAGCGGCACCGGAGGGGGTGAGCTACGACGCCTTCGGCCTGCGCAAACGGGCCTGCATCGTGACGCTGGCGCCATAGCAAGCGAGTAGAAAGAGAAAGCCGCCAAGATCGATCAGCGAAAAGCGGTCGCCCACGCCCATGGCGAAATAGAGGAAGCAGATCTGCGCTCCGGCCACCACAAGTCCGAAGTTCACGATGCCCGGCATGACTTCGTTCAACGTTGCAAGCGAGGCGGAGACCTCGCTGTTGCGCCGGGCGAACGCCTGACCCTGCTCGCGCGCTCGGGCGCGCATGGCGTAAAAGAGAAAGCCGA
>JBCBTD010000176.1:0-538 GCA_039818825.1 Pseudomonadota bacterium
CGTCGAGATCGGCGAACCAGATCGCGCCGGGCGTGTGGCGGTGCAGGGCGCGCCTCAGCCAATGGACCGCCGTGAAACTCGTGGCCAGGGTGACGGAGTCCTCGGGCGCCATGCGCTCGTAGAAGGAGCCGACGGCGGCCTCGGTTCTGATCGCCGGATCCTCGCCATGGTAACCCGTGGGACCCATGGCCAGCGCGAAGAGGGCGTTCCAGTCGTTGCCCGGCTGGTCGGCATGGCAGACGGCGATGGGGCCTTGGGGGCATCCGGCCCGATAGGCTTCGATGGCGGGTCGCACGGCCTCGATGGCGGACTGCCCCGGTCCGCAGCCATAGTCGACGATCCTGAACTCGCCGTCGAGCGGGCCGATCTCGCCGACCACGCGACGCAGCTGCTGCGCATGGCTCTCGACCAGACTGCGTTGCATGATCGAATTGCGATCGTAGTCGACCATTCCGGAGGTCGAGGTCTCGTCCTCCGAACGAAGAGAGCTCATTCTTCGGCTCCTGCGCGGGCAGGCGTCGCCGTCCTCCGCCGCGAG
>JBCBTD010000177.1:0-537 GCA_039818825.1 Pseudomonadota bacterium
CATGCTGACGATGCTGGTGATCATGAGTGGCGCGATGGCGCTCGGGGTGCAATGGTCCGTCGCGCTGGCTATCGGCATGGCCTTTTCGCTCTCCTCCACAGCGATCGTGCTTCAGACGCTCTCCGAGAAGGGACTGATGCAGACAAAGGGCGGGCGGTCCACTTTTTCGGTTCTGCTGACACAGGATATCGCCGTCATCCCGATGCTGGCGCTGCTGCCGCTGCTCGCCCTGCCGATGATCGCGGCGGGGGATCACGACGCGTCGGGCCATGGAGACGCGCACCACGGTGCGGACCACGGCGCCACGTTGGCCGCCTTCGATTTCATCGATAACCTGCCTGCCTGGGGTGTCACGGGGCTGACGCTGCTTGCCGTTGCAGGGATTGTGCTTGCAGGCATCTATCTTACGAGGCCGGTCTTCAGCTTCATCCATCACAGCCGCATGCGCGAGATGTACACCGCGCTGGCCCTGCTGATCGTGGTGGGGATTGCGAGCCTGATGCTCCTGCTCAATCTCTCGCCGGCGCTCGGGGCCTT
>JBCBTD010000178.1:0-537 GCA_039818825.1 Pseudomonadota bacterium
GGGACTCACTCCACGATCTCCGCCGTCTCGACCACTGCGTGAAACAGCACATCCGTCCCCGCGCGCGCCCATTCGGGGCTGATCTCTTCCGCCTCGTTGTGGCTCAGGCCGTCAACGCAGGGGCACATCACCATCGCGGTCGGCGCCACGTCATTGATCCAGCAGGCGTCATGACCGGCGCCCGAGACGATATCCATGTGACTGTAGCCCAACCGCTCCGCCGCGGCACGGATCGCACCGACGCAGCCTTCGTCAAAGGCCGGCGGGTCGAACTGGCCCACGATTTCGCAGTCAAAGCTCACGCCGATCTCGTCGCACAGCTTTGGCGCGCGCTCCATGAACTCGGCCACCATGGCGTTGAGCTTGTCCAGAAGATGCGTGCGCATGTCGACGGTGAAGACGACCTTGCCGGGGATGATGTTGCGCGAGTTCGGGTAGACGTCGATATGCCCGATGGCGCCCACGGCATTGGGCTGGTTCTTCATCGCGATCTCGTGCACGAGCTCGGTCACCAGCGCCAGCCCCCGCCCCGCATTC
>JBCBTD010000179.1:0-534 GCA_039818825.1 Pseudomonadota bacterium
TCAACCCGCATCTCGACGCGCAGTTCGGCGTCGAGGTTCGACAGCGGTTCGTCGAACAAAAACACCTCGGGCCCACGAACGATTGCCCGCCCGATCGCCACCCGCTGCCGCTGGCCACCCGACAACGCTTTGGGTTTGCGCTTGAGGTACTCATCGAGCTTCAGGATCTTTGAGGCCTCGCCCACCTTTTGCCGGATCTCGGTTTTCGGGTGGCCGTTCATTTTGAGCCCGAAGCCCATGTTTTCTTCCACCGTCATATGCGGGTAGAGCGCATAGGTCTGAAACACCATCGCCACGCCCCGCTCGGCCGGGTCCGCCCTTGTCACATCGCGGGTGCCGATGCGGATGCTGCCATCGGTCGTCTCTTCCAGCCCGGCGACCATCCGCAAAAGCGTTGACTTTCCGCAGCCCGAGGGGCCCACGAAAACGCAGAATTCGCCATGCTCGATCTGCAGGTCGACGCTCTTGCGGATGGTCGCCGGGCTGGAAGAGACGACCGATGGCAGCATCCGCATCGGCACCCGCGATGTGACA
>JBCBTD010000180.1:0-534 GCA_039818825.1 Pseudomonadota bacterium
CCTCGACGATGCGCTCCGCCCCGACCATCCCCTGCGGCCCGCCGAACCCTCGAAAGGCGGTGTTCGAGACGGTGTTGGTGCGCAGGGGCTTCGATCTCAGCCGCACCGCCGGATAGCGATAGCAGTTGTCCGCGTGGAACAGCGCCCGGTCCGTCACCGGCCCGGAAAGGTCGGCGGAGAAGCCGCAGCGAGCGATGTAGTCGCCCTTCACCGCCTCGATCCGCCCTTCGTCGTCGAAGCCGACCTCGTAGTCGATGACAAAGTCGTGCCGCTTGCCGGTGGCGATCATGTCGTCGTCCCGGTCAGGGCGGAGCTTCACCGCCCGCCCCAGCTTCTTCGCGGCGACGGCGGCGACGGCGCAGAAGAGGTTCATCTGCGTTTCCTTGCCGCCGAACCCGCCGCCCATGCGCCGCACATTCACGGTCACGGCATTGGAGGCCACGCCAAGGACATGGGCCACCATGTGCTGCGCCTCGGTGGGATGCTGGGTGGAGCAATGGACGATCACGTCCTCGTCCTCGCCGGGAATGGCAA
>JBCBTD010000181.1:0-533 GCA_039818825.1 Pseudomonadota bacterium
ATTCGCGCGGGCGAGCTGGAATTCGGCGTCGCCCAGTCGGACTGGCAATATCATGCCTACAACGGCACCTCGAAGTTCAAGGACAAGGGCAAGTTCGGCGACCTGCGGGCCGTATTTTCGGTTCACGGCGAGCCTTTCACCGTCGTTGCCCGCACGGATTCGGGCGTGAAGTCCTTCCAGGACCTCAAGGGCAAGCGGGTCAACATCGGCAACCCCGGCTCGGGCCAGCGCGCGACAATGGGTGTCGTGCTCGACGCCCTCGGCTGGACACCGTCCGATTTCGCCCTGGCATCCGAGCTGAAGTCCGCTGAACAGGCGGCCGCGCTTGGCGACAACAAGGTCGACGCTATCGTGTTCACCGTCGGACATCCGAACGGTTCCTTGCAGGAAGCGGCGACCACGACAGACGCGACGCTCGTGCCCGTCACGGGCCCGGCGATCGACAAGCTGGTCGGCGACAACCCCTACTACGCAAAGGCGACCATCCCCGGCGGCATGTACCGCGGGAACGACAAGGACACCGACACCTTCGG
>JBCBTD010000182.1:0-532 GCA_039818825.1 Pseudomonadota bacterium
CGAGTTCTCCGGCACCAGACAGGGGGTCATCCGCTGCTCCAACCCGCGCCCGGACATCCTAGCGACCCCGAGAAGCTTGATGCGAAATCCCATATCCGCAGCGCGGTCGATGTCTTCGATGGTGATCCGCTCGATGCCTTCCAACCGTACCGCGTCGAAATCCACCCTTGCGCCGAAGGCGATCGCGGCCAGCAGTGCGAGCTTGTGCCCGGCATCGATGCCGCCGGTGTCCAGCGTGGGATCGGCTTCCAGATAGCCCAGATCGCTCGCCTCCTGAAACACCTCGTTGGTGTAGAGCGCGAAGGCGTCGATCACCCGGGTGATCAGCCAGACCTGCTCGATGAGCACCGAGGGCTCGTCCTTCAGCCGCACCCGCAGACGATCGAAGACCGGCGACTTCAGCGCGGTGATGAAGAAGCCCATCTCGGTGGGGGTGACGCCGCGCTCCACCCGCTCCTGCGTGATCGCGGCGAGCGCGGCGCGAAGGTCCGCCCACTGTTCGTCGCGCAGGTCGAAGTGGGAGCCGGTGGCG
>JBCBTD010000183.1:0-531 GCA_039818825.1 Pseudomonadota bacterium
CGACCCAGGCCATCGAGGCGCAGATTCTCGACGCCAGCGCGGGCGGCATCGGAATCGTCCTGGTGACCCACGATATCGGCCAAGCGCGGCGGATCGGTCAGGACGCGGCGTTCTTGCACGCCGGGCGGCTCGCCGAGGCACCGGCTGGTGCTGGCGGTGGACGTCGCCCTCGGCTTGGCCGCGACCGGCTGCGTCGCCTATATCCTCCTCGGCGTGCGCGACCTCGCCGCCCGCGGCTTCGACTACAATTGGCTGGACTACACGGTCAGCCTGACCGTCATCGCGCTCGCCATCGAGTTCACCCGCCGGACCACCGGCTGGATCATTCCCGGCATCATTCTCGTCGCCCTCACCTATGTGATCTGGTGGGGGCGCTATCTCGACGGACCGATGCACTTCCCGGGTCTGACCCTGGAACTCTTGCTTCAGCGCAGCGTCTACAACGAAGACGGGATGTTCGGCACGATCGCCCGCATCTCGTCGACCTTCGTGGTGATGTTCATCCTGTTCGGCGCCTTCCTGCTGAAATCG
>JBCBTD010000184.1:0-530 GCA_039818825.1 Pseudomonadota bacterium
ATTCCAGAAGCTCGGCCATGCCGAGAACTCCATTGACCGGCGTGCGCAGCTCGTGCGTAACGCCTGACAGCATCAGGCGCGCCGCGCGCCTCAGCGCACGCGCGTCGCCGGGCTCCTGATTATCGTCGTCCGCCATGAGGGCGCCTTCGCTGGACAGGCTGGAAATCGCCGCCATATTGAAACTAGGCAAAGAGCGTTAAGAGATATTTTCGCTGCACGTCATCAGTGATGTAAATGAGGCCTTGCGTTTGAATTGGCCTTGTAAATGATCGGGCTTAGCCTCGCGCCACACAAGGAAGCCGCGTCTTGCCGCTGCGAAACCTAAACGTCGACCTTCTCCGCGCTTTTGTCACCATTGCGGACACGGAAAATTTCACCCGCGCCGCGCCGGCGCGGAAGTCGAACAACGCCTCGTCGTACTCCTCGCGGCTGACGGCCCGCGTCTCGACGAGCTTCGCGCGCCGCTTCAGGTTTCGCTCGGCCACGTCGCGTTGCGCTTCGAGGCTCCGCACCTCGGCCCGCGCGGCGGC
>JBCBTD010000185.1:0-530 GCA_039818825.1 Pseudomonadota bacterium
GCGGCTACGTCGGCGGCGCCCTCGACGCCTTCATCATGCGCATCGCCGATGTCCAGCTCAGCTTTCCGGCGATCCTGATCGCGCTCTTGATCGACGGGGTGGCCCGCGGAGTCTTGCCGCGCGACATGCACGGCGACGTCGCCCTCTACGTTCTGGTCTTCGCCATCGGCATCTCGGGCTGGGTGCAGTATGCGCGCACGGTGCGCGGCTCGACCCTGGTCGAGCGCCGAAAAGAGTACGTGCAGGCCGCCCGTGTCATCGGTGTCAGCCCGGCCCGGATCATGCTGCGTCACGTGCTGCCCAACGCCATGGGGCCGGTGCTGGTCATCGCGACGATCCATCTGGCGATCGCGATCATCACCGAGGCGACGCTCTCCTTCCTTGGGCAGGGGATCCCGCCGACGACGCCGTCCCTCGGCACGCTCATCCGGGTGGGGAACGAGTTCCTCTTCTCGGGGCTCTGGTGGATCACCTTTTTCCCGGCCATCGCGCTCGTCGTCCTGGTCTTCGCCGTGAACCTCCTCGGCGAC
>JBCBTD010000186.1:0-528 GCA_039818825.1 Pseudomonadota bacterium
CGATCGACGGACAGTAGCGCGGCCCGACGCCCTCGATCACTCCCGAGTACATCGGCGAGTCGGCGAGCGCGGCGCGGATCAGGTCGTGGGTTTTCGCGGTCGTGCGCGTGATGTGGCAGGACACCTGTTCGGGGTGCTGGTCGCGCCGGCCGAGGAACGAGAACACGGGCGCGGGCATATCGCCGGGCTGCTCCTGCATCTTCGAATAATCGAGCGTGCGACCGTCCAGCCGCGGCGGCGTGCCGGTCTTCAGGCGCGCCACCGCGAACGGCAGCTCGCGCAGGCGCTCGGCCAGGCGATTCGACGGCGCATCGCCGACGCGGCCGCCGGCCTTCTGTTCCTTGCCGAAGAGTATCTTGCCGCCCAGGAAGGTCCCTACCGTCAGCACGACCGTGCTGGCCTGGATGCGTTTGCCGTCCTCGGTAACAACGCCGCGTACGGCGCCGCCCTCGACGATCAGATCGCCGACCGAGGCCTCGGCCAGTTCCAGACCCTCCTCACGCTCGAGCATCGATCGAATCGCAGTGC
>JBCBTD010000187.1:0-528 GCA_039818825.1 Pseudomonadota bacterium
TGTCGAAGAGGTCGTGGTGGCGGCGCTTCGACATTAGATTACGGCGACTTCTCCTCACCCCAGCAGCCCGCCACGATCTGCCGCCGCGAAACGACCCGGCCGGCCTGTCCCGCGAGGAGCTCGAGCACGGCGTATTCCTTCGGCCGCAACGGCAAGAGAACGTCACCGCGGCGCACCTCGCGGCGGCTGAAGTCGATCACCAGGTCCGCGACCTCGAGCCGACTCGGGCGCATCGAGGCGCCGCGCCGGCCGAGCGCCGAGAGGCGCGCCACCAGCTCATCCATGGCGAACGGCTTGACCAGATAGTCGTCGGCGCCGGCCTCGAAGCCCGCCACCCGATCACTGACCTGGTCCCGCGCCGTGAGGAAGAGCGCCGGCGCCGTGAGTCCGCCGGCGCGCCAGCCCGTAAGCCGCTCGAGGGAGTCGCCGTCCGGCAGCATGCGGTCGAGGACCAGCACGTCGTAGCCGTAGGACGCGATGAAGGACTCGGCCTCGTCGCCGTCCGCCGCTTCGTCGACGCCGTGGCCG
>JBCBTD010000188.1:0-528 GCA_039818825.1 Pseudomonadota bacterium
AAATGACGTCAGCGCGTCCGCGTCGTAGACGCCCGCCGCTGCGCTCTGCGCAACGACGCTCACCTGCGACTTCGTCCATTCCCCGACGCCGCCGCCTGGTCCGACGACCACTGACTTCAAGCGGGCGCCGGCGAGCGCGTCGGCGAAACTGCTCGGCGCTTCGATGGCGCGCACCATCACCGACGTGGAATGCGCGGCGCACTCGGCCGCGGCGCGCGGCTCGGCGAAGAGCGTCACGGCGCCGGCGCCGACCCTTAGAGACGCGCGCGCCGCCAATCTCGCCGCGCCAGTGGCGAGTGGCGGACCAGCGACGATTGCGACGGCGCCGCGCGAATACTTGTGCTGATCAAATCTTGCTTGCGGGAAGATCCCACCCCAAAGCGCCGGGCCGTTCTCAAACGTTTGCGGTTGCTGCGCGAGGATCGCAGCGTCCGCGATGCGCACGTCCATCAAGTGAACATCGCCGCAATACGCCCTCGCCGGGTAGAGCAGATGGCAAGGCTTCTTTGCGCCGAACGCCAGGGTGAT
>JBCBTD010000189.1:0-523 GCA_039818825.1 Pseudomonadota bacterium
GTCGACGATCACCCGTCTGGTCGCGAATTCAATGCCATTTGCGGCAAAGGCCTGTTTGATCCGGGAGTAAGCCTCCCGCCGGATAACAAACTGGTCACCAGGCTTGCACATGAACTTAACGCCGATGACGAATCCACTGTCGTCAACCTGCGTTACGCCTTGCGACTTTACAGGGGCTAGAAATTGCGGGCCGAGTTCCGGATCATCCGCCAGCTCCTGTCCGACCGCCTTGATCACCTTACGCACGCGGTTGAGGTCGGAATCGAAGGGGATGCGCAACATGAACTTGATCTTCACCCAGTCACGGCTGTGATTTTGAATGACCCCCATCTCGCCGAAAGGAACAGTAAAGACTGGCCCCCGATGATGGCGCAGTTGGACCGAGCGAAGTGAAATCTTCTCAACCACGCCCTTGCCGGCGCCCGTCTCGATATACTCGCCCTTTCGGAATGCATCTTCGACCAGGTAAAACACGCCGGTGATCACATCCTTGACTAGGGTCTGAGCGCCAAATCCTATGGCG
>JBCBTD010000190.1:0-522 GCA_039818825.1 Pseudomonadota bacterium
CCCGGCACCCGAGACCGAATAGCCGCTCTGGTCACCCGCATCGACGCCGTCGAGACGGAAACCGTTCGTGCCGTCCAGCGCCGACAGCGACAGGCTCGGACCGAAACCATCCGACGACCCGAACACCACGTAGCTCTCGCCGGAACCGTCCTGCCCGTTCGGGTCGCCCCCTGATGCCCCGATGATGAGATCGTCGACACCGTCGCCATTGACGTCGCCCGCACCCGAAACCGAACGGCCGCTGAAGTCCCGCTGATCGATCCCGTCGAGACGGAAACCGTCGGTGCCGTCCAACGCAGACAGCGCCAGGCTCGCACCGAAACCGTCCGACGACCCGAACACCACGTAGCTCGCGCCGGCACCTAGCTGCCCGTTCGGGCTGGCGCCTCTCGCAGCGATGATCAGATCTTCGATGCCGTCGCCATTGACATCGCCGGCGCCCGAGACCGACCCGCCACTCCCGTCGTTGGCATCGACGCCGTCGAGGCGGAAGCCATTAGTGCCGTCGAGCGACGCCAGCTC
>JBCBTD010000191.1:0-520 GCA_039818825.1 Pseudomonadota bacterium
GGGGCAGATGACGCGGTCGGCGCCGGCGCGGCGGAGCTTGGCCTCGGTGGTGGGGTTCTCGGAGCGGGCGACGATTTCGAGATCGGGGCTCGAAGCAGCGGCTGGTGTGTCGGGTGAATTGGTATGAGAGGTGGGGGAATGGGTGGGGGGCCGCATGCCGCGGGCCGTTAGGGTGACGAAGACGTTGGCGGGGTCGTTGGGGAGGCAGGTGGTGAGGCCGGCGGCGCGGTGGATGCCGGCCTGTTCGAGGATGTCCTCGTGGGTGGCGTCGCCGACGACGGTGAGGTAGCCGCGTTCCTGGGCCTCGGCGGCGAGAGCGGGGTCGCGTTCGATGAGGACGAAGGGGTCGTCTTGCTGGGTGAGTTCTTCGCAGAGGGCGACGCCCATGCGGCCGAAGCCGACGACGATGTAGTGGTTTTTGAGTTCCTTGATCATGCGTTGGAGCTTTCTGCGGACGAAGTAGTTGTTGAGCTCGCCGTCGACGGCGAAGGCGACGAGGTTGGAGGCGGCGGCGGCGGCG
>JBCBTD010000192.1:0-519 GCA_039818825.1 Pseudomonadota bacterium
GCCAAGGCGCCGACGATCGCCGCCTACGCCTACAAGAAGTCGATCGGCCAGCCGTACGTGTACCCGGACAACAAGCTCGGCTACTGCGAGAACTTCCTGCGGATGATGTTCTCCGTGCCGGCCGAGGACTACGAGATCGACCCGGTCGCGGCCCGGGCGCTCAACCTGCTGCTGATCGTCCACGCGGACCACGAGCAGAACTGCAGCACCAGCACGGTGCGGATGGTCGGCTCGAGCGACGCGAACCTGTTCGCCTCGATCTCGGCCGGCGTCGCCGCCCTGTCGGGGCCGCTGCACGGCGGGGCGAACGAGAAGTGCGTCGACATGCTCGACCGCATCCACAACGACGGCCACGACGTCGACAAGTACGTCCAGATGGCCAAGGACAAGACGAACAACTTCCGCCTGATGGGCTTCGGCCACCGCGTCTACAAGAGCTTCGACCCCCGGGCCGCGATCATCAAGACCGCCTGCCACGACCTGATCGACGGCGGCCACCTCTCCGACCCGGTCTTCGAC
>JBCBTD010000193.1:0-519 GCA_039818825.1 Pseudomonadota bacterium
TTCCGAGCACTTCATTGATCACGTGGACCTGACGGGCGTTCGCAATGTCGGATACGCCGATGCGCAGGCCATCGCGCAAAACATTCTGGACCGGTTCGACGCGGGTGAATTCGACGTCGCCAAGATCTTCTACTCGAAGTTCCAGAACGTCGTCACGCAGATCCCCACGATGCAACAGGTGATCCCTGCGGATGTGCAGACCGAAGATGATGCGAACGGTGACAGCACTTTCTACGACTTCGAGCCCGACGAGGATGCAATCCTGCGCGAGCTGTTGCCGCGTGGTGTGGCCACGGCCATCTTCAGCGGCTTGTTGGAAAACGGTGCATCCGAACAAGGCGCGCGGATGTCGGCCATGGACAACGCCACGCGCAACGCGGGCGAGATGATCGACAAGCTGACCATCCAGTTCAACCGCTCGCGTCAGGCCGTGATCACGAGCGAGCTGATCGAAATCATTTCAGGCGCCGAGGCGCTCTAGAGACAACCGGAGAGACGACAATGGCAAATGCAAAAGGC
>JBCBTD010000194.1:0-519 GCA_039818825.1 Pseudomonadota bacterium
GAGAACTTTCGCTTTCAGCCCTGGTTCCGTGAATGCCGCAAGCAGATCGATGCCGGCGCGCTGGGCCAGGTCTACGAGCTTGCCTTCCGCCTGCGCCCCGGGGACGGGCAAGGGCCGCGCGCCTATCTCGACCGCCAGCCCTACTTCCAAGAGATGGAGCGCTTTCTGCTGCACGAGACAGCGGTCCATCTCTTCGACGTCTTTCGTTTTCTGCTGGGCGAAGTCGAGGCGGTCTTCGCCGATCTGCGGCGGCTGAACCCGGCCATCGCCGGCGAAGATGCCGGACTCGTCATTCTCCGCTTCGCCTCCGGCAGCCGCGCGCTCTTCGACGGCAACCGCCTGGCCGATCACGCCGCAGAGAACCGTCGGCTGACCATGGGAGAGATGCAGATCGACGGCGCAAAGGCGAACCTCCGCCTCGACGGCTATGGCCGATTGTTCCTGCGCGCGCACAGCAGCAACCAAGAAGACGAAATGGCCTACGCCTGGGAGGACCGCGGCTATGGCGGGGACTGCGTG
>JBCBTD010000195.1:0-518 GCA_039818825.1 Pseudomonadota bacterium
CTGACCGGCAATCAGGCCCTCGTGCGCATTCCGCTGATGCAGCGCGAGCGCGATCTCGCCGCCGGGCTCGAAACGGCGGGCTTCATCTCGGGCTATCGCGGATCGCCGCTCGGCATCTTCGACATGAATCTGTGGCAGGCGAAGGGTTTCCTCGAGTCGCACGAGATCCGCTTCGAGCCCGGCCTGAACGAAGACCTCGCCGCGACCGCGGTCTGGGGTAGCCAGCAGGCGCACCTGATGGAGGGGGCGACCAAGCAGGGCGTCTTCGGCCTCTGGTACGGCAAGGGCCCGGGCGTCGACCGCACGGGCGACGTCTTCCGGCATGCGAATTTCGCCGGGTCCTCGCGCTATGGCGGCGTGCTCGCTGCGATGGGCGACGACCACACCTGCGAGAGCTCGACGACCTGCCATCAGTCCGACATGGCGATGATGGACGCCATGCTGCCGATCCTCGCGCCCTCGGGCGTGCAGGAGCTGCTGGACCACATGCTCTATGGCTGGGCGCTGTCGCGGTTCTC
>JBCBTD010000196.1:0-516 GCA_039818825.1 Pseudomonadota bacterium
CCAGCGATCGTATAGCGGACCCAGTCCTCATTGATCAGCTGGCGGCCGAAGCCCTCCAGCAGCGCCGCGAGAAACAGCATGACGATGCACCCGCCGGCGACCGAGGCGGCGCGCTCGCCCGTGTCGCGCGCTGAGTTCAGCCGCGTCTTGCGCCCGGGAAATGCGATCGCGCCGCCGATCATGAACCCCGCCGCCCCGGCGAGGACGATCGCGAACAGCTCCGTCACGCCGTGGATCATCAGCCAGCCGGTCACCTCGAAGCCGAGGCCGCGCTCCCAAAACAGCGCATAGAACGCGCCGATCGTGACGCCGTTATAGATCAAGAGCAGGGCGGTCGGCGCGCCGAAGGCGAAGCCGAGCGCGAAGGCGAAGATCGCGATCCAGGAATTGTGGGAGAAGAGCTGCGCGGCGAATGCGGCCAACAGATCCTCGGCGTAGACGTCTTCGGTATAGAGCGTGGAGCGTAGATACTCAGTCGAGGCGTTCGGCGTGCGCTGGTCGAAGAGGCCCGGATTG
>JBCBTD010000197.1:0-516 GCA_039818825.1 Pseudomonadota bacterium
TGTGAAGCGCATCGATCGACATCTCCTTGCAGTTGTGGGCCCGGTCGCAGGCGACCGGATTCGTCGGAAAGCCCGCACGGTCGCTGGTCGTGAGCGCCGGTGCGAACGCGGCATGCCTGCGCGGCAAAGTGTGCCACAGCGCTAAACAGACCGGCGCCCGCCCGGTGAGTTCAACGTGAACCGTGTCCGCGACCGAAGCTCGACAAACGCCGATACTCGGGTGCCATGAGCCGCATGGGGCAAGAAATACTGAACGGCACGGCAAAGGCGTCGTCCGGCGGCGGCGGCTGCCTGACCGCATTCGCGTCCGTATTCGTGCTGGCCGGTCTGATCGCGGGCGGCCTGGTCTCGGTGCAGTTGTACGAGGCCGTGACGGCACGCGGCTGGGCGGCCGTCGATGCCACCGTCATCGCCGCCGGCCTGTCGAGAAGCGAGAGCAGCGACAACGGTACCAGCTATCGCGCCACCGGCCGGTTCCGCTACGAGTGGAACGGCGAAACCTACGAGAGCGACCGG
>JBCBTD010000198.1:0-513 GCA_039818825.1 Pseudomonadota bacterium
TTGACGCCGACGCGACTGCTCAGCGGATCCGTCGAGAGCTCGACGCCCTTCAGTTGGCATCGCCAGACGATCTCGTGGTCGTCACATTCTCGGGTCATGGCACCGACGACCACCGACTTGTGCCGGTCGACGTTGACGTCGACGACGTGGCTTCGTCCTGCATCTCGCTTGTTGAGATCGCGGAGCTGCTCGATCGAATCCGAGCTGAGCAACTACTCGTTGTTCTCGACTGCTGTTTCTCAGGCGGTTTTGGGGGCGCCAGAGCGTTCGCACCCTCAGTTGCCCGGTCGATGGTTGAGGACCGAACTGCGGTCGAAGCACTCGCGCGCGGTAGCGGTCGGATCGTGATCACGGCCTCGGGAGCTGGCGAGCCAGCGCTGGAGACAGCCGAGTTCGGGCACGGCCTCCTCTCGTTCTTCCTGTTGAACGCCTTTCGAGGGCGCGATGGCCTTGCCTCAGGCGGCCGCGTGGCCCTGATGGATGTGTTTGGCTATGCGATGCGTGAGGTCGGCG
>JBCBTD010000199.1:0-509 GCA_039818825.1 Pseudomonadota bacterium
CTGGCCGTCGCCCGGCCCGAGATGACCTCCTGCCACTCGCGCGCCGGCGCCTCGACGGTCCTGATCTCAGCCGTCTCGAAGTAGCTCCGGGCCTGCTGCTCGAACACGGTGCCGAGAGTCACGGCGATGGTCACACCTTCCTGGTCGAGATCCGCCCAGCTGGCGAACTGCTCAGCGTTGCTGGCGAGCGTCATCGGCACCGTCGAGAATTCGACGTAAGGATCACTGAAGCCGGCAACGGCAGCGCGATCCATGCTGAGCGATGCGCTCGTGGTCATGTCGTATTTGTCGGCAACCACGCCCGTGACCAGCGTCTTCCAGTCGGTTGGCACGTACTCGATCTCCACACCCATGTCGGCCGCGAGCTTCTCGACGGCGTCGATGTCGTAGCCGGCGTACTCGCCGCTGGTCGGATCGCGGAAGCTCATCGGATTGAAGTCACCGGTGGTGCCGACGCGCAGCACGCCGCTCTCGAGGATGCCGGACAGGCGCGACTGCTCTTGAGCATG
>JBCBTD010000200.1:0-506 GCA_039818825.1 Pseudomonadota bacterium
ATCGTGGCCGTCAGGGTCGCGTGTCCGAAGATTGCCGCACCGAAACCGATCAGGAAATTGCCGATCAGGAAGGCGCCATCCAGGCCCAGCGGTGCGGCCGCGATGACCAATCCGAAGGCCGGCAGGCCGATCAGTGCGCCGCTTCGGGCCAGGCGGTAGGGATCGCTGCCCGGGCGGAGCGCATAGGAGGCGTAGGCAAAGCCCATGAGTCCGCCGAGCGCCAGCAAGGCGGTCAGCTTGGTCGTGGCCGAGACGCTCCAATCCAGGACCTGGCCGCCATAGGGCTCGAGCAAGACGTCGGCCATGCCGAAGGCCAGGGTGCCGAGGCCGACGATAGCGAGCCGGCGAAGGGCGTGCTCGCCCTCGCAGAACTTCGACCAGGATTCGCGGAAGGTGGGATCCGGGGCCGGCGCCGCGCGATGCGGGACGCGGGGCGATGACGCGGCGGGTTTCAGCGCGACCCGTTGGCGCGGCGGCGCTGCTGGCCGTCGCGGCGCTGGTCGTTT
>JBCBTD010000201.1:0-505 GCA_039818825.1 Pseudomonadota bacterium
TCGCCCGCTACTATCAGGGACAGGGCGAGTACCTGGCGGCGATCAACCGTTTCCAACGGGTCGTGCAGGAGTTTGACACCACCACGCACACGCCGGAAGCGCTGCATCGTCTGGTCGAGTGCTATCTCGCACTGGGCGTCTACAGCGAAGCCCAGTCGACCGCCGCCGTGCTGGGCTACAACTTCCCGGGCAGCGACTGGTACGCCGACAGCTATGCTCTCTTGACCGGCGAGCGCTTCGAGTACGCCAACCCAACGGACGAGGACGGCGGCTGGCTCGACTGGATGCTGTAACCGCCGCGCCATGCTGGTCGCACTTTCGATCCGCGATGTCGTTCTGATCACACGCCTCAATCTGACCCTAGAGCCAGGCCTGACGGTGCTGACCGGTGAGACCGGCGCTGGCAAGTCCATCCTGCTCGACAGCCTGGGCCTCGCCCTCGGTACTCGCGCCGATGCCGGACTGCTGCGCGACGGTGCCGAGCAAGCCAGCGTCACCGCTGCTT
>JBCBTD010000202.1:0-505 GCA_039818825.1 Pseudomonadota bacterium
CGCGCTCGACGATGTGCCCTCCGCCCCACCGCCGCCGACCGGGATCCCGGCTTCTCTTCTCGATCGTCGGCCCGACCTGCTCGCCGCCGAGTTTCGTACCGTCGCGGCCAACGCCGGCGTGGGCGTCGCCGTCGCCGATCTCTACCCCGACCTGACCCTCGCCGGCCGCCTCGACGATTGCCTTGCCCTTGCCCTCGTCGAGCACGCCGAGCCCCATGTTCGTGCGCGCGGCCGCCTGCTTGAGGATTCCGAGTGCCCGGATCAGGCCCGCTGGCAGACGCTCGCCGCCGATCTTGAAGTTCTGCAGCGAGCGCTGGGTCTGAGCACCCCAATAACGGTCCGCCGGCACCGGCATCTCGCCGATGCTGTCGGTCTCGATGCGCAGGTTGGCGGTCTCGGGCATGGCGGTGTCCCCAAGCGGGCCGCGTGGGCCGGCGGCTGGCCCCAAGGGCTACCACAAAGGCCTCGCTCAAGCGACCCGCCCGGGGGCGGGTTGGGGGAAGCC
>JBCBTD010000203.1:0-503 GCA_039818825.1 Pseudomonadota bacterium
CTCGAAGCCATTCAGAAAGGCCGCATCGTTGTGAACGGACACGAGGTGCATGCGCCGGGCGTGGACGTCAACGTACTGCGCAGCGGCATCGGCTTCGTCTTCCAGCAGTTCAACCTGTTCCCGCACCTGACCGTGCTGCGCAATCTGACGCTTGGTCCGATGCGGGTGCGCGGGCTGGATCAGGCCGCCGCCGAAACCAAGGCGATGGAGTATCTCGAACGTGTGCGCATTCCCGAACAGGCCGAGAAACGTCCAGGCCAGCTTTCCGGCGGCCAGCAGCAACGCGTCGCGATTGCCCGTGCGCTTTGCATGGAGCCCCGGATCATGCTGTTCGACGAACCGACGAGCGCGCTCGATCCCGAGATGATCGCCGAGGTGCTCGACGTGATGGCGGAACTCGCGGACAGCGGGATGACCATGATCGTCGTCACCCACGAGATGGGGTTTGCCAAACGCGTCGCGGACCGGATGGTGTTCATGGACAAGGGCGAGATTGTCGAAAC
>JBCBTD010000204.1:0-501 GCA_039818825.1 Pseudomonadota bacterium
AAGCCTCTCAAAGGTCCTGATGGGGGCCGCGCTCGCGGTTGTCGCAGTCGTAATCGGGATCGGGCTGCGCAACGGAATGGCGGGGATCGAGATGCTGAACACGGCAATCTCGCTGTCCGTGGCGGCGATCCCCGAGGGTCTGCCGACGGTCGTGACCATCGTGCTCACGCTCGGCAGCCAGGCGATGGCGCGCGAAAACGCTCTGGTCCGCAAGCTCGCCTCCGTCGAAACGCTCGGCACGACCTCGGTCATCTGCTCGGACAAGACCGGCACCCTGACCCAGAACCAAATGCAGGTCATGCGGCTTTGGGCAGGCGGCAAGGAATGGCAGGTGACCGGCGAGGGGTTCGATCCTCGCGGGGCCTTTCTGCGCGCCGATGGCAGCTCCGAAGACGCCGAGAACGAACCCGATCTGCGCCGGATGCTCGGCATATCGGCCTATTGCAACGAAGCGGTGCTGATCGAGACCGATGGCCGCCCCGGCGTTCAAGGCAATCCGAC